>CAYNYF010000085.1:0-18501 GCA_964401385.1 uncultured Planctomycetaceae bacterium | reverse complement strand
GCTACTCCGTCAACGACACCATCGTCGTCTTCGACCGCATCCGCGAGAACCGCGGCAAGCTGGCCAGCGTGGACGAGCAGACCATCAACCGCTCCATCAACCAGACCCTCAGCCGGACGTTGCTGACGACCGCCACCACCCTGATCGCGGTGGTGGTGATGTACATCTTCGGCGGGGCGGGCATCCACGCCTTCACCTACGCCCTGCTGGTGGGCATCGTCTTCGGCACGTACTCCTCGGTCGCGATCGCCAGCCCGATGCTGCTGGGCTTCAAGCGGGCCCTGGTGGGCCGGGCGGTCCGCCGGCCAGCGGCGGTGCCGGGCAAGTAGCCGCTGGCCCCGGACGCTTGGTGAATGACAACGCCCCGGCGCGGGCGCGCCGGGGCGTTGTCCGCGCCAGCCTGTCCTTGACAAAATCGCACTTATCGCTTACCGTGTAATCGCTTACCGAAGGGGCATTGTGTTCACTGCGGCCGGGAGCGTCTCCGGCCGACGGCTCCAAGCGAGTACGATACTTCATAAGGAGGAGCGGTTATGGGTCGTGCGCTCAGTTTCCTTGTCGCAACTGGACTGGTCGTTTGTCCCCCGGCTTCGACCAGTATGGGCGATCCGGTCAACGATCTCGAGGTGCTTGTGGCCAAGTACGCGACCACTGAAGGAGAGCTGCTGTACGACGTGGACGTGGACGCCTACAAGATCGGCGCCACCTCGGGGCAGCTTACCACCCCCTCGGGCACCTACCCGCTGGTCTATGACGCCGGCGAAGGCTGGGAGCCCGGTGGCACCTTCGGTTACGACTACGACGAGCTGAGCTGGGCCGAGCTGGCCACCCAGATTTCCGCCAACTGGACGCTTACGTGGGACGCCGGGCAGGCAACACAGACGGTCTGCACCATCAGCTTTCCCAGCATCGCCGAGGAGGATTGGTATGCGCTCCCGATCATCACCTATCCCCTGCCCGCCGACTCGCCCACCCCCGCCAACGTGACCGTCCAATGGTCGTGGTCCGGCAACCCGACCGACCCCGACCTCGACGAGGTCTTTGCCTACGTGACGTGCTATTCAGACCCCGGCCTGGAATACGAAAGCCCGGACCTGCCCAAGGACGCCACCTCGTGGACTCCGCCCGAGCTGGCCGAGGGCAACTGGGAGGCCGGGGCGACTTACATCAAGTGCTTTGCCCGCGCCCCCGACGGGCTGACGATCAGCGACGACCCCTGGGCTCTTCCCGCCGGCGAGTTCTGGCTGTATCTCGACAGCGACGACGGCTCCAACTTCATCGTCAACCCCGATCCTGTCCCCGGCGATGCCAACCTGGACGGGATGGTGGATGGTGGCGACTACACTCTCTGGGCCGACAACTACAACCAGCCCGGCGGTTGGCAGCAAGGGGACTTCAGTGGCGATGGTTTCGTCGACGGCGGAGATTACACCCTCTGGGCGGACAACTACGGCTCGAAGGGGCTCGCCGCAGGCGGCTGCGGCACTGGCGGCGCGCCCATCCCCGAACCGGCGACGATGTTGCTGCTGACGCTGGGGGCGATCGCCCTTATCCGGCGCAGGCCGGAGTAAGCCTGGTTCGATCGAGCCGCGCCGGGCCGGGCCGCGGGCTTTAGCCGCCGGCCTTTGTGTGGGCCGCGAGCGCGGTAGCCTTGGTTTCTCCTTCGTGCCCGACGGCTTGTGGGGCGACCCTCGCCTTTCCCCCCTGTCCGTGCTAATTTATGCGGCGAGTCCTTGAAGTTGGGGAGTGGCGGATGGCCGAGCCTCGGTCTCAGCAGCGGATGTACCTGCGGCTGCACCTTGCCTCCGGCGTGGGGGCGGTGATCTTCCGGCGATTGGTGGATCACTTCGGCGGCGTGGCCCCGGCCGCGGCGGCGGCGCCGGCGGAGCTGCGGCGGGTCGAGGGCGTGGGCGAGAAGATCGCCTCGGCCATCGCGGCCGTGGACGATGAAGCCGTCGACGAAGAGCTTGCCCTCGCCGAGGCCCACGGCGCCGGCATCCTGTGCCTGGAAGATGACGCCTACCCGCCGGCGCTGAAGAACCTTCCCGACCCTCCGCCGGTGCTGTACGTCCGCGGCGAGCTGCTGCCGACGGACGCGGTCGCCCTGGCCGTCGTGGGCTCGCGCCGGTGCACCTACTACGGCCTGGAGCAGGCCGAGCGCTTCGGCGGGCTGCTGGGGCGGGCCGGCTTCACCGTGGTTTCCGGCGGGGCTCGCGGGATCGACGCGGCCGCCCATCGCGGGGCGCTCTCGGCCGGCGGCAGGACCATCGCCGTCATGGGCTGCGGGCTGTGCAACCTCTACCCGCCCGAGAACAAGGAGCTTTTCGAGCGGATCGTCGCCGACGGCCGCGGGGCCGTTCTCTCGGAGCTGCCCATGCGCACGGACGTGAAGGCGGGCAACTTCCCCATTCGCAACCGCATCATCTCCGGGCTGTCGCTGGGCGCGCTGGTGGTGGAGGCGGCCCGCCGCAGCGGCTCGCTGATCACCGCCCGGCTGGCCGTCGAACAGGGCAAGGAGGTCTTCGCCGTGCCCGGGCGGGTGGACTCGCCCTTCAGCCAGGGCACCAACCAGCTCATCGCCGACGGCGCCGCCGCCCTGGTCCAGGACCTGGAGGACATCCTCAACGCCCTCGACCGCGTCGGTGAGACCCTCGTCGAGGAAGGCGCCTTGGCCGCGGCCGCGCCGCCCCGGCCGAAAGTCGAGCTGACCGACCTCGAGCGGAAGCTGATGCGGCACCTCTCCGCGGCGGAGCTGCCGCTGGACGAGCTGATCCGCCGCTCGGGCCTGCCCGCCCATCAGGTCACCGCGGCCATGACCACCCTGACCATCAAGGGCGCCGTCACGCGGAAACCCGGCGGCGTCTTCACCGCCCGGTCGAACCGCCCCGATGGTTGAGGCGGCCCGCCTGGGCAGCACGTAGGGCGGGTCAACTGACCCGCCGGATTCCGTGGTCGTCCTTCCTGCTCGGCCTATCAGAGCCCATCCACCAACCAAGTGTCACCTGAAAAGTAGCCTGTCCCCTATCTCGTCCTGAAAAGTAGCCTGTCCCCTATCTCACCCTATCTCACCTGAAAAGTAGCCTGTCCCCTATCTCCTCCACCAACCAAGTGTCACCTGAAAAGTAGCCTGTCCCCTATCTCGTCCTGAAAAGTAGCCTGTCCCCTATCTCCCCTATCTCCTACCCTATCTCCTATCTCACCCATGCCATGGGTTGACGTCGCTGCTGGCCCTTGGCAGACTGAACGGTCGATTCAGCTTCGATCTCCGGCAAATGGAGATGTTGTGCAGAACAACAAGTTCGGCCACACGGCAGACACCATGGACATCAAGACTCGACCTTACGCGCGGGAAACTGACTTCGACAAGGTGGGGCAGTTCCTCATCAGGACATACGACACGACGGCCGACCACGTCAACTGGCTTGGGCCGCGATGGGAGTACATGCACTACCTGAAGCACTCCCTGATCGGGGAGTATGACTTCAGCGTCATCGGAATCTGGGAAACGGGTGGTCAGATCGTAGCTGTGGTGCACCCGGAGGAGAAGATGGGCCTGGCCTACTTCGAGGTCGCCCCCGACCACAGTGCCCTGAAGAACGACATGCTCACCTATGCCGAGAAACATCTCCACAAATGCGAGGACAGCGCCAAGGTACTCACTATCCTCATTAACGACCGTGACGACCGGTTTCAGTGCCTGGCCACAGAACGGGGCTACGTCAAACAGACGTGGGGAGAGCCGATGTCGCACTTCATCATTCCTGATCCTTTTCCGGAGATCACGTTGCCCGACGGTTTCCGTCTCAAGTCACTTGCGGACGACAACGATCTGGTGAAGGTCCACACAGCGATGTGGCGGGGATTCAACCATGGCGACAATCCGCCGGCTGACGGCATAGAGCACCGCAGATTCATGCAGAGCGCCCCGAACTTCAGGAAGGATCTGAACATCGTCGTCGAGGCGCCCACCGGCCAGTTCGTCTCCTACTGCGGCATGTGGTATGAGCCTGTGCACAGGATAGCCTATGTCGAACCAGTGGCCACCGATCCGGACTACCGGCGAATGGGCCTTGCGAGCGCCGCTGTGCTTGAGGGCATCCGGCGTTGTGGCCAGCAGGGCGCCACGGTAGCCTATGTCGGAACCAACAAGCGGCTGTATCTGTCCATGGGCTTCCAGCAGATCTACAACCGTTCGGCGTGGCGACGCGAGTGGACGTAGGCGCCGGACCAGTCGCTGCAGGCGATCCCTGAGGGCGCCCAACAGCACGTGCGAGCGGACTGCCGCCGGTCACGCAGGACGTTAGCATAGCGGGGGGAGATTCACGCGGCCTCTTCCGCCCGCTGCCAGAGCCGCGAGAAGGCGTCCCGGACGGAGTTCCAATGTGTACACCGGGCCGGGGCTCGCGGGATCGACGCGGCCGCCCGTCGCGGGGCCCTGTCGCCGGTCGGCCCATCAGGTCACCGCGGCCATGACCACCCTGACCATCAAGGGCGCCGTCACGCGGAAACCCGGCGGCGTCTTCACCGCCCGACTTTCCGGAGTACCGAAAGACGAGGGCGCATAACCAGGGGAGAAAGCGTAGAAAAGCAGCCTGTCCCCATCGGTCCCCCGGCCAACTTCTGCACGGCCGTTCAGGCCTCGCGAACCGCTCAGTTTGAGTTAGCACCTACCTTTGTAGACTGCTTGCGAGCGCCAGCTCAGCGGCATTCTCGATTTGGTGCGCGATGGGCGAAGGGGTGAGCTTGGGATGGGTCCCCATTTGGAAGACCGCTATTTCATCCGCTCGCATCCCGTGCTGTATGAGAGAACCAATGCAATTGACGACGTAGCCGGCCTTGTCGCTTCCGTAAACCTGCCCGCCTATCAGCTTTCCGCTGTCCTTCATAAAGATCAGCTTCACGGTCAGCTCCTGCGCTCCGGGCAGTGTTCCCGGGTGTTTGTCCAGAGAGGTTGCTTCACCTACGAGAACTTCAATCCCTTCCTCTTTGGCCGTCCTTTCCGTGAAACCTGCCGAGGCGATTGCGAGGTCCCCCACGACCGTACCGAAAACGCCGATAGGACAGGGCGCACGCTGCCTGCGCACGAACAGGTTCATGGCGGCTACCCTCGCCTCCATCGTTGCGATGGAAGCCAAGCGGAGCATGGATGTCTTGCCCGTGAGGAAGCACCTTTTCCGTGTGCAGTCCCCTGCAGCAAAGATATGAGGATCGTTCGTTCTCATGTAATCATCCACATCCACCCCGGCCTTTTCATCCACACTCAGCCCCGCATCACGAGCGAGTGCAACGTTGGGAGTGACGCCTATTCCGAGGATGACGAGGTCCGCCTTGAGCTGTCGCCCGTCGTCAAGCTCCACAGACTCAACTTTGCCGTTGCCGCGAATGGCCTCGGCCTTTCTATCCGCGATGATGGTCACTCCTTCGTTGCTCAGTTTCTCCTCCACCTTAATACACACCTCGCTGTCGCAGGCTAGAAGGAGGCAGTGAGGAAGCAACTCCACCACGGAAAGACTCCTCAGCTTGCCGAGCTTCGAGAGCTCATCGGCAAACTCCAGGCCGATGAAGCCACCGCCGATGATCACAACGTTCCTTGCGTGCTCAAGCGCTTGTTGCAGGCCCTGCAAATAGCCGGCGTCTTTCTTGGCCGCAAACACGTTGCCCAAGTCCACGCCTGGCACTCGGGGGATCAGCGGATTTGACCCCGTTGCGAGGATCATCCTGTCGTACTCAAGCCGGTCCCCGCCAGCCGTGATGGCCCTCCGCGATTGTCTGTCTATCGACGTAACTTCATCGACGATGAGGTCGATCTTGTTCGCGGTGAGCGCAGCGTCAGAGAGGACGTCCTCATCGACCGATTTGAGCGTCCCGAAGATGTAGGGGATACCGCATGGTATCAGGACCTTTTCCTCGCGACGAACGATGGTGATCTTCAGGTCCGGATGGAACCGCCTCGCCGTGATGGCCGCCGCCAGACCGGCCGCGCTGCCGCCCACGATCAGTATGTCTGTCTTCATCACACCAAACCTTTCAGGCCTCTGCTGTCTGCCCGGGGAGGCAAGCGCCTCCCCGCCGTTACCGATGCCAAAACCAGCCCCCGCGTATGCGCCGCAACCACTCGTATCGTCGCCGATCACCCCGCACGCGAAGACCGCTATGATCTCCGCGAAGGGGGGGCTTGTCAAGGCTCTCTGCGTGAGTGACCCTGTGCCGCGGCTTGTGAAGCGGCCACTAGCGGGGGCGGGATTCGGACCCACGACCGGGGGTTGTGGTGCACCGGCCGCCGGCACCTGGGGGACTTCGGCAGCTAACCGGAGCAAGGGTTCGAAGGAGCAAAGGCTACGCTGCCCGCTCCCAGAGCCGCCAGTATAGGTTTCGTATGGCGTTCCACTGTGTACACCGAGGCGGGGCTCGCGGCATCGACGCGGCCGCCCACCGCGGGGCGCTGTCGCCGGCGCCGCCGGGGCGTTGACAGCGGGCGGAGCAGCGCCGAAGATGTCGTGGTCGGCCATCTTACGGCCGGGGAAAGGACAGGCAAATGAGCACGGTCATGGTGATCTACCACAGCGGCACGGGCAACACGGAGAAGCTGGCCGGATTCGTGGCCGAGGGGGCCAAGAGTGTGGCCGGCACGGAGGTGAAGCTGGTTCGTGCGGACGAGCTGGACTACGACGCCGCGGCCGCGGCCGCCGGGCTCGCCATCGGCTCGCCGGACTACTTCAGCTACATGGCCGGGCAGGTCAAGACCTTCTTCGACAAGGTACTCAACGACGGCCGCTTCAAGAACAAGCCCTGCGTGACGTTCGGCACGCACGGCGGCGGGGGGAAGGTCCTGGCCGTGCTGGACAACCTGGTGAAGGCCGTCAAGCTCAAGCCGGTGGCCGCGGGCCTGCTGGTCAAGGGCGCCCCCGACGCCGAAGGCGCCGAAAAAGGCCGCGCCCTGGGCAAGGCCCTGGCCGAGGCGGCCAAGTAAGGCGGCGCCGCCGAGCCGGCGCGGGGCGACGGAGGCGTGTCCGCGGGCGTGCTGCCCGAAGCGAGGGAGAGACGATGAAATTCAGCTCGGTGACCAGGCGCCGCTTCAGCGAGTACCGCCGGCCGGATGCGGCCGACCTGGACGACGACGCGTCCTCGGCCACCGCCAACGCCGAATTCCGGAAAAGATACTACGCCTTCACGTCGCTCGAGTTCGACCGCCGCGAGGGGAAGCTCTTCTGCGGGACGACGAACTTCTCCGACGATCTGCTGCACGCGTACGACCCGGCCGCGGGGACGTTCCAGTCGATGAACTACGCCGCCATCGGCGAGCGATACGAGGTCAAGATCCATCGCGGCCTGTGCCTCGGCGGCGACGGCTGCGTGTACGGGGCGACGAGCTGCCTGCACGGGATCGACGAGCTGGCCAAGGGCCCCGGCGGGAAGGTCTTCAAGCTCGACCCGGCCACGGGCGAGTACCACGTGCTGTCGGTTCCCATCCCGCAGCTCTACATCCAGACGATCTCGCTGGACTGGCAGCGGCAGATGATCTACGGGATGAGCTACCCGGTCTTCGAGTTCTTCGCGTACTCGCTGGGGCGGGGCGAGGTCGTCTACCGGCAGTACATGGGCTCGATCTCGCACATCGGGGCGGTGGACGACGACGGCGGCTACTGGGGCACGTGGCTGGGCCGGGCCAGGCGGCACAACCTGTTCCGCTACGACCCGGCCCGCAACGAGGTGCGCTTTTACGACCACGGCTTTCCCACGCCGTGCCGCAGCCTGATGTACTACCTGGCCGGGCCGATCGACTCGATGCTCAACGGCGGGGACGGCTGGCTCTACGTCGGCCACGAGAGCGGCGAGCTGTACCGCCTGGACTGGCGCAGCGGGGAAGTCGAATACCTCTGCAAGCCGCTGCCCGGGCAGCGGCTGCCGGGCCTGGTCGCCGGGGCGGACGGGCAGATCCTCGGCGTCGGCGGCAGCGACCGCAAGACCATGGGCTTCGTCTACGACCGCAAGACCGGCCGCTGCGAGGTCCTGGGGGCCATCCGCGACGAGCAGGCCGACGCCGCCTGCTTCCGCACGCACGACTGCTGCCTGGCCGGCGATTCCCTCTTCGTCGGCGAGACCGACAACCCCCAGCGCTCCTGCTATCTGTGGGAGTGCAAGCTGGGTTCGTAGGCGCTCTTGCCAGCGCGGGGCGGGCGGCGTAGAATGACATCGGCCGAGGCCGGTTAGCACTGGTCCAAGTACCAGGTACGAGGTTGAGAAAACCTGGGGCGTCAGGACAAGGACTCTTAGCGGTCCGCCGATCCGGATTCCGGAGCGCCTTACCTCCTTGTGCAGCCGGCTCCGGTCTTTCTTTGCGCCCCGACCGGCGAGCCGCGACCGCCGGGGAGCGGGAGTAGGACAAGACGAATCCGGCAAGTGAGCGCGCTCCCGCTCCTCGGAGCCGGTACATCGTTAGGGAGTGGTGTAACTAATTATGTGTAAGTTTGTGGTCGTGGCGGGCTGTTGAAAGCTGTTGGTTGTGTTGGCAGCGGGGTGACGGTTGAGCGGGCGTGCGAGGGCACGCACCCTACGTATCGAGCGTGCCGGGCAGCAGCCCCATCGGCAGGGC
This sequence comes from uncultured Planctomycetaceae bacterium, assembly GCA_964401385.1. Taxonomy (GTDB): domain Bacteria; phylum Planctomycetota; class Phycisphaerae; order SM23-33; family SM23-33; genus CAYNYF01. Next base: position 9,908 of record CAYNYF010000085.1, on the reverse strand, counting down.
GGCCGGGCGCCGGCAGGTGCTGGAAAGCTCCACGTGCTTGCCCTGCTCGGAGGCGTCGTGGAAGGCGTGCATGACGTCGAGGACGTGAAAGGCCAGCTCGCCGCTGGCGCGGTGGTCCCGGCCGGAGCGGAGGGCATAGGCCATGTCGGCCACGCCGATGCCGCGGGAGTTCTCGGCGTAGCCGTGGCTCAGCGGCATCTCGCACCATTCCTGGTGCGCTCCGCCTCGGCGGAGGCGGACGGGCCCGCCGAAGCCGTTCGGGTCGGGCACGGCGAGCGAGCCCTCGGTGCCGTAGATCTCGATCCGCGGCAGGTTGGCCGCCCAAACGTCGAAGCTGGTGATGATCGTGGCCACCGCGCCGTTGGCGAAGTCCATCACGCCGGCCACGTGCGTCGGCACCTCCACCTTCACCACCGTGCCGTACTTGGGCTTGGAGGTGATCGTCCGCGTGGGGAAGGTGATCCTGGCCGAGCCGGTCACCCGCCGCACCGGCCCCAGCAGCGACACCAGCGCGGTCAGGTAGTACGGCCCCATGTCGAACATGGGCCCGCCGCCGTGCTGGTAGTAGAACGCCGGGTCCGGGTGCCAGCTCTCGTGCCCGTGGCAGGTCATGAAGGCGGTGGCGGCCACGGGCTCGCCGATCCAGCCGTCGTCGATGAGCTTCCGGCAGGTCTGGATGCCCCCGCCCAGGAAGGTGTCCGGGGCGCAGCCAACGCGCAGCTTGTTGGCGGCGGCGAGCCGGAGCATCTTGCCGCCGTCGGCGCGGGTGACGGCCAGCGGCTTCTCGTTGTGCACGCACTTTCCCGCGGCCAGGGCGGCCAGGGCCACCGCGGCGTGGGCGTTGGGGATGGTCAGGTTCACCACGATCCGGATTTCCGGATCCGCCAGGAGCTGCTCCACCGTGCACGCCGTGGCCACGCCGAACTTCTCGGCCTGGGCCTCGGCCCGCTCGGCCACCAGGTCCGCGCAGGCCGCCACCTCCAGGATCTCAAAGACCTGCTGGCTGTTCTTGAGGTAAATGCCGCTGATGTTGCCGCAGCCGACGATGCCGATCTTGGTGGTTTCCATGACTGCTCCTTACGCGGGCGGGGCCGGCCGGCCGGATTTCGCCTCGCGAAAAGGACCTTCACTACACAATCCGGAGCGCAAAATCCATGCCCGCCCGCGAAATTGTGGCCTCCGCGCCCGGCGGGCGGAGTTTCGCCGGCGGCCGCCCGCCCTGCGGAAACGGCAGACAACGAACGCGCGGCGCGTTAGAATGATGCATGGCGGCTTTAGACAAGGAGCCAGCCGTGGCGATTCGGTTCAACTGTGACAACCCTGACTGCGGGCGGGAGGTCCGCGCCCCCGACGGCACCGAGGGCAAGAAGGCCAAGTGCCCGCACTGCGGGAAGGTGCAGGTGATCCCGGCCGTGGCCCCGCCCGGGCCCAGCCCGTTCTCGGCCGAGGGGCTTGCCCCGGCGCCCGCGAAGGCCAAGCCCAAGCACCGGCGCGGAACCGCCGCCGGCACGCATAAAAAGACCTACGTGCAGGAAAGCCGGAACGTCGGGCTCTACGTCAAGATCGGCCTGCTGGCGGCGGTGCTCGCGGGCGCCGTCGTCGGCTTCGTGGTGGTGTTCAAGTTGCTGGCGAAGAAGACGCCCGGCGATCGGCCGCTGGCCGACCCCACCGGCATCGGCAGGTACATGGGCGGCATCTTCGGGGCCAAGCACGCCACCGAGTCGGTCGTCTCCATGGCGGGCAACTTGCGCCTGATCCAGCAAGCCCTGGAAAGCTACTACGTCACCAACGGCGAGTACCCGCTGGAGCTGAAAGACCTGGTCGCCGACGGGCTGAACCCCGCCGCCCTGCACGCCCCCGACCGCGACGAACAGGCCTACGCCTACATCCCCTACCAGTACAAGACCATGCCCGGCGACAACATCCTGGTCTACGAGGAAACGCCCATCCACCTGGACAAGTGCAACGTCATCCGCCTGGACGGGCGCGTCGAGACCCTCACCGTCGAGCAGCTCAAGGCGGCTCTCGAGAAGACCAAGCGCGTGATCGATGCAGGAGGCTGACCCCGGCCGCGGCGGGCCGCGCCCCCCGGGGCCGATTCAGCGGGCCGGGTTCTCAATCCATGCCGCGTAGCAGGCCCGGCACAGGTGGATGGTCAGCCGGCGATAGACCTGGTCCATGGCCTCCGTCTCTGACAGCTCCCGCAGTTGTCGGATCGTCCGCTCGATGGCCTCGTCCAGGTCGGCGTCCAGGTCGGCTTCGGTGATGTTCGGCGGAGTGGGGTCTGCGAAGGCCTCGATTCGGACGACGTAGAAATTGCCCTCGCCCGGCGTCAGTTCCGCCCCGCAGCGGTGGCACAGCAGCATATCCTCGGCGCCGTTCATGACGCCTATGATACAACGCCCGGCGGCGGGCATACACCCGCCGGCGACCGCTCTATGATTTCCCCGTCCGGCACAACCCCGTCGTTCTGGAGATGCTGCCGGAGACCGACGAGTTCTGGACCGCGGCCGCTTACATCGCCGCCGGGACCGTGGTCAGCGCGCTGCTATGGCTTCTGGCGATCTGGCCGATGCTGAAGAGCCTGGCCGGCTGAGGCCGCCCGCGCCGCCGCTACCGGCGGACATGCCCGTTGCCGGAGACGATCCACTTGTAGGTGGTCAGGTCCTCGGCGCCCATGGGGCCGCGGGCGTGGAGCTTGTCGGTGCTGATGCCGATCTCGGCCCCCAGGCCGTAGACGCCCCCGTCGGAGAGCCGCGTGGAGGCGTTGACCATGACCGAGGAGCTGTCCACGCGGGCGACGAACTCGCCGGCCGCGGCCACGCTGTCGGTGACGATGGCGTCGGTGTGTTTGGAGCCGTAGGCGTTGACGTGCCGGATGGCCGCGTCCAGCCCGTCAACAACCTTCACCGCCAGGATCAGCGCCAGGTACTCGCTGCGCCAATCCTCCTCGGTCGCGGCCGCCATTTCGGGATACAGCTTTCGTGACCGCTCGCAGCCGCGGAGTTCCACGCCGGCTTCGGCGAGCTTCCGGCAGACGGCCGGCAAGAACGCCTCGGCCACCGCGGCGTCGACCAGCAGCGTCTCCATGGCGTTGCAGACGCCCGGGCGTTGGCACTTGGCGTTGACGGCGATGTTCTCGGCCATCGCCAGGTCCGCCTCGGCGTGCACGTACACGTGGCAGTTGCCGGCGTAGTGCTTCATCACCGGGACGGTGGCGGCCTGCACCACTGCCCGGATCAGCCCCTCGCCGCCGCGGGCGACGATCACGTCGATGAGGCCCTCGGCCGTGGCCAGGGCGCCAACGACCTCGTGCTCGGTGCGGTCGACGACGGTGACGGCGGCGGGGGGCAGCCCGGCCTCTCCCAGGCCGGCGTGGAGGGCCTCGGCCACCGCCAGGTTGGAATGAATCGCCTCCTTGCCGCCGCGGAGGATGCAGGCGTTGCCGCTCTTGAGGCACAGTCCGGCGGCGTCGGCCGTCACGTTCGGGCGCGACTCGTAGATGATGGCCACCACGCCCAGCGGCACGCGGCGCTTCTCGATGCGCAGCCCGTCGGGGCGGTTGTAGGCGGTCAGGGCCAGCCCCACCGGGTCGACCTGGGCGGCGATGGCCTCGAGGGCGGCGGCCATCGACTCGACGCGGGCGTCGGTCAGCCGCAGGCGGTCGATCATCGCCTCGGCCAGGTTGGCCTTCTCGGCCGCGGCGAGGTCTTTGGCGTTGGCGGCCTGAAGCTGCGCGGCCCGCCGGCGGATGGCCTTGGCCGCGGCCAGCAGGGCGGCATTGCGCTGAGTCCCGGGGGAGACGGCCAGCTCGCTCGCGGCCGAGAGCGCCGCCGAGGAGAGCCTTTCAACGTAAGCTTTGGCGTCCATGGTCGTTTCTTTATAACGGCCCGCCCGGGCGGCATTGGCTACGACGCCGGGGCGGGGGCACGCTTCTCCAAGCGGTACTTCACCGGGCGGATCGGCCCGGGCGAGAGCATGACGTTCAGGCCCGGCGGCAGGATCACCTTGACCTCGGCCGTCTCCCAGCTCTCCATGCCGATGGCCGCCTTCGTCAGCTCGATGAAGGCCTTGATCTCCGCCTTCCGCCCCCGCAACTGCTCCAGGCGAATGCGATTGCCCCGGACCTTGATCGTCCGCGTCCACGACTCGGGGGGGCTGGCCTTGATTTCGTATTCTTTCCAGATCTGCTCGTCCGTCCACGTCTTGGGCGTCATGTGGTCGATGCGGACGATGAACTCCTCCTCCGCCTGCCAGCCGACCTTGCAGCTTACGCGGACCACCGGCGGAAGCACGCTGGCGCCCGGCAGGCCCGGCGGAGCAAGCACAACCACCGGCGTGGGCTTGACCTCCTTCCCCACGGGCTGGCCGCTGAGATCGAACGGGCGGGTCTTGACGAGAAGGCTGTTCCTGTCGATTCGGCTCAACTGGCCGGCCCGCACCAGCAGGGAGACCTGCTCGGGCTCGACCTTGGGGTCCTCGGCCTCGCCGCCGATGAACTCGGGCTTGACCGGCACCGCGTCGATCCGCTCCAGCTTGTCCAGGTGAATGACCAGGGACTTGGGGCTGGCGGAGACCACCTCCAGCCCGGTGTCGCGGATCTCCGGGAGCCTGGCCAGGATTTCCCGGGTCGTTTCCGAGTGTCGCCCGGGTCCGAGATCCCTGGCCGCATCGTAGCGAAGGGTCTTCCCGGCGTCGGCCAGCCGGCTCTTGAGGGTGCCGATGGCGTACCGGTTGCCCTTCACGTGGAAGCTGACGGCCACCTCCTCGGTCGGCTCCAGCAGGGCCAGGTTCTCGCCGGAGCGGACGCGGACTTGCAGTTTGGCGCTGATGTCTTCCTCGTCGGTGAATTGCAGGTCGGCGAAGACCCAGATCAGCACGGTGATGATCGCCACCCACAAGCCTGTGCGGAATGCGTCGAAGAACCACTGCCGGCTGAAGCGCCGTAGCGGAACCCGACCGGAGGTGGCCAGTCTGGCGTTCATTCGGCCTTTCTCGGGTTGCCCTTGCCCGGCGCCGCCCGGGCGGCGCGCCGGAACGGGAGCCTTCGCTTCTTCTTCGGCGCCAAGTTGGCCCGCAGCAGCTCGCGCAGGGCGTCGATTTCCAGCCCCACGTAGAGTTGGCCCTCGCAGGCGACGGAAATTCGCCCGGTTTCCTCGCTGACGACGATGAGGACGGCGTCGGTCTCCTGTGCCAGCCCCAGGGCCGCCCGGTGCCGACTGCCCAGGGAGGCGTCCACATCTTCGCTTTCGGCCAGGGGGAACTGACAGCCGGCCGCCAGGATCCGCCCGCCCTGAATGATCACGCCCATGTCGTGCAGCGGCGCCCCGGGGTAGAAGATCGTGTTCAACAGGCTGGAGCGCAGTTCGGCGTCCACGGGGATGCCGGTTTCGCTCAGCCCGCTCAGGCCGACCTTCCGCTCCAGGGCGATGATGGCCCCGACCTTGTTGCGGGAGAGGTAGCCGGCGGATTCGACCAGGGCCTCTATCTCCTCCTCCAGGTAGCGCCGCGGCCCGCCGAAGAGGCGCGTCCTGCCCAGTTGCGAGAACGCCCGGCGCAGCTCCGGTTGGAAGGCCACCACCACCGCCACGAAGGCAAACAGCAGGAACTGCCCGTACAGGAACTCCAGCCGCTTCCACTCCGGCCCCTTCGGCAGCAGCCGGATGCACAGGTACACCGTCGCCAGCATCACGGCCACACCCTTGACCAGCGACGCCCCCCGCGTGCCCCGTAGGAAACGCACCGCCCACCAGACCACCAGGGCGATCAGCACCATCTGCACGATCACCACCACCGGATCGTAGGTGCCGATGCGGAGCAGGTAGTGTGCAATGGCGTTGATCAGCTCGCTCACGGCGGCCCTTTCCTCGAATTCGGCGGCGGCGCCCGCGGGCTTGGCCGGCGCCATCGCCGCCCGACGCGCACCGCCCGCATTATAACTAGATCGTCAAGCCGTCGGCGGGGGCTGACCTTTTTCGCATCCGGCGACCGCCGTCAGCCGCCCGCACCACCCGCCGGAAGATCGCCGCGGCCCGCTCGCCTGGTCCGCGCCTGCCAAATGGCCCGGGCGACGGCCAGCGCCTGGACCACCTCGGCCACGTCGTGCACGCGGAAGATGCTCGCCCCGGCCCCGTAGGCGGCCAGGCAGGCGGCGATGCTCCCGCCGGCGCGCCGGTCGGGGTTGTCCTCGCCGCTGATCTCGCCGATGAAACGCTTCCGCGAAGGCCCCACCATCACCGGCACGCCCAGGCCGGCAAGTTCTTCCACGTTGGCCAGCAGGGCGAGGTTGTGAACCAGCATCTTGCCGAAGCCGATTCCCGGGTCGACGATGCACCGCCGCCGCTCCGCGCCGGCCTTCTCCGCCGCCGCCAGCCGATCGGCGAGGAACTCGCGCACCTCGCCGACGACGTCATCGTAGCGGGGCTCGACCTGCATGGTCTTGGGCTCGCCCAGCATGTGCATCAGCACCAGCGCCTTGGCCCGGCTTGCCGCCAGGGCCAGCAGTTGCGGGTCGTCCCGGCCGGCGGAGACGTCGTTGATGATCTCGGCGCCGGCGTCGAGGGCGAAGGCGGCCACCTCCGCCCGGGTGGTGTCGATGCTGACCCGCACGCCCGCCTTGGCCACCTCCGGCAGCACCGGCTCCAGCCGGCGGATCTGCTCGGAGGCGCTGACGCGGGCCGAGCCCGGGCGGGTGGACTCGGCCCCGACGTCGATGACGTCGGCGCCCTCGGCCACCATCCGCAGGGCCTGGGCCACCGCCGCCGCCGGATCGTAGAAACGCCCGCCGTCGGAGAAACTGTCCGGCGTGACGTTCAGCACGCCCGTCACGATCGGCCGGCGGGTCTTGTGGGACGTCAGGATCTCTTCCACGCTCGCGCCCATGGTCGATTATGGATTGTACTTCCCCAGCGCCCCCCGTTCCAGGCCCAAGGGCAGCTTGGGCGTGGGAACCGCATACACAAACCGGGCAATAAGCGGATCCCGCGGGACATCGGAAAGTGGCTTGACGGAACCTGCAGATGCGATAGAATGAAAGAAAAGAGGTCGATGATTGTGGTGGCATTGGGTAAAGTGGGGAGCGTAACTCATCCGGGAAACGTCCGGTGCAACGGTGAGCAGGTGTCCCGGGCGCTCAAGAGGGCTCAGGGCAAGCGGCTTATGTATCGTGAGCCCGCAGGTCTTTTGGCTTGCTAGTCATGGAGACATTCGCGTGGACCACATGACAAAACCGAGCCGTCGCAAGCCCAGGCCGGACTTTGAGATTCGGCTCGTGCGGGATGAGATGAAACCGTGGGAAGTGCCTATGCGCGCGCTAGCACGGGCTCTCAATGCCGTGCAGCGGCTCATGGAGCCAGCGGTCGAAGAACCGGAGGACGAGGCCGATCGCGGAGAAGAAGCCGCATCGGTCGTCGCGCCGCTACACCTAATCGGAGTCGTGTCCCGTTCCGCGGGGTATAGCGTTTCTGCCCGCGCCGCCGACCAAGCAATCGCAACTCTTGCGGACACCGGCCAAATCCTCCAGAGTCCTGATGCGCGGGACTGGGACGCGGAACTCCTTTCGCCAATCGAAGAACTGAGCGGAATAGCCAGATTGCTGGGATGCACGATTGAGTTCAAGCGGCCAGGACGGGATGGCGCCCTTCTAGCAAGCATTAGGGCCGATTCGTATGCCACGCTGGCGGCGAAGGCCTTTGTGGCAGGCGACAGTTCGGTGTATGGATACCTGGAACGAGTTGGTGGGGCCACGGATCAGCGCTGCGGCCTCCGTGTGCCCAATCAGCCGAACAAGATGGTTTACTGCACCGTCCACACGGAGGACCTGGTGCGGGAGCTGGGGCAGCACATCTACGAGAACGTCCTTGTATCGGGCACGGTGACGTGGTTTAGGAAGACTTGGCGCGTCAAGCACATACTCGTGAAGGGCTTCGAGCCCTCCAAGGGCGGCTCTATACTCCGCACTCTTGATCGGATTTATGAGGCTGGCGGAAAGGTTTGGGATGACATAGATGACGCCCAAGGCCTCATCGCGGAGATGCGTGGCGCGTGACCAAGACCGCCCAGAGCATTGTGTCTTTCGATTCAATGACTCTTGTGTGGGGCATCCGCAAGAAGGGAAGCCCCGAGGCGGTGCAGCGCGCCAAGTATCTGTTTGCGCAGCTTGAATCCGAAGAGGCGCAGATCATCCTTCCTTCGATTGTCATTGCGGAATTTGTGACGCCATTACCGTCGCCCCGAGAAAGGGAGGAAGTGGTTGCCGCAATGAGGGAAAGGTTCCTAATAGCCCCCTTTGACGCCAAAGACGCCATTCGGGCGGCAAAACTATGGAATGACGGGAAGGACAGGCGCCAAATGAGGAAGCATGGTGCGCGAGTCTGCTTGCGGGCCGATGCCCTCATAGTGGCGACCGCCTGTAACCATGGCGCACGGGTGTTCTACACAGAGGACAAAGACTGTTTCAGAATGGCCGAGACGGTTATGGTGGCAAAGCACTTGCCGACGATCGCGCCACACCTATACACGGACACGGAAGAAGCGTGAACAAGAAGTCAAGCAAAGCCGGACCTAAGGCTAAGCGCCTCAGAGCCGAGGGCGTTGCCTGGCAGGAGGCCACGAAGCGCGTGCTCGGCTGACCAAGGCCCAAAAAGGGCTGGCCGAAGGACAACAACAAGGCCGACCACTCACGCAGCAGGGCTCGCCTTTGCATTGTTTCCCGCAGGCGTTTTCATCACGTACACACTCGGGTTGCGGAAAGCAGCGTTGATTCGCCTGGTGCCACTGTCATCCCCGGGCGATGGCGGTGGGAACATGGTTTACCAGCGCAACGCAGCGGAGCTCGATCCGGGGATCGAGTTGCACCCTCATCCCGGCTCGGGGATGGGGCCGACGCCGGGGGCCTTCTCCGGCCGCGGGGGGGCGGCCTCCTTGGGCTCGGGGGCCTTGGCCCGCTCCTTTTCCAGCAGCTCGCCGACGGAGGGCCTCTCCAGCGTTTCGCCGGCGACGATGCGCCGGGCCTCATCGGCGCTGAGGGTCTCGTACTTCAGCAGCGCCTCCGCCAGCCGCTGGAGGGCGTCGCGATGACTCTCGACCAACTGGCGGGTCGCCTGCTGGGCGGCGTCGATGATGGCCTTGACTTCGGCGTCGATGAGCTGGGCGGTGCTGTCGGAATATTCCTTGCCGCGGAGATCCAGCGGCAGGATATGCCTGTCGTCGTTGGAATAGTTGATGGGCCCGACCTTGTCGGACATGCCCCAGTCCAGCACCATCTTCTTGGCGATCTCGGTGGCCTGGGCGATGTCGCTCTGGGCGCCGCTGGAAATGTCTCCGCAGAAGATCTCCTCGGCCAGCCGGCCGCCGAAGCTCACGGCAAGCAGGGCGTTGCAGTACTTGCGGGTGTACAGGTAGCGGTCCTTGACCGGCAGGGAGAAGGTCGCCCCGCCCATGGGCCCGCGGGGGATGATGGAAACCTTGTGCAGCGGGTCGGCCTCGGGCACCAGCAGTTGCACCAGGGCGTGGCCGGCCTCGTGATAGGCGGTGATCTCCTTTTCCTGCTCGTCGACGACGCGGCTTTTTCTGGCCCGCCCCCAGCGGACCCTGTCGCGGGCTTCCTCCAGGTCAGCCTGATCGATGGCGTCCTTGTTGGCCATGGTGGCGGCGATGGCGGCCTCGTTGACCAGGGCGGCCAGGTCCGCCCCGCTGAACATGGGCGTGCCCCGCGCCAGCCGGCGCAGGTCCACCCCCGGGCCGCACTCGACCTTGGCGGCGTAAATCTTGAGGATCTCGTAGCGGCCTTGCAGGTCGGGCAGGGGGACCTGGACCTGGCGGTCGAACCGCCCCGGGCGCGTCAGGGCGGGGTCCAGAACGTCCATGCGGTTGGTGGCGGCGATGACGATCACCTGGTCGTTGGTCTC
>CAYNYF010000084.1:0-18518 GCA_964401385.1 uncultured Planctomycetaceae bacterium | reverse complement strand
GTCTCGGCCGGTGTAGCCGCTTGAGCTGGACCGCACACCCCCAGCCATCCCACCAGAATGCCGATCAAGAGCAGCTTTCGCATGATTGTCTCCTTCCCGATGCCGTGTTTCTTTGTTCGCGGTGCCGTGGCTCAGCGCACAACCTCACGACGGAACCGACGTCGCCGTCCGGGAGCCGGGAACAGATCGCCACCCCAAACATCCGCATCCGCCGCGCGTCGAACGCAGTCGGCGCGCGGAGTCGGTCGCTCTTCAGGAACTGCCTAAGTCGCTTAGCCGTGGACTCTAGCCTGCGGCAGACTCGCTTGCGATATGCCCCGCACTGCCCGTGCATCTCCGCACTCCCCCTCGGGCGCGACCCCGAGGTTTCAGCATCGACGCATACCCACACCTTCAAATGCTGTCAAGAAGAAAAAATCGCCAATCGCAATTTGTAGGGCAGAATCGCCGACCCGGGCTCGCAGCCATCGGGCCAAACCTCTTGGGCGACATATAGATGCGCAGTCGAAGAAACGTTCTCGGCGATTCCGAAGAATTCTTCACGGGCCACGAATTTGGGACGATGGCGGCTTCATTTGCTTGACAGAGCCGCCGCCGCGCGGTAGGTACACGCAAGGCTACGGGCGCACGGGGAGTCGTGGCAGACTCGCCGGCGTCCCTTCTTGGGGATCGTGACATGTCAGTAACCCGGAGAAGCTTTCGCGAGCTTCCAGGTGTGAGCCATGCTGGGCGCAGCCTTGCATCGAACACCATTCCTCGGTCTTGCCGGGGACTCGCACTCGCTTCAGGCCTTCGGGCAACGGCGCGGCGGCCGGCGGGCCGTGGGGGGCGTCTCTGGCCGGCGCTGAGCGTTGCGACGTTGTCGCTGCTATCGGCTTGCACCTGGCTCGCCGCCCAGGACGCTGCCGCCGATAGCGGCGCTACCGGCCTGATTCGGCTGAACTTTCCGGAGAACGTCGAGGTCAAGGTCCTCGTCGAGTACGTCAGCCAGCGGTTGGCGATGAACATCCTTTACGACGAGGCGGTCGGCAAGAAGCGGATCACCATCCAGTCGCCGGCGGAGGTTCCGAAGGACTCGCTGCTGGGTCTGCTCAAGAGCGTGCTGAAGATGAACGGCTTGGTGCTGGCCGACGCCGACCAGAAGGGTTGGAAGAAGATCGTGCCTGGCCAGGATCTCACTGCGGTGACGCGGAAGTTCACCCCGGCGGGCACGGAACTGCCGCCGAAGGAGCCGCTGGAGGCGGTGACCCAGGTCGTCCAGCTCAAGCACGTGGCCCCCAAGACGATCGAGGGCGTGCTCAAGCCGTTCCTGACGCTTCCCGGGGGCAACACCTTCGCCATTCCCGATCAGTCGCTGCTGATCGTCACCGACTACGCCTGCAACTTCCCGCGGCTGAACGAGCTGGTGCGGCTGACCGACAGGCCCGGCGAGCCGGTGGCGGTGGAGTTCTTCCCCATCCGCCACGGTGAGGCGGCCAGGATCGCCCAGGACGTAAGCAAGCTGCTGGCCGAGAAGCTCAAGCTCGCCGGCAGGGGCGGAAAACCCGGGGCGGCCATGCCGACTATCCTGGCCCTGGAGCGGACCAATGATCTGGTCGTGGTCGGCTCCAAGCAGGCGGCAACAGAGGTTGAAGCGCTGCTGGGGCGGCTGGACGTCCCGCTGGAGCTGGTCACGAAGATCTACCAGTTCGACGCGGCGGCGCCGGACCGGGTGGAGAAGCTGGCGAAGGAGCTGATCGATCCGACGATCCTGAAGCACCGCTACCGCTCCTCGGTGGACAGGGAGGCGCGGATCCTTGTGGTGACGGCGCCGGCATCGGTGCATGAGAAGATCGAGTCGCTCAAGCGCGACTTGGACGTGATCGCCGAGCGGCGGGCCAGCCCGATCCGCGTCTATAGGCTGATGAACACGACGGCCGCCGAGGTCCTGGCGACGATCCAGTCCCTGCGCACGGGCAAAGAGGGTCTGGCGAAGGTCGCCCTGCCGGGAGGGCCCGAGTCCGGCGGGGGCCTCTCGGCGCCCGTGCCGGGGCCCAACCCGCCTCCGGGGGAGCCCGGCGGCCCGCCGCCCGTGCGCCAGCCGGAGGGCAAGCCAACATCGGCGGAGACGAGCAGCTCGGCAGGCCGACTCAAACCGATCGCCGAGACCGTCCAGACCGAGGAGGCCACCGTCACCTCCGATCCCAACACCAACAGCATCATCGTGGTCGCCCCGCCGGCGATCCAGAAAGTCTACGAGGAGCTTATCAAGGTCTTGGACAAGCGGCGCCCGCAGGTGTTGGTGGAGGTCACGCTGGTGACGCTGGACACCTCCGACGGCTTCTCGCTGGGCGTGGAGATCCTCCACGAGGGCTCCGACGAGCGGCATCGGTATCTGAACTTTAGCTCCTTTGGCCTCAGCACCGTCGACGTCGATGCGGGATATCTGGCCTTGAAGCCGGGGGTGGGCTTCAACGGCACGCTGGTCAGTCCCGGCACTGTGGACGTGGTGATCAAGGCCCTGCAGAGCACCCGCCGGGCCCGGGTGGTCTCGGCCCCGCGGATCCTGGTCAACGACAACGCCACGGGGACGCTGGAGAGCATCGCCGAGGAGCCGTTCACCACGATCAGCTCCCTGACGCCGAGCGTCACGAGCACCAGCTTCGCCGGCTACGCCGAGGCGGGCACGACGATCAAGGTTACCCCGCACATCAGCGAGGGCGATTACCTTCAGTTGAAGTACAGCGTGAAGGTCAACAGCTTCACCGGCTCCGGCAGCGAGGGCATCCCTCCGCCGCGGAAGACCGACGCGGTGGACAGCGAGGTGACCATGCCCAACGGCCACGCCGTGATCGTGGGCGGCTTGAGCCGCAAGGACGTGAGCGAGGTCGTCGACAAGGTGCCACTGCTGGGGGATATTCCGATCCTCAAGTTCCTTTTCGGCAGCCGCGACACCGGCGACAGCGAGGTGACGCTGTTCGTGTTCATCCGCCCGGTCATCCTGCGGGACGACGACTTCGAGGGCCTCAAGTACCTCTCCGAGCGGGACCTGGCCGCCGCGGGCCTGCCGGGCAACTACCCGGCCAGCGAGCCGCTGCTGATCAATTAGGGCGGGCGTTAGCGAAGAGGGCGAATCGGTGGCTTCAATTCAGGGACAACTGGCCGACGCGCTGGGGCGGCGGGGGATCGATGAGTCCGCGTTCGGACGGGGCGATGCCGGGTCCGGGTCGATCCTCTCGGACGTCCGCCGCGCCGGGATCAACGGCCCGGTTCTGACCGGGGCCGTGGCTGAGGTGCTGGGGGTGCCGTTCTGCGAGTCACTCACCGGACAGGCGCCCTCGCCGGAGTTCGTGAGGAGGATGCCGATCGGCTTCGCGCGGCGGCACAAGATCCTCGGCGTGGCCGGCGAGAACGGCCGCGTCCGCGTGGCCCTGGCTGACTTGGCCAGCTGGCAGCAGCTGGCAGTGGTGGCCAGGGTCCTGGGCAGACCCGTCGAGCCGGTCTTTGCCCCCGAATCGGCCATCACCTCGGCGATCAACGCCGCCTACCAGGACGCCTCCGGCGGCGCCCAGGAGGTCATCGAGGCCCTGGACCGGGACGAGGTATTCGAGCAGGTCCAGAGGCTGGGCGACAGCGAGGACCTGCTGGACGTGGCCGCCCGGGCGCCGGTGATCCAGCTGGTCAATCGGATGCTCTTCGACGCAGTCCGCCGTCGGGCCTCCGACGTTCACGTCCAGCCGCACGAGGACAAGCTGGTGATCCGCTTTCGGATCGACGGGGAGATGCACCCGTTCTTCACGCCGCCCAAGGCCGTCCAGGAGGAGGTCATCAGCCGCATCAAGGTCATGGGCCGGATGAACATCGCCGAGAAGCGGCTCGCCCAGGACGGCCGTGCGACGGTGGCGGTGGGCGAGCGGATCATCGACCTGCGGATCGCCACGCTGCCGACCAGCTTCGGCGAGCGGGCGGTGATCCGCCTGCTGGACAAGTCCATTCGTCTGTACCGGCTGGGGGAGCTGGGGATGGCCGAGGCCGCCTTGGAGCGGTTCCGCGGGTTGATCGGCACCGACCACGGGATCATCCTGGTCACCGGCCCCACCGGCAGCGGCAAGACCACGACCCTGTACGCGGCCCTCCAGGAGATCGACGCCGAGCAGGTGAATATCCTCACGCTGGAGGACCCCATCGAGTACCGCCTGGCGGGGATCAGCCAGACCCAGGTCTCCGAGCGGAAGGGGATGACCTTCGCCACGGGGCTGCGGCACGTCTTGCGGCAGGACCCCGACGTGATCATGGTCGGGGAGATCCGGGACGCCGAGACGGCGCGGATGGCGATCCAATCGGCGCTGACGGGGCACCTGGTCTTTTCGACGCTGCACACCAACGACGCGGCCAGCGCGATCACGCGGCTGCTGGACCTGGGCGTGGAGCCTTACCTAGCGGCCAGCTCGCTGATGGCGGTGCTGGCCCAGCGGCTGGTGCGGCGGATCTGCCCGCAGTGCAGCCAGCCGTATCAGCCCCAGGAGTCCGACTGGCTGCGCTGGGGCATGGACCCGGCCGAGCTGGCCGGCTGGCGCCTGCGCCGGGGCTGCGGATGCGAGCACTGCCTGGGCACCGGCTACTACGACCGGGTGGGGATCTTCGAGCTGCTGGTCGTCGACGAGGGGATCCGGACGGAGATCCTCAAGTACTCCACGGTCTCGGCGATCAATCGTCGGGCGGTGGAGGCGGGCATGCAGACGTTGCGGCAGGACGGCATGGACAAGGTCTTCGCCGGGACGACCACGCTGGAGGAGGTTGTCCGCGTCACCGCTCGGGTGGAGCGCTGAGATGCCGGTCTTTACCTACAGGGCGATCGACGCGGCCGCCGCCACGATCACCGGGGAGGTTGCCGCCGACACCCCGCGCCAGGCCCGCGATCGCCTCCGGGCCCAGGGGCTGACCATCGAGCTGATCCAGCCGCGCCCCCGCCGGGAGAAGCCGGGCTTCTGGCAGCGGCGCCGGGCGCGCCGCCGGTCGCGGGAGGTCGTCGGCTTCATCCGGGACTTGGCGACCCTGCTGGCGGCGGGCATCCCGTTGCTGGAGGCCCTGGGCACCCTGGCCCGGCAGCACAAGGGCCCCTTTGGGGCGGCCGTACTGGCTCTGGGGGAGGACATCGCCGCCGGCAGCTCCCTGGCGGAGGCCATGGAAGCCAACGGCGCGTATTTTGACGAACTGTGCGTGAGCATTGCCGCCGTGGGCGAAAACACCGGGACGCTGGAGACGGCCCTGGCCCGCCTGGCGGAGTTCAAGGAGCACGCCCGGCGGCTCCGCGGCCGGGTCGCCACGGCGTTGATCTATCCGGGCATCGTGGCGACCGTCGGCGTGGCGGTGACCGTCTTTTTGATGACCTTCGTGGTGCCGCAGCTGCTCACGACCCTGACCGAGTCGGGCCGGCCGCTACCGGCGGTGACCCGATGGGTCAAGGCCGCCAGCGACTTCTTGCTCGGGTACGGCTGGGCGGTGGTCCTGGGCGCGATCGCCCTGGCGGCGGGGTTCAAGCTGCTCATCGGCACGCCGGCCGGCCGGAGGGGCTGGCACCGGCTGGTGCTGAGGATCCCGCTGGTCGGCGAGCTGGTCCGGAAGGAGACCATTGCCCGCCTGGCCGTGGTCCTGGCGGCGCTGCTCAGAAGCGGGGTGGTCTTCCTCCAGGCCCTCTCCGTCGCCCGCAACACCGTCCGCAACGAGGTATTCCGCGAGGAGTTGACCCGTTGCGAGCGGGCGGTGACGGCCGGCAAGGACATCGCCCCGGCCCTCCAGAATAGCGCGGTCTTCCCGCCGATGATGGTCAAGATGCTGGCCGTCGGCCAGCAGGCCGGCGAGCTGGAGGGGATGCTCGAGCAGTTGGCCGGCGCTTACGAGCACCAGGTCGAGACGGCCACCCAGCGGCTGACGGCGGTGCTGGAGCCGGCGCTGATCATCGCGTTGGCGATGCTGGTGGGCTTCGTGGCCTTCGCCACGGTGCTGCCGATCCTGGAGGCAAGCCATGTGCTTTGAGAGTTCCCGCAGAGGAAAGAAGGCCTTCTCCCTGGTGGAGGTGATGATCGTCATCGTGATCATCGGCCTGCTGGCCAGTGTCGTGACGATCAACGTCCGTAGCTACCTGCACAAGGCCAAGGTCAACACCGCCCGCCAGGAGATCGCCACGATTTGCAAGGCCATCGAGACTTTCTATTGCGAGCTGGGGCGTTACCCCACCAACGAGGAGGGGCTGGAGGTCCTCACCCGGGGCGGCGAGAAGTTCCCCGAGCCGCTGCTTTCGGGAAAGCCCCTCGACCCCTGGGGCCGGCCGTACGAGTACGCCCAGCCCGGCCGGGAAGGACCCTATGAAGTCATCTGCTTCGGCGCCGACGGCCGCGAGGGCGGCAGCGGCATCGACGCGGACATCCTCAGCTCCCAGCTCAAGCGGACCGAGGGGCAATGAAAGACGGCTTCACCCTCATCGAGGTCATGGCGGCGCTGCTGATCCTGGCGATCGTGGCCGGCGCCGTGGCGCTGTCCGTCGCCGGCCCGCGCCGGTCCGCGGAGACCGAAGACGTCCTGGGCGAGCTGATCCACGCCGACCGGCTGGCCCGCCACACGGCCCGTCGGCACGGGCGGGCCGTGGAGCTGGTCTTCGATCTCGCCGCCGGGCGGGTGGAGCGGAGATGGATCGACGGGCCGGACGAGGAGAGCTACCGGTACGAACTTCCCAAGGGCTTTCGCTTCGGAGAGTTAATCCTCGCCGACCGACGGATCGCCTCGAGCAGCGCAAGCGTGGTCTGCTCGAGGGCGGGACGGACGCCGACGTACGCCCTGCGGATCGACGCACCCGGCGGGCGGAGGCGGTGGGTGCTATTCGCCGGGCTGAGCGGAGAGGCAACCGAGATCGCCGATGAAAGGCAGCTCGAAGAGATCCTGGGCCTGCTCACGAGAGCGCGGCCTGACGCTGATTGAGGTCGTCGCCGCACTGGCCGTCCTGGGGACGCTGCTGACGGCGATCCTGATGGCCGAGGGCCGCTGCCGGCGGCAGACGGCGGGCGCGCGGATGCGCCTGGCGGCCTGCCAGGCGGCCGACGGGCTGCTGGAGCAGTGGTGGGCGAGCTCGGAGAAGTTCCCTCGAGCAGCCCAAGGCGAGACAGAAGACGAGCCGAAACTCCACTGGAAGACCGCGGTGGTCGACAACGAAGCCGTCGAGCGGCTGGGCGGCCAGGTCGTCCGGCTGTCGGTCTTCGGCGCTGAAGAGCCCTGGCGAGATAGACCCCTGGTGACAGTCGATGTGGTGTTGCCGCAGGAAAAACCCGAAGGCGCCGAAGGCGTTCACGCTGATTGAGCTGCTGCTGGCGACGGCCCTGACCGCGGCCGTGCTGGCGGCGGTATTGGGCGTGGTCGCCCGGGCCGGCCGCGGCCTCCGCAGCGCTCGGAAGGCCGACGAGGGCCGGGCGACCGAGGATGCGCTGCTGGAGCTGATCACCACGGACCTGCTCAACGCCCGCCGCGCCGAGCCGGCCGAGCGGGGCTTTCGTCTCTTTGGCCTGGGGCGGCTGGGCGCGGACACGAAGGAGGTCCGCCACGGCCCGGTGACCGTCGAATACGAGGTCCGCCGGGCTGGGGGGCAGCCGTGGCTGCTGCGCAGGCAGTTTCGGTCGGACGCCCGCCGCGGCGCGGTGCAATCGGCCGAGCTGGTCTGCCGCGGCGTCGAGCGGATCGAGCTGGGCGGCCTTCAGCAGCCGACGTCCGCCCCGACCAGTCGGCCGGCTGCCAGGGGGGCGCCGCTTCCCCAGGCGGTCAAGGTGACGGTGACGTTCGTCCAGGGCGGGCAGGACGAGAGGCCGCGGACGATCGAACGGACGGTGTTCCTCCAATGAGCCGACGAAACGACAGCAAGGCCTTCGCCCTGGTGGCGGCGATGTTGGCGCTGGCTTTAGCGGGGGCCGTCCTGGCCGCCGTTGCCCGGCGCAGCGCCGAGCGGGCCCTGGAGGCCAACACCGCCGCCGAGAACCTCCGAGTCCGCTGGGCGTCGCTGAGCTGCCAACGGACGCTGCTGTCGAAGGCCGAGCGGGTGCTGGCCGAGGAAGAGGAAAAGACCAAGCAGCCGACGAGCTGGTGCCGCAGGCGGCTGCGCCTGGGCGACGGTCTGAGCGTCGAGCTGATCTTCGCCGACGAGCAGGCCAAGGCCAGCGTCAACGCGCTGTACCGCCGCAGGGGTCGGGCCGGACTGAGCGCGGCCCTGCGGAAGTTGACCTCGGGCCGCCGGGAGGCCCTGAGGGTCGCCCTGGAGCCGCGCCGGTTGCAGCCGATGCCCAAGGACGACAAAGATGAAATCGAGGACGCCTTCGCCTGCTTCGGCCAGCTCTTCGACCCCTGCCGGCCGGAGGTCCTGGTCGGCGAAGCCGGCGGCCGTGGCGGGGATTCGCCTCCCGCCGTCGGGGAGATCACCTGCTGGGGTGACGGGAAGCTCAGCTTCCGGCGGGCCTCGCGCGCGGCGATGGCCGAGGTGGCCGCCGGGGCGATCAGCGGAGTCCATCAGGCCAAGCTCCTCCAGCTTCGCCGCACCGAGCCGAAGGTCTCCCTGGAGAAGGCCCTCGGCCGGATCGGCTTGACGGAGGATCAGCGGGCGGCGGCCTCCAAGCTGCTGACCGACCAGTCGATGTGCTATTCGATGTGGATCGTCGTGGACACCGGCCTGCGGCGGTGGTATCGCTTGGCCGTCGCCGACGCCGCCTCCGGCCAGGCCGCCGCCGTGAACGTCAAGACCTTCACCTGGTGAGCATGAACGTCTACCGCCTCAGGTTGCCGCTGTGGCTGGCCGCCGGGTTCTTTGGCGCCGCCGCCGTCGCTGCAGCCCTCTGGGCCGTCTTCTGGCCCGTGGAGGCGGGGATGCCAGAGCTGCCTGCCGGCGCCTCGGCGCGTGCCGTCGCCGAGGAGTCTTCGGAAATCCCCAGGCCGCTGGAGGACTACGCGGCGATCTGGCAGCGGGAGGTTCGCGCCAAACTGTACGAGCAGACCGTCATCACGCCCCCGGCGCCTCCGCCGCCGAGGCCCAAGCTGAACCTCAAGCTGGCCGGCACGATGGTCGAGCCGGGCTTCACCTGCGCCACCTTTATCGACGCCGCCGGCAAGACCCACCTGAAGCGCGTGGGCGAGACGATCGCGGGCGCCCGGGTCAAGAGCATCGCCGACGGGCGGGTCACGGTCGTGTTCGCTGGCGGCGAGCTGACTCTGCGCGTCGAAAGGAGCTCCCCCCGCTGATGGCCGCGGACCTGATCATCCTGATCTGCTCGGAGGCCTGGCAACTGCTGTCCGCCCGGGACGGCCAGGTCGCCGCGGAGGACCTTTCCGTCTCCGGCGACCGCCTGGACCGCGCGGCCGCTGAGCAGATCGCCTCGGTGGTACGCAAGCGCGGCGGCGGAGGCCGAGGGCTTGCCCTGGCGATCCCCTCTGGCTGGGCCCTGGCGGCGTCCTTCAGCACCGAGAACCTCCCCAGAAGCCATCGTCACCAGGCGATGACCTATCGGCTCGAGGAACAGCTCCCCCTGGCCGCCGAGGAGCTGACGGCCGACTTCATCGAGCACGGCCGGACGGCGCTGGGGATCGCCGTCCGTTCCGACCGGCTGAGCGAGATCCTCTTTGAGCTGGAGGCCGCCGGCGTCTTCGTCCGTCTGGTCTGTCCCGCGGCGATCCTGGCCGTTCAGGGCCTGCGGGACCGACTGCCCAGCAGCGGGCCGAGCTTCGCTGTGATCGTCTTGGACGGACGAGTGGAGCTGGTGGGCCTGCGCGACGGCCGACCGATGAGCTGGGAATCCCTGCCGCCCGAGCCGACGGGCCTGGTCGCGGCGGTCAGGGCCGGCATGCTGTCGGCCGGCGAGGACGAACCTCTGCCGATCCTGACGTGTGAGCTGGCTGAACGGCCCCGGCGCGAGCTGGCTGCCGTGGGCGATGCCCACGTGGATGCCGTCGCGGACGCCTCCGCGCTGGACTTGGTGGGGCGTGGGGCCCCGGCCGTCCTGGCGGGCAGGATGCGGCCGTGGTGCAACCTGCGGCGCGACCGGCTCGCCCCCGCCGACCGGCTGCGGCCCGTGCGGGCGGCGCTGACGGCGTGCGCGGCGACCTTCCTGATGCTGCTGGTGGCCCTGATCGCCGCTGCGGCCTGGCGTGCCAGCCGGCAGGAGGCCCTGGCCGAAGGCTACCGCGCCGACCAGGCGGCGGTGTTCCGCAAGCTCTACCCCGGCCGGGCGGTTCCCACGGCGGTGCACTGGCGGCTGGAGGCCGAGGCCCGGCGGCTCAGCGGCCTGCGCGGCGGGTCCGCCGAGGCCCCCACCCGGCGCTCGGGCCTGGAGCGCCTGCGGGAGGTCTTCGCCCGCCTGCCCGGGGGCATCGCCGTGCAGGTCCTGGAGCTGAGGATCGAACCGACCGGCTTCCTCATCGAGGGCCGCGTCAAAGGCCACGTCGACGCCGAGCGGATCGCCTCATCGCTGCAGGAAAGCCCGGCCCTGGAGGTCGATTCTCCCCGGACCGAGCGGCTGCCCAAGGTCGTCGCGTTCACACTTACGGGCCGGTTCGCGGATGCTCGAGAGGAATGGACGGTGCCGTGACCGCTGGGAAGCGAAAGACCGTGCTGGTCGTGGTGATGGGCGTCCTCCTGGCCGTCCTGGCGGGATGGTCCTACGGCCGCCTTCTCGACGCCAGCGCCGAGGCGGCTCGCGTGCGAAAGGAGCTGGCCTCCTGCGAAGCCCTCGCGGCGCGGATCGGACAGCTTCGCAGCCGGCCCAACCGGGCCGGCGCCGCGGAGATGGAGCTGTCGGTGATGGCCGGGCGGATCGAGCGTGCCGCCAAGGCCGCGGGGCTGGCCGCTGAGGCCATCGTCCGCATCTGGCCGGAGCCGGCCCGCCGCGCCGGCGACACCGTCTACAAGGAAAAGCCCACTCAGGTGCTCCTGCGGGAGGTCGGCCGACGGCAGCTGACGGCCTTCCTCCACGCCCTGACTGCCGGCGACTCGGAGCTGTCGGTGCGGTCGTTGCGGCTGTCGGTCCCGCGCGAGCGCCAGGACGAGGATGTCTGGAACGCCGAAGTGGTTATCACGTACCTGATCTACGTCCCGGCGAACGCCGCCCGGGGCGGCGACGACGACAGGGGATCCTGATGATGAAGCGATGCATTGCCGTAGTGATGCTGGCAAGCCTGTTGTGGGGTTGCCAGGCGAATCGGTCCGAGGGCCGAGCGGACTATCAGACCGTGGCGGTGGACCCCCGGCGGGACACCGACAAGGCGGTCGCCCAGACAGCCGAGGCGAAGGCGTTCCTGGAGGCCGGCAAGCTCGAAGACGCCGAGGCGGCCCTCAAGACCGCCCTGGCGGCGGACCTGCTCTACGGGCCGGTCCATAACACGCTGGGGGCGGTCTATTACCGCCAAAAGCGGTTCTACCTGGCCGCCTGGGAGTTCCAGTACGCCGCCAACCTGATGAAGGACCGCCCCGAGCCACGGAGCAACCTGGGGCTGGTCTTCGAGGCGATCGGCAAGTTCGGCCAGGCCGCTGAGCACTACCGCGAAGCCCTGCGGCTGGGGCCCGACAACCCGCAGTTCCTCGGCAACCTCGCCCGCTGCCGCATCCGCGATAACCGGCGGGACGCGGAGACCCGCGAGCTGCTCGAGGAGCTGCTGGCCAAGGACACGCGTCCGGCGTGGGTGGAGTGGGCGCGGATGGAATTGCTGAAGATACCTCGACCGCAGCCGGGTGCGGGGCAGCCGACTACGCGGCCGAATCATTGACTCAGCCGACTCCCGGGATGCAGCTCGGCACCGCACTCACAGGATGGGGCCTATCCCGCTGGGAGCCGGCAGCTGACCGACTGACGTAGGTAGTGCGCCCCGGGAATCTGAGACGGCTCATACAGCTCCCGCGTGCTTCTGCATCACAATAGCCCGCACCTGCTCTAGCGGGAGCCGTCTTTGGGCCTTCGATCGCAGCCGAGTTCACCACAGTGTACGTGTTCCAGGTGCCAGAGTATCGGATTCTGGGAGCCATAGTTGGAATGGCGCTCGGTGCCCTCATATCGCAGTCTGCATAGCAAGGCTCGTGCCGAAGGGAAAGGCAGGAGCGATGGCTTGGGTCGGCGTGGCGCCGGGCACGGTCGGCTCACTGCCGTAGTGTTTCATGCTCATGGGACAGCTTGGGACAAGGTCTGAGTGTTCAACTTCAGCGGCAACGCCCGGGGCGCGGAGCAGCGCTCGTTGAAGGCCCAGATCGAAGTGGACCGATGCCCAAGTCCTAAGCAGGTTGCTGCCCAGCATTCATTCCTCGTCCGGCCGTCATGGGACGCTGGCGGGAGTCGTTGTCCATCAAGTCTTGCCCGACTCGGACCTCGGCGTCTCGTACTGCGTCCTTGGCCCTGTCTGACTTCGCAGCGAGGGCCGCCAGGTCATTTCCTTCGCTCTCAGGCTTCAAGGCTTCAGCCTAGCTTTCCGCAGCTTCCAGGGCTTCCTCGTAGGCGCGGTCAAGATTGGTCATCTCCCGGTCGAAGTCCTCGGGCGCAGGCTCATAGGGTACCGGCTTCGTGTATCGCCTGGCGCTCGGTATCACCTGCCCCTTCTCACGGTAGTAGGTGATTTCCTTGCGGAGTCTCTTCAGCGTCTCCGGCAGAAGCAGCAATTCGCAACCCGGAGCCCTGACACCCCTTTCCCTTTTCGGCGGGTTCAGCCGGTTCAGGGCGATCTGAAGCGACACGCGGGGGTCGGTCACGTTGTTGACCTGCGGTCGCTCATCGCTTGTGGTGGGGGGATCTGCCGAGTCATCCGCATAGAAGGCGTTGCCTTCCTCCGTTGCGGTCAGTTCACCGCCGCGTTGCTCAAGGCACTGGCCCCCAAGCAGGCCGCCCGTCGGCCAGTCCATGAAGGCGGCATACGATATGGCGGAGCTCGAGTACCACCACCCCTTAACACTGTCGTAGGCCAGGAACGTCCGCCACCATCGCCGGCGCAGTTCTTCTTTCAACCATGTCGAGCCGGGCTCCTGAAGACGTGCCCGGAACGCTACTTCCGCCGTTTCCGTCTCGCAATCACAGCAGGGAGCACCCACCGGGCCGTTCGGCGGGCATATCCGCTTGCAGGCAGGGCATTCCCGCATCAGCGTCTCGCCGCCGCCAGGCGGGTACAGATAGGGCAGGAAACACCAGAACTGGCCGCCGGGTCCTGGAGTAACAATGGCCTCGACCCAAGGCTCTGAGCAGCACGTCTTTTCGCGGAGACGAACGATCAATCCAGCGGCGGCAAGAGTGCCGAGCTGTTGCACCGCCCTCATGCCCCGCCTTTGGCCCGCTTGTGCATCTCGGCTATCGTATCGCCAAGTTCCGAACCGTCCTGCGCCGGCAGAGTCCAGCCCTCCCGCGGACGCGGAGGTTTCCTGAACAACGGTTGAATCTTCTCCTGGTAGGTCTGCGTTTTCTGTACGTTCTGCTTCTGGCACCCGTCGCCCAGCGCCCGGGCAATCGCCGTCGGACCGAAGGTCTGCTGGAACAGCTTCGTCGCCTTCGGATCACCCGCAAGCACAAGCGGCACAAACCGATTGTACTGCTCGCCGCGCTCGCTGAGGTACTTGTCTACTTCGCGCTCCGTCCGCCTGCTGGGCCATCGGCCACGACGTTGTTTCAACTGCCGACCGCGCACGGTCTCCCATGCTCGCCGGGCCAGGTCCCGCCACTTGAAGTATCCTTCCGATGGGTACCGCCACCAGTCGCTTGCGAACCGCCGGCTGGCGAAGTGGGTGTCCTGCTCCTCGACCTCCCACGGCCAATCCTCAAACTCGGTCAGCCCCAGTCTGGCTTTGTCGGCGTCCGGGTCCGTCATCAGCCACGTCATCAGAAGGATGCGCCTGGCCTCCGTGTCGGTTGGGAAAGCGGGCGGATCGTCGAAGTAGAGCTTGGTGGCGGCAGTGAAACGGCGAAGTTCCAAGAAGGTCCTTCGCTTTCGCTCCGGCGAACCCCGAGGCCAGCTTCGTATCTTCTTCAGCCCCTCCCTTCCTCCGGCCGCCAACGTCCCGGCCTTCTCCTTTCCGATCAGTTCGCGAAGCTCGCGGCGATGCCGCCGCCAGAACGCCTCATTGCCGTACTCCCTGTCCAGCCACTCACCCGCTTCCCTGTACCCGTCCGGGTCACCCTTGATGTGCTCGGCGATCTGTTGGAAGAACTGGACATCTTCAGGCGACGGCATCCCCGCGCCTCCAGAATCGCCCTCACGTGCCTTCGGTGATCCTGGAATACCCGGGGACTCCTCTTTCGCAGCCTCGTCGGCAAGGCTTTGCGCCCAGCGGCCGAGTTGGACGATGAAGGTGGGTTCGCGGTATGGTTCCGGCACGTTGGGTTGCGCTACTTCGACCGTGAGGCACTCGGGCAAACCCGTGGTGTGGGCCAGGGCCTCCGGGCCTCTGGTTAGGTGAATGTCGATGTAATGAAAGGCCTGCCTCAGAGAGTTGGAGGGGTCGCGCCCAAACTGATCCTCGCAGTAGGACAGACGCGCCCGGTGCTTCTTGATGAGGGCCATGACGGCCAGTTCCGCGTCCTTGGCCTCCGGCCTGTTCGCCGCGGCCATCTTGTCGGAGTCCCAGCCGTTCCGCCGAAGGATTTCCCCCCATTCCCGGCACTTGGCCTGAATCTCAAGCAGTGCCCTCGCGCCATCCGCATGGTCTTCGGGAACTCCTGCCATTTCCAGCTCGATTATCTGCGGTCGAGAGCTTGTCTGAGCTTCCATGGCTCATTCTGGCCGCCGACGCGGACCTAGACTCTCATGAACAGACCTTCAAGCATCACAACAAGCTCGATCCATTTCTTCAACGCCGCTCGTGCGACCGCTGCGTCCTTAAGCTCTTCGTCCTGGTGGGCGACGTACTTGTTACGGAAGTCGTAGACCTCCCTTAGCAGTTGCAGGAGCTCGGTTCCGCGGAGGTCGCGGAAGTTCTTGCGGATGGACTCGAAGACGCCGCCGACATGGTCCGTTGGCGAATCGGCGTACTCCAAGCAGAAGCGGAGGATGCCGGTGGGCATGATGGCCGCCTTGTAGACAAGGAGCTTCTGGAGCAGGCTTGCGTTCTTCTTCAGGTACGCCGCCCGTCCCTTGGCCAGGTCCACGTACGGCTCAAAATAATCCCTCTGCTCAACTGCGCTCTTGGGTACCTCGTCGACAAGCCGGTCGAAGACCAAGTCCTCGCAGCACTTGTCTATCGGGCCGAGAAGAGGCGTGAAGACTGGCGAGAACACGAGGTCCGTCTTGTTCTCATAGAGTCGGAAAAGCTGTACCGCCTGGTTGACGCGCGCCGCTGTTGCCGATGGCAGGCCGGCGAGGGCGTCGGCCGAAATGAACTCGCCAAGCTTCTCGGTGGGCACGGCCTCTTCGGCCTGCTCGAACGGAAGCATCGGCTGGGCGACTTCTTCCTTCAGCAGCGACTGGAATGCCGGTTCGCACGTCCGGCCGAGCTCGGCCATCGAATTGCCGTGGAACTGATCGAAGACGCCCTGGGGAACGTAAAGGTATTCCCACTTGCAGTTCTTCCGGGATGCCGACTTGCACCACGCTGCTGCGGCTCGGGCCTTGGCGGGCACGTCCACGTCCACGCGGCCCTTCGTCTCGACAAGCAAGTAGTGCCCGTCGGTCTTCCGAACCAGGAAGTCCGGCGTGTAGAACGCAAGACGCCCCCCGGCCGCAAGGTAGTCGATCCGCAGGCACTGCGGCCCGGCGTTCTTGCAGAAAGCGGTCACGTCTGAGGCATTGTCTGCGAAGTGCGTGAAGACGACCTCCAGTTCGCGGTTGCACGGGACGAGGTTGAACGGCGTCCTGTCCGCCGGTTCCGCCGGCCGGCGTGGCGAATGAGTGACCTGGAACGGCCGCCACGATGTGACCGACACGGGCTCGGCTGTCTTCAGTCGCTGCTCGGTCGTTGTGATCTTCTCGCGAATGAGCGGTATCAAGACCGCCCGGATGTGCTCGCGCACGTCACTATCCGCAAGGCGGCTGCAAAGCCGCGGGTCGAACAGCGTCACGCTCTCTTCGAACAGAATCTCCTCCAAGAACTTCTGGAGCAGCGGCGCCAGCACGGCGTGTGTGCCCTTGATCCGGCAAGCCGTCTCCAGTTCCTCGCGGTAGAACGTGACGGCCGTGAAGCCGTTCTCCAGGAGCGGCAGCTTCACCTTCATCTGCTCGATGAGCTCATTGGTAATAAGGTGCCGCCCCTCGTAGTTGATCTCTTCCAGCCGAGCTTCGCCGAGGGGCAGCTTCTTGTACCTGGCGAATGCCTTCTGCACGTCGTCCAGCGACAGCCCCTCAAGAACAGGCGTGATCCGGTGGGCGGGGGTTAGGCGTGGAATCAGAACGTCCAGCTTGGCAAGGTCCTTGTTGACCTCATCCGGGTATATCGTCACCGTCGTGGGCGTGATCGTCTCCACGTCGGTGTCTTCCACGAACAGGCCTTCCTGGGCCAGTTGCTCGCGGTACAGGCTTGTGAACGCCTTGTGCTCGACTACGGTTACCGCCTCGGTCGCCTGGCCCGGTTGCGTCATTCGCCGCAGGCCGCGGCCCAAGGTCTGTTCCGGCAGGATGTTCGCCTGGCTGCTGTATGGGCGCAACGGAACGATGGTGGTCACATTCCGCACGTCCCAGCCTTCCCGCAGCATGAGCACGCTGACGATGCACAGGTACGGGCTGGTGTCTTCGTCCAGTTGCCGCGAAAGCTCGCGCAGCGCCGCGAGGTCTTCGTCGCTGATCTCCTTCTCGCTCTCCACGAAGACCGTGATCTTGTTCTTGCCCCGCCCGACGCTCTTGACCTTGCCCTTGAGGTTCGTGTGAAGGTTGACCGTGCGATGGTTGAGTTCCTCGTACAGCGGGTTGGCGTTCAGTTCCTTGGCGATTTCGTCGGCCGCTGCGGTGTCCTCGCACATGACGAACATCAGGGCCTTCTTGCCGCTCTTTTCCCATTCCTTCTGAGACTCAACCCATCGCTTGTATCCCAACATCAGGTGATGCTGGTAGCGGACACCCGCGTTGTCGGAAGCCTGCTCCACCAACTTGTCGCCCCGGCCGATGATCGGCGTCTTGACGATCCCGCCGTCCACGGCTTCGCCTAGCGGCGTATCGACGATGATGTGCTTGAAGAGGTTCCCGGCGTTGTCCTTCGGCGTGGCGCTGAAATCGAGCTGCGCCACCAGGCCGATTCCGTTGCGCTTCCGCGTCTGCTCATGTAGATAGCGCAACGCCTCGTTCCAGGCGTTGTCCGGGTCCCAGACGTGATGGGCTTCGTCGTTGAGTACAATCAACCGCTTGTGACTGGTGATCCTCTCCCGCAGCGCCTCACCGGTGTCCAGAGCCTTCGCTCTAAGCTACCTGGACAAAGTTTCTAGACAATGAGGTGGAATAGCCGATGAATCCTCCGAACCTGGATTTCTGGAATGTCGGAGGAGATCGACATGAAGCCACCTCGTTTTGTTCGGCCGTTGACGGCGAAGGAACGCCGCCAGATCGAAGAACTGTTCCAGCGTGGGCCCAACGGGCGTGTCCGCCGACGGGCTCAGGCTGTACGATTGAGCGCGATGGGGTACACCGTAGCCCAGATCGTGGAGATTCTCGGGTGCAACCGCCAAACCGTGCACAACTGGTTCAACGCCTTCGAGGGGCGCGGTTGCCATGCCCTGTTCGACAGGTCGCGGTGCGGCCGGCCGGCCATGGCCACCGTCGATTATCGTTCGCGGCTGGTGCAGGCGGTCAAGGCCAACCCCCGGGACTTGTCGTATCCGTTTACCGTCTGGACGGTTACCCGGCTTCGCGCCCACATGGCCAAGGAGATGAACATCCTGCTGAGCGAATCCCGCGTGCGGCAGATCATGAAGGAAGAAGGCCTCGTGTTCAAACGGCCGAAGCACACGCTGGCCAACAAACGCGACGAGGACGCCTTTGCCGAGGTGCGGGACATCCTGGACCGAGCAAAAAAAAATCCCTGGAATCCGGTTCCGGCATAGAGTTGCTGTTTTTGGACGAAAGCGAGATTCATCTGCATCCACACTTGGTCCGGGCGTGGATGCCCCGCGGCGAACGGCTGCCGATTCCCGCCCCTGGGACCAATCGGAAGATCCCCATCTACGGTGCGTTGAACTACCGAACCAACGAGGTCTCCTACCGAATCGGCTCGGGCAAGAACGCCACGTACTTCCTTGCCTTCCTGGCCCAGCTGGCTCAGGAATACCAGGGGCGGCAGTGCCTGCTCGTCCTGGACAACGCCAGCTACCACACGGCCGCGGTCGTGCGGAACTACTTGGCCGAATTGAACTCGATGTTTGAGGTGATCTGGTTGCCACCGTATTGTCCCGAACTCAATGACATCGAACGTATCTGGAAGTACGTCAAAGGCGCAAGTCTCACCAATTACGACTTCGGTCAGGCCGCTACGCTGCGAGAGGCCATCGTCGAAGTCTTTGACGAACTCAACGCATCCGCGGAAACGGAATTAACCCTTCGCTTCCGTGATCCTTTGTCCAAGAAATTAC
>CAYNYF010000083.1:0-18876 GCA_964401385.1 uncultured Planctomycetaceae bacterium | reverse complement strand
CATACAGCGTCCCCAAGCGGACGCGGCCGAGGGCGGCGACGACGGCTCGTTGGAAACAACCGGGACGGTTTCCTATTGTTGCTCCCTGGTCTTCCTGGCTGTTGTCTTGGGCCTCTTTCTTCTTGGGCGTCTGCCCGCCCGACGAGGTCGTTCATGGCCTTTCCCCAGCAATTGCCGCACGTATTTTACCCGGCAGAGAGACGTGGGACAAGCCCCCCGGTGCTGACCTATCCGAAGTTTGGCGAACCGGGCTGGGAGCTGGCAACTGTGCACGTGGCGAGAACCATGGAATGAGACATCGCCCAGACAATTCCGGTGCGTGCGAGCACGCACCCTACGCCCGGCCCCAGCCCCAGCGGGGCGTCTTTCTTAGCCCCGTGCCAGAGCACCGGGGGAATCGGCGGAGCAAGCAGCGCAGCCCCATCGCGGCGTCTTGAGGGGGCGGGGAGCCAAGACGCCCCTACGAGGCCGCAGGCGGGCGAATCCTCCCACCACCCCGGGCTCGCGCCCGGGGCAAAGAAAGGCGCCCCTGCCGGGGCTACCCATGGAAGTGGGGATAACCCACGTATGATTCAGAAGGACCCGCGCGAGAAAAGTTCCGCTGGGTCGACAGGAAACCCTTGCAGATGCTATAGTGATAATGTTACTATACACTCACATACGAACGCAGCTTGGCGATAGTGAGGCTCTGACATGAACGAGGAAACGACAAAACTCTACGAGATGAAGGCGGAGATCATCCAGGCGATGGCGCATCCCATCCGTCTGGCAGTCATCGATTTTCTGAGGCAGGGCGAGCAGTGCGTCTGCGACATTGCCGCCCACGTCGGCGCCGAGCGGTCCAACGTCTCGCGGCACCTTGCGGTCCTGCTGAAGCCGGGCATCGTCGAATGCCGCAAGGACGGGCTGAAAGTGCTGTACTGGCTGAAGACGCCGTGCATCCTGGACTTTCTCGAGTGCGTCACCCGGGTGCTGCGCGAGCGGTTCGAGAGCGGCAAGGCCCTGCTCGGCCGGCTGTGAGTCTGGATCGATCGATGAACTGGAAGGGAGAATGGAAGAAGCTGGCGCTGATCGTGGGGGTCTTCCTGGCGTGCTTTTTCCTGCCGGTGGGCAGTAGCCGCTTCGACAACGCCGTGGGCGAGTCGCTGCGGCTGGTGCGGCTGTATGCCCGCGAGCACGTGCTCTTGTGCCTTGTGCCGGCGTTCTTCATCGCCGGGGCCATCGGCGTGTTCATCAGCCAAGCGTCGGTCATGAAGTATCTCGGGGCGAAGGCCAACAAGGTGCTGGCCTACGGTGTGGCGTCCGTTTCGGGGAGCGTCCTGGCGGTCTGCTCCTGCACGGTGCTGCCGCTGTTCGCGGGCATTTACCGGATGGGCGCGGGGCTGGGCCCGGCCACCGCGTTCCTGTACGCCGGGCCGGCCATCAACGTGCTGGCGATCATCCTGACCGCCCGGGTGCTGGGGCTGGAAATGGGCATCGCCCGCGCCGTCGGCGCGATCGTCTTCAGCGTTCTCATCGGCCTGGCCATGCACCTGATCTTCCGCAAGCAGGACGCGGCCGCGGCCCAGGCCCAGGCGGCGGTGCCGCCGCCGGCGGTCGCCCGCTCCCTGTGGAAGAACGCGATCGTCCTGGCGTGCATGGTGGGCATTCTGGTCTTCGCCAACTGGGCCCGCAGCGGCGACGTCCGCGCGGTCTTCCTGTGCTGCCCCGGCGGGCTTCAGACATTCCGCATCGAGGGCCGCCTCGTCTCCCGCTCCGAAACGGCGGTCACCGTCCTCCAGACCGACGGAAGCGAGGTCGAAATCCCCGCCCGGCAGCTTCAGCGCATCGAAACCGTCGGGAAGAACACAGTGTATGAGCTGATCTATCGCGTCCGCTGGGCGATCGTCGGCGTGCTGCTGCTGGCCTTCGCGGGCGTGCTGGTCGCCTGGTTCGGGCGGAAGGAACTGGCCGAATGGGTCCGCTCGAGCTGGGGCTTCGCCGTGCAGATCCTGCCGCTGCTGCTGGCCGGGGTGCTGCTGGCGGGGTTCCTGCTGGCGGCCCCCGGGCGGGAGGGGCTGATCCCGTCGGTGTGGATCGAACGGGCCGTCGGCGGAAACTCCTTCAGCGCCAACCTGCTGGCGGCCGTGGCCGGGGCGATGATGTACTTCGCCACGCTGACGGAGGTGCCCATCCTCCACGGCCTGCTCGGGGCGGGCATGGGCAAGGGCCCGGCGCTGGCGCTGCTGCTGGCCGGCCCGGCGCTGTCGCTGCCGAACATGCTCGTTATCCGCTCGGTCATGGGAACGAAAAAGACGCTCGTGTACGTGCTGCTGGTGGTCGTCATGGCGACGATCTCCGGGCTGATCTTCGGCGCCCTATTCTAGGACGGGGCAAGGAGATACGAAATGTCAGAATGTTGTGGAAGTAAGTCCTCCCGGCCCCAGTCGTCCGACTGCTGCGGGTCCGGCGAAGGCAAGATCATCCTTCTGTATGCCTGCTCGGGCGGGGCAAACGTGGCGGAGATTGCCGACCGGGCAGCCCGCGAGCTGACGGTTGCCGGCGCGGCCGGCATGTTCTGCCTGGCCGGCCTCGGAGCGGACATCCAGGGCATGGTGCAAACCGCCCGCGACGCCGACGTGAACCTGCTGATCGACGGCTGCCCGATGGACTGCGCCAAGAAGGTTTTCGACCGCCACGGGATCACCAACTACCGGCAGATCAAGGTGACCGACCTGGGCATCGAGAAGGCCAAGGGCGTTCGCTGCACGCAGAAGCAGGTGGACACGGTCGTCGCCAAAGCCAAGGAAGTGCTGGCTGAAAGCTGAGGAGCATCCCCGTGAAGAAGCTGCAAATTCTGGGTACCGGCTGTCCTAAGTGCAAGAAGCTGGTCGCCAACGCCGAGGCCGCCGCCGAGGCCCTGGGCATCGAATACGAGATCGAAAAGGTCACGGACATCCGGGAGATCGTGAAGTTTGGGGTGATGCTGACGCCGGCTTTGGTCGTGGACGCCGAGGTCAAGCTCGTCGGCAAGGTCGCCGACGTGGAACAGATCAAGGACTTGCTGAAGTAGCACCGCGCGGGCGGCATCGCGCCGGACGCCGCCAACCTGGGAAAGGAAAGGTGAGCCGGAGATGAACAAGCTGGGAAAAATCGCAATCGTGTTGGCGCTGGCGGTCGTGGTCGTGGTGGTGGTTGTGGTGAAGAGAGGCGGCTCCGCCCCGGTCGGGCCAACGGCCACCGCGCCGGCGCCGGCGGGCCTGCCGCGGCTGCTCGAGCTGGGTTCGGTAAGCTGTATTCCCTGCAAGATGATGGCCCCCATCCTGGAGGAGTTGAAGAGGGAGTATGCCGGCAGGCTCCAGGTCGAGATCGTCGACGTGAACGTGAACCCCGAGCCGGCCAGGCGGCATAAGATCCGGCTGATTCCCACGCAGATCTTCTTCGACAAGGACGGCAGGGAGGTCTTCCGCCACGTCGGGTTCTACCCGCAGGATGAAATCGAAAAGAAGCTCTCGGAGATGGGGGTGAAGTAGTCGTGGAACGGATCTTCACCGCGCTGACGGGTGCCGTCGAAGCGACGCCGGCCATTGCCTTGGGGGCGGCCTTCGTCTGGGGCATCCTCAGCATATTGCTGAGTCCCTGCCACTTGGCCAGCATCCCGTTGATCGTCGGCTTCATCGACGAGCAGGGCCGCATGTCGGCCCGGCGGGCCTTCCTCATCTCCACCCTGTTTTCCGTGGGCATCCTCATCACCATCGGCGCAATCGGCGCCGTCACCGCAGCGGCCGGGCGCATGATGGGCGACCTCGGCCGGTACGGCAACTACGTGGTGGCGGTGATCTTCTTCCTCGTCGGCCTGCACTTGCTGGATGTGATCCCGATGCCGTGGTCGGGGCCGGGGAAGGTGGGCATGCAGCGCAGAGGGGTGCTGGCCGCGTTCATCCTCGGCCTGGTCTTCGGTATCGCCTTGGGGCCCTGCACCTTCGCCTACATGGCCCCGATGCTGGGCGTTACCTTCAAGCTGGCCGCTTCGAGCATGGGCTACGGCATTCTCCTGCTGGGGGTCTACGGCGTCGGTCACTGTTCCGTGATCGTCCTGGCCGGAACCTCCACCGGCTTCGTGCAGCGCTGGCTGAACTGGAACGAAAGATCCAAGGGGGCGGTGATCCTGAAGAGGGTCTGCGGCGTGCTGCTGCTGGTCGGCGGGGTGTATCTCATTTACATCTCGCGCTGACGGGGCTTCTGGCGACTCTTTGCCGGAAGGGTCCCGGCGGGCCGGGCCGGCCGCTCAGGGGCCGGGGATTTCGCAGCAGGCCTCCACCACCCCGACCACGTCGCCCAGGCTGTCGCGGACGGGTGCCAGCGCCGACACCCGGCCGCGCCCCTCGGGCGCGAACACGGCAGTCCGGCCGTCCTTGAGGACGGGCAGGAACTCCTTCGGCGGGTCCACGATCATCTGCCCCCAGGTGTAGAAGCTGGAGAGGCTGTTGACCTGGCGGATCACCACGTGGATCTTCTCCGGGCGCTTCTTCGTCCGCAGCCACAGGTTGCAGTCGGCCTTTAGCTCCGACAGGCGGCTGACGCGGATGAGCAGCTTCTTGGTGCGGGTGAACTTGTCCCGGTCCACGTCGTAGTTGTCCGAGCCGATCCACCGGTCGCGGCGGTCGATCTTGAACATCAGCTCGGCCGCCCGGTCGGTGACGATCTCCATGCACTCGTCGCCGTCGAGCACGGCCGAGGCGATGGCCGCCAGGCGCCGGGCCTCGTTGGCGGCGCGGGCGCGGGGGGCCTGCGGCTTGGTGGTCGCCGGTGCGGTGCCCGGCTCGGGGCTGTCGGCGGAGACGGCCAGCAAAATAGCGGACGCGACGGCCAGGGCGAATAGGCATTTCATGGCTTGGCCTCCAGATTCTTCAGGGCGTACTCGGCCACGCGCAGCCACCAGGCGGCGTTGAGGCGGCGGTTCCGGCGATACGCCGGGCGCAGCCGGCCGAGCGTGGCGTTGCTCCACTCCAGCACGGGCATCTTGCGGATCTCGGCGTCGGGGCACCACCAGTCGTCGGGGCTGGCCCCGGCCATGCCGGCGGCGTGCTTCCTCAGTGCCTGCCCGCCGAGCTTGCCCTCCGCCTGCCGCAGCAGGGCGACGGTCTGGAGGATGTTCCGCTGAAGCTTCAGGCGGACGCTCGGCAGCACGCCGTCGACGCCGAAGCGGTGGCCGGGATAGATCAGGCACGACCCGCCGCCGTCGAAGGCGAACCAGGGATCCGGCGGCGGCCTGGCGGTGTTCCAGCGCTCGAAGCCGTCCAGGTCCATCATCCACGCCTTGACCGGCTCCGCCAACACACCGACGGTCGGGCCGAACGCCGACGGGGTGCCGCAGTAGAACCACACCGGCTCGCCGCGCCGGCGGACCGCGCGGACCTCGTCGCGGTACATGGCGAGGATTCCACCCCCGCAGGACCAGAAGTTGATCACGCCTTCCAGCTCCCGGAACTGCGAGCCCATCAGCCAGGACGCGTCCGCCCGGTGAACGAAGCGCACGGGCGTGCCGGCGGGCACGGCCTTCTTCAGCAGCCGGTCGAAGTAGCGGAAGTAGTCGTTGTCCTTCTTGAAGCGGGTCTCGTCGCCGTCCCAGCAGAAGCCCCGATACCGCTTCTTGTGGCGGAGGAACAGCTCGAAGTCGGTCCTGGTCCAGCCCTTCTCGCGGAAGTGCCGCTCCATCTCCGAGACGACGTTGACGAACTCCACCTCGAAGCCGGGGCGGAAGATGTTCACGTAGTCGGCCGGCCATTCCATGGTGATGTGCAGGTACATCGACGGGATGGGCCGCCCCCCCCGGCGGCAGCCGGCGAAGGCCGACCCGTCCAGCAGCGGGCCGTAGTGGCGGTCGAACGTCCGCCAGCTCGTCACGCGGCGCTGTCGCCCGCGGCCGGCGGTCTCGGGCACGTAGCCGGGGCGCGCCGCGCCCACGTGGTTGCCGCCCTGGATGTGCAGCGTGCCCCGATGCTCGTAGTGCATCCGATACATGTCGTGGACGCTCTTCCAGAACTCGTCGCTGTCGAAGAACTTCCGGCCGGCGGCCTCGACGGCCCGGCGGCGCTGCGGGAAGTGGCGGTTGACCAGACTGAAGCCGTAGGTGTTGTGATCGGCGGTGAGGGCGTCGGCGGCCGGGATCCGCGCGGCAGCCACGTCGATGGTCAGGGGGAGGCGGATGGTCTTCTCCCCGGCGGTCAGCTCGACGTCGGCCTCGGCCGGCCCGACGCGGGCGCCCGGGGCGACGTACACGTCCACCCAGAAGGCGGCCTGGGTCTGCTTGGGGACCTTCATCTCCGCGTCCGGCAGCCGCAGCTCGGCACCCGCGGGCACGGGGATCAGCGCGTCGCCGTAGTAGAGCCCGTCGGCCCGGTTGCGGTGAAACCACTCGCGGAAGAGTTCGATCCGGATGCCCGGCGCCTCGCAGCGTGTGCGCAGGGTGAACGGCCCGCCGGTCGCATCGGCCACGGCCAGGTGGAACGAGGCGTAGCCGCCGCGGGCGGCGCGGATCCTGATCCGCCCGTCGGGTTCGGGCTTCAGCGGCGCCGGGGCGGCGTCCGGCTGGCCGTCGACGGCGAGGGTCTTGCCGAACGGCCCCGGCCGGTAGAACTCCGGCCAGGCCGACAGCTCCCAGCCCGCGGCCGGCCCGTTCGATAGCCCGGCCACCAAGGTCAGCGCGACGATTGTCCTTCTCATGGTGCCTCCTGTCGGGCCCCGGCCGCCCGCGGCCATCACGGACCTTTTCGGCGATTGTATCGTCGCTTCAGCCTCCGGCAAGGCAATCCTCCATTGACGGACGCCTCGATCCTGGTTGCAGCGTGGCGTGATCGGGCCGAAACATGCTTTCATCCGAGCCCTCGCACCGAACGGGAGAACGCTGATCGCGGGCGAACAGACCGCCCGGCATGCGTTCCTGATGGAGATCGACCCCCTGTACGCGGACGTGATTGTCCAGCGCTTCAAGCGGTTTACGGGCAAGGAGGCTGAATTGCACGGAGGCAAGGCATGAACCGGCGGCTATTCGGAGGCGATTCCTGTCAGAGCCACTATGACGGACACGACGACCCCCACTGCGATGAACATCGCAATATGTGCTGCCCACAGCGCGCCACCCAAATGGGCTCGAATCGCAGCATCGCACGTTGTGCCGCGGGCCAGTCTGGCGGCACGGGTGGCCTTCGCGTGGGACAGCACAGCAAGCACTATCCCGGGCAGGAGGAGGCAGTTGCTGATCACGGAAAGCGCGGCCAGCAGGTAGGCCCAATTTGCCTGGTTCGGGGTCTTGGCCGGGGTAGACGGTTCGATGGGAGCCGTGACGTCGCCGTTTGCAGTGGGAACGCTATTCCTGACATCCCGTCGGATAATCGACCACATTGTGAGCAGGCCGCCTGCCAGTACAGTTACGTGCATCATGTACATGTAGACCACCGTGCTGGCCGATCTGCGGCGCGCTGCCTCTTGGCGCAACTTCGCCACGCCCACCGTAGCCAGAAGCACGACAGCAACAACGACAACGTGATACGCGGTGTACTTGATGGTCCTCATTGCCTATGCGCCTCTTCTGAAGGTCCGCGGCGTCTAATAGTCAAGCAGGAAGACCTTACCAGACGCTCAACCATTGGTCAATTCGTGAAGTCGGAGCAAGCGGCATCGCGAGAGGCGGACGTCTGGCCGAAGAACACCCCGGTGCGGGCCGGGGTGTCGGAGGCCGACGCGTGATGGCGGCACTACTTGGCCAGCTCGAACCGCCCCCGCTCGACCTTGCGGAAGCGGCTCTCTCTGCCCTTCGTGGCGATCTCGCGGATGATGGCGTCCAGGCCGCTGGGGGGTTTGGCCTTCTCGGCGGGCGGGGCAACTGGTAAGGTATTCGCCCAATCGCCCCGGATCGGCCGGGCATTTCCGGGGCGGCAATGAGTAGTGGAGGCCATGGACATGTCTGCCCATATCGGTCCTTGACCGAATCCCGATCCGTGGTATGATACTGTACTTGTGAGGGGTCTCAGTGCCGGGCCGTCTCTTACGGTTAGCTCAGCTCAATCGCTGATGCGCACGCAGTGCTGGTGCTCGCGTGGCAGGGGGCGATAACCGCTTTTGTCAGTGCCAGGCCGACCATCTCGCCACGCGCAGGCCGTGGCGTGGAATAGGAAAGGGCAGAGCGATGAAGACCGAGCGATCCCGAAGACCGCATCTCGCGCCGGCCCTGGCGCGAAAGGATACGTTCCCTTAGCCTCCCCAGAGCTTGGGCTGGTAATCCGTGCGCTTGTCCCTTCGTCAGCTTTGCAGCCAGGGAGCCGTCGTGGTGGCTGTGCGTGAAGATGCGACTGTGCCGTGCCTGGCAGCCGCTCTCGCTTGCCCAAGGTGAGGGTGAGCGGCGGGTCCCTGCCGCAACTCAGGAAAGAGGAGGAATCGCCATGGCAGTGCGGATCGGCAGGCACATCCCTGAGGGGGAACTGATCGGACAGTCGCCATGCATGGATCGGCTTCGGCGGCAGTTGCTCCAGGCGGCGGCCTGGGACGTCAACGTCCTGCTCCAGGGCGAATCGGGGACGGGCAAGGAACTTGCTGCCCGCATGCTGCATCGCTTCAGCGGGCGGAAGTCGGGCCCGTTCATCGGGGTGAACTGCGCGGCGATTCACGAGACCCTGGTGGAGAGCGAGCTGTTCGGCCACAAGGCGGGGGCGTTCACCGGGGCCCGACAAGAAACGCTGGGTTTCCTCCGCGCCGCCGACGGGGGAACCATCCTGCTGGACGAGGTGGGCGACATGAGCCCCGCCATCCAGAGCAAGCTGCTCCGCGTGCTGGAAGGGCGAGCGGTGGTGCCCGTGGGCGGAACCGAGGCGGTGCCCACCGACGTCCGAGTGATCGCGGCCAGTCATCGCGACCTCGCCGAAGCCGTCCGCAGCGGCAGCTTCCGTGCGGACCTGTACTATCGGTTGAACGTGGTGCGGCTGACGCTGCCGCCGCTGCGGCAGCGCCGCGACGACATCGGTCTGCTGGGCGAGCACATGCTCCAAGAGGTGGCCGCGCTGCTGGCGATGCCGCCCAAGCGGCTTTCGCCCGGGGCCCTGACAGTCCTGACGCGGTACGACTGGCCCGGCAACGTCCGCGAGCTCCGCAACGCGATCGAGCGGGCATATGTGCTTACCCCCGGGCCGATTATCCGCGCGCAGGATCTGCCGGAGGAAGTGGTGGGCCGGGCAGGCCCCGTCGCACCAACGTTCCCAACGTTGGACCAGGCGATCCGCCGTCACCTGCGGATGGCCTGGGAACTGTCCGGCGGGGTGCGCCGAAGGGCGGCTGAGATGCTGGCTATCGACCGCAAAAGGCTGCGCCGGATGATGTGTCGGTACGGCGTGGCTTGATCGGTCCTTCGCCTCTCGCTGGCGCTTACGCCTGGCCCGTCGCCATCGGCGGGCGAGCGCCCGCTGACGGGGGTCAGGCAAGGTGTATTCCCGCTCGGGCGTGCGCGCGCATACGCCTCCGGCGGGGGCAAAACGACTCCTTCGTAAACCACAATGACCCAGCGGGGGCATTCCCAAGGCCCGGCCCGCGTTGGCCGATCCGGCGCGCCCTGCCGGGGGACAAACTGACCCAGCGCTCCGGTCACGGCGAAACGGTAGCCGTTTGCTGTTGGGCTCGCAACCTGAGTTCAACTCTCCAGCTACGACTCCCCACCAACTGACTCCAAAGATGGCATCGCAGTTGCACAGGGACAACCACGTGTTTGCTACCGCGACGGGGTGGGCAAAGTGGCGGATCGTTCACGGCCGTCTGCGCAGGGAGGTACGTCATGGGCAGACAAGACAGCGAGTCCATCTTGGCGGCTGAGATCAACGCTGCGGCGGCCGAGCACCTGTTGCGGTGTCTGGAGCCGCTGGGTCGGCCGGTTTTCCTGGCGACGTCGTGCCAGCAGGTCCTCGAAGGGCTGCGACGCCAGGTTTTCCGGCGGGCCGCCGTGGCCGCGGAGCTGGTCCTCGACGGGGAGCTGTTGCTGGCCCGTCTTTCCCGTCTGTCAGTGCTGGAGCACTTGGCAGCGCTGGGGCCGGGCGGGAGCGCTGACGTGGAAAAGAGGGCCCGTCGGGCCGGTGCAAGGGTCTACGTGCCTCGCCCTGTTACCACCGAGTTGCTGTCGAAGGCGCTGAGGCTTCCCTTGGGCCGCCGCGGGGCTCGGCCGCCGTGACCCGAACGCCCGGCCTCGGCCAGCGATCGCCGGGAGCAACCATCGCACAGAGCGGAGCGGATTCATCGTGTCGCCGGCCCACGCTGCGTCGGCCGGGCTGGCCGCACGGATCGAACAGACGAAAGGAAAGCAGCCATGAAACCAACACTGAACATCCGAGCGTCGATTGCCACGTGTGTGCTTGTTAGCATCGTGGGGCTGGCACTGTCCGTGTCGGCAGGGAAGGCCCACGCCGACGACCTTTGGGCTGACGTGCTGGGCGGGTACAGCGAAGGGCCGCCGTATCCGTCCGAGCCGGCGGTCCTGGTCAAGATGTACGACAAGGCCACCCCCATTCTGCGGGACACCCTGCCGATCGAGGAGGTCTCCTTCAACTTCGCCGACGGCATCGAGGACGTCCCCATGCGGATGGTGGCGTACGACACCGGCGGCGGGGTCGGCCAGCCCGGAGCCACGGCCATCCTGGAGCTCTATCTCCAGGCAAGCGCCCCGCAGCCACCCCAGACCCTGGCCTTCGACTGCTACCTCAAGATTGATTCGCCACACGGCGTATCCGAAATCACCTCCCATCCGGCCCAGTCCCAGGAGACGGACTTCGACGCGGACTTCGAGGTGGCCCTGCTTAACGGAATCGCCACAGGAAATCGCGTGCACGGCGTCCTGGGCCCGGGCCAGCCGCTGGGGTACGGCGAGATTACCTGGGGCTGCGTCCCCGCCGAGGGCTACGACATGTTGCTGCACGTTGACATGGAGCCCACCGGCTCGCTGGACTCGGCCTCGCCGATCCTGACGCTTGAGATGACCGGCACGTGGGTGCCGGAGCCGGCGACGCTGGCCCTGGTGTGCGTGGGAGGGCTGGCGTTGATCCGGCGTCGCCGCTGAGAGAACGCGGCGGACATTGACGGGAGCGGGCGGGCCTTGCGGTCCGCCCGTTTGCTTTGGCGGCGGGCCCCGTCGCCGGGGCGGCGTCCGCCCGGGCATCGACGGCGAGGGGCTTGCCGAACGGCCCCGGCCGGCAAAACTCCGGCCAGGCCGACAGCTCCCCGCCCGCGGCCATCACGGACCTCGTGGCCGATTGTATCCTCAGTTCCGGCTCCGGCAAGGGCAGGGCCTTCTCGGCGGGCGGGGCAACTGGTAAGGTATTCGCCCAATCGCCCCGGATCGGCCGGGCATTTCCGGGGCGGCAATGAGTAGTGGAGGCGATGGGCATGTTGTTGACGGTTCGTGAGACGGGTCGGATCGACCGGCGCGGCTGGCCGGTCACGTGTGGAGTACCGTTCGCCGACGGGGAAATGGCCGCCGAGGCGATAGAAGCGGGGCAGTACCGGCTGCTCGACGCCGAAGGAAGCGAGGCGCCCTGCGAGGCCGAGGTGGCCGCCACGTGGGGAAGCTACCCGGGCGGCTCGAACGGGTTCGTCAAGTGGCTGCACCTGCACTTCCTGGCCGATGTGCCGGCCGGCGGCGAGCGGCAGTACCGGCTGGAGTGCGGCCCCGGCGTCATGAACGGCACGCGCACCGGCTTGACGGCGAGCGACGGCCCGGACGCCGTCACCATCGTCACCGGCCGCGGCGTGGGCAGCCTGCGGCTGGTCATCTCCAAGCGGCGGTTCAACATCCTCGACGAGGTGTGGCTGGACGCCGATGGCACCGGCTTCCGGCCGGACGGCCGCATCGTCTCCCCGCGGGAGCTGCCGAACCTGACCGTCGCCTACGATCATCGCCGGGCCCGCCTGCAAGCTGGTGGGCAGGCCGGCGTCAACGCCTCCCCGCCCGACGTGCAGCTCGAGCGCGCCGGGCCGGTGCTGGCGGTGGTTCGCGTCCGAGCCAGGCTGGACGAGCGGTTCGAATCGGTCGTGCGGATCTTCGCCTACGCGGGCTCGCCCTTCGTCCGGATACAGGAGACGCTGATCCACGGCCCGACGGGCCAGGACCGCTCGGCGATCCGCTCCCAGCCGGTGGTGATGAAGTCGCACGTCCTGGAGCTTCCCGTCAACGTCTCGGCCGGCGAGGCCGTGGCGACCGTCGGCGTGGGCGAGATGCTGCCGGAGCCCTGCCCACCAGCTTGCAGGCGGGCGCCGCGCCCGGCGAGCCGGTCGGCGAAGCTTTCGGGCGGCGGCCAGCTCGTGCTGGAGCAGGATCTCCACCATCGCTGCGACAAAGACAATCTCGGCCCGGATCGGCTAAGCCGGGCTTTCGCCTACGAGGTGCTGGCCGGCGGCGAGCAGGTCGATTCCGGTCGGCGGGCGCCCGGGTGGATCGATCTGTCCGACGGGCGGTGGGGCGTCACGGCGGCCGTCAGGTACTTCTGGCAGACGTTCCCCAAGCGGCTTGCGGCCGGCGCCGGCGGCCTCCGCCTGGAGCACTGGGCGGAGGGCGCTCAGCTCGAGCCGCTGGAGCGGAATTTCAACTGGATGGGCATGGCCAAGACGCACGACGTGTGGCTGTACTTCCACGCCGGCGACGCCGCCGCGGCCGGGGCCGAGCAGGCCGCCCTGGGCCACTTGGCCGAGGTGTTCGCCACCTGCACGCCGGAGCGTTACTGCGCCAGCGGGGCGTACGGCCGTCAGCCGCTCACACCGGCGGTGCAGGACGGCCGGCGGGCACACCCCAGGCACGACGAGCTGCTCTCGGCCGGCCTGAACCGCGAGCGGACGATCCCGGACGGCTTCTACCACTTCCGCGAGCACGAGGACGGGTACGGGTACTTCAACTTCGGCGACTTCCTCGTCGGCCCGTACTGGGGCTGCCAGGAGTACGACCCGGCCTACTGCATGCTCCAGCAGTTCTACCGCACGGGCGAGCTGAAGTACCTGGAGTTCGCGGCCGAGACGTCTCGCCACCTGTACGACATCCTCTACAGCCACACCTATACGCCCGAGACGAGCAATTACCCCCAGCGGTCGCACGACAAGTCGGGCAGCCACTTCGAGGGGGAAGACTCCCACGGCCAGCGGGACATGGACACCGACCCCGGCCACGTCTTCCTCGCGGGCCTGGCCAACTACTGGTTCCTCACCGGCGACCCGCGGGCCAGGGACGTGATCTTCTGGTCGCTGCCGGTCTACCTCGGCGACGATTGGTATCGCATCGGCGGCACGGGCACCTGGCGCTATCTCGGCGGGTACCTCTTCACCGTGCTGTGCTACGCCTACGAGCTGACGTGGGACGACCGCTACCTGGAGCCCATGATCTGGGCCGCCCGGCAGTACATGGTGAACGACTGGGGCCGCCACGGCGACGGCATCTGGTGGAGCCGGCACGAGGACGGCTACGCCTGCTCGCCCTGGCTGGCCGA
This sequence comes from uncultured Planctomycetaceae bacterium, assembly GCA_964401385.1. Classification (GTDB taxonomy): domain Bacteria; phylum Planctomycetota; class Phycisphaerae; order SM23-33; family SM23-33; genus CAYNYF01. The sequence continues at coordinate 5,392 of CAYNYF010000083.1, read as the reverse complement.
TTCCATCACCAACGGATACACGCAGCTCCTGAAGGTCTACCCCGGCTGCCCGTACCGCCGGCAGGTCTCCTCGGCCATCGTGAACCTGGCCGACTTCCTCATCGACCACGGCTTCGCCGGTGATCTCGACGGGCTCATCGCCCACCTGTACAAGCCGTCGCGCGAGTCCACGGCGTATGAGTCCATCGGCGGCATCTACCGCAAGGGCATGGGCAACATGGCGGTGCTGACGCTGGCCCGGGCGTATCGCCTGACCGGCAACGCCGAGCGCTACCTGCCCCTCATCCGCGCGATCCAGCAGCGCGTGCTGGAGCACGTCGGCGACCTGAGCTCGCTCAAGGGGGTCTGCCAGAGCACCTACTACGCCCCGATGGTGCTGCCGTATCTGGAGGGGGCGATCCCGCCGCGGCCGGCGGGCGAGATCGACGTCGTCGAGCCCGTCTGCAACTGGGCCGAGAATCTCCCGCGGCTGGAGGCCGCCTGCCGGGCGGCGGGGGAGACGCTGTACCTCGGCGACGAACTTGCGGCCGCATGCGCGCCCGAAGGCCGTCGCGGCCGGGCGTTCGGGAACCATCCCGGCTGGCGGCTTGCCGACGCCGTCGGCGCGATCGACGGCCTGCTCAGCCGCCACCAGCCGCGGTACGCGGTCGTGCTGGCCGGCGGGTCCGACCTGCCCAGTGGGCACCCGGAGCGGACCGACTTCGAGGCCAACTACACCCTCCTCGTCCGCCGCATCCTCTCGGCCGGGAGCATTCCCATCCTGGCGACGCTGCCGCCGTGCTCGCATCTGGGCCCGTTCGCCTGGCTGGTCAACGCGACGATCTACCAGGCCGCCCGGCTGCACCGCCTGCCGCTGATCGACCTGGACGAGCTGATGCGCGCCGCCGCCCCGCCGCCGGTGATCGACGAGCCGGCGCAGACCAAGACGCCGCCGCCGGAATGGGTGCAGCAGAACGCCTTCGCCCCCGGCCACGAGGCCGTCCTATCAGCGGAGCTGGCGCGGATCGTCCCCGCAGCCAGGTAGCGTCCGACACGGCTGCGGAGCCGTCGAAGGGGAGGGCACAAATACGCAAGGCCTGTGAATCGCTGACAGGCCCTGTGCCGAAACGAGGCCGACGGGAGTCGAACCCGCAACCACCGGATCGACAGTCCGATCGGAGGGTGAAATCGACAGAAACCCGTGACCCGGCTCCGGGTCGCCTCTTATGATTGAACTCTCGAAATACTCGAAACTTCTGGTTGTCCTTAGGCGCGGGAGCCAGCGGGAATCAACGGTAGCCAACGGTACTCAGCGGGCATGGGCAGCATATCAGGTACGTATCAGGGGCACTTCCCAAATCTTGGGTAAGAGGGGCTTGCGTCTTGGAGAGGTGCTCCCTAGAATCCTGGTTGGTTAGGAATTTACTCGCATGCTGTGTCCGATGCGAAAGGGGTTAGTCAATGATAGACTTCAAGTGTCCGAAGTGCCATGAGACGATGAGCGTACCGGATTCCCTTGCTGGGCATTCGGAGAGATGTGCGTCTTGCGGGCACATGGTGATTGTGCCCCAACCGATACCGCCAGTAGTTCAACCAGCAGCAACGGCGCCGCAGCCGGCTGCGCCCCAGCCTGCCAATCAGACCATGAATGTCAAGGGACCGAAAGCAATGAGTGGGTTCGGGCTTGCTGCAATTCTCCTTGGGGTACTGGCTTGCATCACGTGCTGGATCCCCCTTTTCGGAGTGGTGAGCCTGCCGCTCAGTGGGTTGGGGCTGCTGTTCGGAGTTATCGGTTTCATTGTCTCCATCAGCGGGAAACGCTCTGGGATGAGTCTGCCGATTGCAGGAACGGTCGTCTGCGCGGTGGCCATCATGATAGCCCTCTGGCCCATCTTCTTCATCGGTGCCGCGGCCACTGTCTCAGCCCATGAAGCCACGCGTAAGAGCACTGCCGGAAGTGAGAGGGCCACACCACCGCACGGCCGGGCGAGGCGCCCATCACCAGCCGTTCCGGCCGAAAGTCCTCCTTCCAGGGGCTTCCAGCGAGACAAGGCCCGGCGGGATGCGGAGAGCCGCAAACGCCTCGATGCTAGAAAAGCTGCCGCGGACGAACAAGTCAGGAGGGAAAGAATCGAGGCCCAGAAGCGTGCCGAGATAGAGCGCATCCGACGGGAAGAAGCCAGAGCCAAGCTCCTCCCGCGCTTCCGGGCCGCCACGAACGAGCACGGCCTGCTTCTGGTTCGTAACAATCTCGAGGCGTGGGGCACCACCCTAAAAGCGACGAGCAAGGACGTCGAGCAGCTTACGTTCACCGGCTCCGGCGTTGATGCGGCCTCCCTGCCGCCACGCGGTCTGAAGTTCTCGGGGCGGATAGATCAACAGGGCGACCTCATCCTGGACTTGTCCAACCAGTCCGGAACCTTGAGGTTCGATAAATTCCTGGATATCGGCATGTTCTCCATGGAGAAGGGGGAGTATGCTCTCATCCCCCTGAACCCAACGATGCGCCAGCAGGTTTTGAAGCGCCGTGAGGAGGTTGCGCGAATCCTCAAGCAGCAAGTCCCGGAGCCTAAGATTACCCTGTATGATCAGACCAAACCGGCTGATTTGAGGAAAGTCGGGAAGATGAAGTTCTCCTTTGCCGCCGCGGAAGTCAACGATCGCGGCTGGCGCGCAACGCATGATGGGGCACTCAAGTGGGTTGACGGATCCCTGGATACGGACTGGGGAGCCAATAGGGCTAAGATAGGAACATACTCGGTGCGCTACAAAGAGCGACCGAAGACAAGAGGAATCGGCATTCTGGCGAAGCTTACTGTCTGGGGCACCGGATCCTTCAAAACGGTTTCTCTGACGATCAATGGTCAGCGGCGGGTTCTTCTGCCTTCTTTGCCCAAGGGTGGGACGAGCGGCGATGAGAAAGCGTTCTTCGAGTTGCGCTTCAGTAAACCCATTGAATTGGTTGAGCTTCGTTTTGACGTGCTGGACGGATATCTTTCTTTGTACGAAATCCTGATGCTCGAATAGACAGTCTTCAGATGCTCGGCTGCCTGTCGAGCAAGACCTGTCCCGCGTTGGCGACGGCAAATGTGAAGCCTCTTTGCCGGAATCGAGAAGGTACGTGGCTATCCGCACCAATAGCACCTGCAAGATTAAGCCTATAAACCTTGCGGTACTAGACCAGGATGATGCCGCAGGCGTTGCGGTCGCCCCACACGCGAGGCTTCCCTTCGAAAGCGTCCTCCGGGACGTATCGGGTTCGTATCAGCGGGCTCTCGGCGGCACAAAAAGAAAAGCAGCGAGACCCAAAACCTCAACTCTCGCCGCCAGTTAAGTAACGAGGCCGACGGGAGTCGAACCCGCAACCACCGGATCGACAGTCCGTTCAGTTGCGCTTGTTGGTTCGCCGCAGACTTTCCGTCGCAACTTTGATATCAAGCACCGGTGTCCCATTGACGGCATCCAGGCCGCGAACTGTTAGCGTCGTTCCCTTGGCCCCAAGAAGTTCCACATCCGTAACGGCTATCGGGGTTAGGCGGCCCGGACTGCGCGATGCAAACGGTCCAACTTCTTTACCATCCCAGCCGCGGCGAAAAATGCTTTTGATCGGCCTGACCTCGTGAAGTTGCCACACAACGGTAAGATGAGTCTCATCCGCCAAACCTTTCATGAACCTGGCCATGCCGGAGGATAACCGAATCTCTGAGACACGGCCGCCAGTGGTTCCGAACGCCTCACGAGATCGCTTCCTGTCATCGACCACAAAACCGATGGGCCAGATAGACACGGGGTCAACACTACCGTATAAGCAGTTCAGGCAAACCGGCTTATTGTCAATGAATCGTGTTGAAAGCTTCCCACTGTCCCGGCCGCACTCGCTGCATTTCCACTGGCTCTTTTTCTCGGACATCGCGATGTTCCTGGTGGCAGCACGGTTGATACCGGAATTCGTCATGTACGGACCCAAGAGCAGTCTGTCTTGGCTCGCCGGCTTGAGTATAATAAATTACAAGGGTATTTGAGCGGCTTCTTCATACTTGTGGGTCGGTCATGCGAGCCGGGAATTCCGCTATTCTGTTCGTGACGAGGCTATGGGCGACAATCGCCGCCATAATGGCAAACGTGATGCTGTCTTTTCTGGGCTGCCGTTCGGTGCCAAAAGCACCGGAACTACCTTCAACAAGGTCAGCGGAGAAAGGGGACATTGCAGTGACCATCGTCTATGACAACAACCCGGGCACGGAAGGCCTTACGCCTGCCTGGGGTTTTGCCTGCATCATTCAATTGCCCCAGGAGACTATCCTGTTTGACACGGGCGGCGACGGTCGGATTTTGCTGGGAAACATGCGCCGGCTAAACATCGACCCGAAGGAAATCGATGCGATAGTGCTCAGCCATGTTCACGGCGACCACACCGGCGGATTGCCATCAGTCCTAAGAATCCGCCCTGGCGTTGCGGTTTACATCCCCACGGGTTTTCCAGCCGCGCTGAAAAAGGAGATTCGATCACTTGGCGCTCAACTGACGGAAGCGGAGGAGTCTGAAATCATCTGCCGCAGCGTCCGAACTACGGGCACCTTGGGCAAAGGTGCAATTGAGGAACAAGGGCTATGTATCAAGTGCCGCGATGGGTGGGTTTTGATTACCGGTTGTGCTCACCCGGGTGTGGCGGATATGGCCGCCGAGGCCAAGCGGATTACGAACGGGCCGATACACTTGGTGATGGGCGGCTTCCACATGGGCGGGCAGTCCAAGTCCAACATCGAGGCCGTGATCGACCGCTTCGAGGAACTGAACGTTCAGGAAGTCGGGCCTTGCCACTGCTCCGGCCGCGCCGCCCGGGAGCTGTTCAAGCGGCGCTTTGGCGCGCGTTGCACTCTCCCGGGCGTTGGCAGCACGTTCCGGTTCGACTCTGAAGAATAATGCGTTCCGTATGGTCGCAGTGTACGCCTTTCAATCTGTCAGTAGATGGCGTCGCCGATCCCTTGCGGACCTGCCTCCCCCGGGGCAACCTACCGCCAATCCTGCCCCGGTTACCGCAGACAGCCAACGTGGCAGCCCGAATTGCTGAACGTGCGAACGAGCTCCGGATTCATAATGCGGTGGTCTAACGGACCGCTACGGACTCGATCGCAGGCGGAGGATGGCAGGGGTATTGACGTAAGGTCCGTGAAGCCAATGAGTCGTGGGAATTAACGCCCCTCATGGGGCGACGACGACCGCTTTCCTAGCAGCCGTCCGAGGGCATATGATGCCTTTGTGATAGGTTGCGTCGATGCACTTCCGGCGGAACCAAAAAGGCGACGAGAGCCGCAAGAGCAAATCTCGAGGCGAGTTAGAAAACGAGGCCGACGGGAGTCGAACCCGCAACCACCGGATCGACAGTCCGGTACTCTAGCCAATTGAGCTACGG
>CAYNYF010000082.1:0-19907 GCA_964401385.1 uncultured Planctomycetaceae bacterium | reverse complement strand
ATGCGCCGAGCGAACCGTCAACCTTGGCCGCATGAGGGGTTTTCTACGGAGCAGGACAGGCTGCTTTTCGGGTTGCTTTCGTGGCCGTTCGCCTGGCCGAAACGGTCGTTCATGGCCTTTCCCCAGCAGTTACCGCCTCTATCTTACCGGCCACAGAGATGTCGGGCAAGCGTCCCCGGTGATTGCGCTGATACCGGCGGCCGGCGGCGGGGAGCCGAGTGAAGGTCAGTAAACCAGCTCGCGGAAGTTCCTGACCGTGTGGAAGGTGATCAGGTTGCCGTCGTGGGGGTTCTTTGCGCGGGCGTCGCCGGAGCGGCTGAGGACGTGCAGGTCGTCGCCGTCGATGGCCATGCTGGCGTAATGGCGGGAGGCCCTTTCGACGGGGCCGACGGCCACCAAGCCGGCAAAGCACCAGTCGATGCAGTTGGTCGAGAAGTGAAGCTGGAGCCGGCGGCGCTCGTTGTTGGGCAGGCCGTAGCGGTCCGCGGGCAGCCGCTCGGCGCGTCTCATGCTGTCGGTCGCCTGCGTGCTCAGCAGCCAGAACAGCCCGGTCGGCTCGTCGCGGAGGATGTGGAACTTCATCTGGCCGCCGGGGCAGGGCACGTACAGCACCTTCTTTCCCGAGGGTGCGGTCTGGAGCATCGTCGTCATTCCCCCGCGGCCGGGGGCGGCCTCGACGACCCTGGCGATGGCGGCGTAGCCGGCCCCGCCGGTGTGGGCCCGCATCCACAGGTGGAAGGTCCCCCCGGCCGGGTCGAACCAGTAATGATCCGGGTCGGTGAACTGCACCACGTTGGCTTCCAGCCAGCCGATCGGAGCGCAGTTACGCCCGGGGGCGGGATCCGAGCCCCCCGGATACGGCGCATCGAAAAAGGGAACGCCGAAGTAGTCCAGGTCGGGGTCGGCCTCGGCATCGGGCACGGCCCGGCGGAAGGGCAGTTCCGTGGCGAAGGTCCAGCTATCCGCCTGCGTGAGGTCGTCGTCGATCCGGGCCCGCATCAGCACCGGCGCCAGCTCGCCGACCGGCCAGGTGCGGACGTCCCGGGTGGCTCGCCTTTCCATGACCAGGTACACGCAGCCGTTGGCGTAGTGGACGTTGGCGGGGGCCTGGTGCCAGCTTTGGCCGCAGGTGAGCCTGCTCGGCTCGGTCCAGGTCGCCCCGCCATCGTCGGAGCGGATGATGGTCAGGTCGCCGAAGTGGCCGAGGACGTAGAGCGAATCGCCGGCGGCGAGGGGGCGGGCGTGGATGAAGGGGAAATCGGCGCGGTGCGTCCACGTCCGCCCGCGGTCGTCGGAGGTGAAGATCTTGCCCTGCCACGATCGCAGGTTCGGATCGCGAGAGGCCTTCGGCCCGGGCAGCTCGGCGACGCCCACGCCGCCCGCGTCGAGTGTGGCGACCAGGCGCCCGCCGGGGCAGCGGGCCAGGCCCGGGCTGTAGCAATAGATCCGCTCGGGATCGGGGGATTCGTAGACCGTGACGAAATCGTTGGCAAGCGGCCGGACCTTGAACATGTCGCGCTCGTCTCCCGCCGCGGGTGCGTCCCGCGCTGGACGCATTGTCCACATCCGCGCGGCGGACGCCACCCCGCCGCTTGCCTCAGACCGAGGGGACTGGTCCGCCCGGAGTCGTCTCTGGTACCACTGTGACGTGGCGGCTCGGGGCCGCGCTTTCATGTTCTCACCCCCCAGCTCGGCTTTCAGAGAGCCCCTACGACCCGCCTCCGAGCCGGCTGGCGAAGGTGGTGGCGGCGATGCCGGCGGCGAGCAGCGCCCAGATGCCGGCCTTGATCCGGCGGACGTTGCCGTCGACGGTTGCCCGGCCGGCGCCGCTTGCGGCCAGGCGGGCCAGGCGCTTCACCCGCCGGTCGATCGAGCCGTGACGGAAGTTCCGCTGCGTCGGCGGGATGCCGTTCAGCCGGGCGACCGCCATCAGGGCGTTGCCGAAGAGGCCCGCCCCGGACGGCGTCAGTTCCGGCCGGTCGGGCAAGTCGGCCGGGTGCGTCCCCGTCACCGAGGCCGCGAACACGTCGGCCTGCTGCTCGAACCGCCGGCTCAATATGCCGAACGACCACGCCCACAGGGCGCCGGCCGCCAGCAGCACCGGCAGCCTGCCCACCGCCCCGGATGCGTCCAGGTCGATGCCGAGCATCTCCGCGGCCGCGGTCACCAGCATCCCCACCGCGGCCGTGAAGATCACCATGTACAGAATGTGGTGATGGACGACGTGGCCGGCCTCGTGGGCGAAGATGGTCTCCACCTCCTCGGCGTCGAGGCTGGCCAGCAGGGCGTCGGAGAGCAGCACGTACCGCACCGGGGCGATCAGGCCCATCACCCCGGCGTTGACGACCACGCCCTGGGTCTCCCAGATCAGGATGTCGCGGTAGCGCAGACGGATTTGCCGGCACAGGCCTTCCAGCCGATCCCGCAGCGGGGATGCCGGCAGCGGGCGCGTCCGCCAGACGTGGACGAGCATGGCCGGGGCGAGCAGGAAGACGCCCCCGGCGGCGATCAGCCCCACGGCCGTCGCCGCCGCCGGCCCGAGACGACTGACCAGCAGCGGCGGCAGGTCCAGGGCGATGAGGATCAGCGCACCCGGCACGGCCACGAACAGCAGATTGTGGCGGGCCTGAAAAGACAGGTATCCCCGTCGCGACCACAGCGGCAGCACGGACCCGCCGGACAGGGCCATCTCCGCCCGCTGCCGCCGGCGCATGGCCGCGTCCAGGGGGTAGATCGCCCACCAGAACGCCAGCAGCGCCGCCACGAACGGCGTCAGCGCCAGGGCCTGGCCGGCCAGCGGCACCTGCTCCAGGTGCAGGGACGTATCGATCCAGCTTCCCCAGCCGGCCAGCATCAGCCCGCCCAGGGCGGCCAGCAGGTACACCTGCGTGGCCAGGGCCAGCACCGCCGGCAATCGCCCCAGGCGGCCGCCGCCGCCCGGGCGCATCAGCCGGCGAAGGCCGATCGACGCGCTCCACCGCGTCAGCAGGTAGGCCGTGAGCACGTACGCGCCCACGGCCGGCAGCAGCGTCCACCACGGGGCGGGGCCGGCCTCGGCCTGTGCGTCCATCAGCGTGATCACCAGCACGAAAGCTGCCACCACGAGAATCTGCATGACTCGACATTGTACGGACGCGGGCGGCGGTTGCACCCAAACTTTGGCCCGCCCGCCCGCGGCCGGGGCTGGGCGCAGGCTGGGTCGCGCAGCAACCCATCTTTTCCTTTCCGTCAAGCCGCGGACGCCGCGAACGATAAATGTAGGGCGGGGCTACCGCCCCGCCGCAGGGCTTCCGCGTCGCCGTAGCCCCGCCCTACCAACTTTTCAGGGCCGCCCGCGCCGGGGAAATTTCTGTTGCCAAGCCCCACGGCCAGGGATACATTCAAGGTTTGTGCATACTCGTGCCGGCCAGGTACGACCGTGCCGGTCGATTGGGCTCTTGCAGGGGTCCGACCGGAGGAGTTCAGGTGGTTCCCGACAGGATGTAGCGATGCGTTTGACCGATTTTCTTTCGCCGGATTGTGTGAAGGTTCCGCTGACGGCAACCGACAAGCGGGGGGTAATTGCGGAGATGGTGGACCTGGTCGCCGCGGCCGGCAAGCTGACCGACCGCGAGTTGATGCTCCAGGCGGCGCTGGAGCGGGAGGCCACGCGCACCACCGGCATCGGCGGCGAGCTGGCGATTCCGCACGGCAAGTGCGTGGCCGTCAGTGAGCTGGTGATCGCGGTCGGCAAGACGGCCAAGCCGCTGGACTTCGAGAGCATCGACGGCAAGCCGGTGACGATCGTGATTTTCCTGGCCAGCCCGCCGGACAAGACCGGCCCGCACATTCAGGCCCTGGCCCGCATCAGCCGGCTGATGACCGATCAGCGGTTCCGCCAGGCGCTGGATGAGGCCGAGACGGCCAAGGTCGTCCACGACCTGTTCGTCAGCTACGAGGGCGGCCGAGCGCACTCCAACCATGTTTGAACGGTCCGCCGGCCCGGTCTCGGCCCGGCGGTCAGGTTTGCAGGGCCGCGCCCTGGTCGACGCGAACGAGAATCTCCCGGAGCACTCGGCCGCAGTAGTCGCAGCGGTCGCAGCGGCGGTCGCAGGTGGACGTGCGGGCGAACCAGTCGGTCGGGAACCTCTCGTTGTCCAGAATGTAGGGGGCGAAGGCGGGCGAGAAGCCCGGCTCGAACAAGTCCAGCAGGTTGCCCCGCCAGCGGCCCTCGGCGTAGGCCTGGAGCACCGCCCGCGGGCGGGCGTGCATCCGCGTGGCCAGCTTGATGGTGTCGAAGAGGCCTTCGTAGTGGTGCAGGTCCTCCGGGCGGACCCAGGTTGCCTGGAGCACCGCCGGCCAGTTGGCCCGGTCGCGGAAGAGGCCCCAGCACAGGTGCGGCGCGAAGCCGGCGAGGTTGGCCGTCTCGTCGATCTCCGCCTCGTGGGCGACCAGGTTGTCGTGGAAGACCTGCGCCGGGCAGAAGGCCAGACAGCCGCTGTTGGCCAGCAGGTAAAGCCGCTTGCCGTTCCGGTCCGCCCATGACTTCAGCTCGGATAGGTAGCCCAGGTCGCGGTTGCGGTCGCGCTGGACGCAGAAGCCGTCGAAGAGCCCGGCGGCGTAGCCCATGGCCGCGACGGTGCCGATGCGCATGTTCACCGACGCCCGCACCTCGACGCCGGGGAAGGCCCGCCTGACGACCGCGGCCACCGCCGGCGAGGCGGTGGTTACCGCGTCCACCCCGCCTAGCAGCCCTTCCAGGTGATCCAGCACGGAGGTAACCTGGTTCGCCAGGTATTGGCTGGCGGCGTAGCGGCCGTAGCAGTTGGCGTTGAACAGCAGGTCCAGCTTGACGCCCATCTCGCTGAAGGCCTTCAGGTCGGCCTCCACGCGGGCCTGGGCGGACCAGTCGGTGTAGCCGCGCCGGCTGCTCAGGGCGGCCCGTCCGGAGGGGAGGTCCGCCCAGGGGAAGTACACCTCGGCGACGCGATCGCGATAGTCGCTAACGATCTGAACCAGCGATTCCTCGCCGGGATCGGCCAGTTGATATCCAACGGCGAATTTCATGGCGGAGCCGCACTCCTTCGGGTCAACGGGGGTCCTCATCGGGCCAGTACGCCCCGCCCGACCAGTCCACGCGCCAGGGCTTGCGGCGGCGGAACGGCTTTTCGAACCGGTTGGCCAGCACCCCGCGCGATTCCAGGTGGATCATGCACGCCCGCAGGCAGCCCATCCCCCCGCAGACGGATTCGCCCGTGTTGTAGAGCCTCCGCGGCTTGTAGTAGAAGGGCGTGATCTCGCCGCGGGTGATCTGCTTTCCGTGGGTGGCCTCGTCGTAGTCGCCGACCTCCTGCGGGCCTTCGACCGGCTTTCCCCCGCGGAAGCCGATCTCGCAGGCCTCGCAGTCGAGCTTTCCCCATTCGACCGTCCTGCCGGCCACCGCCACCTTGACGGTCTCCGTCTCGCTGATGGCCTTGCCGGGGCACTCGCGGGCGCAGGCCATGCAGCGGTCGCACAGTTTCTCGCCGTCGTAGATCGGATCCGGCGCCAGCTCGGCCTCGGTGACCACCACGCCCAGCCGCTGCCGCGGGCCGAACTGCGGCGTCAGGAACACCTTGCTGTAGCCGATCTCGCCCAGCCCGGCCAGGAAGGCCGCCATCCGCAGGTGGACCATCACGTCGGGGGCGGCCCTTCCCCGCGCCACCGGCCGGCTGTAGCGGTCCCGTAGCCGGCCCTCGTTGTCGATCGCCCGCCAGTCGCTCTGATGCCCGATGGGAACCGCCTCGTAGCCGGCGTCCTCGATGAACTTGCACAGGTTGATCACCACCAGCGGGATGTACAGGTACGTCAGCCCGCCGTAGCCCATCGAGGAATAGTTGCTGAAGAACGTGCCTTCCTCCACCCCGCGGAGGCTGCCGCGCATCACGCGGAAGGCCATCGCGATTACCGACCGCGCCTCCGGCATGATCTGCCGCGGGTCCATCTGCACCGGGGCGCCCTCGAAGCGGTCGATGGAGGCGATTCCCACCATGTCGGCCCCGAGGCCGGCGGCCGTCTTCTTGACCTGCTCTGCGGTAATCATGGTTTCCTTCCAGGGTTTCTCGCTGCGATCCATCCTCCGCCGGCCCTGTGCCGCCGAGCCTGCCTCCCTGCATAGCATCCTGGGGTCAGCAATTGCAAGGGTTTCGCCGCGGACCGGTCGAGGCGGGCAAGCCGTGGCAGCCCTGGAATCCGTGGGGACACAGCACTACTTGAAGTCGGCTTCGGGGAAGATCAGGTTGGTCGGCTTGCCCTTGGTCGTCACGGTCTTCACCGCCGTCCGGCCGTCGCTGAGGCAGACCGAGACGCGGTATGTTCCCGCCCGCAGGCCGAAGTGGGCCGTCGGGCAGGCCTGTCCCCCGCAGCTTCCGGCGGCGCTGAGCTCGCGCAGGCCGCGAGGCCGGCCGCCCTCGTCCAGCACGCGCACCACCGCGCCGATGCTGCCCCGGCGAACGTGCGGGCGGACGGTCAGCGGCCCGCAGCCCGCCGCCCGGGGCATCTCGTTGATCGCCAGGACGATCCGGTCCGGCAGGTTCACCAACAGGTCCAGGTCTCCGTCGGAGTCGATGTCGGCGAACGACGCTCCGTAGGCCGGGGAGAGGGCCTTGACGCCGGCGGCGTCTGATATGTCCCTGAATTTACCCTTGCCGTCGCCCAGGTACAGCCGGCTCGAACCGTGCGTGTGGCATACGAAAAGGTCCAGAAGCCCGTCGCAGTTCACGTCGCCGAAGGCGGCGGCGAAGCTCGGGTCCTTCTCCTTGATCAGGTCTCCGGCGGCGGCGAACACGTCGGTGAAGGTGCCGTCGTTGTTGTTGCGGTACAGTTGCCCCTTGTCCGGGCCGGGGATGAACAGGTCGACGTCCCCGTCATTGTCGAAGTCCGCGGCCGCCACGCCGCGTTTATAGTCCGGCGGGCCGTGCAGCCTGATGCCGCAGCGCTTGACCGGCCTGAAGGAGCCGTCGCCCCGGTTGCGGACGAGTAGTCCGCGGCCAAGATTGTAGAAGAAGTCGGCGTACCCGTCGGCGTCGTAGTCGAAGACAACGATAAAGTCGCCGTTGCCGGCGCCGAGGCCTTTGGGTCCCAGGCCGGCCTTGGCGGAGACGTCGCGAAACCGCTTGGGGTTCTTGCCGGTGTTTTCGAACAGGCAGATGCCGTGCTCGCCGTTGGTGATGAGGATGTCCGGCCGGCCGTCGGCGTTGTAGTCGATCCAGCCGGCGCCTTCGCTGTTGCGTCGGGTCGGAGCCGGCAGCAGCCCGGAGTCGTCTCGCAGCCTCCCTCCGACGTTGGTGAACAACTGGAAGCTGCTGGTCAGCAGGTCGGGATGGTCGTCGCCGTCGTAGTCGGCCCACCCGGCCGAGCGCGACCCGCCGGTCAGCCGAAGCCGTGAGGTCGCCTCCTGCAAGCCGCCGGGCTGGTTGACCAGCAGCACGTTCCCCCCCTGGCGGCAGGCCACCACGTCCAGCAGCTCGTCGCCGTTGACGTCCGCCAGGCAGATGCCCCGAACCTCCGAGCCGCCGTCGTGACGGAACTGGAACTGACGGCGGAATCCGCCTGTCCCGCCCTCGGGCGCGGTCGGCCCGACGCTCCTTGCCGGCCTGTCCAGGTCGAGCTTGGGCACCGCCGCATTGGGCTTGGGAGGTTTGGCGCGCTTCGCCAGCACGTCGCGGATCACTTTGATCAGCTCCGGCGTGCCGCCGTTGAAGGTCCGGTTCATGTAGATTTCCACGTGGCTCATCCGCCACCAGACCTTGTCTCTGCTTTTGGGATTGTCGGTGGCGAACAGTTGAAACCAGATGTCCCCGGCGTGGACCAGGCAGGCGATGTTGCCGCCTGCGCGCTTGTAGAAGAGGATCACCTCTGCGTTGGGCTTGAGCCGCTCGATGATGTACTTGCCGTGGTGGGCCGGGCCGAGGGCGATGTTCATCAGCACCCTCCTGTACTCCAGCTTTCCCTTCAACGCCCGATCCATGACCGCCACGGCCGTGCGGGCCTTGGCGTCGACCTTGCCCAGCCGGCCGACGAGTACGTGAGTGGACTCGTCCAGCACCTCCTGGAGCGTATACATGCGCTGAATGAACCCGCCGGCCCCGTCGGCCAGCGCCAACACCAGAAGCGCCGCGATGCATCCCAGGCGGTATTTCATGTCGCGCTGTTCTAGTGCCAAACCTCAAACCCCTTGAAATCGCCCTCGGGGGGCTCGTCTGTGGCGGCGAAGTTCTCCGCGCGGGCGCCCAGCCGGCCGCGCCGCATCTTGTCCAGTATTTCCGCCACGGCCTCGGCCGGGCCTTCGATGACGGCTTCGACCCGCTCGCCGGGCAGGTTCCTGACGAACCCGGTCAGTTTCAGCCGGCGGGCCTGACCTTGGACGTAGGTCGCGAAACCCACGTTCTGCAACCGCCCGCCGACCAGAACGTGCACGCGCCGCGTGCCGGCGGGGGCCTTCGCGGCCGGCCGCAGAAAAATGATCCGCACCGGCGTTCCGGGTTTCGGCAGGGCCGCGACGTTGGCCCGGTAGATGTTCTCCCGGCGGCACTCGGGGCGGGGGTTCTGGAACAGGGACGAGGCGTCGGAGTAATGCAGGCCGATGATGCTTTGCGTCAGTGAGGCCTGCAGCATCTCCTTGTTGGTCTCCGGATCGACGGTCTTCTGCGAGCCGGTGAAAGGCCAGGCGGCGGCTTTCAGCGGCCGGGCCGGCTCGACCGGCGGGGGCTTCTCCGGGCCGGAGGCGGGGGTGCTGGGCCCTGGCGGCGGCTCCGCCCTGACTCGGAGCACGAACTCATCCAGCGGCCGGCGGACCGTTTTCTCTCCGACATGATATTCGACGAAGAGTTCGGCGGGCATGCCCCGCGGCGGCAACTCTCGCCCGCCCGGCCGGCCCGCCCGGAGGCCGATTCTCCCCATGGCCTGGCAGATCTCTTCGGCCGAGTGGTTGGTGACGAAGACGGTTTCGTACTCCTTTCCGCCCTTGGCCACCAGCACGTATTCGATCGCCCCCTTGAGCTGCTTGTATACCTGCTGCTCCGCGACTTTCGCCGGCACAGAAACGGACCGGGCCTGCTGGTCGATCACGATGCCGGTCTGTTCGGCGCCTCTGGCCTGTTCGGCCCGCCTTGGTTTGGTGTCCTTGTCCGCGCAGCCCGACCAAGGCCACAACAGCAACGCCAGAACGATCGCCGGCGGCCTCCGCAAGCAAAAGCGGCCCTGTTTTACCCGATCGCCTTTCATGGACTCGGCCCCGAGATTTTGAACCCCTGACATTCCGCCAAGGACCGGTCGAAGCGGTGGCCCTCGCCCGCACGCGGTCGCTCCCGACGCAATTCCTGGCGTTTGGTCACCCTTTGGCGGTTCCTCCTGTCTTACTGCAACTGCCAGCTTCGTCGGATGAGCCATTCGGCCGTCAGCAGGCCGACGAAGACCAGGAACAGGATGGTGAAGTTGTAGAAGGGGTACTCCCGCGGGCGGGGCGGCGGTGGCCGAAGGGCCTGCTGGCGCTCGATGAGTTCGTCGATCACCAGGGGCAGCTCCATCAGCTCGAGGTATTCGCCTTCGCTGGCGGCGGCGAGGTCGCGGAGGAGCTGGTCGTTGCGGGCGAGCTTTTCGGTCTCGGCGTAATGCGGGCCGACGACGACGGGCAGCTCGTCTTGGCCGAGCTTGTTTGCCTGCTTGTCCGCGGCGGTGACGGTGAGGGTGTATTTTCCGGGCCGCTCCGGCCGGGCCGAGCCCTCGTACAGCCCGTCTCCGGCTTTGCTGGGTTTCATCTTCACGTCGATGGGCTTTTCCTCCGGCCCGGCTCGCAGGACGGCCGAGACGGTTGCCTCGGCGGCGGGCCTGCCGTCGGCGTCCCTGACCTGGGCGGTGACGTTGAGCTGCTCGTCCTGCCGCAGGTAGGGCGTCTCCAGCCGCCCCAGCACCAGCGGGCCTTCCTTGCGCTCGGTCTCCTCCACGCCGGCCAGGTAGCGGATCAACTGTCCCCAGAAGCGGTGATACGGGCTGGCCGTCCCCATCGGCCGCAGCCGCATGTACCACTGCCAGGTGGTGTCGGCGGTGAAGGCCGCCGCCCGCCCCTTGCCGTACTGGTGAACGGCCAGGACGACCAGCTTCGTCGAGCCGTCCGCGCCGAAGCGCGTGGGGTGAACGGCCAGGACGGTCGCGTGCGGCTTGGCCCGGGGAACGCGCACGCAGCCCAGCAGCTCCGGCAGCGGCTCGGCCGCGGGCGCGCCGGGGGCGTGGAAATATCGTTGCAGGCCGGTGAAGATCGGCGAGCGGACCCCCTCGGCCGTAAGCTGCGGCACGAAGCGGGCGGTCTCCTGCCGCTGGCCGGCGCCGCCGCAGAAGACCGGCAGGGCCGATTCGACCGGCGTGCCCCCGTAGCCGCCCGGGCCGAAGCTGCTCCGCCCGCCCAGCATCAACAGCGCCCGGCCGTCGCTGACGAACCGGCGGATGCTTTCGGTCTGGGCGTCGGAGAGGATGCTCCGCTCGACGTCGCCCAGGATGAGCACGTCGAAGAGCTGGAACTCCTGGTCGTCTCGCGGCAGCCGGGCGAGCTGCTTGCCGTCGACGCTGCCCTGGGCGAGGAAGCGGTCGCCCTGGAGCCGGACCAGCGACATGCACTGCACGTTGGGGTCGGCCGACAGCACCCGCCGGAGGAACTTGTACTCCGGGCGGAGCGTGCCCTCCACGTACAGCACGCGGATCCTCGGGCGGGTGAGACGGACGTGCAGCTCGGCGGCGTTGTCGTCGGGGTTGCTGTCCGGCCGGCCGGGCTGGACGAGGACTTGAAGCTTCCGCACGTCGGGGCCTTTCTGCCCGGCGGGCGGCGGGCCCGGCGTCCAGTCGAGGGCGACGTCTTTCACCTGCACGTTGGTCTCGGGCAGGACCTCCCGGGACGCGACCTCCGCGCCGGCTTCGGTGAGCACGACCCGCGCCGGGACGTTCGCCCGCCCGGTCAGGCGCAGGCGGCAGGTGATGGTGGTGACGTTGTTCTGGATGGCCTCCAGCGGGGCCTCCGCCGCCAGCAGGCGGACGTTCGGCAGGGCCGAGCCGGCGGCCGCTTCCTCCGCCGCGCCCAGGCCGAAGGCGTAGATCGGCGCCAGCGCCTCGGTCGCGGCCATCCGGGCGCTGCCGGGGGCGTTGTGGTTGCCGTCGGTGATCAGGATGATGCCGGCCGATTCGCCCGGGTCGTACCGCTCGGCGGTGCCGGCGACAGCCCCGGCCAGGTCGGTGCCGGCCTTGCCGTCGGCGACGTCCAGGGCGGCTAGGTCGCCCACCTTCTCCGCCGGCTGGGGCTGGTCGGCGAAATGGTACCAGTCCACGCGGAAGTGCCGACTCATCCGCCGGGCGTGGGGCGAGATCGCCTCCACCGCCCGCCGATACCGGCTGCGGGTCTCGCCCGCGTCGACCGCGCCCATGCTGGCCGAGCGGTCCAGCAGCACCGCCAGGGCGGGCTTGCCGGCTACTGCGGCTGGCTG
Source organism: uncultured Planctomycetaceae bacterium (assembly GCA_964401385.1). Taxonomy (GTDB): domain Bacteria; phylum Planctomycetota; class Phycisphaerae; order SM23-33; family SM23-33; genus CAYNYF01. Next base: position 8,421 of record CAYNYF010000082.1, on the reverse strand, counting down.
GAAGCTCACCGCCGGCTTGAACAGCATCAGCAGCAGCGCCAGGATCGCCAGGAACCGCAGCAGCAGCAAGGTGGCGATCCTCGCTCGCCCCAGGTAGGCGTACACGGCCGAGTAGAACACGCCCACCGCCAGCACGATCAGCACCGACAGCAGCACCAGCCAGAGTATGCGGTCGCCGGTGGTCTGCGTGGGCACGCGCCCGGCGGCGAGGGCGACCACGCCCGCGGCCGCCACCCCGGCCAGGGTCGCTGCGGCCCCCCGGCGCCGGCGGCCGATCGCCAGTTGCCACAGGCCGTACGCCACCAGCGCCAGGCAGATGGCAATCCCCAGCAGCGCCAGCAGGCCGCTGTTGCCCGCGCCCTGAAATTGAAGCGAAACCGCCGCCATCACCTGTCCACTTTAGGCCCTGACGCGGCCGCGGGCAATAGCCGCACCCCGCGTGGCCGTCATAAGGATGGTGGTGACAGCTCGTGCCGCCCGGGCGACGGGCGGATGGGGCTTGCCTTGATGATCGCAATGGTCTCCAGCTCCGCCGCGGCCAGCTTGCCGGGCGGCGGCTGCCGGGTCAGCGCCTTTTCGCGGACCGGACCGCGGGCGTAAAGGCGGGCGTTGCCTACCGTGCGGCGCACCCGCTGGGGCATGCGCAGGATCAGGCACTGGCCCTTCTCCAGGCGGATCGAGCAGGGGTCGGCGACTGAGGTGGCGGCCTCGGCCAGGATGCCCTCCTGCCAGCTCAGCTCGCCTGCCCTGTCCGTCCGCGCGCTCCGGGCGGTGCACTCCCGCAGCCCCAGCGTGCGAGCCACCATGCCCTCGACGTGGGTCACCACGGCCGCTGCGTCGTCGATGCGCGCGGAGACCGTAAGGCGCGTGCCCTCCGGCAGCGCGTCGATAACGGGCTCGAAGGCAAGCCCCTGCTCGCCCCGCTCCGCGCGGAGGTCACGGACGAACGCCGAGTGCCTCTCCATCATGAAGGAAACCTCCTGCCCGGGCCACAGGGTCATCCTGGGCATGGTCAGCGTGCGGGTGTAGGGGCTTGCCCGGAGGGCGGCGATGGCGTCGTCGACGTCCTTGGCCGGGGACGCCCGCATCAACTCCTCGCCCGTCAGGCCGAAGCGGCGAGCGATCAAGTTGGGAGTGGCCGAGATGAACCGCGCCTCGATGTTGACCATCGGCGAGTCCGGGGCCGGGCGGGTCGTCGGGGCGGGCGGCCGCAACAACTCGACACGCTGCTCGAGACGCTGCGGCGCAAGCGTCGGCTGCGGCGTCGTCGGGGCGTAGCCGCCCCATTCAGGGCCGGGGCTTGGCTCCGCGCAGCCGGCAGCCAAGCCTGCCAAGGCACAAAATGTCAGCGCAATCGCGGTTTGTCTGGACATGGTCATTCCTTCCCGTTGATGAAACGGAAGCCCGAGTCGGCAGGTGAGTCCGCCGGGAATGTATGTATGAGGAGCAAACAGGTCCCGACCGTATGACTCTTGCCTGCGACGCCCGCAGGTCGCTGATTGGTCATTATCTCCCTTATTCGGGATTCTGCAAGCCTTGTTCGGCCCGGCGCCGCCCAGACGGGCGGTCGAAGCTCATTGAGGATTAACGCTGTCCCATCGCCGGGCGTGCTGTCGGTGCTGGCGGTGGGCGGGCTGGCGCTGATCCGGCGCCGGCCGAGGGCGTGAGCGGGGCGAGCAGACGATCCGAAAGTGCGGTCGGCGTACGCCCCCGGCAGGGCGCGGGTCGAGCGTTTCACACCGGCTCCCACAGGTGGACGTATCGGCTGTCCTTCCAGCCGTGGCTGATGATCCCCAGCCTGCCGGGTGACAGCTCGATGATCTTGGTTCCGTCGTGATGCTCGAAGCGGTCGTCGAGGACGTACCGGCGCCAGGCGGTGCCGGCGGGGTTGGCCTGTTTGTACACGAGCAGCCGGCAGCGGCTGCGATACGGATAGAACGGGTCGTGCTCGCCGCAGACGATCTCGGCCTGCCCGTCGCCGTCCAGGTCGGCGACGCTGAGCGAGTGCGGGCAGCGGATCTTGTCGATGACGTGGACCTGCCACTCACCGCCGGCCGGGTCGGCGGGGCACTCGAACCACGCCAGCCGCGAAATGGGCGTGACCTTGTTTTCGAAGTCCAGCACTTCCTCTCCGGCGACGACGTCCGGCCGGCCGTCGCCGTTGATGTCGGCCACGCCGATCCGGGCGACGTCGAACCCTTCGGCGATCACGTGCGGGCGGAAGGTTCCATCGCCGGCGTTGGCCAGCCACCAGGACCCCGCGACCAGGTCCAGCCGGCCGTCGCCGCTGATGTCGCAGGCGGCGAACTCCTCGCCGTAGCGGATCTTCGCGAGAATCCGCTTCGGCCACGGCGAGCTTGTCGGATCGTCGGGGATTTCGAAGATCTCCGGGAAGTGTTTGCCCCGGTCGGCGCTGTGATAGCCCAGGACGAGGGCGAGCTTGCCGCCATCCAGCAGCGGCGCCACCAGCGACCCGTGCGGCCAATCGCCGCTGCCGGCGCCGATGGGGTGGATTTCCCATTTTCCGGCCAGGGGGTCCAGCGGCTTGAGCCAGTGGACATCGCTGGTCAGACCCTCATACCCGCCGCCCGAGCGCTTGATGGCGATGAGTTCTGTGCGGCCGTCGCCGTCGACGTCGCAGGCGTTGATCGCCTCGAAGCCGGCCGGCAGCTCCCGACGCCGCCACGTCGGGTTTCGGTACCACCAGCCGCCGCAGACCACGTCGGCCAGCCCGTCGCCGTCCACGTCGACCGCGAGGATGTCGATGGCCGTCTCCGGCTTGTCCCGGTCCAGCAGTCGATGGCGGAAGCGCGTCAGCGGCGAAGCGCCCGGGCGCTTCTTCCATATCTGGACCTTGGGGTGGAGCCACTGCTTGCCGACCACCTCCAGCTCACCGTCGGTGTCCACGTCGCAGACGGTGGCGTTGTGGGTTCCGCTGCCCCGGTGGAGAACCTCCCGCCGCCAGGACTTCCCGCCGTCGCTCGTGGAAAACCGGATCAGCCGCGCGCCGCGGTTGCGCGGGGCGCTCCAGCCGCCCTCGGCCATCTCGGCGACGAATATGTGCGCGGTCCCGTCCTTGGGGTCGCGCCAGGTTTCCAGCGAGTGGGCGTAGTACAGATCGTCGGCGAGGAGATGCTCGACCCAGGGATTTTCCGGGTCCTCCGGGAGGCGGTTTTCGAACCAGGACAGTCGCCCGTCGAGGAACTCGGCCTCGGCGATGACCGCGTCCGCCCGGCCGTTGCCGGTGACGTCCACGAACCCGGCCCGGCACATTTCGCGGAAGCCCGGGGCGATGTCGGTCCGCTGCCACGGCCCGGCGAAGGGGCCGCCGGCGGGGCAGTGCCACAGGTACGGCCCGCCGACGATCTCGGCGTAGCCGTCGCCGTCGACGTCGGCCGCGGCCGTGCCGTCCCCGAAACGGCCCTCCTGCACCATGTGCTTGCGCCACGGCTTGGCGGGGTCTTCTCCCGGCTTGTACAGGAACAGCCCGGAGACCTTGACGTACACGGCGGCGGCGATGAGTTCGGGCCTGCCGTCGCCGTCGACGTCGCAGACGATCACGTCGTGCGGCCCGCCGGTGGTCGCCGGGTCGATCACGTGCCGCCGCCACGGCCCGCGCAGGTCGGGCGTGGGCTTGAACCAGGTGATCCTCCACTCTTCCTTGTCGGAGTCCGGGTCCACGGCCTCGCCGGCGAAGACTTCCAGGATGCCGTCGCCGTCGATGTCGGCCAGGGCCAGCCCGCAGTGGAAGCGCCCCTCGGCCGCGACGCCGCGCTCGAAGGTCGCCGGGCGGTACCACAGCAGCTTGCCGCCGCCCCCGACGAGCAGCTCGATGCGTCCGTCGCCGTCCACGTCGCCGACGGCCAGGCTGCCCGCCTGCTTCACCGGCGGGTCGCAGTCCAGCAGGAGCAGCTCCCAAAGTCCCTTGCCCGCGTCCATATCGTTCATGGTGGGTTTCCTCTACCGGCCCGGGCGGCTTCGGCGCGGCCTAGGCCTTAATGCAGCGCTGGAAGAAGCCGATTTCCTCGAGCCGGCGCCGGAGTTCGGCGAACTGCTCGTCGGTCATCTCGGCCAGCGGCGGCCGCACCGGGCCGCAGTCCAGCCGCGCCATCTTCATCATCGCCTTGGCCGCCGGCACGCCGCCGAACTTCCGCATCAGCACGATCATCTCCGCCGCCAGGGCCTGGTCCTTGCGGGCGGCGGCCAGGTCGCCCGCCTGCCACGCCCGCAGGATGCGGTAGTACAGCGGGGCGGCGAAGTTGTAGGTGGTGCCGATGGCCCCGCCGGCGCCCGCCGCCAGCCCCGAAAGCAGGATCTCGTCCCGTCCGAAGAGCATCTTGTACCGCCCGCCCGCCAGCCGCACGCAGCGGCCGAAGTCCATCAGGTCTTCGTAGGTGAATTTGACGCCGGTCAGCGTCGGCATCCGCTCGCCCGCGGCCGCGAGAAAATCCGCCACCGGCAGGTACACGTTGGTCATGGCCGGGATGTGATAGTAGTAGAAGGGCAGCTTCGGGGCCGCGGCCGCGATCTCCGCACAGAAGCCGACCAGGTCCTCGGCGCAGGCGGGCCGGAAGTAGCTCGGGGCGGTGGCGGCGATGGCGTCGGCGCCGATCTCCTGGGCGTGGGCCGCCAGCGCCGCCGAATCGCCCACGGCCAGGCAGCCGACGTTGACGATGACCAGGAAGTCCTTCCCGGCCGTTGACGCCACCTCCCGCCAGCGCTGGGCGACCGCCTGCCGCTCGGAAAGCGTCAGCGAGACCCCCTCGCCCGTGGTGCCGCAGACGAACGCCCCGCGGACGCCGTCGGCGGCGAAGGCCTCGGCGTGCTTGTCGATGCGGGGGAGGTCCACGCTGCCGTCGGCCCGCATGGGCGTGAATGGCGGGGCGATCAGACCGAGGAATTCCTGCGACATGGGCCGGTCCTTTCCGTTGGCAGGCTATATGACATGATGCCGCGCGCCGGGGCAAGGGTTTTGGCCGCGGCCAGCCGACCGGGCGGGCGCAGGCTGGGCTGCGCAGCAACCCACCTTTTCTTGTTCCTCTCAAGCCGCGAACAACGCGAACAAGAAACGTAGGGCGGGGCTACCGCCCCGCTAAACTGGAAGGGCATGCAGCCCTGCTGCGTGCGGGATGGCTGGACGCTCAGCGGCCGGCGGCGTTCCTGGCCGCGGCCAGGCGGCGGGCGGCGAAGCCCCAGTTGGCCAGCTTCATGAACGCGGCCACCCAGTCGGCGCGGCGGTTGGCGTATTGCAGGTAGTAGGCGTGCTCCCACACGTCTGCCACCAGCAGCGGGACCGCCCCCCAGATCGTCAGGTTCTGGTGCTTCTCGCAGTGGAGCAGCAGCAGCTTCTCGGCGACGGGCTCGTACGCCAGCACGCCCCAGCCGCTGCCCTCGACGGCGTTGGTGGCGGCGGCGAAGTGCTCCTGGGCGGCGGCGACCGAGCCGAAGTCATCTTTCATCCCCTTGGCCAGGTCCGCCGGCACGGCCGAGCCCTTCGGCGTCATCGAATGCCAGAACAGGCAGTGCAGCAGGTGACCGCTGCCGTGGAAGGCCAGGTCGCGCGAGAGCGACTTGATCGCGGCGTAGTCCCCGGCGGCGCGTGCGGCCGCGAGCTTGTCCAGCGTGGCGTTGAGGCCGCGGACGTAGCCGGCGTGGTGCTGGGTGTGGTGGATCTCCAGCGTGCGCGCCTCGTACAGCGGCGCGAGGGCGTCGTAGGCATACGGCAGCTTCGGCAGCGTGTACTTGCCGTTCTCGAATGCCCCGTCCAGGGCCGCTCCGCCGGACGCGGCCGATGCCTCCGCGGCCGCCGCCGCCAGCCGTCCGCCGCAGCCGGCCTCCACCGCCGCCAGCAGACCGCCGGCGCCCATGAGTCCAATCGCCTGCCGTCGTGTCATCCTCGCCGCCATGACGCGCCCCTTTCTTGCCCGCGCCCGGAACGTGCCGCTCGCCTTCAAACACATGATATGCCCGCGGGCGCGCTTTTGCGCGTTCGGCCGCTCGCGGCGGCAACTACCTGCCACCGGCGGCGGCGTAGAGGATGACGTTGAGGGCGATTCTCCGGGCGTCCTCGGTGGTGTAGCCGGCGTTTTCCCAGCAGGGGTTTCCCTCGACGCTGCACGTCAACCCGTGGGCCGAGAGGACCGCGGCGATTCGGCCGTTGACGGTCGCGGCCCAGAGCTTCGGCGCCGCCGGCCGCGTCGTCGGGCGGGTGGTCGGGCCCGGCAGCAGACGCACCTTCCTCACGTCGGCCCCGATGCCGCCGGCGAAGTTTCCGGTCATCAGCGGGCTGTCGGCCGGCAGCGGCTTGACCGCCCCGGGCGGGAACAGCCTGCCCAGCAGGGCCAGCCCGGCCGCACGGAATTCCGCCCCCCCGATGGCCGGGTCGATCAGCAGCGTGCCGCCGGACTGGACGTAGTCGCGGAGATTGGCCAACTGCCTGCCGGAGAAGCTCGGCGGGGTGTTGCCCGTCAGCCACAGCAGCGGAATGCCCGCGTCGATGGGCTTGTCCGCCTCGACCGGCGGCAGCTCCTCCAGCCCGATCGACAGGCTGTAGGCCAGCACCTCTGACAGCCGCGGGACCGCCAGCGGGCAGACCTGATAGTCGCCGCTGTGCCTGAGCCTGGCCAGGCGGATGCGTTTCCTGACCGGCGGGACGGCCGGGCGGGCCGAGCGCACGGCGAATCGCCCGGGCGGCATCGCCCCGGCGGTGGCGTAAAACACGAGGTTGCCGGCCAGCTCGAACAGGTGCGGGTACTCCTCGAACCTGCCCTGGTGCCACGCCCCGCTGACGTCTTCTGCGAGGATGAAGATTCGCGTGCGGCATCCGTCGCCGACGCCGGCCATCTTCGGCCGGAGTGTCGGGTCGATCTTGAACCGCACGCTGAAGACCGGGTGGTCGTCGCCGATTTCCTGCTTCTGGTAATCGCCGAAGAGCTTCAGGCAGTACTGCTGGAATGCCGGCACGAAGTTGGGCTGCCCCGCCGGCGCCTGGACCAGGCAGGTTCCGCCGTTGCGGATGAAGCGGCGGAAGCGCTCGGCCACGTCGTCCGCCAGCCGGATCCGCCCGGCGGCGTTGATGTACAGCAGCGGCGCCTCGCCGAACGCGCCCCGCCCGCCCGGGGGGGCCTGCTGCCAGGCGAGGGGCACGGAGAGCCTGCGCGACAGCCAGCGGGCGACGTGGGCGGCGTCGCGCGGGTCGCGCTGGACTCCGCCGTCGACGTCAAGACGGTTGATGACGATCGGCGCCCGGGCCTTGGCCAGGCACAGCAGGGCGAAGGAGGTCTCGATGACCGAGCCCCCCCAGGAGCCGTCGCCCTTTTGCCGCGCCAGCAGCAGCCCGGCCGTCTGGGCGGCGTGATCGTTCCTGCCGAAGGACGCCAGCCCGGCCGAGGCCCCCACCCGCTGAAGGCAGAACAGGTAGTAGTGCAGGTGCGCGACCTGGGGCATCCACACGTACTTGGGGTTCCGATCCACGGCGTAGTTGTCGGACAGCCAGGCCAGGGCCCGATGGATTTCCCTGGAGAAGGCCACGTCGCCGCCGGAGCGGCTCTTGCCCGGAGCGAACGCGTTTTCCCGCGTCGGACCGATCTTATCGGCCAAGACGAAGTACGTGGCCGCTCCGGCCGCCGTCATCGAGCCGTGCGAGGCGGCGCGCTGCGGGGCGTGCTCGCCGGTGTCGGTTTGGTATCCCCAGCCGCCGTCGCCGTTCTGCGACCTGCGCCAGTAGTTCTCCGCCCGCAGCCAGTTCTGCATGGGCACGCTCACGCCGGCATCGTCGGCCTCTCGCAGGGCCAGCAGGGCAAACTGGCTGTTGGAGGCGTCGGTCCACTCCGGCCGGATGCGCGCCATCTCCGAGGCCGGCCCGTAGCCCCAGCCGCCGCTGGGCTGCTGCTGCCGCACCAGCCAGCGCGCGTCCTCGGCCAGGAGCTTGCGGCTGTCCTCACCCGGCAGCAGGGAGAAGACCATCGTCCGCAGCGAGCGGGTGTAGGTGTGCCCGGGGTTCTGGCCGGCCAGGTAGTGCAGCAGGCGCGCCATCCGCCGGTCCCGGGGCGACTGACCCGTCTTCAGCAGCGCCAGCGCCGCCAGTGCCTCCGCCCCGCCGACGTACTCGGCGCCGAACTGGCTGGGAAGGCCGCCGCCGGCGTCCTGGCGGGAGTACAGGAATTTCACTCCTTTGGCGATGGCCGCTTTGACGTCGCTGTCGCTGACGTCCGGAGGGGCAGCCGCTTCGGCCGGGGCGGAGGCGGTGGCCGGGGCGGTCTGGGCGGACGCCGCGCAGGCCCAGCCCAGCGTCACCGCCAGCAGCGCGGCCGGGGCAAGCCGGCCGCGCAACCGCCCGGCCGCTTCGGGGCGCTCCTGCACGCCCACCGCGCTGTCCCGGGTAGTGATCATTTGCCCACGCGATAATCTAAACGATCCGGG
>CAYNYF010000081.1:0-20411 GCA_964401385.1 uncultured Planctomycetaceae bacterium | reverse complement strand
ACAGGTTCTGTATAGCGCGATGGCCTTGCTGTTTGTAGGATAAGGAGTTAGTGAGCTTCTTAACCACAAGCACCAAGGCCATCGACATAACAGAGTGTAACGGACTACCCCTGAGGTTCTCAAGGCTCGGACGCAAGAAGATTCACGGGGATTTCAACGGCGGGCAACTGACCTCCGACGCCGGCGCAGCGCTGCTTCGAGAAGTCGATCAACGCATCGGGCTGATCGACGCCATGGCCGCCTGCATCGAGGATCCCCGCGAGCCGGCGAAGATCACCCACGATCTTCGAACGATGCTGGCGCAGCGCGTCTTCGCCATCGCCATGGGCTACGAGGACGGCAACGATCACCACGACCTCCGCCACGATCCGCTGCTGCAGTTGGTGACCGAACGCGGCATCGATCCCGACCGGCCGTTGGCTTCGCCGTCGACGCTCTGCCGGCTGGAGAACCGTGTTGACCGGAAGACGCTGGCGAAGCTGGCGGAGGTGTTCGTGGAGCAGTTTATCGCCTCCCATCCGGCGCCGCCGGAGCAGATCGTGCTGGACTTCGACGCCACCGACGATCCCGTGCATGGCCAGCAGGAAGGACGCTTCTTCCACGGCTTCTACGACCAGTACTGCTTCCTGCCGCTGTACGTCTTCTGTGGGGAGCAGTTGCTGGTGGCTTACCTTCGGCCTTCCAGGATCGATGCGGCCAAACACAGTCGGGCGATCCTGAAGCTGCTGGTGGGTCGCTTCCGAGAGGTCTGGGCGGACGTCCCGATCATCGTGCGTGCTGACAGCGGCTTCTGTCGGTGGCGGCTGCTGCGTTGGTGCGATCGTCATAACGTGGGGTACATCGTCGGCCTGGCGCGGAACGCGGTGCTGGGCCGGCTGGCCGAGCCGTGGATGCAGCAGGCGGACGAGAGCTTCGGACAGACACAGCAGAAGCAGCGGCTGTTTGGCGAATTCCGCTATGGGGCCCAGACCTGGGACCGGCAGCGCCGCGTGATCCTCAAGGCCGAACGCACGGCCCAGGGTCGCAACCCCCGCTTCCTGGTGACCAACCTGCCGGGAGAGCCCCAGGCGCTGTATGACGACCTGTATTGCCAACGTGGCGACATGGAGAACCGCATCAAGGAACAGCAACTGGACCTGTTCGCCGGACGCACCAGCTGCCATGACTTCCTGGCCAACCAGTTTCGCCTGCTGCTGTCCTCGGCGGCGTACGTGCTCATCGAGTCGCTGCGTCGGCTCGGCCTGACCGGCACCGAACTGGCCAAGGCCCAGGCCGGCACGATTCGGCTGAAGCTCTTGAAGGTCGGGGCTTGGATCACCTGCTCGATGCGGCGGATCGTGCTGCACCTGGCCAGCGGCTATCCCCTCCAGGCGTTGTTCACTCGCATCCTAGACCGGTTACGCTGCCTTCCCCTGGTGCCCACCTGAGCCCTTCACAACCCGGCTGCCTCACGGGGGAAAGGGGGTCGTTTGCGCCAAGACCGCCGCCGACCTTCGCATGCCCATGCCCTTGCTCCACGGGGGCCATCCAATGCCGATGCGAACCCGCTCATGCAACATCCGGGCTAAAGGTCCTGGGTATGACCGGACCTGAGAGGGCGACGCTGTATTACTTGGCTTTGGGGACGGGCTTCCGGGCAAATGAGCTTCGGAGCCTGACGCCGGAATCTTTCGACCTGGACGCCGACCCACCGACCGTGACCGTGGAGGCTGCATACTCCAAGCGGCGCAGGCGCGATGAGCAACCTATCCGGCGCGACCTTGCGGAGGTCCTGCGCCTCTGGCTGGCCGACAAGACGCCGCGTGAGCGCGTGTTTGCCTTGGGCGACAAGCCCGCCAAGATGATGCGAGAGGACCTAGCGGCGGCCGGGATAACGTACCGAGACGGTGCGGGCCGCGTAGCTGATTTCCATAGCCTCCGGCATACCTACATCAGCAACATTCAGCGAAACGGGGCAAGCGTGAAGGTCTGCCAGGAGCTGGCCCGGCACAGCGACCCAAAGCTGACCTTGGGCGTCTACACGCACTTGCAGGTGCAGGATAAGACGGCCGCTCTGGACGCCCTGCCGCCGGTTGGGGCCGATAGGTCCGGCCGGGAAGCGACCCAAGCCACCGGGACCTTTGACGTGAAGCCCGACCGCCCTTTTGACGCCAGCGACGGGCGCGCAGCGCATGCGCAGCGCGCAGGTGCGCCCAAGGGCGGTTCGGTGCTATCACATGCAACGGGCACGCGCGAGACACAGGGAGCGCGAAAGCCCTTGCAGAGCAAGCGAAAGCATGCTATATCAAACGAAGATGATGTATCTGCGCGCGTAGCTCAATTGGATAGAGCATCGGTCTACGGAACCGAAGGTTACAGGTTCGAGTCCTGTCGCGCGTGGTGTTGCGGAAAGCTTCGTCGGACGGGCCTTTGGGGCGTTCTGATCCCGTCGGACGGGGCTTTCGGCGTTTGGGGGCATTCGCACACCGAGAACCACCGGCCTGGGGGCAGTCCGGCAGGCAGTCGGGGGCAGTCCGGCAGGCAGTCGCACCTCAGGCCACCTCGGTCGCGATGGCGGACGCCAGGGACGGGAGCTTCCGCAGGGCGGCTGCCTTGTCTTGCAGGCCCAGGTGGGTGTAGACGTTCAACGTCAAGCGCGGATCGGAATGCCTCGCGAGTTCTTGGACTTCCTTGACGCTGGCCCCGCCCCGGATCAGGCTCGTGACGTAGGTGTGACGCAGGCTGTGGAAGTCCGCGACCCGGCCGGACTCGTCCCGGTAGGTCAGGAAGCTGGATTCCTCGCGCCGCTGACGGTCGGCCGGGGTCACCGGCTCGTCGAGCCACTTTCGGCGAGCGACGGTGAGGTCATGGCGCATCATCTCTGCCTGCTTCTCCGGGATGTTGAAGACCGCCTCGCCGGGCGCCTTGCCGACGAGCCACGGCCGGAGCAAATGGACCATCTCGGGGCGGATGGGCTGCTCGTCCCGGCGACGGCGCTTGGAGTAGGCGGCCTCGACGATGACCACCGGCGGATCGGAGTCGAGCTCGAACGATTCAGGAGTGAGGCTGCGCAGTTCCCGCCCCCGCAGGCCGGGATTCTCTGATGTTGCCGCCGCATCGCCTTACCGCCGTTCTGTAGGGGAAATCCGTCAAGGTCCGGATCAAGGGCAAATGCGCGAAGTCCCCGAACGCACGGTTTGGCCCGCCGCTGGCCCGGATATCTCATGACGTTCTTGCGTAAATTGCCAGAAGATGCTTTCACGACCGAAGTTATGACGATAAACGCGGAGGAGGTACCGTGACAGACTGTTCCTTCCGGCGCGCGCATTTTGGTCGCTCGGCAAGGCCGCACAAGCGAGATTCCGTAGGCGTATCTCTAGGATACGCCGAGGACAGCTCGCGCGGAGAACGCAGCCGACGGCCAAAAGGCCCCGCCGGACGTGAGAAGGTCATGAAATGTTCGGGCTACTGCTTCGGCAGTTCGTAGAACCCATGGCCGATGTAGCGCAGCCTGCCCTGACGGGCCAGTTCCTGCCAGACGGATTTGGGCCACTCCATCGGCGGGATGATGGCGGCGAGACGTGAGTCCGCGCCCTTGGATAGCGGGCTGTGGCTGCTGATCTTCGATTCATCGTCCAGACGAGTGAGCGCCAGCCGCTTGCGGAAGGCCCGCAGGGCTCGCCGGCAGGTCTCGGCGTCAGGGGTGTCGGCCTGGGGCGGCGCGGCCGCTGCGGCAGGGGCGCGAAGCTGATCGATCAGCTCAGTCAACCCCGCCAAGTCGCGCATCCCCACCACATGCGTCACGCGAGCGGCCGGCAGGTCGGTTTTTTGCAGAAGTTTGTACACCTGCTTCCATTCGCCTGCGGCCCGACGAGCATCATCGTAGCCTCGGATGGCGGTCATCAGTTCATCGAGTTTTGTCACTGTTGTCGGGACGCCGGTCATCCGCGGGCTTCCTTTCGTGCGAGAGGTCGGCGCGTCATCATACCGCAATGCTTCGTCCGCGGCATCTGTCGATCCGTGGCGCGAGGCGGGCGAGCTCGGCGTGGTCCTTCACGGCGCCCGTGCGGATCGGCGGGTGTTTTGGTCGGCGCGATCTGCGTCGGCGTGGGCAAGGTTGCCTTCGGGGTCTGCTGGGAGCGATCGATCGCAAGAACGGCTGGTAACTGGCGGAATGTCTGGGCGACGAGACCCCGCACGGCGTGCAAAGGCTTTTGGATCGGGCGAGGTAACAGATCAGCGGGGGTGCAGCGTCAGTACTCCGGGACGGCGGGCCGGATCGAGAGCGGTCGGGTCGCCGTTTTCCTTGGGTTGCCGGGTTCGCGGGGCCGGGCGCTGATCGACACTGCGCGCTCCGGTCTGAGCCAGTCGGCAATTGGCGGCCTCACAGGACTCCTTTGGCCTCAATCACGCAGAAGCGCCCCAGGGCCGGAATCGTCACCTTCCCCTCCCGCGCCGCCAGCCTCTGCACGTCTGTCTCCAGCAGCGTATGCACCGTCACGACGCTCGCCTTATACGGCCCCAAGTGGATCGTCACCGGCCCGCCGTCCACTTGCTTGTGTAAATTGCACAGGCAGACCAGCAGGTCGTTGCCCCGCTTCCAGTACTCCACCAGCGTCCACCGCGGGCCGACCACCCGGAGCGTCTTGCCCGCCAGCCCGTTCAGCTCGGCCATGATCTCCCCCTCGTTGGCCGGCGGGACAATGTCCTTCACCATCACCTGGCGCTCCGGCATGTACGGGTCTCGCGTCAGGTCCAACGGCGACACCGGCGTGATACTCTTCACCAGCACCACCTTGCCCTTCCCGGGATCGGCCGTCAGCCGGTTGGGCATCGCGTTCCAGTTCAGCTGCGGTACCCAGTGCGGCGGCCCGAAGTATTCCAGGCTGGGTATGGATCCGCCGAACAGGTGCTCGAAGGCATAGTTCCGCCGCAGCCGCGCCCGCTCGTCCCGCGTGCCCGCCGGGCCCAAGAGCAGCAGCTTGCCGCCGCGCTGCACGAACTCGGTGATAATCTGGACCTGCCGGTCCGAGACGCACTGCGTCCCCGGCAATACCAGCAGCTCCCGCCCGGCGAGGTGCTTCTCCAGCCCGCCGTCGAAGAGGATGGTGAACGGCAGGTGGTGCTCGAAGAGCATCTGCTCGATCGCGCACGCCTCCCACACCGGCGTGTGTCGGATGAAGGCCAACGTGCTCTTGCCCCGCCACAGGGCGATCGGGGCGATGGTGGTCTCCCGGCCGGTCAGGACGTCGATGTGCTGGTTGCCCCAGTCGATGACGTCGCGGATGTCATCGAGCATCCGCCCGTCCGCCGCCAGTGGTCCGACAATACCGAAGTCATTGGCCTCCCTGGCGAAGGTCATCGTGTGCGCCAGCGCCACCAGCTTGCCGGGCCTGTCCACTTCGCCCCAGAAACCCCCGCCCCCGGAGAACCCGTAGTTGACCTTGATCTTGGTAAAGCGGGCGTCCGTGGAGATGCGGACCTTACCCTCCGCCTGCCGGGCCTGATCGGGATGCCGCTCGTCCATAACGACCTGCCCGCTCGGGGTCTTCTCGACGACCGCCGGCCGCCAGAACGACTCCTCCATGCCGAAGTTGACCGCGACCCCGTCCAGTCGCTCCTCCAAGTCGATGCCCCTGTCGAAGAGGGCGTTGTAGCGCAGCAGGTCGCAGCCGCCGTTAAAGCTGAAGCGGGTGGTCGGCGACCGCGAGCGGATGAAGTCGCGGTGCTCGATGAGGTACTCGGTAACGGTGGCGCTTTGCCAGCGGGCCCACTCCTGCAACAGGGGGTCCTTGACGATGCGGTAGGCGTCGGGCGGGTAGTAGATCGGGTCGAAGCGCGGCAGGTCCACGGCGTCGAAGGACGAGATGCCGAACTCGCGCCGGGCCTCTTGCTGAGTGTACTTTCTCCGCAGATAGCTTCGGAAGCTCTCCCGGCCCACGTCGGTCCAGGAGGGCGGCGGGCTTGGATTATCGATGCCCAGGTGCACCGGCTTGAAGAGCCCGAAGATGTAGTTCAGGATCTTCCGCTGATACTCGCGGAAGGCCAGGCAGGCCGGGTCGACGTAACGCCGGAAGGTCTGCCCGCCCCAGGGGATGAAGTCGCCGTTCTGCTGCCGGCCCAGCCAGTCGATCGCATGGGGCAGCTCGATCAGGAAGGTTTCGTAGTAGACCGGGAATCCCTGGAAGTAGACGCTGGTCGCGATGTCGTACTTCGCGGCGTCCTCGGCGAAACGGGCCGCCCGCTCGATCAAGGGCTTTTCGCACTCCAGGCCGAAGCCCTTGCTACAGGCGATGTGGGCGCGCCGGACGCCCAGCTCGCCCAGGATCTCGAGGTTCTCCCTGGAGGTTTCATATTGCCACCGCTCCCACTCCCTGGCAGTGGTGTTGCCCGTCCGCAAACGATGAAAGATCGGCTCGTGCGCCCCAACTCGATACACAATCCGTTCTTCCATGGCTGCTCCTTCTAACCGGCAAGCCGCCGATTCTCAATCTGGTTGTCCAGGCCGGCCGGCCCACGTCAAAGTTCGATCGCCAACTCGTGCGACTCCGGCGCTCCCGCCCGGACCAGCACCGAGACAAATGTGGAGCACTCGTCCCGAAATATCAGGTGCTCCGGCTTCTGTCCGTCCAGGTGAATGCTGCGGAAGGCGGGTTGGCCGCGCAGTCGGCAGCAAATAGACCACGAACAGGGTGGAGAGTAGCCGGCGTGGCTCACGGTCGCTTTGAGGGTGCTTCGGTCCGGCATTTCGCGCTTCGGCGGGGTAAAGGCGGTCCGGTTCCGCCAGATCTCCGCGCGCGACCGCCGCCGCTGTTCGGCGTCGGCGCCGGCGGGGCGAACCGAGCAGGAGAAGTTGCCGACCAGGATCTGGTTGGGATAGCCGGCTTCGTCCTGCCAGCCGAGGCGGCGGTTGCCCTGCTCCAGCAGGCCCGCGATCGCCGCTACGGCGCTCTCGCCGGCCTCGGACGGGGTAAGGCTCAGGTGGTTGACCTCCATCCCAAACGCGATGCTGTGGAAGCGATCGTAGCAAGCGCCGCAGAAGAAGTTGTTGTAGGACGCGTCGAAGGGGACGCCCTCCACGTCGAACGGATAACCCTCCTCGGCCGCCGCCCGGGCCATCTCTGCGGCCAGGCGGTGGTGGATCAGTTCGTCCACGGCGCAGCGGCCGGTGTGGGCGGCGATGACTGCCTCCACGTCGCTGCGGCTCAGGCTGTGGACGTCCACCACCGCATCCGGCGCCAGCCGTTCGGCCAGGGCCAGGATCGTCCGCTGCTCAAGCTCGCTCAGCCCGTCACGGGGGGCGTGGAATTCCTCGCGAACGCACCCGTCGGGGTTGGCGACGGGGACAACGAACACCCGCTGCCGACGGCGCGTCTCGGCGGCCGGGGCGGACGCCAACCACCCCAGCAGGGCGGCGCCAACTGCCCGCGTACCCAACTCCCCGCCATGCCGGCCACAGACGACGATCGCCAGTTGCTTGTCCTCCGGCCGGACGGTCCGGTCGGTCACCTCCACCGCGAGAACCTCTCGCCCTTCGGGTGACTTGCCCAGCGAATCCATGCGGGCGATGGCCGGGCTCCGCGCGACGAACCCGGCGGCCTGCTCGCAAATATGCTCAAAGGATTGAGATTGCCATGACGCCGACATGCGTGCCTCCTCTGTACTTGCCGGTCAGACGACCCCGTCCGATCATCACCGCGCGGGCGTGCGCTGCGACGAGAGTGCCCACCGTGGGACGGCTATTATAGGTTCTCGTACCCATCATGCACCAGATGCCTCAACATGAAAGCGGGGATCGGGGACCTGGCGGATCAACGAACCGCGGTCCCCGCGCCCAGCAACGGGCCTCTCGCCCGCCGGAAGCGACTGGGGAGCCTGCTCTGCTCGGACGACGGTGGGGCGGCCTGACGGCTCGAAGTGAACCTGCCGGGCCTGAACGGAACCCGGCGGATTCGTCCAGATCACATCATCCGATGCCCCACGGCCTGCGCGCAATCAGTCCACCGGCGGAGCGATGCTCTGCCCCGGATGGCCGGAGATGCGACAATCGTCGCCAGAGACCGACGAGGCAGGTACGTCTCGCTGGCCGAGCTGTCCATGTCCAGGGTGATCTCCCGGATGGGCCTGCGCTCTTGCAGCCCGTCGATCCACATGCCGGACAGCTCCATCAAGGCTTCCAGATTCCTTGGCTGCGCGAGGATTTCCGTCCCAAACCTGCTCATCTGGCTGGGCGGGGCAGCGCTGTGCTGTAAGCCGCACGCGCCCGCTTTCCAAAGACGGACGTGACGCCCACCGTCAGGTCTGTAGAATGATTCCCTATACAGCGGCCTGCACTTGAGGAGATTGCCGTGATAATCGACTTCCACCAGCATCCGTACCCGGGAGTACACGAGTTCATGCAGCGGAACCACATCACCGTCACGGTCCTGCTGCCGGGCCCGGGACAGAACGACCTGGTGCTCAGATGGGCCAAGAAGTGGCCCGGGCAGTTCATCCCATTCTACTGGGCGGACCTGTCTAACCCTGCCAGGGCCGCAGACGACCTGGAGGTCGCGGTCAAGCAGCGGGGGCACCGCGGCATCAAGTTCATACCTCCGGCCCAGCGCTTCCGTGCTAACGAAGCCAGACTGGCACCCATCTTCGCCAAGGCCCAGGAACTCGGCATACCGGTGCTGTTCCACTCCGGGGTCGTGGCCTTCAAAGAACTTTACTCCGAGTACGCCACGTGCGTACACATCGACGAACTGGCAGACCGGTACCCGGAACTGAAGATTATCATCGCCCACCTCGGCGGGAATTACAGTTACGAGGCCACGGTCATCGCCGAGAAGAGGCCCAACGTCCACCTGGACACCGCGTACCTCCATTTCTTCTGCGAACGGTCGCTGCCGAAGGTGACCCCGATCGACATGATCAAGCGGGCGGTGGAGTTCGCCGGGCCGGAAAAGGTGCTGTACGCATTCGAGGGGACGCGGCCGTCGGTGATACTGGACTCGGACATCCGCCACGAGTACAAGAAACTCATCCTGTGGCAAAACGCCAAGCGCTTGTTGGGCCTCCCGGAACCGGATTGGATCGGCCGCGACGTCTGATTCGGCCGTAAAGGGGGAACCGCGGCGCTTAATGCCCGCGTGCAGAGCCCGCCCTTGGCCATCATTTGCAGAAAGATGCCAGGGAAAGCCCTGACATCGCGACTTCCTTCGGGGTGACGTCGCCGGCGCACGCCCTCGGGAGAGCCACCTTTGCGTCGCTAACGCGCGGTGGATGGGCATCTTGGGCATTGAATCCGGGGGCAGATGGCGTTCTCGCAGTCCCCGGGCGCCCGGCCGCGGCCGAGTACCTCTGCCGCGCGGCCGGGGCGGAGGCCATCCGCCACGCCAAGGCTTGCCGAGAGCCGCAACTCCGGCGCCGCGGGGGACGCGCCGGTCACGGCCGGCAACATCGGGATTCTGAAAGAGGCGTTCATGAAGGAACGCTGCGGGGGGCGTTCTGCAAGAACTGGAGCCCATAGAGTAAAATACCCGTGAGAAAGGGGCCGCTAATATGAAGGCATCACTCAAGGGTGCTCTGTTCCTGGGGATCGCGCCGCTCGTCACTGGCATTGCGATCTTCCTTGCCTGGGTTCTCTCGAGGGCGGAGTGGCTCATGGGTGCGGGAGTCGTGGCGATCTGCGCTGGGGTATGCTGCGTAGCGGTCGGAGCAGTATGCCTTGCCGTCTATCTATGGCGCTCATGGCGAGCGGACGCGGCGCGACGGCGGCGTCTTGTCTGGCAGGCGCTGGGGATGCTGGCCTTGTACCTCGCCAATTTCGCTGTGGCGGGCGGCGCAGTCTTCGGCGCCATCATGATCGAGACCCGTTACACGGTTTCCATTACGAACCACAGCGACCTGCCGCTGGAATCCGCGCAAGTGGCCGGCGGGGGCGTACGCCTCGCGTTTGGCGATGTTCCCCCAGGGGCGGCCGTCAAGCGGTCATTCTGGATCGAACACGACGGCATACTCATCCTGACCGGCATTCACGGGACCGAGAAGGTCGAGGCAACGGTTGATGAGTATGTCACGAACAACCTTGGGGCAGACAAAGTCGTCGTCTTGGAGGCGAACGGAACGGTCAGTACGAGGGACAGGCATCCAAGGAATCCGGATTAGCGATCTGTGACAGTGGAACGAGTATCCGGCGACTGACCAGCGCCGGGTCGCGAACCCAAGAGACTGAGGCCGTGCGGAGCCGCATGCTCGCGCGGCCTTTTCCGTCGGCTGGAGAAAGCTCCGTCTGACGGGCCTTTCGGCGTTCCTGGGCTTTCCCACACCGGGCCACACCGAGAACCACCGGTTCCGGGTCGATCCCGCGGCCCGGGGCCAGGAGAGAGCCACGGAGAAGGCGCCGCGCCAGCTTACGCCGCGCGGTCGACGGACCTCTCGGGAGCGGGTAGAATCAGGTCGGCAGTTTAGACCCAAGGGGAAGGACATGGTAGAGAGCGGCAGGCCTTACGTCTGGCAGATGATGAAGGAGGCGGTAGAGGCCCTGGGTAGTCCGACCACGAACGTGGCCGTCCGGAATTGGATACTGCGGAAGTACCCAGGCACGAACCGCAGCACGATCCAGACCCAGATCATCTACTCAACGGTGAACCATCCGTCGCGGGTGCACGCCCCCGATCTGCGGAAGCCGATGATCGCCAAGCGGGATTCGGACTGCCTGTTCCGGACCGGGCGTGGGCAGCTTGAGCTGTACGACCCCGCCAGGCACGGAACGTGGGCCATCGTTGAGATGGAAAGCGGCAAGCTTACAGTCCAACAGGTCGACGAAGACGGGCAACCGGCCGGCGGCACGGCCGAGGAAGGCGGGCACACGGAGGCACGCGAGGGCACGGATGCCTTTGCGATGGAGACGCACCTCCGGGATTATCTCGCCGCCAACCTGAACAAGATCGAGGAGGGGCTGGACCTGTACGTCGACGATGACGGGAACGCCGGCGTGGAGTACGTCACGCCCGTCGGCCGGATCGACATCCTCGCCACCGACCGGAACGGCGACTTCCTCGTGGTGGAACTGAAGGCGTCTCGTGGAGCCGACGCCGCCTGCGGCCAGTTGCTCAGGTACAAGGGGTGGGTCCGGCAGCACCTGGCCGACGGGAAGAAGGTCCGGGGCATCATCATCGCCAACCGGATCTCCGACCGGATCAGGTACGCAGTAGGGGAGGTAGAGGACGTGGAGCTGATGGAGTACACGCTTGACGTGACGCTCAAACGCGTCGAGCCGAACGAGCCCGGCTAGCTGCCCTTCTTGAGGTACCGCCGCAAACACAGCTTCAGCAGCAGCACCGCCGGCAGCCCGGTCTGGCGCCTGCCGAACAGGATCCGGCCGCGAAGAATCCTGGCTGCCATTTCCGCGAGCATCGGTTATCATATAGGCAGTCCTTGCCGGGCTGTTGCACCGGCACACCGTCAGGGGCCGAACCCGTGGCCGGCGTGGCCGGGTCGCCCAGGGACAGGAGGTCCAACCGCAGTCTGGAGACGCCCATGATCCCGAGACGCCGGAGAGGGAAAGAGATTCCGCCAGCCTTCGAGCCGCTGGAGCCGCGGCTGCTGCTGAGCGGCGACCTTTACATTACCGAGTTCATGGCCATCAACAACGATACGCTGGCCGACGAGGACGGAGAATACTCCGACTGGATCGAGGTGTACAACGCCGGCGTCAGCGACGTGAGCCTGGAGAACTGGGGTCTGACCGACGAGGCTTCCCGCCCGACGAAGTGGCGGTTCCCGGCGGTGACGCTGCCGGCGGGAGACTACCTGGTGGTCTTCGCCTCCAACAAGGACCGCGCCGTCGCCGGCAGCGAACTGCACACGAGCTTCAAGCTCTCGGGCGGCGGGGAGTACCTGGCGCTGGCCCACCCGGACGGGACGATCGAGTATGAGTACTCGCCGGAATTCCCCGAACAGGCCGGGGACGTCTCTTACGGGATCATCGAGGCCCTCTCGGCGCAGACGCTGCTGCCGGCGGGGGTGGAGATGAAGTACACCGTCCCGACGGGTCCGCTCCCGGGCTGGACGAGCGAGAGCTACGATGATTCGAGCTGGACGGACGGCCTGTCGGCGATGGGCTACGACACCGAGATCGTCTACGTGCCCGGCGGGACGATCACGCTGGTGGAGGCGGGCGCCGCCGCCAGGGGTCTGGTGCCGTCCAGCGACATCGGCACGGACTGGCACGGCCTGGGCTATACCCCGGCCGGCTGGCTCAGCGGCAGCACCGGATTGGGATACGACACGGGTAGCGGCTACGACCCGATGATTGGCCTGGACGTCCAGTCGCAGATGTACGGCGTGCGGGCCTCGGCCTACCTGCGGGTGGAGTTTGAGGTCACCGACCCCACCCACCTGAGCAACCTCATCCTCCAGATGAAGTACGACGACGGCTTCGTCGCGTGGATCAACGGGACGGAGGTGTATTCGGTCTACGCCCCGACTCCGCTGGCCTGGGACTCGGCCTCCACCGCTCAGGTGAGCCCGGAGCCGACCCTCGGGGGCAGCTACAGCTCCTACAACGTGTCGGCGTACCTGGGCGAGCTGGTGGCCGGCACCAACGTGCTGGCCATTCAGGCCCTCAACCGATCGCTCACCAGCTCTGACCTGCTGGTGCTGCCGCGGCTGGTGGCGGACATCACGGTGCCCACCTACGCCTACGAGGCTCACATCGAAACCGACGTCGAGGCGGCGATGGCCGGGCAGAACCCCTCCGCCTGCATGCGGGTGCCCTTCGTGGTGGAGGGCACGGAGCTTCCGGGTAGCCTCCTGCTGAGGATGAAGTACGACGACGGCTTCGTGGCGTGGATCAACGGTGTCCAGGTGGCCTCGCAGAACGCCCCCGGCTCGCCGGCGTGGGACTCCGCGGCCACGGCCGAGAACCCCGACGCTCTGGCCATGGTGTATGAGTCGATCGACATCTCCGCCTACATCTCCTCCCTGCAACTCGGCGCCAACGTGCTGGCGATCCAGGGGCTGAACCTGACGGCCGGGGACGCCGATTTCCTGATCGTGCCGGAATTGGCGGCCAACTGGACGCAGGCCGAGGTGCATCGTTACTTCACGGTGCCCACGCCGGGGGCGGTCAACGGCACCGGCAGCACGGACCTGGGCCCGATCATCACCCAGGTCGCGCATAGCCCGGCGGTCCCGACCGACAGCGAGGACCTGGTGGTGACGGCGGAGGTCCGGCCGGCGTTCGCGCCGGTCGCCGGCGTGTCGCTGAAGTACCGGGTGATGTTCGGCGGGGAGACGACGCTGACGATGTACGACGACGGGCTGCACGGCGACGGGGGCTCCGGCGACGGGGTATACGGGGCCGTCATTCCCGCCGGCAGCTCGACGCCGGGGCAGATGGTTCGCTACTACGTGACCGCCAGCGACGGGTCCGCCGGCTCGCGCTGGCCGCTGTTCGACGATTCGATGGGCGGCCGGCAATCCTCGCAGTACCTGGGCACGGTGGTGCAGGACGACTCCTACGCCGCCACGCAGTTGCCGGTCTTCCATTTCTTCGTCGCCAGCCCCGTCGCCGCCGACTCGGACGCGGGCACGCGCGGGGCGGTCTTCTACCTGGGCGAACTCTACGACAACGTCTACATCCGCGAGCGCGGCGGCACCATTAACAGCGGCGTCGCGGACGGCGACGGGCAGTCGCGCAAGATCGAGTTCAACGACGACCACCGCTTCCTGTTCGATGCCGGCGAGGACCGCGTGGGCGAGATCAACGTCAACTGCCCCGGCCCGCAGGACGGCTCGTACCTGCGGCAGGAGCTGTCGTTCTGGCTGTACGACCTGGCGGGGATGCCCGGTGAGATGACCTTCCTGATGCACGTCCGCCAGAACGGCGCGTTCATGGGCGTGCGGATCTTCCACGACCAGCTACAGGCGAAAACGCTGGAGCGCGAGGGCCTGGACGAGGACGGCACGTTGTACTATGTGATCCATTCCTGGCTGAGCACCTCGGATTACCTGAACTTCGAAAAGAAGAACCCCAAGCCCATCGTGTGGGACCCCTCCGACCTTCAGGCGCTGGCCTACGGCATCGACCCGAACAACCCGAACCGGCACGTGTACGTGATGGACAACCTGGACCTGCCCGCCCTGGTCAACTATCTGGCGGTGGAGGCCCTGATCCAGGACGGCGACTGCACCACCCACAACTGGTATGTCTACCGCAACCCCGACACGGGCGAGTGGATGTACATCGGACACGATCGCGACCTGACCTGGGGCGACTGGGTGGACGCCGGCGCCGACTGGAGCGACCTCACCCCCTGGGGCGAGAAGAGCAGCCACGGCGACCGGTACTGGATGCCCCCCTTCTACGCCAACAGCGATGACCCCCACGCCGACGTGTGGGGCCGCGGGTGGGTCCGGCTCACCGACGCCGTCCACGACGACCCGGTCGCCCACGAGATGTTCTACCGCCGCCTGCGGACGCTGATGGATGAGGTTCTCAAGCCGCCCGGCACGCCGTACGCCGAGCTGCCCATCGAGCAGCGGATCGA
Source organism: uncultured Planctomycetaceae bacterium (assembly GCA_964401385.1). Lineage (GTDB taxonomy): Bacteria > Planctomycetota > Phycisphaerae > SM23-33 > SM23-33 > CAYNYF01. The sequence continues at coordinate 5,895 of CAYNYF010000081.1, read as the reverse complement.
CTGGTGGGTGGCGCAAATGGCCTACGAGCAGGCCAACGGCCTGCTGCCGCCCCAGGGCGGGGGGGACACCTTCGCGTACGAGATCGACAAGCTCAAGAACTACTACATTGCCGGCCGCCGCGACTACCTGTACGGCGAGTTGGGGCCGTACATCCGGTACGATCCGTACAACGAGTTCTGGTTCGAGCTGAGCGGGCAGGACTCGGCCGTTCCCGACGCCCAGCCGGCGGCGTTCGCCGGGCAGATCCTGTTCGGCGGCGTCGATGACGCGCCCGTCTCGGGCAACCAGGAAGAGGAGTACATCGAGCTGTTCAACCCCAACGGCTACGCCGTGGACATCTCCGGCTGGCGGCTGGGAGGGGGGGTGAGCTTCACCTTCGCCCCGGGGACGGTCCTGTGCCCGGGCTCCTGGCTGTACGTCTCGCCCGACGCGGCAACGTTCCGGGCGCGGGCGTCGGGTCCGTCCGGGGGGCAGGGCCTGTTGGTCGTGGGGCCCTACGACGGGCACATCTCCTGGGAGGGCGAGCCCCTGCGCCTGCTCTCGGCCGAGGGCGCGCTGATCGACTTGACCCACGCCGGACCGGACTCGGTCGTCGTCAACGAGGCCCTGACCCACAGCGACGGAACGAGCGGCGACTGGATCGAGCTGTACAACCAGACGCAAGACCCCGTGGACCTCGGCGGCTGGTACCTCAGCGACGACCCGAGCGATCCGATGAAGTACGAGATTCCGGGCGGCACGACGATCGGCGCGGGCGAGTACCTCGTCTTCACCGAGGTGGACCACTTCGCCGGCCTGTTCGCCCTCAGCAGCCACGGCGATGAGGTGGTGCTGACCCGCGGCGACGGCGTGACCGTCAATCAGCACGACTTTGCGGCCTCGGACACCGACCTGACCTACGGCCTGTACGCGACCGACGACGGCACCGGCCACTTCCTGCTGCTGAGCGCACCCACCCCGGGCGCCGCCAACGCCTACCCCCTCGTGGGCCCGATCGTCTTCAGCGAAATCATGTACCACCCGCCGGAGGGCGAGGCGGAGTTCCTCGAGCTGCACAACATCACCGACGCCGCGGTGAAGCTGTACCACCTGACCGAGCCCACCCACACCTGGAAGGTCCACGGCGGCGTGGATTACACGTTCCCCGAGGGGGTGGAAATCCCCGCGGGGGGCTTCCTGGTGCTGACGGAGGCGGACGTGTCCGAGCCGGCGGGCGAGGCGGCCTTCCGGTCGCAATACGGCATCCCGCCCCAGGTGGAGGTCTTTGGACCGTACCAGGGCAATCTCAGCAACGGCGGGGAGACCGTTCACCTGAGCCGCCCGGAAGCCGGCCCGGAAGGGCCCCTCGCCTACGTCCCGGTGGATCAGGTCCGATACGACGACGAGTGGCCCTGGCCGGTCGCCCCCGACGGCGAGGGTGCCTCGCTGGAGCGGATGGACGCGCACCTGTTCGGCGACGACTGGCACAACTGGCAGGGCTACCACGAGGGCGGCTCGGCCGGCGCGGCCACCCCGCTGGTGTCCGGGGACGCCAACGGCGACAGCATCGTCGACGGGGGGGACTACACGATCTGGGGCGACCACTACGGCCAGTCGGGAGGGTGGATCGACGGGGACTTCAATGGCGACGGCATTGTCGATGGCGGCGACTACACCCTCTGGGCCGATAACTATGGCACGGGCCAGGCGGGCGAGGCCGTCGCGGCGGCCACCGCGAGCCAACCGCAGGGCGCCGGCTTGCCGCCCGCGCCCGGGCTTCTCGCCGCTGCCCTCGCCGCCCAGGACCAAGACGCTCTTGGTTCCTGGGGCTCGCCGGATGTCCCTCGGGTGCGATTGCCCGGCCAGCGCCATCCCAGCGCCACTGCCGGCGTTTCGACAACGCCGTTCCCCACGGCGGGGGAAAGTCGGCATGAGCCCTTGCCGGCGCCGCCCGGGACGCGGAGGAACCCGATCGGCCGCGCCTTGCGATCCAACGGCCCGGCGACACTCGATTCGCTCGGCGACGCGGAAGACGATCTGCTGGACATCCTGTCGCTGGTGAGCTTACCCGTCCCGGTTGGGATTCGCACCTGACGGTTCGGTCTCGCCGGCCGGGACGTGTCTATCTGCCCGAGCGGTTCGGTCAACTCGTCTGGAAGGCGATGTCCACCAGTTCCCCCGGCCGGAGAGGCAGGGCCTGGGGCATGGAGATCAGAACGGGCAAGCCCCATTCGATCCGAGCCGGATCGAACCGCTGGTGCGGCGGCACCTCCTCAACCTGCGGGCCGACCCGTACGATGCGCGCCTGCACCCCCTTGCCGGACGCCGAGCGCAGACGGACCGTTACCGGCATGCCCACCTTCGGCTGGATGCGCTGGTACTCGCGGACGTAGCTGAGAATGTGTTCCCCTCGATCGGCGGCGATGATCAGGATGTCCTCGTTGGCATCAACGCCCTGCCCGGGACGGCAAAGGACGCTACAGATCGTCCCGGAGATCGGCGAGCGGATCGTCAGGGCGGCGATCTGCAGCGAGACCTCCTGGACCCTGGCCTCTTGTGCAGCCCGGCGCTCGCGGATCGGCCCGATGTAGGCGGACCAGTCTGCCGGCTGGCTGGTCGGATGTTTCCTCCTCCTCGCCTGGGTGGCCTGGAGGTCCTCCTCCGCCTGGCCCATCGACCGCGTGTTGCCCCGGATGCGCTCCAGGACGACGTCGCGCTCACCGGTCAGATCCGTGATCTCCAGCTCGCTGGCGGCGCCCTTCTCAAAGGCCTTCCGCATCGCTTCCAGCAGCTTGTCCAGCCGGGCCAGCTCCACCTTGTCGGACTCAACGTCCGTCCGCAGGCCCAGGATGGTCAGCCGGCAGCGCTCGACGTCCGCCGCCAGCCGCCTGGCCTCGATCATCCGGTCGTAGCCCCGCTCGGCCTCGTCCTGACGGATCTGCTCCGTGACGGCCGCCAGCTCGCCCTCCAGCGCCTCCTTTTCTTTTCTCAGCGCCAGCAGCGCCGCCTGCGCGGGTGCGTCGTCCAGACACGCGACCACCTGCCCGATCTTCACGGAGTCGAAGATCTGAACCGGGCCGCTGTCCGGCAACGTCAGCACACCACTGTACTGACTGCGAACGGCGACCCGGATCGCCTCCACCTCACCCACCGCGTTGGGAGCCTGCCGATGCCGCTGCCACAGCCAGCTCGTCATCACGACCAGCCCGCAGAACGTCAGAACCGGCACCAATTGATACCGAATGCGGCGCCACTGCTGGGCCAGCGGGGTCTTGATGCGGCGCAGCTTTCCCATCCGCTAGAACTCCGACTCATCTTCCCTTGCGTACAGCGAGGCCTGACGCACCCCCTCCGTCCGCTGAAGTTCGGCCAACAACTCGTGGGCACGCGCGGGGTCCCGCAGGAGCAGCCGGCAGGAGACGTCCACTCCGCCTTCGGCCACCGCACGCTGGCTCGCCAGCCAGACGCGGACGCTGTGACGCTTCAGGATCGATCGAAGCGACTGCAGCACCGGATCCTCCCCGTCCCAGTGCACGGACAGGACCACGTCGTATCGGTGCCGGCTGCCGAACAGCGTGAAGCGGAGGTACAGGAAGATCGCGCTGACGCACAGGCAGCCCAGGATGGCCGTACTGAAGCGCATCGTGCCGACCGCCATCCCCAGCGAGATCGCCCACAGAATGAACACCGTGTCGCGCGTGTCCTTCAGCACGTTTCGAAAGCGCACCACCGCGAAGACCGCCAGCAGCCCGAAGGCGATCACGATGTTGCCGGCCATCAACACCATGACCAGGGCCACGATCGCCGGCAACACCACCAGGGAGGCCACGAACATCCGGGAGTAGCTCAGGCCCAGATGCGTCCACATGTACACCCACCCGATCAGGTGACCGATGATGAAGGACAGCAGCACCACCAGCAGGATCGTCTGTGGGTGGACCGCCTGCGCCCCGACGTCGCTGTGCAAGATCGTTTCGAGGAAACCATTCATGTCCGCGCCTCCTCGCGGCCCGGCACATACGTCCCTCCCAGCGAGACGCCGAGATGCGCCAACTGCCGGGCGCAGGCGACGTACTTGGCCATCGAACGCCGCTCCAGGTCGAACACGCGGACCATTTCCCGCAGCCAGATGGGGAAGCGGTCCGTGAACTTGATCTCCAGTATAACGCCCCCCACTCTCGGCCGGACCCAGTCGGCCGTTTCTGAGAGCTTCAGCTCGCTGGGGTACCTGCCGGCCGCCAGGCGGCGATCGAACGTGACCCGGACCGAATTGTCATTTCGCGTGACGTACGCTTCCCGCATATACGACACGAAAAGGCGCCCTTCGGCGCGGATGGTGCTCGCCAGCCCGTAGAACCGTTCCAGCGATCCGAAGTTGTCGTCTCCGGACGCGCAGAGGTCCGAAGGTCCAGGCAGACGCCCGGCCAGGAGCCCGGGAATCGCCGCACGCCGCACCGCCACCCGTTGTTTGCTGATGACGTTGTTCACTCGGCGCTTGATCTCCACGTACGCCGGCGCGTCCGCCCGATCCTCGTAGAAACGGATGCGTAGTTTGAATCGGTTCCGCTGGCCGTGCAGAGTCGCCCGGCACAAGGCCATGTCCGGGCTGTCCAGGTAGAGGCTGCAAATGCCGTACTCGTGATTGGGCTTGTCCAGGGCATGCTCGTCCGGCTCGAGGTAGGCCAGGGCGAAGTCGCGGGCCGCTCGGGCACAGTTCTCGTCTATTACGTACTTGAACTCGAAGCGGTTGCTCTGGAGCGTGTGTCGGAACGGCATGGCGAAACTCCTCTTCCGAAGCGCCAAATCGTCCCAGCAAGGCCACACGACGACCCCTGCATTCGGCGCTCGGCCGACCAGATGCTCTATTCTACCACGACCTACCTTGAATCGGCAACCGCCCGCACGGGAGTTTTCCACCGCCTGGTCGAGCCTCAGCCTCGCACAGATGCCGCCCGCCGGCGGAGATGGCGTAAAGCGTCCGTGCGCCGGGTCCGCCGCCGTTGCTGATCCAAACGGTGTGCGAGTCGCCTTGCCGGGGCGCGGCGCTGCTGCGCGGCAGCCGCGTGTGGATCTGATGCAGGCGCGCAGCGACAACCCGCCGCGTCTTACTCCCCCGGCTGCGCGGCGGGGGGCTTGGCCTTCCCGCTCTTGCGCCCGGGATTGGGTCCCTCGGCGGGCTTCATCGTGGCTTGCTCGAGGATCTTCTTGGCGGCCATGTCCGCGATGCTGCTCTTGGCCTCGGTCCAGAGCGTGCCCGCCCCGGCGTATCGGTACTCGATATCGATGTCCGACGGCAGCGATTCGGCGAAGATAGCTAGGTTGTACGCCTCCGGCCCGCCATAGGCCTCGATGAGCAGTTCCAGCCGCTTGGCCTCGGCCTTCTTGGTGGCCTCGACGACGTCGGCGTCGGCCTGCCCGATGATCTTGATCGTCTGGGCGTCCGTTTCGGCGGCCTGCTTGAGCAGGGCGGCAACTTCGCGGTCGGCCTCGGCCTTGGTCTGGTCGGCCTTCTTGCGCCCGCGCTCCTCTTCCTCGCGCACGAGGGCCTCGGTCTGGGCGTCGAAGTCCTTGACGGCCACGTCGACCATCTTCCGGGCCTGTTCCAGCCCCGCGGCCACCGTGTCCCGCTGCTGCTCTATCCGCAGTGTCTCCTTTTCCTCCTCCGCGATCATTCGGGCCTGGATGGTGGCCTTGATGTCCTCGGCCGGGTGGAAGCCGCGCACCAGCGCGATCAGGAAGTGGATGCCCTTCCTGCGTCCCATTTCCTGCAACGCGTCGGTGACGGCCTGCTGGAACTTCTCGCGGGTGATACCCTCGATGAACTGCTGGGTGGTGAGGTTCGATCCGGCGTTCTTGCAGATGCTCAGCACCTGCGGCTCGATGATCTTCTGCTCGACCATCGCCACCGTGCCGTA
>CAYNYF010000080.1:0-20799 GCA_964401385.1 uncultured Planctomycetaceae bacterium | reverse complement strand
GGCAACGGGCCTTGTGTTCGTTCGAGACGGGTTGTTGCACCCGTCTACTGGAGGCGGCGGGAATCGAACCCGCGTCCCGTGACGTTTCGATGCCGGCTTCTACGTGCGTACTCGCTGTTTTGCTCTCGCCGCCGCAGCCCGCAGCGAGACGGTCTGTCGACGGCCAGCCCGACCGGATCTCGCCGCCTGGATAACCGGGCCACTTCCAGGCGGCCAGCCCGCTGTCAGTCGTCCTGGCGAGCCTCGCGGGCGAAAGCCCGCCGGACGGGCCGCTAATTAAGCGGCCAAGGCGTAGTTGCGATTGGCAACTATAGGTTTTCCAGGGGTTTTACCAGGCCTCCTGGAACCTGGGCACGCAACCGACATCTCAACTCGTCCGGTCGAATCCATTCGCCCCCAGACGGTCAGTTGTCACCTTGTATTATATCGGCAAAGGCGCTGCTTGGCCAGCATCATGTGTCGCTGGGATGGACGCCGGGCGGGGATTGGGTTTATACTTCCGTCCATGGCGGCGACCTTTACAACGGCCGAGAGAATCATCACCGGGTGGGGCTGCCGCGATCAGCTCGGCGACATCGCGGCCGGGCTGGGGCGCCATGCACTGCTCGTCACCGGCCGAAGGGCGCTGCGGGCGTCCGGCACGACCGACGGGCTTGTCGAACGCCTCAAGTCCGCCGGACTGGACGTCACCGTCTTCGAGCGGGTCGAGCCGGAGCCGAGCGTGGAGACCGTGGACCGCGGCCGGGAGGCATTCGGCGAGGCCGGATGCGACCTGGTAGTGGGCGTCGGCGGCGGCTCGGCAATGGACGTCGGCAAGGCGATCTCCGCGTTGGCCGGCGAACTGGCGCCGACGGCTGAGTATTACGGCCGTCGGGCGCTGCCGGAGCGGGCCTACCCGTGCGTCGCCGTGCCGACCACGGCCGGCACCGGCGCAGAGGTCACCCCCAACAGCGTGCTGACCGAGTCTGAGCAGGGAGTGAAACACAGCCTCCGCGGGCCGAACTTTACTCCCGCCGTGGCTCTGGTCGACCCGGAGCTGACGGTTTCCTGCCCGCCGGACGTGACCGCCACGGCAGGCATGGACGCCCTGACCCAGGCGATCGAAAGCTATCTGTCGCGGAACGCCACGCCGCTGACCGATGCCTTGGCCCTGCACGCGGCCGAGCTGATCTGGCTGAACATCCTGGCGGCGTACCAGAACGGGAAGGACCGCCCGGCCCGGGAGGCGATGGCGCACGGATCGCTGCTGGCGGGCATAGCCCTGGCCAACGCCCGACTGGGGGCGGTGCACGGCATGGCTCACGCGGTCGGTCATCGCTACCGGCTGCGCCACGGGGCGGTGTGCGCGGCTATGCTGCCGCACGTCTTGCGGTTCAACCGGGAAGCGGTCCCGGAGAAATACGAGATCTTGAACAACATCTTCGGGGCCGACGCCGCGGACGCGGCCGCGTACCTGCTGGTCCGGCTCGGCCTGCCTGAGAAGCTCTCGGCGTTCGGGCTGAGCGATGGGGACTTCGATGAGATCGCGGCCGAGTCGCTGCCCTCGGGCTCGCTGAAGGCCAATCCGAAACAGGTTGCCGCCGAAGACATACGGGCAATCCTGACCCAACTGCTGTAAGGAAGGACGGAGATGGAACGCGTCAACGCGAACGAAAAGGAATATCGTGGCGGCGCCAGCGGGGTGAAGTATCTCTTCCGCGGGCCGTGCATCGACTGGGGAGTGGTCCGGTTTGCGGCCGGCGAGGAGTTGGGGCTGCACAAGCACAACCAGGTCGAAGAGACGTTCTATTTCCCGCACGGCGAGCCGCTCATGATCGTCGAGGGCAAGGAATATCGCGTTCGCAAGGGCGACGCCTTTCGCATTCCGCCCGGCGAGTCGCACAATATCATCAACGACACCGGCCAGGCCGTCGACGCCGTGTTCATCAAGTCGACGTATCAGCCGGATGACAAGGTCGATCTTACCGCTTGAGTCCTCGCGGTCCGCTGCCGGAGAAAGCGAATGGCGATCGAGATTAGAATGCCGCCGCTGTCAGAGGAGATGCCCGAAGGCATTGTCCTGGAATGGCGGATCGAGGCGGGCCAGCGCGTCGAAAAGGGCCAAGTGGTCGCGGAGGTGGAGACCGATAAGGCGGTGGTGGAGCTGGAGGCCCCGGCCGCGGGTGCGTTGGCGGTGCAGCTCGCCCAGCGCGGCCAGCCGGTGCCGGCGGGGGGGGTGATAGGCGTTCTGGCCGGAGAGGGCGAGGACGTCGAGGCAGTGCGGCAGCGCTATGCCGGACGGACGGCCGGGCAGACCTCGGCAGCCGGACCGGCCCGCGGGGACGACTGCGCGCCGCCGGCGGGAGAGGTGCTGCGGGCCATTCCGCTGCACGGGACGCGCGGCGCCGTTGCCGCCAGAATGGTTCGGTCCCAAAAGCAGGCCGCCCAGTACCAGGTCAGGATGGACTGCGACGCCGACCGTCTCCTCCGCGCCCGCGGCGCGCTCAAGAAGAACAAGCAGACCCGAAACATCACGCTGAACGCGATGATCCTCAAGTGCGTCGCGCCCGTCCTGACGCAGCATCCAATGATCAACGCCACGATTGTCGGCGACATGATCTACCAGCACGCCAAGGCCAACATCGGCGTGGCGGTGGCGCTGGCGAACGGCGTGGTTGCCCCGGTGGTCAGGGACGTCGGCGGCAAGTCCCTGGCCGAGGTCTCCGGAGAGCTGGACGGCCTGGCCGAGGCCGCCCGCGCCCGAGAGCTGCGACCGGAGCATTTGCGGGGAGGGACCTTCAGCGTCTCGACGCTCGGCAGCTACGGGGTGCACAGTTTTACGGCGATTATCGTTCCCCCGCAGGTGGCCGTCCTGGCGATCGGGGCGATCCGGGACGAGCCGGTCGTTCGTGACGGGCAGTGCGTGGCGGGCAAACGCATCGCCTTGACGCTCTCGGCCGATCATAGAGCGGTCGACGGGGCCGTGGCGGCCGAGTTCCTGCAAGGCTTGCAGCGGGTCCTGGAAGACCCCGCGGCGTTGCTGAGTTAGGGGCTGTGGTGATGGGTCAGGCCGCAATTGATTCGGTGGGCAGAAAGCCGGCTTGGCTGCGGGTGAGGCACCCCGGCGGGGGGGTCTACGAGCGGTTGCAGTGCATCCTGGCGTCCAATCGTGTCCGCACGGTTTGCCGGTCGGCCGGCTGCCCGAACATCGGGGAGTGCTGGTCGGCGGGTACGGCGACGCTGATGCTGCTGGGCGGGCGCTGTAGCCGGAGCTGCCGATTCTGCGGCGTTGGCGGCGGTCCGTGCGAGCCGCTGGACCGGGACGAGCCGCGTCGGATCGCGGCCGCCGTCAAGGCCATGAAGCTCTCACACGTCGTGGTTACCTCTGTCACCCGCGACGACCTGCCGGACGGCGGCGCAGGCGTCTGGGTCGAAGCCATCGAGCAAATCCGCCGAGCCGCGCCGGCGGCGACGATCGAGGTTCTGGTGCCGGACTTTCTCGGGCGGCGGCGGAACTGGCGGGAGGTCTTCGCGGCCCGCCCGGACGTGCTGGCCCACAACGTCGAGACGGTGCCGCGGCTGTATCCGCTCGTGCGCCCGGCAGCCGACTTCGGCCGCAGTCTGGACCTGCTGAGGGCGGCGGCCGAAGCGAACTTGCCGGCAAAGAGCGGACTGATGGTGGGATTGGGCGAGAGGATCGGCGAGGTGATCGAAACGCTGCAATCCCTCCGCTCCGCCGGCGTGCGGATGGTTACCCTCGGCCAGTACCTGCGCCCCTCGCCGAGACATCTGGCGGTGGCGCGGTACGTGCCTCCGGCGGAATTCGACGAGCTATCTCGGCGCGCGGCCGATATCGGCTTCGAGGGTGTTGCCTGCGGGCCGTTGGTCCGCAGCAGCTATCGCGCTGAGCAGCTTGCCCGCGCAATGGGCCTGGGCTGACCGGCGGGCAGTGCCGCGTCCTACGGCTCGCTGACAGGCTGGCTGGTCGTTGGGATTGTGCCGGAAGCGATCTTCTCGATACCTTTCAGGATTTCGGCCTCGCGCCCGATCGGCATTCCGATGTGCCCGGCCAGCGGGTCCAACCGAAGCTCCTTGGGAAAGTTGGCGGCGGCGTACAGCGCCTCGCTGTCCGTGTACGGCACGGCCACGTCGAGCTTGCCGTGCATCAGCAGCACCGGACATTGCAGCTCGGCAATGGCGTCCACGCTTGAACCATCGTTCGGATCGAAGCCGCCGATCTCTCCGGCCCGGGCCAGGACCTTTTCAAAGTCCTCATTGCTCATGAACGGCGCGATGTTGTTGATGAGCCTCCGGCAGGTTGTGCGCAGGTCGCGGGACGGGGCGACGGCCATGACGCCCTTGACCGACGGCTCGATCGCGGCGTACTGGATGGCCACCGCCGCGCCCATGCTCTGGCCCAACGCGTACAGCGGCCCGGGGACGAGTCCTTCCTTCAGAAGCTCGTCCACGACGCGCTTGAGGTCCTGTTTTTCCAGTGCGCCGTAGGTGACGTATTTGCCGGTGCTCCGGCCATGGGCGCGAAGGTCGGGCAGGATCACGTCGAAGCCCTTGTCGGCGATCATCCGCGCCAGCCGCAGGTAGGTGACCTTGCTGTCGCAGAGGCCGTGTATGACCAGGACCGTGCCGCGGGGTCTGGGCCTCGGCAAGGCCTTGATGACCCACACGTCTATCTCGGTCTTGTCGGGCATGGTGTATCGCCGCGCGGCCGATATGGACTTGGTCTCGACCAACTGGCCGGACGTGCCGACCATCGCCTCCCAGATCCTTCCGTAACTGGTGTCCTGTTGGATGAGTTGACGGGCATAATGATCGGTGGAGCATCCGGCCAGCAGGGCGCTGACAGCGATTGCACTCCAGATCGCCAGCGGTTTGCGTTTCATACTTATTCCTTTCTCAGTCGACGACACCGGACCAGCACCGTCGCCGGATGAAGGCATACTATCGCCTTTCAGGCGCGTCGCCGCAATGGCCTCCAAGCCCGACATGCCGCGTTTGACGGGCTCTTCCTGTTGTCGAGCGGCCCCAGCAGATCTTGGCGGGGCGCGTCGTTCACGACCGCTTGAACTGTTTTTCCAGTTGTGCCAGCGTCAGCACGAGCGTGGTTGGTCGACCGTGGGGACAGGACGCCGCCTGCTGCACCTGCGATCGCCTTGCCAGCAGGGCGTCGATCTCCTCGTCGGTCAGCGGGTCGCCGGCCTTGACGGCGGCCCCGCACGCCATCGTCGCCAGCGCGTGGGTCAACAGCTCGTCGCCGTCGGCCGAGGCGTGCTCGGCCAGCAAGTCCAGAAGGTCTCGCATCCAGCCGGCAACGGGAACCTGCCGCTCGGCCAGCAAAGCCGGGAAGCTGTGCACGGCCACGTTGTTTGGGCCGAACTCGCTGACCTCGATGCCCAGCCGTGCCAACAGGTCCGCTCGCTCGGCCAGGACGGCCTTGTCGGGCTGGGTGACCTCGACGGTCTCGGGAATCAACAGCCGCTGGGCCGCCAGGTTGCCGGTGGCGATCCGCCTGCGGAGATCCTCAAAGATAATCCGCTCGTGCAGGGCGTGCTGGTCGATGATGATCAGCCCAACTTCATTGCCGGTGACGATGTAGCTGTTGTGGAGCTGGATCGCGTCGCGGCGAGCTGGCGCGGCGAAGGCGGGCCCGAACCGGCTCCGGTCCCGCCCGGGGCCCTCTGAGGTCGGCGCAGGCGCCGGCGCCCCGGTGGAGGGCCGGCCTGTATCGGCGGGCCGGGCGGCGTCCAGGTCCGGCTGCTCCTTGTCACGCCGCGCCGGCCACGAGGTGGGGTAGGGGGGCGGCCGGTCCGTCTCCTGCTCGCCGAAGCGGAGCCGCTGTTGGGGCGGCGGAGCCGATTTGAAGAAATCCGCAAGTGCCTGCTTCAGCGACTGCCGGCGAGCATCGTGCGCGTCGTCTTCCGGGCCTTCCTCGCCGCCGGCCGCGATCGACACCGCCGGCACGTTGGCCTTATTCAGCCGCTCGCGGACCGATCCCAACAACTGGGAGTGCACGAGCTGGCTATTGCGGAAACGCACCTCGATCTTGGCCGGATGCACGTTCACGTCCACCTGTGACGGGTCCATCTCCAGGAAGACGAACGCCACCGGCGAACGGCTCGGCTCGACCTTGCCGCGATATGCCTCCCGCAGCGCGTGTGCCAGCAAGCGATCGCGAACGTAGCGGCCGTTGACGAAGAAGTACTGCCACCGCCCCGAGGCGCGGGCCTGGGCCGGTGGGGCGATCAGCCCGGAAAGCCACACGCCGCCGCCTTCGTCAGCGAACGCCAGGAGCGAGTCGGCCAGTTCCGCCCCGAAGAAATCGGCCACCCGCTGCCGGAGGTCCGCGGCCGCGGGCAGTTTGTGCGTCTGGCGACCGTTATGCGTCAGGCTGAAGGCGACCTCGCGGTGGGGCAGGGCCAGCCGGGCGAGGGCCTCGACAATGTGGCCGAACTCGGTGTTGGCCGTCCGAAGGAACTTCCGCCGGGCCGGCGTATTGAAGAACAGGTCGCGGATGGTGACGGTGGTTCCCTCGGCCCCCGCGGCCGGGCGGACCGGATGGACGGCTTCTCCGGCGGCCTCGATCTCACAGCCGGCGACGTTTGCCGAAGGGCTGTCTGCCTCCGACCGGCGGCGCGTCAGGATGTGGGCGTGCGAGACGGCTGCGATGGAGGCGAGCGCCTCGCCGCGGAAGCCCATCGTGCGGATGCTGTACAGCTCCTCCTCGTCGGCGATCTTGCTGGTGGCGTGCGAGGCAAAGGCAAGCTTCAGGTCCTCCGGGCCCATGCCGACGCCGTTGTCGCGGACAGCGATGAGTCGCCTGCCGCCGTCGGCGACAGTGACGTCGACGGCGGTTGCGGCCGCGTCGAGGGCGTTCTCGACCAGCTCTTTGACCACGCTGGCCGGCCGCTCGACGACCTCGCCCGCCGCGATCTTGTTCACCAGATAAGTGGGGAGTACGCGAATTTCCCTCATGCCGCGACGACTCCGTTCATTCCATTTCCTCTCCGTTCGATTGTATTGGCGGCCGGGGCGAATTCAAAGGCCAAACGACCTGCCGGGCCGGCAGCGCAGCCCCTACGTGAGGTCGGCGTATTCCTTCCTGGCCCGGGACGCCTTGTGAACCAGGTCGACGCCCTCCACGATGCTCGCGGGTGGGCCGCGGGCCGGTGGGGCAGGGGCCCCTTCCAGGGCGGCCTTGGAACGGAGGTGATCGCACAGGTAGCCTGGATCGGGCGGGCCAGCCTGCTTGTACTTCTCCCAGTTGCTGACCCAGGCGGCCAAGACGTCGGCCGCGTCAGGCGCCTGGCCTATTCTTTTCGCCGCCGCCCTTCTCGCCGGGCCGTTCACGAAGCGGGCGTGGCTCCTTAACTTCGAACTTCAGTCCTGTCACCTCAATCACGAAGTCCGAGCCGTCCTTCGGGGCTCCGGGCGGAAACATCGTCGTGGCTGCACTGACTTCGTACTTGCCCGGGACCGTGAGGTCGTAGAGCAGTCCAAGGTTCACGTAAATGACTGACTCCGTCCCTGGTTTCAGCAATAACGGGATAAAGCGCCCGTAATCCGTCGGGATCACTTCTACTCTCGACCGGTTACCAAAGCGAGTCAGCGGAACAAGCTTCCCCTCGGCTTTGACCAGGATGCGAAAGTCCCTGTAGCCGGCATCGGCCGGCCCGTACCCCACAGGCTCCTGTCCGACATTCCGTAGGGATACGGCTAGGATCATGGGCTCGTCGGCTTTGACGGACCGTTCCATACTCAACAACATTTCGATCTTCTTCTTCACGACTAGCTTCCGCGCCACCGGGGCGTCGCCACTGTTCTTCGTGGACGCGCAGCCCACCAATGCAGCAGCGGCGATCACTGCCGCAGCTTTGCAGGCCAATGGGGTCGTGCAGGTATCCGCCATCTCTGCGTCCCCTAATCCGAATTCAATTGGTTACTCGTTATCTCGAACCGCAACGGCGCCGCGACCATGAGGGCGATCTTCTTGCCGGGGCTGGGGGGGGGGCTTTGCCGCTCGAGCTGGCCGTTGGTGGGCCATGGCCTGGCGCTATTCCTTCAGCCCGTATTCCTTGATCTTTCGGTACAGGGTGCGCTCGCCGATGCCGAGGATCCTGGCGGCCTGTTGACGATTGCCGTCGACCATCTTGAGGGTGTTGCGGATGAGTTCCTTCTCGGCCTCGGAAATGCTCACCCCGGCCAGGGCGCTCGTTCCCTCGCCGGCGGCCTGCGGCAGGGCCCGGACCTCGGCGGGCAGGTCCTCGACGGTAAGCTTGCCCTCGCCGGTCAGCACGACCATGTTCTCGACAATGTTGCGGAGCTGGCGAACGTTGCCGAGGTAGTCGAAGGCCGTCAGGGCCCGCCGGGCCTCGGCCGTGATGCCCGTCACCTTGGCCTCGTGAGATTCGTTGGCCAGCTTGATGAAGTGCTCGATCAGCAGGGGGATGTCCTCCCGGCGGTCGCGCAGCGGCGGAACGTCGATGGTCACGCCGTTGAGACGGAAGAACAGATCCTGGCGGAACTGCTTTTTCTGGACGCGCTCGGCGAGGTTGGTGTTGGTGGCGCTGATGACGCGTACGTCGGCGTGGATGGGCTCGTTGGAGCCGACGCGAACCAGCTCGCCATTCTCCAGCACGCGCAGCAGCTTGGCCTGCATCGCCAGCGGCATGTCGCCGACCTCATCCAGGAACATGGTCCCGCCGTCGGCGTACTCGAAGCGACCCTTGCGATCCGCGCTGGCGCCGGTGTAGGCGCCCTTGACGTGCCCGAACAGCTCGTCCTCCAGCAGCGTCTCGTTCAGTCCGGCGCAGTTCAGGGCCACGAAGCGATTGCCTTTCCGCCGCGAGTTGTTGTGGATGGCATACGCCAGCAGTTCCTTGCCGGTGCCGGATTCGCCCTGGATCAGCACCGGCACCTTGGCCGGGGCGATGCGGCGGATAGTCTCCAGGATGCGGATGATCTGCGGGGAGTTGCCGATCACGGCCTCGAAGCCGTAGTGCTTGTCCAGTTGCTCGCGGAGCTCGCGGATGACCCGCTGCTGGGCCGTCCGCTCGGCCGCCCGCTGCACGACCGCCCGCAACTCGTCCAGGTCCAGCGGCTTTTCGATGTAATCGCAGGCGCCCTCTTGCAGGGCCGTGCGGCACGTCGCCACCGACGAATGGGCCGTAATCAGGATCACCTCGGTGCCGGGGGAGTGCTTGCGGGCCGCGGCCAGCACGTCCAGGCCGTCCTGGGCGCCGCCCAGGACCAGGTCGGTGACAATTACGTCGAAATGCCGCTCCTTCAAGCGGGCAATGGCCTCCTCCCCGGAGTGAAGGATGCGGCAGTGGTGGTTCAGACGCGCCAGGCCGTCCGCCACCGCCTCAGCGTGGGGAACCTCGTCGTCGACCACCAGGATCTCGGCGCGGAAATCTTCCAGCTCGCCCATGACGAATAGGCTATAGGGGGCCTGGGGCGTTGTCAAAGCGCCTCGCCCACGGTCACGCAGGTATTTGCCGCGTCGGCGACGCGGTAGACCCTGTCGCGCCCGGGGCGGATGCCGGCTGCCGCGAAGGCGCCCTGCCAGTTTGGCTTCTTCTGGAAACGGAGGACACGGGAAATTTCGCTGGTCAGGCCCGGGCTGACCAGGAAAACCCGGACGCCGCGCCGGTCGGGCAGGTAGCGGAGCTTGACGGCCTTGTGGTCGCCAAGCCGGTAACCCCGCCGCCGGACCTCGGCCACGGCCGCATCGTACGTAGGGCAGGTCCGGAGCAGTTGCAGGAATTCGTCCTGGCCGATGCCGTCGGGGCAGGGGGCCTCCAGCACCAGCACCCCGCCGTCGCGGACGGCCCATTCGTTGTTCTTGATGGCCTTGTCGGCCTGATAGAAGCTTTGCCCGAGCACGCCGGTCGCCTCCAGGATCAACGCGTCGGCCGGGGATCGGATCGTCCGGAAGTATGCGGCCCGCACGGCCGGGGCAATACGATCAAGGGCCTCCAGGGGTCGGCCGGACATCGCGCTGAGGACCTCGCCGTCTGCCTGGAGCAGATTCACCGCCAGGATCTCGCGGCGGCGCTGGAGACTCGCCAGCATGGCGACGATGCCTTCATGAACCGGGTTGCCCGCCAGCCGGCCGGGACGGGAATTCGTCGAAAGCGCTCCGGCGTGGTTGGCTTCGACGTCGGCGCGGGCAGCACAGCCGATAGTGACCGTCTTGTGCGCGCCGGAGATGCCGGCGAAGTAGTGGGGCTGCGACGACCCGATCGCCAGCAGCGGCCCGTCGCCCCGGCCCAGCCACGGATGGCCGCGCCAGGCCACTTCGCCGCTGATCCGGACCAGCCCGGTCGACCGGCAGTCGTGCCAGGCCACCTTCTCCAATGGCGCGGCCGCAAGCAGGTACCTCTCGAACTGAGCTTTTCTTTCCGCGGCGAACTGGTGCGTTCCAGTGGCCACGAGCGCTCGAAGCCGGACGCCGGCCAGCGGCGCCCTCAGCTTGGCAAGCACGGCGGCCGAAGCCGTGTCACGCTGAGGGTCGTTCAGTATGATCGTCAGGGATTTCCGGCCGCGCAACTTCGGGACCAATCCCTGGATAGCATCGTCCAGTGAGGCGGCGCCGTCGATGTCTTTCGGCACGACCGGTTTGAGCAGCTCAACGCCGGCTGGCATGTGGCGGTCCTGTCAGGCGAGGTTTGCCAACTCGAGCATCCCTGGTCGCGTTGTGTTACCGCGGGTGAGGCGACCCCGAGCCTACTTCCCCAGCGGCAGCGTCACCACGAATCGCGTGCCCTTACCCACCTCGCTGTCCATCTGGATTTGGCCGTCGTGCTGGCGGACGATCCGCCGGGTGACGGGCAGGCCCAGGCCTGAGCCGCCCGGCCGGGTGGAATAGTAGGCTTCAAAGATCCGCCCGCGGACCTCCGGCGGCATTCCCGGCCCGGTGTCGATGACCTCCAGCACGGCCTGATCGCCGGCGGAACTCAGCCGCAACAGCAGCTCGCCGCCCTCGGTCATGGCCTGCGTGGCATTGATCATGAGGTTGAGGACCGCCTGCTTGATCAGTCCCACGTCCACCTGACACGTGACGGGCGCCTCCGGCAGGGCGGAGCGGATGACCACGTGGGTGTTCTCGGCCTGGGGGCGGAAGAAATCGATCAACTCCTCGACGACCTGCCGAAGATCAACCTGGCGGAGGTGGATTTCCTGGTTCCCGACGTACTTGAGGAAATCGTTCAGGATGTTGTGGACGCGCTGAACCTCGTCCTGGACGCGCACCAGGCGAGGGTAGTTCCGGCGGCAGAGGTCGTTGTCGCTCTCGGAGAATTCCTCCGCCAGCAGCTTAAGATTCAGGCTGATGGTCGAAAGGGGGTTCTTGATCTCGTGGGCGAGCCCGCCGGTCGACTTGGCCAGCTCGATGAGATGTTCTCTGGTTCGTGCGCGCGCCGCCACTCCCCGGGCGCGCACCAGCGCCCGCCGCGCACGCCAGAAAATCACCAGCCCCACGAGCGGCGCTGCCACGAAGGCGCCAATCCAGAAAAAGATCCACTCCATAAGTGACTATTGTGCAGAGATTGCACGGGAATGACCAGCCTCCAGCGACATGAGTGCCCCCCTTCTCGGACACCGCCGCCGGCCACCCCTTCATCCACACGACCCGCGTGAGCGATTTTCGGGTCCGGCCGATCAGTTAGGATGCATCGGAAGAGCTGGGCGAGTCCGGTCGTTCCGGGCGGGCGCCCTCGCTGGCCCTTTCCTGCCTGGCGACGCTGCGTGCCTGATCGCCCTTCTCGGTCTTGACCAGGTCGTAGGAGACAGTCTCCCCGTCCTTCAGCGCTCGGAAACCTCCGCCGGCAATGCTGGTATAGTGCACGAACACGTCCTGTCCTTGGTCCCCAATGATGAATCCATAGCCCTTTTTCGGATCGAACCACTTCACTTTACCGATGGGCATAACAACGACCTCCTTTCCGCCCCGCTCCGCACAATACGAAGTTGAGGCGGCCGATGCGCCCAGACATACGAGCCGAACCATCAACGTCTCTACCAACGTGAGCTGATGCGCGCAGATGTGCTGCCGGAAGGACCTGGTCGGCGCCCACTTCCTAACTGACTTTCCACGTTGACAAACACTGCTTCCTCAGCACCTGCCAGCCCCTCTCCGGGCTGGGGGCACGAAATTATATGCTCGCACAGAGCAGTTTTCTCCGGCGTCGAGGCAGTGATCTGACGGCAACACCCCGGAGAACCTTCTCAGGCGAATTCTTACCGATTCCGCCCGCCCTGCAAATAATCATGGCGCCTGTTTTTCCTCGCGAAGTGCCGCCTTCCGTGAAAGCTTCACGCGTCCGTGCTCATCTACGTTAATCACTTTAACCTTTATCGTATCTCCAAGTTTACAAACATCCGTGACCTTTGTCACGTATTTTTCGTCTAATTCAGAGACGTGGCAAAGTCCATCCGTGCCGGGAAGCAGCTCCACGAAGGCGCCGAAATCTTTGATCCCCACCACCTTGCCGCTGTAGATCTTGCCGATCTTGACCTCCTCGACAATGGCTTCGATCTCGG
This sequence comes from uncultured Planctomycetaceae bacterium, assembly GCA_964401385.1. Classification (GTDB taxonomy): domain Bacteria; phylum Planctomycetota; class Phycisphaerae; order SM23-33; family SM23-33; genus CAYNYF01. The sequence continues at coordinate 8,262 of CAYNYF010000080.1, read as the reverse complement.
CCTGTGCCTTCTCGACGTCGTCGGCCGAAGGGCCGGCAATGAAAACGGATCCCTCGTCCTCGATGTCGATGGTTACGCCGTACTTGGTGGACAAGCCGTTGATCGTCTTGCCGCCGGGGCCGATGATCTTGCCGATCTTTTCGGGGTCGACCCTTATCGTAATCAGCCGGGGAGCGAAGCGGCTGATGTCCGGGCGCGGGGCCGCGATCACCTTGGCCATCTCCGACAGGATGAGCTGCCGGGCCTGCCTGGCTTGCTCAAGCGTCTCCACGATCGTCTCCATGTCGATGCCCGAAACCGGCTTGAAGTCCATCTGAATGCCGGTGACGCCCTCCTTGGTGCCGGCGACCTTGAAATCCATGTCACCGTGGAAGTCCTCTTCGCCGAGGATGTCGGTCAGCAGCACCTTGCGATCCCCTTCGCGGACCATGCCGATGCTCACGCCGGCTACGGGGTTCTTGATGGGCACGCCGGCGTCCATCAGCGCCAGCGTCCCGCCGCACACCGAGGCCATCGAGCTGGAGCCGTTGGACTCGAGGATCTCGCTGACCACCCGAATCGTGTACGGAAACTCCTCCGCCGGCGGCAGCACCGGCTCCATGCTTTTTTCGGCGAGGGCACCGTGGCCGATGTCTCGCCGGCTGGGGCCGCGAACGGGCCGTATCTCCCCCACGCTGAACGGAGGGAAGTTGTAGTGCAGGATGAAACGCTTGAGGTATTCATCCCGCAGGCCGTCGATCTTCTGTTGGTCGCGTGGGGTGCCGAGGGTGACGGCCGCAAGCGACTGCGTCTCGCCGCGGGTGAACAAGGCCGAACCGTGCACCCGCGGCAGGGCGGGTACCTGGATCGAAAGCGGGCGAACTTCCTTAAAGCCCCGCCCGTCCGGACGGGTGCCCGAAAGGATCAGCTCGCGCTGAAGCTTGCCCTCGACCTTATAGAACGCCTTTCGCACCTCCTGGGGCGTGTACTGGGGCGCCTCCGCATCCGGCGGGCACACCTCGGCGACCAGCTCGTCGCAGATGCCGGCCATGACCTGATTCCGCTCTATCTTGGCCGGGATCTGCTTGGCCTGGCGGACGCGATCGCCGCATCGGTCCGCGACCAGCGCGATGAGTTCCTCGCTGAGGGGGTGAGCCTGGTAGGCCTTTTCCCGGCCAGCCTTGGCAACTAACTCTTCGATCATGGGGATGATCTCTTTGATGGCCTCGAAGCCGGCCTTGCAGCCGTCGGCGACGGCCTCCTCGGGGACTTCCGGTCCGCTGAGCTCGATCATGTTGATTCCGTCGCGGTGGCCGCTCACAACCAGGTCGAAATCGCTTTTCTCACGCTGGCTGTAGGCGGGGAACAGCAATAGCTGCCCGTCGATCCTGCCGACGCGGACGGCCGCGATGGGGCAATAAGACGGCGCGTGGCTCAAGGCCAGGGCCGCGCTGCTGCCGATCATTGCCAACACGTCCGCGTCGTAGTCCTTGTCCGAGGATATGACGATGCACTGGATCTGCACCTCATCGTTGAAGTCCTTCGGGAAGAGCGGGCGCAGGGTCCTGTCGATCTTCCTGGCGCTGAGGATTTCCTTGGTCGAGGGGCGGCCTTCACGCTTGAAGAAACCACCCGGAAACTTCCCCCCGGCGTACTGCATTTCGCGATAGTCCACGTATAGGGGGAAAAAGTCGATGTCCCGCACCGAGGGGGCCGACAGGACCGTCGCCAGCACGACCGTGTCGCCATAGCGCACCACCACGGCCCCGTGAGCCTGCTTTGCCATTCTCCCGGTTTCCAGAACCAGCTTCTGACTGCCGATGTCCTTCTCAACGCTCGTCATCATTTTCATGTCTTCCACTTTGCCGTCCTCTTCCATCAATCTCTACCGTTCTCTACTGCTCCACGCTTCGCATCCGTCCGACGTCTCCGGTTGCCCCGAGTGAGCAAATATCGAAGCAGGAGGCCACGCGCCACGGGCGTCCGAAGGAATGCGGGCTTTCCCCCTTCGTCTACGCGTGGGGGACCAACATCCTCTTCGATCGTAGGGCTCCAGGGAGGCTACTTTCGCAGGCCCAGCTTCCCGATGATCTGCCGGTACCGGTCGGAGTCGATCCGCGCCAGGTACTTCAGCAAGCTGTTGCGCCTGCCGACCATCTTCAGCAGGCCCCGTCGCGAGGCATGATCCTTTTGGTGCGTCCTGAGGTGATCAGTCAGGTGGTTGATCCGCCCGGTCAGCAAGGCGATCTGCACCTCTGCCGAGCCAGTGTCCCCTTGGTGACGCTGATGCTGAGTTACAACTTCTTTTTTCGCACTCGCCGCTATACCCATGCCTGCACAACCTATCTCTCGCCTACAGATTACCCGTTTTGCCCAACCCGTCTACGCCGTGGATAATGATTTTCTCCTGCTCGTCTTTCCGTCAGCCTTTCGCAATTCCCTGCGGTGTTCGGCTTGCGCTCGAACAGTATACCCTACTATCGTCCGGTTCGCTCGATCTAACTCAGCAATTCCGTGATCGCCTTGAGCAGCCGGTCCATCCGGAAGGGCTTGGTCATGTACAACTCGGCCCCGAGGCTCTCGGCGTACACGCGGTGGCGGGCGCCCGGATTGCCGGTAATGACGATCACCTTGGGGGCCTCGGCCGGCTGCTGCATCTTCTTGAGGCTCTCCAGAACCAGAAAGCCGCTGCGCTTCGGCATCATCAGGTCGAGGACCATCAGGTCGGGCTTGTCGGCCACGACCTTTTCCAAGGCCTCGTTTCCGTCACCGGCGGCGTCTATTTCCGCCCCGGTGTCGGACAGCGCCACCCGCAGCGACTCCACGACATCCCGGTCGTCGTCGACCAGCAGGATCCTTTTGCCTTCCAATTCATTGCTCATGAGCAGGTCCGGTCGCCACAGTAAGAACTCGCTAATCCTAGCAACTGCCCGTCCCGTTGTCAACGCAAGTGCGGCGATTGTCGGCGGCGGCTTGACTGCTTGACCTCCGGGCTGCCCAAGCATAAAGTGGAATTCACCGATGCGGCCGGAACGGTCGTCGAAGACAGAGGAGTCAGCCGAGCCATGGGGCAGAACGCGAAGGAACGGACGCTGGTCATCCTCAAGCCCGACGCCATCCAGCGTCAGCTCGTCGGACGCATCGTGCAGCGGTTCGAGAGCAAGGGGCTCAAGATCGTTGCGATGAAGATGTGCCGCATGGACCGTCAACTTGCGGAGAAGCAGTACGCCCCACACAAGGGGAAGCACTTCTATGAGCCCCTGCTCAGGTTTGTGACGGGCGGGCCGGTGGTGCTGATGGTGCTGGAGGGCAAGGACGCGGTCGCCGTGGTCCGTTCCCTGCTCGGGCCGACGTTCGGGCCGGACGCTCCGCCCGGGACCATACGCGGGGATCTCGGAATGTCCAAGCGGTACAACCTTGTCCACGGCAGCGACACGCCGGGAAACGCCGATAAGGAGATTGCGTTGTTCTTCGGCCCCGAGGAGATGTTCGAGTACGACTTGGTCTCCTACGATTGGATCTACGACACGTCGACCGGCGAGGTGGTTTGACGCCGGCTTCCGGGCACGCGGGTCAGGGGCTATTAAGTCAGAAATCAACATGGGAAAGCGTAAGCGGAGCGGAGCGGAGCGATGGAAATCAAGTTCGCCGAGGACGTCGAGGCCACCCCCGTTGAAATGGACGACGCCGAGGGCGTGAGGATGCGGATGCTCATCGGCCCGCAGGAAGACGCCCCGAATTTCAACATGCGCATGTTCGAGGTCAACCCCGGCGGACATACCCCGTTGCACACGCATCCCTGGGAGCACGAGGTGTACGTGCTGGTCGGGGCCGGCGTGGTCCGCCAAGGGGCCCGAGAACACAAGATTGCCCCCGGAAACTGCGTGTACGTTCCGCCCGACGAGGAACATCAATTCCTGAACGCCGGAACCGAGACGCTGAGGTTTCTCTGCCTGGTTCCGCGCAGTTGAGAGCCGAGGTCGGCCATGGCTTCCACAGCCGATCGGATCGAGCAGCTTCGCCGCAAAATCCGTAGGCATGACCATCTCTATTACGTCCTGGCAAAGCCGGAGATCTCCGACCGGCAGTACGACCGGCTGGTGGCCGAGCTCAAGCGGCTTGAGGGCGAACATCCTGAGCTTATCACGTCCGACTCGCCCACTCAGCGCGTGGGCGGCGTGCCCGCTGAGGCCTTTGCGCCGGTTGCTCACGCCCTCGCGATGCTGAGCATTGACAACACCTACAGCCTCGCCGAGCTGGACGAATTCGACAAACGGGTCGCAAAGGGCCTGGCCGGCGGCGACTGTCAGTACCTGACCGAGCCGAAGATCGATGGCGTCGCGGCGTCGCTGCGGTATGAAGACGGCGTCCTTACCCTGGTGGCCACGCGCGGCGACGGACGGACCGGCGACGACGTCACCAACAACGCCCGGACGATCCGGTCGATCCCGCTGCGGCTGGCGGCCGTGGATGGCGGCTCGGAGCCCGTCCCTTCGATCGTTGAGGTCCGCGGCGAGATTTACTGGCCGCGGGACGCCTTCGCCGCCTACAACGCCAAGCGGGCCGAGGAGGGCAAAGAGACTTTTGCCAACCCGCGGAACGCCGCGGCCGGGACGCTCAAGCAGCTTGATCCCGCGGTGGTCGCGGAGAGGAAGCTGGCCTTCATCGCCCACGGCTTCGGCCTCCTCCAGCCTCTGCCCGCCCGGCGGGCCTCGGAACTGATGGAGATGCTGCGTCGGTGGGGGATCCCCACCAGCCCGCACGCGCGGGTCTGTGAGTCGATGAAGCAGGTGCACGCCGTCATCGCCGAGTGGGCGGAAAAGCGCTACGGCCTGCCGTACGAGATCGACGGCATCGTCGTGAAGGTCGATTCGCTCGAGCAGCGGACGGCCCTGGGCGACACCAGCAAGTACCCCCGCTGGTGCATCGCCTACAAGTACGAGGCCGAGCGGGCCCAGACCGTCCTGGGCGAGGTCGGCCTGCAAGTCGGCCGGCTGGGGACGATCACGCCGGTGGCCCGTTTCGATCCGGTCCAACTGGCGGGCACGACCGTGTCCAACGCTTCGCTGCACAATTTCGATCAGATCCGGCGGCTGGATGTTCGCGTCGGCGACACCATCCTGGTGGAAAAAGCCGGTGAAATCATCCCGCAGGTGGTGCAGGTCGTCACGGCGAAGCGGCCGAAGAATGCCAAGGCGATCCAGCCGCCCGGAAAGTGCCCCGTTTGCGGGGGCGAAGTCGGCCGCGACGAAGGCGGCGTGTACATACGCTGCCTCAACCCCGAATGCCCCGCCCAGCTCAAGGAGCGTCTGCGCTTCTTCGCCGCGCGGAACCAGATGCACATCGAGGGCCTTGGCCCGGCCGTTATCGACAGACTGGTGGAGGCGGGGGCCGTCAGGCACTTCGCCGACCTGTACGCCCTCAAGGCCGACGACCTGATCGGCATGGAGCTTTCGCGGCACACCGACAAGAAGACCGGCAAGATCGTCATCCAGCGGATTCAAGAGAGGTCCGCCGAGAACCTGCTGAAGAGCATCGAGGCCTCGAAGCAGCGCGGGCTGGCCCGGCTGCTGGCGGGATTGGGAATTCGCCACGTCGGCGGCCGGGCGGCCGGGCTGCTGGCCGACCACTTCGGCGAAATCGACGCCATCGCCGCCGCCAGCGAGGACGAGCTGGCTCAGGTGGAAGAGATCGGGCCGGTCATTGCCGCCAGCGCCCGGCAGTTCTTTGCCGGCGCGCACGTCCGGGACGTCATCCGGCGACTCAAAGCCGCTGGACTGAAAATGGCCGACCGCCCCAGGCGCGCCGCCGAGCGGCCTGCCCTCACCGGAAAGACCATCGTCGTCAGCGGCACACTGACCGGCTACACGCGCAGCGAAATCGAAGAGACGATCAAGCGCCACGGCGGGCGGGCGGCCTCCAGCGTGTCCAGGAAAACTGACTTTGTGCTGGTGGGGGAAGACCCCGGCTCCAAGGCGGACAAGGCCAAGGACCTGGGCGTGGCCACAATCAACGAGCAGGAGTTCGATAGGATCATCGGCCGGCGGTAGGGGGGTGATGGTGGGGGCGCAACTTGAGTGCGGCCGACCACCGCTCAGCACATGGCAGCGAAGCTGAGTACGATGAACAGAACCATCTTCAACTTGCGATGAACAAATTGCCTTATCATCTTTGACCGCCTCCGAGGGCAATCTCCACCTACACATTCTACCGCGCCGGCGGGCAATCGAACAGGGGTATTTTTCAGACGTAAGTCCTTGGGCCCCAAAATGTGTCGGAAATGGTAAACTGCGCAAAAAATGCCGGAAATAGTGGTTGTCACGGGCAGGAAAGCTGTCTCGCCCTGCCGGCTGCGTTCTGGTGTTGCGGCCGTCTTTCCGAGTTCGACAGGTGCACTTTCCCGGAGGCACGGCCGGAGACGTGGGTGGGCGGATGGGCAAAGGCGGCAGGGGCCCGGCCGGCCGGAAAAGGCGGCCCGGCGCGGCGGAGGCCGTAAGAAAGCCGCCGACGTTGCGGTCGCCACGATCATTGTAATGCCCGTCGCGGCAGCCTATTATGCCGGGCGGACCTGGATGCGGAAGTGACGGATTCTCTAAAGAAGCGGAAAGACAATGGCGACTGAAGCTAAAGCGAACGGCCGGATGGACAAGCTGGTGGCCCTGTGCAAGCGCCGCGGGTTCATCTTTCCCAGCTCCGAGATCTACGGCGGGATCAACGGCTTCTGGGACTATGGCCCGCTGGGGGTGGAGTTGAAGCGCAACATCAAGGACGCTTGGTGGCATTCCGTCGTCCGCCTGCGCGACGACATCGTCGGCCTGGACGCGGCCATCATCATGAACCCGAAGGTCTGGGAGGCCTCCGGTCACGTGGCCGGGTTCAACGACCCCATGGTCGACTGCCGGCAGTGTAAGGCCCGTTTCCGGGCGGACAAGATCTTCACCGTCCGCTTCTTCAGCGAGGCCGGCCAAGCCCTCCACGCCGAGGGCGTCGAGGCCGACGATGCGGAACAGGCCGTCCAGGCCGCCCTGGCCAAGGCCCCCAGCAAGGCCCGCCGCAAGCTCCGGGCCGGCTACGCCACGCGCGTCTACGCTCCCGGAAACGAGGCCGACCCGGGCGACAAGTCCATCTGCCCAGCGTGCGGGGCGCTGGACCAGATGACGGTCGGCCGGAAGTTCAACCTGATGTTCCGCACGTTCGTCGGCGCCGTGGAGGATTCTTCCGCCCTGGCGTACCTCCGGCCGGAGACGGCGCAGGGGATCTTCTGCAACTACAAGAACGTCCTGGACACCTCGCGCGTGAAGCTGCCCTTCGGCATTGCCCAGATCGGCAAGGCCTTCCGCAACGAGATCAACCCCCGCAACTACACCTTCCGCTCGCGCGAGTTCGAGCAGATGGAGGTCGAGTACTTCTGCCGTCCCGACACCGCCGATAAGTGGTACAGGTACTGGCGAGATGAGAGATTCAAGTGGTACGTGGACCTGGGCTTGACGTCCTCGCGGCTGCGTCTGCGCGACCACGAGAAAGACGAGCTCGCCCATTACGCCGCCAGTTGCGCCGACATCGAGTATCAATTCCCCTTCGGTATCGCCGAGCTGGAGGGCATCGCCAACCGCACGGACTACGACCTGTCGGTGCACCAGAAGTTCTCCGGGCGGGACATGACCTACTTCGACGACCAGACCCGCGAGCGCTTCATCCCGTACGTGATCGAGCCTTCCGGCGGCGTGGACAGGACGGTTCTGGCGTTTCTGTGCGAGGCCTACACCGAGGACACCGCCCCCGACGAGAAGGGCAAGCCCAAGCCTCGAACGCTGATGCGCCTGCACCCCCGGCTGGCGCCGATCAAGCTGGCGCTCTTCCCGCTGGTCAACCGCGACGCCATGCCGGAGATCGCCCTCAAGATTTACCACGACGCCAAGGCCCACTTTGCCGCTTTCCACGACGACAAGGGCGCCATCGGCCGGCGCTACCGCCGCCAGGACGAGGCGGGAACCCCGTTCTGCGTCACGGTCGACGGCCAGACGCTGGAAGACCAGACCGTCACCATCCGCGACCGCGACACCCTCGCACAGGACCGAATCAACGCCTCGGCCGTGGTCGCCTACGTCCGCGACAAGCTCAAACTCTAACCTCCCGCCGCACAACGAGCAACGAGCAGCCGCCCGGACGGGCGGGCATGGCCGGAGCCCACCGGCTCCGCGTAATCCCTGCTCACAGAAGTAGTTACGCGACACGCACGCTTCCCCCATCCGTGACGTCCGATAATATATGTTATGTGGCGCT
>CAYNYF010000079.1:0-21563 GCA_964401385.1 uncultured Planctomycetaceae bacterium | reverse complement strand
TTCTGCTACGGGCTGGGGTCCGTCTGGGGCGTCGTCTCCTTCTGCATCCTGCGGAAGGGCGGGAAGATCGACGGGGAGAAGCATTCGTTGTCGCGCTAGCGCGCCCTCGGCAAGCGCCCGTCAGCGAGCTTGCCCGGGTGCCTTGCGCCCGAAGATCTCCCACACGAAGTAGCGGTGGCGACGGACGTGCAGGGCCGCGAAGCGCTGCCGGAACAGCGCGATCTGCTGCGGCGTGATCCCGCAATAGCCCTTTTCGTAGCTGAACCGCCCGCGGTGTATGAGGTGCCGCCGCAGCCAGAAGAGCAGCCGCCCCCCCTTGTAGTTCTCCACGAACGCGGCCTTGCCGCCGTCGACGAGGTGCTCGCCTATCCGGTCGAGGAACCCGCCGAGGTCCTGGATGCACCACAGCACGCTCTTGGTGAAGATGGCGTCGAAGGTCTCACCGGCGATCTCTTCAAAGCCGCCCCGAGTGCGGATGAGCCTTACCCGGTCGGCGACGTCGTGTTTGGCGAGCTGGTCGCTGGCGATGTCCAGGGAGGCCTTTTCCAGCACGGTGACGTTGGCCCCCAGCAGGGCGAACAGACACGCCATGCGTCCGGACCTGCCGCCGATCTCGAGAAGCCGCTTGCCGCGCAGGTCGCCGAGGAAGCTGAGGGCGTCGGCGACAGGCCGCCGCCACAGGTATGGCCGCCATTCCACGAAATAGTCCAGGTCCAGCGGGGATCCGCCGGGCAGGGCGCCCGTCTGAGCCATGGTCGCTCTCTCTCTCTGATCAACTGTCCTTTGGCCGTCCGATCTCGGCCACGAATTCCACGCTTCGCCGGGCGGTCCTCTCATTCGCCCGCGGGTGGGTCGGCAGATTGATTGTTTCGCGGCAGGCCCTCTCGGCGACGGGACACATGCCCTCCTGATAGTCGTACAGGTGCATGGGGGTCTGGCTCGGGTGCAGCGGACATTCGAACCAGCTTCCGATCTCCAGCAGCTTTCCCGGGGCAGCGGCCAGGGCGCGCTGCTTGTCGGCAACGCGGACCGGGTAACGGACGAGCACGGGGTCCATGTACGCGGGGATCTCCGCTACGTCCAAGCCGGCTTTGCCGAGCAACCTGTCGTAGATCGCCCGCATCCGCCGGCGGTGGGCGATGTTCCGGTCGATCTTCCTGAGCCCGCGCAGACCCGCTCGCCCCTGACCGGAGCTCATGCCCATGAAGAAACCCTCCGGCATCGTCGGCGTGAATTCCTCTGCGGAGGAAGAGCCGATGACGACGCCCTTGCCGGTCAGCCAGCGGAACACGGCGGCGGCTGCGCCGGTCGTGCGCGGGTAGATGAGCAGTCGGTAAAAGAACCGTTGCACCGACAAGGCAAGAGCCGCCTTGGCCGAAGGCAGCCGAAGCTGCTCACGGCAGATCGTTTCGATCTTGCCGGCCAGCTCGCCGTCATCGGTGGTGGCCATGCCGCCGATGCCGGCGGTGAAAGCCTTGTTCCACTGAAAGGACCAGTATGTCGCCACGCCGTAGGTCCCGCACACCGTGCCCTTGTACGTCGAGCGGACTGCCACGCAGCAGTCTTCCACTACTGGGATGCCGTGCCGCCCGCCCACGTCCATAATGGCGTCTATTTCGCAGGGGTATCCGTAGGTGTGCTGGGCAATGATGAGCCTGGTGTCTGGGGTGATCTTCTCTTCGAGCAGGCGGACGTCCATGTTGTAGGTGACCGGCTCGATATCCACGTAGACCGGCTTGGCGCCGAGGTACTTGATGGGGTTCACATCCATCACGCAGGTATAACCCGGCAGGATCACCTCGTCGCCTTCGCCGATTCCCATGGCCTTCAAGATGGCGTACATCGCCACCCGGCCTTTCCAGAAGGCAAAGGCCGATCTGACTGGCAACCACTGGGCAAAGGCCCTTTCGAACTTCCGGACGGCGGCAGTCATTGGCCTATGTCTCCTCCCGGATCGCCTCGACGAGCGTCTCTTTCACGCGGGCGACCTGCTCGGCCGCGATGTTCGTAAAGAACGGCAGGGCGATCGTCCGCGCGGCGATCCGTTCGGTGATCGGAAAATCGCCCGGCCGCGTCCCCAGCATTTCCATTATGTACGGCTGGAGATGGATCGGCGGGAAATACGTGCTGCAGCCGACGCCGGCGGCGCGGAGGTGGGCGATGACGGCGTCGCGGTCGGCCTGGCTGAAGCGGTCGCGCAGCCGGATGACGTAGACGAACCAGCTCGCCCGCTCCGGGTCGCCCATCGGCGGCAGGTGGATTTGCTCCATCCCGCCGAGCGCCTGCCGGTACAGCCCGGCCGCCCGGCGGCGCTTCTCGAGCATCTCGTCCAGCCTTGCCATCTGAGACTCGCCCAGGGCGGCGGTCATTTCGCTCATGCGGTAATTGTACCCGAGGCGCGCGTGCGTCAGCCACGCCTCGGAGTCCCTGCCCTGGTTGCGCATGGAGCGGCACAGCTCGGCGAGGCGGTCGTCGTCGGTGACGATCATGCCGCCTTCGCCGGCGGTGATCTGCTTGTTGGGGTAGAAGGCGAACACGCCGCAATCGCCGAAGCCGCCGACCGCGCGCCCGTTCGAAACGCCGCCGAGGGCCTCGCAGCAGTCCTCGATCAGCGTCAGCCCGGCCCTTCGGGCGATGCGCTCGTATTGCTCGAAATGGGAGGTGTTGCCGAAGACCTCCACCGGTAGCAGGGCCTTGGTGCGGCTGGTGAGAGCCGCCTCGATGGCGCCGGGGTCCAGGTTGTAGCTTTCGGGGTCGATGTCCACGAACACCGGCCGGGCGCGCTCGAACAGCAGGCAGTTGGTGGTGGCGACGAAGGAGAAGGGCGTGGTGATGACCTCATCGCCGGCGCCGATTTCCATCGCCCGCACGCACAGGTGCAGCCCGCTGGTGCCGGAGTTGACGGCGACGCCGTGTTTCCGCCCGGCGCGGCCGGCCACCGCCGCCTCGAAGCCTTGCACCCGGGGGCCGATGCTCAACCGGCTCGTCATGAGCACGCTGCGGACGGCCTGGCGATCGGCCTCGACGATGTCGGGGCTGGACAGGGGAATCGGCACTGCGTTCATGTTCCCGGTCCTCACGACGCGACTATGGATCTTGACTGGCGCCCGCGCCGGCGGTCAAGGCCTTTCCGAGGCGATGCGGCTTTCGGCCTCGGCGCCGGCCGGGGCGGGCGGTCGGGCCTCATCCGAACTGGCGTTCGACGGGTTGTACTCGGGCACCAGCCGCCGCAGACAGGCGACGATCGGCTCCCAATTGGGGCGGTCGACCAACTCGGATAGTTCCGCCAGGGTCTGCTGAATCCGCTCCCATGCCACGCCGCGGTGTTTCCAGATCTTGATCTTGGGGTGCGGCGTGGCGGCGATGTCCTCGCCTTCGGTGCGCAGCTCCTCGAAAAGCTTTTCGCCCGGACGCAGCCCGGTGAAGACGATGTCGATGTCCTCGCCCACGCGCAGGCCGCTGAGGGTGATCATGTCGCGGGCCATGTCCACGATCTTGACCGGCTCGCCCATGTCCAGCAGCGCGATCTCCCCGCCCGCGCCGGCGGCGGCGGCCTGAAGGACGAGCTGGGCGGCCTCGGGGATGGTCATGAAGTACCGCTGCATCTCCGGGTGGGTGACGGTCACGGGACCGCCCTGGCGGATCTGCCGCTCGAAGGTCGGCACCACCGAGCCGGCCGATCCGAGCACGTTGCCGAAGCGCACCGACCTGAACTGGGTCGCGCAGCCGTCCCGCCCGTTGAGGGCCTGGGCGTAGATCTCCGCCACCCGCTTGGTGCAGCCCATGATGGAGGAGGGGTTGACGGCCTTGTCCGTGGAGATCAGCACGAACTCCTTCGCCCCGCACGCGCAGGCGACGTCGGCCACGTTCTTGGTGCCGAAGACGTTGTTCTTCACGGCCTCGCACGCGTTCCCTTCCATCAACGGGACGTGCTTGTGGGCGGCGGCATGAATGACGACCTCCGGCTGGTGGGTCTGGAAGACCGTTCTCACCCGCGCCCGGTCGTAGATGTCGCAAATGACCGGGGCCACGTCGATTTCGGGGAACGCCCGCCGCAGCTCGTTGTTGATCTCGAAGAGGTTGTTCTCGGCCTGCTCGATCAGGACGAGCCTGGACGGGCCGAACAGGCACACTTGGCGGCACATCTCCGAGCCGATGCTGCCGCCGGCGCCGGTGATGAGCACGCGCCGGCCCCGCAGGAACTTAGCCACCGCCTCGGTGTCCAGCTTCACCGCCTCGCGCCCGAGAAGGTCGTTGATCTGCACCTTGCGGATCTGGCTGATGGTGACGCGCCCGTCGATCAGCTCGCCCATGCTCGGCAGCGTCTGGAAGTGGAGCTTGGTGCCCCGGCACAGCTTGATGATTCGCCGCAACTGCTTCCGCGTGGCCGAGGGAACCGCAATGACGATCTCGTCGATCTTCTCCTGCTCGCAGATGGGCTTGACGTCCTCGGTCGTTCCCAGCACCGGAATCCCGTGGATGTAGATGCCCTTCTTGGTGGGGTCGTCATCGACCAGGCCGATCACCTGGTAGCGCTCCACCCGCATGCGGTTGATTTCCCGCAGCAGCATCTCGGCGGCGTTGCCGGCGCCGATCACCAGCACGCGCCGGACCCCCTCCTCGGAGACCGAGCGCAGCTCCTCGTGGTAGAGCCGAACGCCCAGGCGGGCGGTGGAGACCAGGAACACCGTGGCCATGAAGTCCAGGACCAGCACGCCGCGGCTGTAGTCGAAAACCGGCTCCTGCCCCAGCCAGTGGGGCATGTAGACGAACAGATACACAACGGCGACGGCCACCACCAGGAACACCCAACTGCCAATGACGATGTTGGTCACGTCGCGGATGCCGGCGTACTGCCACCATCCCCTGAACAGCTTCAGGCGGCTGAAGATGATCGACTTGACCAGCATAAAGAAGGGCAGCGAGGGCAGGTAGTAGTAGGTGAACCAGGCCCCTTTCCCCCCCTCGCCGGGCCAGCCCGCATCGTATCGAACCAGATACGACAGCAGCAGGGCCAGGGCGAACAGGATGTTATGGACCACCAGGTTGACCGCAACGCGGTGGCGGGCCCCGACGTCCAGGCACCAGGTGAACAAACTCCTGAGGGGCTGCTGGCCGCCCGTTTCCGTCTCGTTATCGGCCATGTTCGCTCACAGAGTCACAATCCGCACTTCTACAACACCTTACAGGTATCGGGCCGGCCGTGGTGCCCCTTTAGTTGCTGCCAGTCCAAGATTCGCCTCGCCCCCGACAGATCGTCACCAAACTGCCAAAGCACACATCGGAACCCTAGGAGTCTGTCGGAGTTCGCAAAGTCCGACAGACTGCTAGCTGGACTCCTTGGCCTCCACGGCCGGTTTCCCGGCCCGGGTCGCTTTACCTTGGTCCTGGGCGGGGCGGGTGGTCGGCTCCGGGGCCTCGCTGGCGGCGGGCCGCGCCTCGCTGGCGGCGGGCCGGCTGGTGGTCGGCGCGCGGCCGTCCAGGCTGCCGGAGGCCCTCCCGGCGGCGACCATCCCCTCCCAAAACGTCTGGATGGCCTTTGTCGTTTCCTCGTCTTTTGTCGTATTTTTGCGCTCAAGTTCGTAGGCTTTGCGGAGGGCTTCGGCGGCCTCGGCCTCGGCGCCGTCAAAGTAGCGAACGTATGCCAGCAGCAGGTAGACGTTGGCGTTGACCTCCGGGCGTTCGGTCGCTTCCCGTATCTTTGAGACGTGGCCGACGAAAGCCGAGCCCCGGTCGTAAAAGCCGCGGATCCGTATCTGCGCCAGCGGCAATTCCGAAAAGTAGGTCAATGCCTTTTTCAGGTGGTACGCGGCCGCGTTGTACTTGCCCAGGGCAAAGTTCGAGTGGGCCCTGCACAGGTGGGTCTCGGGGGAATACCGGGCAATCGTTACTGCCAGCTCAAAGGCGTCGTCGGCGGGGAGGTACTGTCCGCTGCGGAAGAGCCGATCGCCCTGCTCCATGTATCTCTGGTGCATGCTGGGCTCGGTGGGCACGAAGGAGGTGATGGGCTCGTCTCCCTCGGCCTGGAGGGCGGTGGTCTCTTCCATGGCCGTGATGTAGGGCAGCAGCTCCGTCATCGACCTGCCGGCGACCTCCTCGGCGCCGCTGGAAAGGTCGGCCAAGCTCGCCGGCCGCACACGGAGGCCCAATCGCAGGCTCTCGTAGGTCTGCCCGGATGTCAGCGGTCGCGAAAGGCCCGGAATGCCGCTCACGCCGCCGGTGCTGACGCCGCTGCGGCCCAGGTTATAGGAAGACGGCGCCGACATGCTGCTCCTGAGTATGTCCCCGCCCCCGTACTGTCCGGACCGGCTCAGGCCGCCCAATCCATACGCGTAACGGCCGAAGTCGCCCCCGATCCTGCTCAAACCGCGCAGCGACGGTGAGTGCCACTCGTACCGAGTGCGAGCCTGGCCCAGGGCCGCCACGGGCAATAGAGCCATCGCAATAATGCCGGCTAAAAAGAGTTTATCCCTTGGGACCATCATCACTAGGGCCTCAAGTTATTATACGAAGAGTAGCCGGCTTTTGCTCTAAGCTTTTTTGCCGGCGCGGGCGGATCCGCGGCAACGCCATTTTTCCGGTTGCCCGCGCCCGGGCCGGGCATGATGATTGGTTGCCGGATGGATGTCGCCGGGGCCGCGGGAGGCCTGATGCCATGACTACTGTTGACCGATCCCGCCGCGTGCTGGGGTGCCGGCTGGCGGCGGTGGTGCTCGCCCTGGCCGGCGGATCGGCACCGGCCGGCGAGAAGCTCCTGCACGGCCTGGAGGGGACCGCGGGCCTGAAGACCTCCGGTCGGGTCACGCGGGCGACCGGCGCCGACGCGGTGACGCAGGGGGCAAGCGCCCTGGAGCTGGCCCCGGGCGCGTCCGTCACGGTGACGATCCCGGCCAATTTCATGGACGAGGTCGGCTGGCTGAAGATCGACACCTTCGAAGTCCAGCCGGTGCTGGCCTCGCTTGAGCTGACCCTGGCGGGGATGCTCTCTCAAGCCGGGCACGTCCGGCCCGGCAACGACACGCTGGCGCTGCCGCTGGGCCTGGCCGGGCGGACCTACCGCGGGCCCTGGCCGGGGAAGCCCACCGCCTTGCGGATCAGGAACACGGGGAGGGAATCGGTCGTCATCGACAACGTCCGGCTCGCCGGGCCCGCCCGGCCGCCGGCGGGGGCGGTGCTGCTGGACTTCGGGCCGCCGGGTCAGGCATTGTGGCCCGGGTTTGAACACGCCGATTCCCAAGGCACCGGCATCGCCTGGAGCGGAACGGTCAAGATCTTTGGGTTCTCGCTGGCCTATCCGGACCCGCTGGGGGGCGACTTCGCCGGCCGCCGCCCGGGCTACAGGACGCAGGAAACGCTGACGCTGGAAAGCCCCGGCGGAGCCGGCGTGGCCTGTGCATGGCTGACGCGCTACGGCTCAGTGTACTCGGCGGTGCTGGAGTACGCCGTCAGGGTCAACAACCGCACGCTGCTGCACCGGCGGCTCTCGCCGGCGGAGATGCTCTCGCCGGCCGGGCTGCTGCGCGGGCGGGATCAGCCGTGGACGAGCGAATGGTTCCAGCAGTCCTTCGTGCCGGAAGTTCTGACCAGGCTGGAGTTCCCGCTCAAGCCGGGCAGCAACTCCGTGGAACTGGGCAACTGCCAGATCGCCGCGTTGGTCGTGGCGCCGCGGGCCCGGCAGCAGGCGATGCGAAACTACGTCCAGCGGGTGGAGCAGGACCTGAAGCGGTACCGGCGGCAGTTCGTGCTGGCCCGGCAGGACCATCCGCAGTGCGGCGTGCCGCCCACTGAAGACGAGGCCAGGGCGGGCATGATGATCTTCCTGCCGCCGGCGGACGAGTGGTTCGGCCGCGAGTACGCCCCGACCGCCGAGCATCGCGGCGGTACGCTCAAGCTCGCCGCGGCGCCCGGCATGGTCGCCACGGCGGCGCTGGTGGCGGTGCCGTGCAAGGACGCGGCGTCGCTCCAGGTGAGCTTCGAGAGCCTGCGCGGCGTCGGCGTGGGGGCCATTCCCGGCGGGGCCCTGCGGGTGTACGCGCTGGAGCGGCTGCCGCTGGTGGAAGGCGGCTGTGTCTACTGGCAGCCTTTCCTGCCGGCGCGGCGGTTTCGCTCGGCCAAGGCCCGCGGGGTGTACTGGTTCCTGGTTCAGGTGGCGGTGCCGCAGCGCGCCCGGGCGGGCGCCTACCAGGGCACGCTCCGTCTCACGCAGGGCAAGACCTCGGCCAAGCTGCCGGTGGAGCTGAGGGTCTACCAGATAGCGGCGGCGGCGGGCGATGGCGGCGGGCGGACGTTCGGCGTGCTGGCGGACGGGGACGTGTACGCCGTGTATCGCTCGCTGGCGTTGGCCTTGCCCGCTGAGCGCCGCGGGCAGTTGACGCGCGACATCCTCCGCCAGTTGTTCGCGGCCGGGCTGAACGCCGGCGTGGTTCCGGGCCCGTCGCTCTCGTCGGTGTCGACGGCCGCGCCCGACCGGATGATCCGGGCGTTGCGGGTGTACCCGCGTCCGACGCGTCCGGGCAAGGCGCTGGTGGACCTCCAGGATGCCATCCGCCTGCTGCAAGCCGCCCAGATCCAGCCCGGCACGGCCCTGCATACCAGCGCCGTTGTAAACCTGGTGCAGGTGAGCAACGAATGGGCGGATAAGGGCAGGCTCGGCAACTACGCACTGCACGTCGCCAGCGCCGGCGGCGGGGGGGCCCAGGCGACCAAGCTGGTCTCGCTGGCCCGAAAGGCGGGGGGCAGGCCGGCGATTTCCACCCGGGCTACCTCGCTGGCGGCCGCGCCGGCCGCAGAGCGGGCCGAGCTGTTCAAGGCCCTGGACACGCTGATCTGCACGCCCAATCACAATGGGCTCGGCGGGCTGGGCGACGAGTTCAGGCGGAGCGGGCCGGATAAGACGCTGGCCGTGTTGGTCCGGTACGGCGACGTGTACACCTGCGGCTTCTACAGTTGGGGAATCGGCGCCGACGGCGTGTACCTCCAGCAGATCTTCTCTCCCATGCCGCTGTTCAATGCCTTTTGGTTTGACGGGCAGAGCCTGCTGGTTCCGACGAGCCGGGGAGGCTTCGAGCCTACCCTGGGCCTGCTGCAACTGGGCTGTGGTATGCAGGACTACGCCCTGGCCAAGCGCTGCGAGGCGCTGCTCAAGCTGTCCAAGGCCCGGCGGGGGCAGAGCCAGCAACTGGAGAAGGTGCTCACCGAGATCCGCCTGTCGGCCGACGCGGCCGTGCCCCGGTTCGACCGCCGGCGGTGGCAGCCCGTGGGCGTCTCGTCCAAGCAGGTTCAGGACTGGCGTCTGGGGCTGTTGCAGGCGGCCGAAGAGGTTTCCAAGCAATTGCGGCCGTAGTTTCGGACGGGCGGCGGAGCGGATCGGCTGGAAACGCCGGCCGCGGGAACCCGGCGGGGCGGCTCATTGCAGCAGCAGGTCACGGACGGCGCCGCTGCCTCCCCACCGCAGCACCACGATCACGCACGCCAGCCAGATCGCGCCCACCACCCAGATCGCCTTGTCGCGGAGGAGCAGCTTGATGGGGTCCTCGCCGGCGCTGCCGAGGGTGAGGCAGTAGTAGCGGAACATGCCGTACACCACCAGCGGGATCGTCCAGATCAGGTGGGCCGAGCCGACGCGCTGGACGGTCTGCGGGGCCAGGCAGTACAGGCTGTAGGTCACGATCGCCAGCCCGGCCGAGACCGCCAGCATGTGCTCGAGGTTGCCCGCCGTGTAGAATCCGTGCACGCGGCGGGTGGCGGCGGCGGCCCGGCCCAGCGAGACGATCTCGCTGCGGCGCTTGGCCAAGGCGATGAACAGGCACAGCATGAGGGTGCAGACGACCAGCCAGGGGCTGATGACCACGGCGATGGCCGCCGCCCCCGCCATCGCCCGCAGCACGAAGCCGAAGGCGATAATCAGCACGTCCAGGATGGGCCGGCCCTTCAAGCCCAGGCTGTAGGCCAGGTTGATCAGCACGTACGCGCCCGCCCACAGCGGCAGCCCCAGCCCCTCCAGCGGCAGGGCGGGATTGTGCAGTCGCCGGCTCATGTAAATGACGATTGCGGCGCCCGCCGCCAGCAGCACGACCGCCGCCGCGGCCGCCGTGCTCACCGGCAGCCTCCCCGACGCCACCGGCCGGAGGGACTTGACCGGGTGAGTGCGGTCGGAGCGGCGATCGGCGATGTCGTTGATCAGGTAAATGGCGCTGCTCAGCAGGCAGAAGGCCGCCAGCGCCCACAGCGCCATCGCCCAGGAGGCCGGATACACCCACCGACCGCTGAACGCCAGCGCCGCCAGCACCAGGATGTTCTTCACCCAGTGGGGGACGCGGAGGGCCTCCAGCAGCGCCGCCGGCGTGCCGCCCGGCTGGGTCCGCGCCGCACGGGGCGTGGGCGTTGGGACCGCCCGTCGGGATGGGCGGCCGTTCGAGCTTTCCGGTTCGCCTGCCATAGCTGTTTCGGGCCTTCTCGCCTGCGGCCGGATGCGGCGCCCGCGAGCGTGCGCGGATGCGGCGCCGGTCCGGATTGTGGCGAGAGTTTATGCCTCCGGGCCGATACTATACGTTAGACCCATGGCGGATTCCGCTCAACTGCCATATCGTCAAGACGCGTCCGAGCCATCAGGAAAACGGCTGTGGCTGGCAGTGCTGCTGGCATCGGCGGTGCTGTACCTGCTGACCGCCCAGCGCGGGCCGGCGTGGCAGGACAGCGGCACCTTCCAGTGGCGGATGCACATCCTGGACCTGAGAGGCTACCTGGGGTTGGCCCTGGCCCACCCGCTTCTGATCGTTCTGGGCCGGCTGGCCGAGATGTTCCCGCTGGGACCGGTCGTTTGGCGGCTCAACGCGGTCTCGGCCCTTGCCGGCGCGGTGGCCGTGGCCAACCTCACTGTTTTGGTACGCCGGCTGGCGCCTGCGGTTCCGGCCGCCGCTTATTTCGCCGGCGCCGCCTTCGCCCTGGCCCACACCGTCTGGTGGCTTGCCACCATCACCGAATCTCACATGCTGCTGGCGGCCCTGATGACCGGGGAGCTGCTGGCGCTGGTGGCGCTGGTCCGCCGGCCGCGAATCTCCATGGTCGTGCTGCTGGGCCTGCTCAACGGGCTGGGCTTCAGCGTGCACAACCTGGCGCTGCTGGCGCTGCCGGCCTACGGGCTGACCGTGGTCGCCCTGGCGGGCCGGCGGCATCTGCGATGGTGGTCGGTCCCGCTGTTCGTCCTCGCCTGGTGCGCCGGTGCGTCGCTGCTGCTGGCGCTGGCGGCGGGGGAGGCGGGCCGCGTCGGCCTGGGCGGGGCGGTCCGCTCGGTGCTGTTCGGGCAGAGCTGGCAAAGGAGCGTCCTGGGCGGATCGCTGCGGGCGGCGGCGCACGGCTTTGGGTACGTCATCTACAATCTGCCCAACCTGGCCCTGCCCTTGGCGGCGGTGGGGCTGTGGCGGCTGCGACGGCTGGCGGGGGGAACCCTGGCGGCGGCGCTGGGCTACATCCTGGCCGTCCACTTCGTCTTTGCCATCCGCTACAGAGTGCCCGACCAGTTCATGTTCTTCGTGCCGTTCTACCTGATGGTTGCCGTGCTGGCCGGCGTGGGGCTGTCGAGCCTTTGGCCGGCCGGGCGGCGCTGGCTGAAGATCGCGGCCATGGCGTCGCTGGCCGTCGGCCCGGTCGTCTGCGCCGTCGGCCCGTCCGTGGTGGGGGCCCTGAAGGTGCCGCTGCCGGGGACCGATCGAGCGCTGCCCTTCCGCGACCACGCCCGATACTGGCTTTCCCCGTGGAAGCACAACGAGGACTCCGCCGGGCGGTTCGCCCGGACCGCCATCGACCAGCTCCAGGCGACCTCGCCCGAAGCCATCCTCTTCGCCGACACCACCTCGTATTGGCCCCTTCGCTGGGTGGGCGAGGTGGAGCGGGGCGGGGGGAGCGTGCGTCTGGTTGGCGGGCCGAACCTGGGCCTGCTGGGCGACATCAAGCGCGACCCGCCGGCCTTCTGGGAGAGGGCCCGGCGGGAGAAGCTGGAGATGTTTGTGGTCTCCAGGCGGCGGCGGTACTGCCCGGAGGCGATTGAGCCTTTCGTGGCGCCGCGGCGCAGCGGCGTGCTGTACCGGGTCAATCCTCCCGCCCGTTAGGCCATTCGCTCGGGCGGGGAAGCCGACTTTCCGCGGCCGGGCGCAGCGTCCGCCGCGGCTCGCGGATGAGCCGCACCAGGACCACGCTGGACAGCCGCAGCACGGCCGAGGTCGCGAACAGCACGTGCAGCGGAACGATGCTGATCCCGCACACGCTTCCCAGGTCGACCGGCTCCAGCAGCATGGCCGTCGTCCCGCCCACCAGCGCGCCCACGGCCGAGCCGGCGCCCATCAGGGCCTGGTGCATCGCCAGGAACGCCACCTGATTCCGCGCGGGGGAAAGGTTCAGCGAGAGCCGCAGCCAGCAGATCTGCCCGGCCGAGTTGAACGTCCGCAGCAGCACCACCGCAAAGGCCAGCGGCCAGACGCCCGGCGAGACCAGGATCCACAGCGCGGGGAAGACGCCCTTGACCAGCATGGACACGGCCAGCACCCGCCTCGCCCCGGAACGGTCGGCCCAGGCCCCGTAGAAGGGGGCCCCGGCAAGCGCGACCAACTGGCCGACCATGTCCACGCCCGCGATCCAGAAGACCTTCATCCCCAGGTGGTGGAGCATGTACAGGTTGAAAAAGCCGCCGCAGACGCCCGTGGCCAGGGCGCTGGCGGTGCCCACGATCAGCAGCGGGCGAAACCGGGGCCGAAGCCACGGCAGCGCCAGCGACCGGGCGAAGCCGGTCCGCCGCCGCGGCAGCGAAAGCGGCGGCTCCGGCGTCCGCAGCAGCAGCGACCAGCCCATCCAGCCCATCAGCCCGCCGAAGCCGATCAGGATCGACAGCCCCGGCAGCCTGTCGGCCGGAGCGGCGAAAAACCGGTCCAGGAACCATCCCCCGCCCAGACAAATCAGAAGGGTGGTGATGGTGGCGATCATCACCCGCCGCCCGAAAAACTTGCCGCGCTCGGCCGGGCCCACCAGGTCGGAAATCCAGCTTCGCCGGGAGATCTCCGCCGACATGCCGAAAAACGCTGACACCAGCACGCAGGCCACCATCGGCCAGAGCAGCGAGCCGCGGTCCAGCCCCAGGTACAGCAGCAGCGGCAGGGCCGCGATCACCATGCGCAGAGACCGCACCGCCCCCAGCGTGATCAGGCAGAACTTCCTGCGGCTGCCGATGTGGTTCAGCACGGGGTTGGCCAGGAGCATGCCCAGGGCGCCGATGTGTCCGGCGGCCAGGGTCACGCCCACCTCCAGCGCGCCCCCACCCAGGCTGCGGACCAGGGCGGTCAGGAACACCCCGCCGAGGGTCGTGCCCACGGCCCGGGCGAAGATCGTTTCGGTCAGCAACAGCTTCTGGCCGCGGCGGACGGACGGTGAGTCGCCTCCGGTTTGTCGGGTTGTCTCCTCGGCCGCTGGGGGCATGACGAAGCCGCCCATTCTACCGGATTCGGCCCGCGCCCGAGCGCGATTCTTTCCGGGCGCTGGGGCGGCGCAGCTCCGGAAAGGTGGGTTGCCGCACAGTTGGTAGGGCGGGGCTACGGCCCCGCGGAAGGTCGCCATCTTTCCTGCGGCGGGCCGGTGGCCGGTAGGCCCGCCCTACGTTGGCTGCATCCCCGGCGAGGCCTTGCTGTCGTTCGCGCTGTCCGGCCTTCCCAGCCGAAGCGTCAGCCTCGACGGACTAGCCTTCGCGGTTCAACACAAAAGGTGGGTTGCCGCGCAACCCAGTCTACAGCTATTATCCTGGCGTGGGCGCGGCCGTCGTGGCCGCGACCCAGCCGGAGCGCCGCCGAGGATGCGTACCAAGATCAGCCGGGAGAACCCTTACGGCCACGATCGCCATGGCTTTGCATGGGAGCACGTGCCCGCCGCCGGCCGGGCACACTTGGACTTCGGCTGCGGCGGCGGGGCATTCCTGAACTCCCTGAGCGCCAAGGGAATCGCCCGGCTGGTCGGGGTGGACGTCTCGGCCGAGGCCACCGCCCGCGCCCGCCGCGACTTTCCCGCACTGGAAATCATACACGTCCGCCAGACCATCCCGCTGCCGTTCGAGGACGGCTGCTTCGCCTCGGCGACGCTGCTGGACGTGCTGGAGCACGTGTACGAGCAGCCGGCGCTGCTGGCGGAACTCTCTCGCGTGCTCGTCGCCGGCGGGCGGCTGATCGTGACCGTCCCGCGGCGGCACCTGTTTTCGTTCCTGGACAGGGGCAACCTGAAGTTTCTGCTGCCGCGGCTGCACCGCTGGTACTACTGCCGGCGGCACTCGCGCGCGAAATACGACCGGCGCTACGCGGCCAACCCCGACGGGCTCATCGGCGACGTCTCCGCCCGCAAGCGCTGGCACGAGCACTTCACGCCCTGGCGGCTGGGGTGGCTGCTG
Organism: uncultured Planctomycetaceae bacterium; assembly: GCA_964401385.1. Lineage (GTDB taxonomy): Bacteria > Planctomycetota > Phycisphaerae > SM23-33 > SM23-33 > CAYNYF01. Next base: position 7,144 of record CAYNYF010000079.1, on the reverse strand, counting down.
GAGCGGGCGGGGTTTTCCGTGGTCGAATTCGACGGCTGCGGGCTGCTTCTCCGCCCGATCTGGCTGCTGGCGGAGGTCGTCAAGCCACTGCCGGCCTGGCGGCGGGCGCTGATGCGGCTGGCGCGGCTGGACGCCAAACGGTATCAATGGATGAACCTGTTCTGCATAGCAAGAAAGGATGGCTGATGATGAAAATCGCCTGCACGACGCTGGCCTGTCCCTCCTGGTCGCTGGAGACGATCCTGGAGCGATTCAAGCAGTACGGCTACGACGGCGTCGACTTTCGCGGCCTGGGCGACGAGATGGAGATCTACCGCCTGCCGGCGTTCTCCGCGGCCGTGGCCGAGACGGCGGGCAAGGTCGCTCGCTCCGGGCTGGAGGTGTCGGCCTTCTCCAGCAGCGCCAGGATGTTCTCCCCCGATGCGTCCCAGCGCAAGAAAGGCCTGAAGGAGGTCCGCGAGTACGCTCGGCTGTGCAGGGTGTTCGGGGCGCCGATGATCCGCGTCTTCGGCGGCGCCATCGGAGACACCCCCCGCCAAAAGGCGGTCGAGCAAGCGGTCGAGACGCTCAAGGAGATGGCCGAGGCCGCCGGCGAGGGCGTGTCGCTGGCGGTGGAGACTCACGACGACTGGATCGATTCGGCCATGCTGGCCGACGTCATGAAGCGCATGGACGCTCCCAACGTGGGCGTGCTGTGGGACCTGCACCATCCCTACCGCATGCTCGGCGAGTCGCCGCGGCAGACCTGCGACAACATCGGGCGCTACACCATCGCCACGCACCTGAAGGACTCCCTCCCGGCCGGCGAGGGCGGGTACGCCTACCGCCTGGGCGGGGAAGGCGACGTGCCGCTGGCGGAAATGGTCTCGCTGCTGCGGCAGGGCGGCTACGACGGCTACCTGACGCTGGAGTGGGAAAAGAAATGGCACCCGGAAATCGCCGACCCCGAGGTGGCGCTTCCGGCCTACGCCGAGTACATGCGGAAACTGATCGCATAGGAGGGCGCGCCGATGGCCGCCAGGAAACGAGTGCTGATCGTCGGCGACTCGATCTCCATCGGGTACACGCCGCTCGTGGCGGAACTGCTTGCCGCGGAGGCCGAAACGCTTCACAACCCCGGCAACGGCGGCGACAGCGACAACGTCCTGCAAAACCTTCCCGGCTGGCTGGCGGAGGCGTCGCCCGACGTGGTCCACCTCAACTGCGGGCTGCACGACGTGAAGTCTCATCGCGACCCGCCGCGCATCCAGGTGCCGCTGGAGCGATACCGGGACAATCTCCGGCGGATCGTCCGGCGGCTGGCAGACGGCGGCTGGGCCGCTGTCTGGGCAAACACCACGCCGGTGATCGAGCCCAGGCACACCGCGGTCAAGGAGTTCGACCGGTTCAACCGCGACGTCGAAGCCTACAACGCCGCGGCCGAGGCCATCGTCTCCGACGCGCGGCTCTCGATCAACGACTTGCACGCCGTCGTCGTCTCGGCCGGGCCGGAAACCGTGATCCGCGAGGACGGCGTGCACATGAGGGAGGAGGGCTCGCGCATGCTCGCCCGCGCCGTCGCCGACTGCCTGCGGCCGTTCCTTTAGCACCGCGGCGGGCGGCGCGCTTGCCGGCTGAATCGTAAGCCGCTGATATGTAAGCTATTACAGAAATGCTCCTGACCGTGCAGGTTTGGGGCTTGACAAATTGTTTTATTAGGCGCACAATGTTTCGGTACACTAACTTTTGCGTCTCGTTCTTGAGGATTGGCCATGGCGACGTCGGCCAAGCTGACGCGACGGCTGGAGGACTACCTGGAAGCGGTGTGGGAGCTGGTCCGCCGCGACGGCGTCGCCCGCGTCCGCGACATCGCCGCCCGCACGAAGGTCAGCAAGTCCTCCGTGACGGCCGCGCTGAAGCAACTGGCGCAGGCGGACCTGGTGCACTACGACCCGTACCAGTTGGTCACGCTCACGCGTCGCGGCAAGGCGGCGGCCAAGACCATCCGCGGCAAGCACGACGCGCTGAGGCGTTTTCTTGTGGACGTGCTGGACGTCGACCCGGCCACGGCCGACGCCAACGCCTGCCGCATGGAGCACGTGGTGGACAACCAGGTGCTGCGGCGGCTGAAGATGCTGGTCGAGTTCATTCAGGAGTCTTCCCCGCACGGCGAGGACCGGCTGGACAGGTTCTCGGCCTACTGTCGACAGCGCGAATCGCGGGGCGAGGACCGTTCCAATGCCGGCTGACGGCGCCGAGAAGGCGGCGAGGACGGGCATGAGTTCCGAAAAAGGCGATCCGGGAAACCCGCCCTTGATGCCACTGACGATGGCCGCTGTCGGCCAGAGAGTTCTCTTCGTCAGGGCCGAGGGCGGCTACGGGTTGACGCGCCGCCTGGCCGAGATGGGTCTGACGCCGGGAGAGGTATTGGAGGTCATCAACTGCGGCCGGGGGCCTTATATCGTTTCCGTCCGCGGCGGGCGGCTGGTGCTCGGGCGCGGAATGGTTCACCGGATCTTCGTCCGCCCGGTCTGAGCGGGCCGGGCGTTCGGCCGGCGCGGGGGTGCGGCGCGTGGGAGCGTCGGCCTGGGGCGGGCCGGGCAAACCTGGATTAGACAATGGCTGACGGCAGGCAGATCACGGTTGCCCTGGCCGGCAACCCCAACTCCGGCAAGAGCACGATCTTCAACGCCATCACCGGCGGGCGGCAGCACGTCGGCAACTACCCCGGCGTGACGGTGGAGAAGAAGACCGGGCGGGCCGTCCACAACGGCGCAGAGCTCCGGGTCGTCGACCTGCCCGGCACCTACAGCCTGACGGCCTACAGCATCGAGGAGGTCATCGCCCGCAACTTCATCCTCGACGAGAAGCCCGACGTGGTGATCGACATCGTCGATTCGTCCAACCTCGAGCGCAACCTGTACCTGGCCACGCAGATGATGGAGCTGGGGGCGCCGCTGCTGCTGGCGTTCAATAAGTCCGACTTGGCCGAGGCCCGCGGGTTGGAAATCGACGCCGAGAAGCTCAGCCGGCTGCTGGGCGTGCCCATCGTCCGCACCGTCGGGCACAAGGGCGTGGGCATCCGCGAGCTGCTGGAGGCTGCCCTGGCGGTCGCGGCCGATCCGGCCGCCGCCTCGGACCGGCAGAGCCTGCCGCACTACGGCCGGGAGGTGGACCCGGAGGTCAGCAAGCTCGCGGAGATGGTGCCCCGGAAGTGTCGGCAGACGGGGCGCGACCGCTGGGTGGCCGTCAAGCTGCTGGAGAACGACGCCGAGGCCATCAAGCGGCTGGGGACGATCATGCCGCCCGAGGAGTTAGAGGAACTCCTGGCCGCCGCCGCCCGTCCCCGCCGCCACATCCAAAGCGTCTGCGGCGACAGCGCCGAGATCATCCTCGCCGACCGCCGCTACGGGTTCATCTCCGGGGCCTGCCAGGAGTCGGTCCGCTCCAGCGTCGAGACCCGCCACGCCTTCAGCGACCGCATCGACGCCGTCGTGACCAGCGGTCTGTTCGGGCTGCCGCTGTTTGTGCTGCTGATGCTGCTGGTGTTCCAGTTCACCTTCTCCCTGGGCGGCTGGCTGACCGGGCAGCTCGACGCCGCCAAGGAGCTGCTGGCCGCGGAGGTCTCGGGGCTCTTCCCGGCCGGGGCCGACAGCACCCTCCGCAGCCTGCTGGCCGAGGGCATCATCGAGGGCGTGGGCACGGTGGTGTCCTTCGTGCCCATGATCTTCCTGCTGTTCCTGGCGATCTCGGTGCTGGAGGACAGCGGCTACATGGCTCGGGTGGCGTTCATTGTCGACCGCTTCATGCACAAGATCGGCCTACACGGCAAGAGCTTCATCCCCATGCTCATCGGCTTCGGCTGCAGCGTGCCCGGCATCCTGGCCACCCGCATCCTGGACAGCCGCCGCGACCGGCTGACGACCATGCTGATCCTGCCGCTGATGAGCTGCTCCGCCCGGCTGCCGATCTACCTGCTGATTCTGGGGGCGTTCTTTCCCCGGCGGGCGGTCTTCAGCGTCTTCGGCGTGGTGGAGGTGTCCAACCAAGCGCTGTGGCTTCTGGGAATTTACCTGACTGGAATCCTGGTGGCCGGCGTGGCGGCCAGGCTGCTGCGGGGCACGATTCTGCGCGGCGAGACCGGCTCGTTCGTGATGGAGCTGCCGCCGTACCGCATGCCCACCGTCCGCGGCGTGCTGGTGCACACGTGGGAGCGGGGGTGGATGTTCCTGCGCAAGGCGGGCACCGTCATCCTGGCGGCGGTGATCATTCTCTGGGCGCTGACCACCTGGCCGAAGCTGGACGAGGAGCACGCCCGCAGATTCGAGGCGCAGCGCGTCGCGGCCGAGAGCCAGCTCCCGCCCGGCTCCGTGCAGGCCGAGCAGACGCTCCGCGCCATCGACGCCGCCCGCTGCGAGGCCGAGCTGGAGCATTCGGTCATCGGCCGCATCGGCCGGACGATCCAGCCGGTCATGGCCCCGTGCGGGTTCGACTGGAAGATCACCACGGCGCTGATCGCGGCCCTGCCGGCCAAGGAGGTCTTCGTCGCCCAGCTCGGCGTCCTCCACGCCGTCGGCGCCGGCCGCCGGGCCGAGAAGCCGCTGGCAGCCAGACTGCGGGCCGCGTATTCGCCCCTCCAGGGAATCTGCATCATCTTCTTCTGCCTGGTCAGCCTGCCGTGCATCCCCACGCTGGCCGCCACCTGGCAAGAGTCCGGCTCGTGGAAGTGGGCCCTCCTTCAGGTCGCCGGCCTGACCGCCATGGCGTGGCTCATCGCCACGGCCGTGTATCAGATCGGCAGCCTTCTGGTGACCTGAGCGTCCCCGCCCGCGTAAGCGGCGGCGCCTGCGATCGCCTGAGGAATTATCCGTCACTTCCTCAATCAGCAAGTTGCCTTAGCAGCCGTCCCGACGCCGACTGGTGGACTCCGGCGCTCCTGGTCCGAACGACCCCGAGCAGCACAGGCGCTCCCGGCAGGTAGCAAGGGCCGCCCGGGCGCATCCCCACTACCTTGAGTTCCAACTGCTGGTGCTGCTGCTCGATCCTGTCGAGCAGGTGGCCCATTCGTTTCTCTTCGGCCTTCAGCGATGCGATTCTCCCGACGGTGTCTTCCAGGTCGGCTGCCTCAGACTTGGCTATGGCCAGCCGATCCTTCACGTCGGCTAACCGTTGCGTGGCCGCCGCGTAGGTCATCTGGCGCTGTTGCCCAATGCTCTCGACGCTGGCGCGAACCAACTCGCTCTGGCGCTCGGATCGCTGTCTCTGGAGGGACTGGATCTTCCCGCCCAGCTGCTGGACATCTGCGTGCTTCGGGCCGGACTTGTGCTGGGCCAGGTCCATCTGCAATGTCGCCTCCACTACGCGAGCGTTGAGGTCCCTCAGCGCTGGATCGGCCTCCAGATGCCGGCGGACTTGCGGGTCCTTTGCGCCCGTGCCGTTCTTCAGTTGCTCCTGGTGCGCCTTCAGGGCGGCGGCGGCCTGGGCCTGGGCCACGTCCGCCGCCAGAACCTCGCGCGCGAGCCCTTCCAGCGCTATGCTGACCAGGTTGTGCCGTTCCGTCATGGCCGCCATGGGGCCCTTTGTCATCATCATCTGTATGTCGTCGCGAACAGCGCGAACTCTTCCCTTCAACATGTCGCGCTGCTTGGCTAACGGGGTGATCTTAGTCTCGATCTTGAACCTCTGCTCTTCAGCAAGATGTTTCCTATAGATTTCCGCCGCCGCCCGTGCCAGCTCTTCTGCTAGTTGCTCGCTCTGGCACCCGCGGGCGTCGATAGCCAGAGCGGAACACCCGGCAGGGCCGACCGGCCGGGCCGTAACGTACTTCCACATGTTCGTCGAGAGTTCCGAGCGAAACTCCCTCGGCCTGCTCAAGACGGTTTTGGTCATCAATAGACCGTTTTGAATCTGGCCCGAGTAGATCAACGCGGGCGCCAGCGCCCTGTCCTCCGGCGAGACATTAACGAGAAACGCGGTCGCCTGTGCGCCGGGGGCGATCAGCCCGGCCAAAGGCGACGGCTGAAACTCAGCGCCGCCAGCGGGGACCGACGGAGCCGGTTGCTGGGCCTCCCCCTCACCGGACAGTTGGGTCGGTCGGGCCGCGGCCCCATCGCAGCCGTAGAACAAGAAAGCGAATCCCAAGGTCACCACAACACTCGCGCTTCTGAAGGACATGACTTACCCCTTTCTGTAATCGCACAGCCCTGTTCGAGTCCCTCTCCGCCAGGGGGCTCTCGCTGGTTTCTACGCCGGCGGGCCGTTCGGGTTCTGCACGTATTCGATTGGATCGGCGGCGTCGGCCTCGGCGAAGCCGCGCAGCCGCAGCCGGCAGGCGTCGCAGGCCCCGCAGGCCAGCCCGCCCGGCGAGGGGTCGTAGCAGGAGTGGGTCAGCGAATAGTCCACCCCCAGCCCCAGCCCGGTGCGGATGATCTGGCCCTTGGTCATCTCCATCAGCGGGGCGCGGACGCGGAACCGCCCCCGGCCGGAGGCCCCGGCGGCCGTCGCCAGGTTCGCCAGCCGCTCGAACGCCTCCACGAACGCCGGCCGGCAGTCCGGATAGCCGCTGAAGTCGATGGCGTTCACGCCGATGAAGATATCGAACGCGCCGATCACCTCGGCGTAGCCCAGGGCGATGCTGAGGAAGATCGTGTTCCGCGCCGGAACGTAGGTGGGGGGGATGCTGCCGCTCGCCGGGCCGTCCTTGGGCACCTCGATCTCGTCGGTCAGGGCGCTTCCGCCGAAGCCGCCGGCCGCGGAGAGGTCCAGCTTGACGACGCGGTGCTCGACGGCCCCGAGTGCCTCGGCGACCCGCTCGGCCGCGGCCAGCTCGAAGCGGTGCCGCTGGCCGTAGTCGAACGTCAGGGCGTGGCAGGCAAAGCCCTCGTGGCGGGCGATCGCCAGCGCCGTGGCCGAGTCCAGCCCGCCGCTGAGGAGCACCACCGCCAGCTTTCCCGCGTCCCCGCTCATTCCAACAAGCTACCCCGCCGCCGGGCGGAAGTAAACTGGCGGTAGCGGTGGGCTGGGTTGCGCAGCAACCCACCTTTTCCTTTCAAGCCGCGAACGACGCGAACGAAAACAGAAATGTAGGGCGGGGCTACCGCCCCGCCAAATGAACCATCCAGCCGCGAACCACGCGAACCACAACCGAAATGTAGGGCGGGGCTAC
>CAYNYF010000078.1:0-21566 GCA_964401385.1 uncultured Planctomycetaceae bacterium | reverse complement strand
CAACGATTCGCAACGATTCGCAACGATTCGCAACGATTCGCAAAGATTCGCAACGTTTCGCAACGGCGCCCAAATCCACACACCGTTGGGCCGCAACGTCTTGTGGATTTGAACGTCCGATAACACCGCCCGCCTGGCAGAGGCGGGCAGGAATTCCACAATCAGCAATCGAACAATCCAGCAATGGGCAACTCCATGGTCGCTGCGCGACTGCCGGGGGGCGGGCCTAGTCGCTGTCTTTTGCCTATCTTCCCCAGACTCCCGGATTGGCTTTGTTTGGCAGTTTTTGGTTTCCCCGGGCTCCCATCTCCTGGCTACTGGCTCCCGTATCCGGGTTCCGGTTCGACTACGCTCGCCGCAGGCGGTCTCCGGCGTAGCCTTTGCTGTTCCCTGGTCCGCAGTCCCAAGTCCCCAGTCCCTATCCTCTGCACTTTCCAAAGAGCGTCGGGGCGCAGTATCCGCGCCCTCCGTACTTACAGGTTGCGTTCACGTATGCGCGCGCAAACGCTTTCGCAAAACCGGGTCGGGGGCGGCAAGCCTCTGCGGGCGCAGAAGATAAAAATCTCGGAAAATCCGGATTTCCCCGCTTGGAGCATTCACCTTTGCGCGCGCGGGGGCGTGGCCATGGACCATTGCCCAGTCGGCGCCTGACTGGTTCACGCCGCGTTCGGTTCGAGCATTTCGCTGGCCCCGGCACCAGAGGCCTCCTAACATAGTCACCTGCGTCGGGCGCTTGCTGTGGTAGGGAGATCTGGGCATGAAACACAGCGCGATGATCCTCACAGCCATTTCCGTGCTGGCATGCTTAGGCGTGTGCGCGGAGGACACGGACAAAGGTTCGGCACCGCGCACTGGCGCCTACGAGGTCGAGAAACAGCGGCTGGGCTCCGTCCATGAGAGAATTCAAGCGTTGACGGTCACCAAGGACGGCTGCCATTTTGCTTATGTGACAGCGTTGAACGGTGAGTGGGTTGTGGTGGCAGACGGCCGCCCGGGACCGAAGTTCCTGGCGGTGGGTCGTCCGGTATTCAGCGCGGGCGGAAAGCGAATGGCTTATGCTGCCATGAAGGGCGAGAAGGCGCTTGTGGTTGTGGATGGTCAAGAGGGGGCGGAGTACGATGGAATCGTCAAAGGCACCGTTGTATTCGCCGGTGACGGGAACCACCTGGCCTATGTAGCTGTCAGGAGGGACAAGCTGCTTGTAGTTATGAACGGACGCGAGGCCGGCCCTGTCCTGGGAAGGATCCAACCAAGCACTTTCATTCTCAGCGCTGATGGCAAGCATGTCGCATATGCCAGCAAGAAGGCGGACAAATCGGTAGTAGTCGTGGACGGTCGTCCGGGACCGGAGTTTGATGGGATATTCAGAGGAAGCCTCACGTTCAGCCCGGATGGGAAGCGGGTAGCCTACGCCGCCAAAAAGGGGGAGAAGTCCGTTGTGGTGATCGACGCGAAGCAGAGCCGTGCATACGACGGAGTGAGCAAGCTCACCTTTGGCCCGCGCGGCAAACGCTTCGCCTATGCGGCGCAAAAAGCGACGAAGTGGTCGCTCGTGGCGGACGGCAAAGAAGGGCCGGAGTATCGTGGGATTATGGGTCCCAGCCCTGTCTTTACTCGCGACGGGAAGCGAATGGCATACGTCGTCAGAAAGGGCGAGAAGTCGGTTCTTGTCGTGGACGCCCGGGAGGGGCCCGAGTACGACACGATCGGCAAGGGAAGCCCGTGTTTCAGCCGCGACGGCACGCGCATAGCGTACGCAGCTCAGAAGGGCAAGAAATGGGTTCTTGTCGTGGACGGCAAGGAGGGGGCGGAATTTGACGCGATCAGCGACCCCGTTTTTGCCACGAAAGGCAGCACGATTGGGTATGCCGGCCGGAAGGCTAACATGTGGCACCTGGTGCTCGACGGTCAACCCAGCCCGGCGTATGAGGCAATCGGCCAGGGCTGTCCTTTCTTCAGCCCGGACGGTCGGCGTGTGGCGTATGCGATCATGACCGGCAAGAAGTGGTCGGTGGTAATAGATGGGCAGAAGGGTCCGAAGTACGACGGCGTCGGCAAAATTCTGTTTAGCGTTGATGGTGACCACGTCGCGTACGTGGCGGGACAGACCGGTGAGCAGTTTGTGGTCTTGGACGGCCTCGCCGGTCCGTCCTTGGACGCGGTTATCGAGGGCGGACCAAGGTTCGATGCCGGTGCCGTGCTCGAATATCTCGCCACGCACGAGCGGACCCTCTACCGCGTCAAGCACGTTCCCGTGGGCAAATAGCTGCTGTTCTCACGTCGCCTCCGAATGACCCACCTGGCGCACCGGTCTGGAAAGGATCCGGCCGTGACGGTCTTTCCCGCCACGGCCTGACGTTCGACTACGGTCAGCGGCACTGGTTCGAGCTGCGCCGGCGCGCGAATGCCCGAGGCCCTGGGGGCGGCAGGGGATCGAATCGTCAAGCTTGACGTCCCGGCCGCCAGGGAGCGGTTCGGCATTGGTGCCACGCTCAAGCGGCCGTGTGCTTGGGCGCGCGAGGGAGTCATCAGGGAACACGGCTTGCGAGCAAGCCGTGGCACCCCCCGGGGCAAAGGAAGAGACATCGCGCATGCTGCAGAGCTGCATGCCCTACCGATTAACCGATGCACCGATTAACCGGCCCACCTCGTCGGCGCGGCCGGCGAAGCCCTCCACCTCCCAGGGGTCGCGCCCCGGGCAAAGAAAGGCGCCGCTGCGGGGCTCCCGATGGAACTGGGGATAAGTCAGGCCGGCGGCGGCTGGACACGCAAGATTGAGCGGCTATAATCGCCGGACGGAAAGGACGCCGGGCAGCTTCCCTCCGCGGTGGATGCCGGCGGCGGAATTGAGTACGGAATGGCCAAGCCCAGAAGACGCAGGAAAGTAGGCTCCAAGAAGCGGCGCGAGAAGCGAAACCGGCGCAAGAGAAGAAGTTAGTTCTTCAGGCGTTTCGGCGTGCGATCTGCCGGCCGGCGGTCGGCGGGGGCCGCGGCTGAATCGGCGCCTGGCGGACGGGGGCGGGCTACTTCCAGACGCCGGCGATGCGGCTGCCGCAGTCGGGGCAGCGGCCGGCGTCGAGACGGTTGGCCGCCATGGCAAAGCCCGTCCGCCGAATCAGCATCGAGCCGCAGCGCGGACACAGCGTGCTTTCGTTCTCGTCGCCGGGGACGTTGCCGGAATACACGTAGCGCAGCCCGGCCTCCCGCCCGATCTGCACCGCCCGGTGCAGCGTGGCGATGGGCGTGGAGGCGGCGGCGATCATCTCATAGTCCCCGTGGAAGCGGCTGACGTGCCAGGGCACGTCCGGGCCGAGCTCGCCGGCGATGAAACCGGCGATGTCGGCCAGCTCGGCCTCCGAATCGTTCATCTCCGGCACCACCAGGGTGGTCACCTCCACCCACACGCCGCATCGGACCAGCTCCCGCAGGCAGGTCAGCACCGGCTCCAGGCGGCCCTTCATGACGCTGCGGTACGTCTCGTCGCGGAACGCCTTCAGGTCCACGTTGATCGCGTCCAGGAACGGGGCGATCGTCCGCACTGCCCGCGGGGTCATGAAGCCGTTGGAGACGAAGCAGCTCTTGATGCCTTTCTCCTGGGCCAGCCGGGCGGTGTCGTAGGCCAGCTCGAAAAAGATCGTCGGCTCGGTGTAGGTGTAGCTGATCGAGGCGCAGCCGCGGCGGACGGCGCGGGCGACGAGCTGGGCCGGCGGGACGGCCTGCCCGGCCAGCACCTTGCCCGTCCGCGGGGCCTGTGAAATCTGCCAGTTCTGGCAGAACGCGCACTGGAAGTTGCAGCCGGCGGCCGCGACCGACAGGCTCAGCGTGCCCGGCAGGAAGTGAAACAGCGGCTTCTTCTCGATGGGGTCGACGTTGACCGAGACCAGGGCGTCGTAGCTCAGCGAGATGAGCTTGCCGCCGACGTTCTTCCTTACCCGGCAGATGCCGAGCTTGTCCGGGCCGATGAGGCACTCGTGCCCGCACAGCCGGCAGCGGACCTTGCCGTCCTCGGCCGGCTCGTACAGCATCGCCTCGTGGTATTGCTCCTTGCTCATCGTTGTCTCCCGCCGTGGAAATTGTACCAAGAAATCGCCGCCGGCTCGATAGGGCGGATTGGCGGTGGGCGGATTGTTCGGGGAGCGGGCGGGGGTTCCTCCGGCCGGAGCGGGCGCAATGGCAGTGCCGCCGCCGGGCCGGGGCGGATTTGACCTCAATTTCTCTTGAGAATCGTCGATATGTGGATTAGGGTGAGGGGCCCGCCGGTCTGCAAATAACGCGGCCGGCGGACGGCTACAATGAAGATCGGGCGGTCCGGTCGGCCGGGCTTGGCGCCTAAAGCGTTCGCCGAAGGCGGAGCCGGCTATGGAGACAACGGCGGCAGCCGAGCCGCCAGGTAATGGTGGAACGGAAAATCGCAGCGGTATGGTAAACAGGAACCTTATCAAATCTTTGGGGATTACCGACGAACAGGTCCGAACCGAGATGGCCGCGGCCATGGGCGGTCAGGATGCCGCCGAAGACCTGGGAGCGATGATGAAGGAGGCCTCCTCGCAGTTCCAGGTGGGCTCGGTTCTCAAGGGCCGCGTCGTCAGCGCCATCGGCAACGACGTCTTCGTGGAGGTGGGGCTGAAGAGCGAAGGCGCGGTCAGCCTGGCCGAGTTCTCCGACCCTTCCGAGGCCCAGCCGGGCAGCGAGATCGAGGTGTTCCTCGAGGCCGTGGAGTCCGACAGCGGGCTGGTGGTGCTCTCCAAGCGCAAGGCCGACCGCATCCGGGCCTGGGAGCGCATCCTCGCGACCAAGAAAGAGGGCGACGTGGTCGAGGGCGTGGTCTCGCGGAAGATCAAGGGCGGGCTGCTGGTGGACATCGGCGTGCCGGTCTTCCTGCCGGCCAGCCAGGTGGACATCCGCCGACCTTCGGACATCGCCGACATGGTCGGGCGGAAGGTCGAGGCCAAGATCCTCAAGATCGACGAGCAGGCCCGCAACATCGTCGTCTCCCGGCGGCGGCTGATTGAGGAGCGCCGCTCGAAGGCGAAGGAGAAGGTTCTGGCCGAGATCGAGCCGGGGCAGCTTCGCCAGGGCGTGGTCAAGAACATCGCGGACTTCGGGGCGTTCGTGGACCTGGGCGGCATCGACGGCCTGCTGCACATCACCGACATGAGCTGGGGGCGGATCGGGCATCCCTCCGAGATCGTCAAGATCGACGAGGAGATCGAGATCGTGATCCTCGCCGTCGACCGCGAGAAAGAGAAGATCGCGCTGGGGCTGAAGCAGACGGGCCCCTCGCCCTGGGAGGACGTCGAGCAGAAATACCCCGTCGACTCGCGCGTGCGCGGGCAGGTGGTGAACATCCTTCCCTACGGCGCCTTCGTGAAGCTGGAACAGGGCGTCGAGGGACTGGTGCACATCTCGGAGATGTCGTGGACGCGGCGGATCAACCACCCCTCGGAGATCGTCAACGTCGGCGACGAGATCGACGTGGTCGTGCTCGAGATCGACAAGGAAAAGCACGAGATCTCCCTCGGCATCAAGCAGACCGAGGTCAACCCGTGGACGCTGGTGAAGCAAAAGTACCCCCCCGGGACGGTCGTCGACGGGAAGGTGCGCAACCTCACCAACTACGGCGCGTTCGTGGAGATCGAGCAGGGCATCGACGGGCTGCTGCACGTCTCGGACCTGTCCTGGACGAGAAAGGTCAGCCATCCTTCCGAGATGCTCAAGAAAAACCAGGAGATCCAGTGCGTCGTGCTGGCCGTGGACGAGGAAAAGACGCGCGTGGCCCTGGGGCTCAAGCAGCTCCTGGAGGACCCCTGGCTGCGGCAGATCCCCCAGCATTACATCCCCGGGCAGATCGTCAAGGGCAAGGCCACCAAGGTCACCAACTTCGGCGTGTTCGTGGAGCTGGAGGAGGACCTGGAGGGCCTGCTGCACATCTCCGAGCTGGCCGATCGCAAGGTGGACGACCCGGAAGAGGTGGTCAAGGTCGGCCAGGAGATCGAGGTGAAGATCCTCCGGGTGGATGCGGAGGACCGCAAGATCGGCCTGTCGTTGAAGCGGGCGCAGTGGGCGGCCGAGGACGGCGTGCCCGGCGAGCAGCCGGCCGAACCCGTCCGCCGGCGCGGCGGCCTGGGCGCCGAAACCGGGCTGCTGGGTGCGATCGAGGGAAAGCCCATCCTGTCGTCCGCCCGCCCGCCGGCGCCGCCGCAAGCGGAGGGCCCGCCGCCGCGACGGCAGAAGGAAGTCGATCCGGAAACCGCCGAGCGCATCGCCATGGAGGCCCTGGGCGAGCAGCCGCCCGCGCCGCCCCAGGAGCAGCCGCCCGCGCCGGCCCAGGAGCAGCCGCCCGCGCCGCCCCAGGAGCAGCCGGCCGAAGCGGCCCAGGAGCAGCCGCCCGAACCGGCCCAGGAGCAGCCGCCCGAAGCGGCAGAGTCGCCCCCGCAGGAGGCCGAGCAGCCCCCCGAGAAGCCGGCAGCCGAGAAGGGCTCCGGCGACCAGGCCGAATCGGCGGACCAGGAAAAACAGGAGTGAGTTAGCCCCATGGGGGGTGCGGGCGAGATGCCCTTTCGCGGGCGCGGGCGCGCCCGTTGCCGCGCCGCGCCAGAACCTTTCCCTAATCAAGTCCTCGCCGGTAGCGGTCGACAGTGGTTATGGAGTCGATTGACCCTCTGGCGGCCGCCGCGGCCGCACTTGAAAAATGGAGGTCTGGCGTCATGGCCGGGAAAGCAGGGCTGGGATGGTATCTCGAGCGAATTACGGACACCGAGCTGCTCACGCCCGAGCAGGAGAAACAGCTCGCGCGGCAGATCCGCGATGAGCAGGACCCGGCCGCGCGTGAGCAGATGATCCAGGCGAACCTCCGGCTGGTGGTCAGCCTTGCCAAGCGCTTCTCCAATCGCGGCATGCCGCTGAGCGACCTGGTGGCCGAGGGCAATCTCGGCCTGATGCGGGCGGTGGAGGAATTCGATCCGGACGCGGGGGTTCGCTTCAGCACGTACGCGGCCTGGTGGATCAAGCAGGCGATCAAGCGGGCGTTGATCAACGCCGTCCAGCCGATTCACATCCCCGCGTACATGGTGCAGCAGGTGAGCAAGTGGCGAAAGGCCGCCCGCGATCTGGAAGAGAAGCTGGGCCGGCCGGCGAGCATCGATGAAATCGCGAAGAAGCTGAAAATCTCCAGGAAGAAGGCCGAGATGGTTCACCAGGGGATCATGGCCGTCAACGCCCCCACGCAAATGGTCGGCGATGAGGCGCAGTCCCTGGCGGAAATCCTGTCGGACGTCAGTTCCGAGCCGGAGAAGCTCTTCGAGGACGAGGGCAACGCCGCCCTGGTCGAGAAGCTGTTAGGGCAACTGCCGGAGCGGGAGCGGAACATCCTGACCTACCGCTTCGGACTGGATGGACATGAAGACCCGCCAAGGACGTATAAGGAAGTTGGGGCAATGGTGGGCCTGACCCGCGAGCGCGTTCGCCAGCTCGGAAATCAGGCGCTGGCAAAGTTGCAGGGCCTGCTGGAGGAAATGCTGTAGCGCCTCCGGCGGATCTCCCGCCGACGGCGGGGGCGAGGCCCGCCGCGTCTCGCGGTTCTCGATAGGGCGGCCGTGCTTGCTGTCGCGGTCGCCCGCTGCCGGGAATCCGGCCGCCACCGGCCGGCAAATGACCGTGTGAGGAGTCTTGCGTGGCCCGCCCGCCAGGCGGCCACGCCGGGCAGACCATCCCTTCCGCCGCCCGGCGCTATCGCCGCCGCGCCAATTTGCCCTGGACGGCGCCGGCCGAGCCCGCTAGGTTGTGCCGGGCCTGGAGGCCGTCGGTTGCCTCCGGGCAGGAACCCAAGCCAAGCCGGAGCCGAAGCATGGTCGACCTGGAGAAATTCATTCGCGACGTCCCGGACTTTCCCAAGAAGGGCATCATCTTCAAGGACATCACCCCGCTGCTGGCCGACGCCGCCGCTCTGGACGAGGCCGTCCGCCGCTTGGCGGAGCCCTTCGACGGCCGCGGCGTCAAGACCGTCACCGCCATCGAGAGCCGCGGGTTCATCTTCGGCGGCGCCGTCGCCCGGCAGTTGGGGGCGGGCTTCGTGCCGCTGCGCAAGCCCGGCAAGCTGCCCCATAAGACGATCAAGCGCCAGTACGCCCTGGAGTACGGCACGGACGCCGTCGAGATTCACGCCGACGCCATCGGCCGCGGCGACAAGGTGCTGATGCTGGACGACCTGCTGGCGACCGGCGGCACCATGGCCGCGGCCTGCGATCTGGTCGAGCAGCTCGCAGGCGAGATCGTCGGCGTGGCCTTCCTGATCGAGCTGTGCTTCCTCAACGGCCGGGAGAAGCTCCCCGGCTACGACGTCCACAGCCTCATCCGCGTGGAGTGATCTCATCTGCTCGCCCGCTTGGACGCCCATCAAACCGCCAACACAATCAACAGCTTTCAATAGCCCACGACTACTACCAAGTTACACACAATTAGTTACACCACTTTCTCAACGGGCTGTTAGCGGTCCGCGCCGCCGAGGGCGCGGATGGCCTCGGCAGCGCGGCGGGCCAGGAGGCGCGCCGGCTCGGCGAGGGCCTGCTTGGTGGTGACGTCGCCGTCGACCAAAGGGCGGGTTAACCGGAAGAGGTCCTTCGGCGCGTCAGAGTCGGCCTTCCCGGGGATGCAGATGGCGGGCACGCCGCCGCCGGCCGCGAGCTTCGCGACTCCGAAGGCGGTCTTGCCGGCGGCCGATTGGGCGTCGAGCTTGCCCTCGCCGGTGATTACGAGATCCGCTGCGCGGATTCGCTCTTCCAGGCCGACCGCGTCGGCGACGATCTCCACCCCCCGCTGGAGCGTCGCCCCGCAGAAGGCGACCAGCCCGGCCCCCAGTCCGCCGGCCGCTCCTGCCCCGGGCAGGTGCTCCACGTCGACCCCCAGGTCGCGCCGGATGACGCCGGCCAGGTTGGCCAGACCCGCCTCCAGGGTCTTGACCATCTCCGGCGTTGCCCCCTTCTGCGGCCCGTAGACGGCTGCGGCGCCTTGCGGGCCGGTCAGCGGATTGGTCACGTCGCAGGCAACGCGCATCTCCGTCCGGGCGATCCGCGGATCGCGGTCGCTGATGTCGACTCGCCCCACGTCGGCCAGGTCGCCGCCGCCCAGGCCGCAGGGAAAAGCCCGGCCGTGGCGGTCGATAAACACCACCCCCAGCGCCTGCGCGCAGCCGGCGCCGCCGTCCACCGTCGCCGATCCGCCGATGCCGACGAGGATGCTCTCGGCGGCGGCGTCCAGGGCCGCCCGAATCAGGCCGCCGACGCCGAAGGTGGTGGTGCGGAGGGGATTTCGCCTGTCGGGCGCGACCAGCGCCAGGCCGCCGGCCGCCGCCATTTCGATTACGGCGGTGCTGGCGTCGCCCAGCATGCCGAAGCGGGCCTCTCGCGGCTCGCTGAGGGGCCCGAAGACCTCGGCGGTTCGAAGCTGCCCGCCCGTGGCCGCCACCATCGCCTCGACCGTCCCCTCGCCGCCGTCGGCCATCGGGCAAAGGTCGACTTGAGCGTCGGGGGCGGCCTGCCGCACACCGGCGGCCATCGCCTCGGCCACCTCAACCGCCGATAGCGACTCCTTGAACGAATCCGGCGCGACGAGCACTTTCATACGCGCACTTTGCCTTTCTCAGCCGGCGGCCGAACCTCGATCTTGCGCGCCTCGATGGAGCCCCATGCCCGGACCCTTCCCCGGACGATCCCGACCCTCAGGACCTCCCCGGGGCCAACGTCCTCAAGGATCAGCCCGACCCTTTCCAGGTCGGTAACGTACCAGCGCCCGAGCTGGAAGACCACGTCGCCGGAGCGAATGCCCAGCCGGGCGGCGGGGGCGTTGGCCTCGACGCCGTCCACGATCAGGCCGGCGTTGACCGCCAGTCCCAGCCGCCGGGCCAGTTCCGGCGTGAGCTGCCGCAGCTTCATGCCGAACAGCCGCTGGGCCAAGGCGGCCCCGTCCGGCTTGGGACGGATGGTAACCGCCACCTCCAGGTCGATCTTCCTGCCGCCGCGCAGGACCCGCAACTTTACTTTGGAGCCGGGCCGGGCCGACAGCATTTCGATCTGATAGTCCGGCAGTTGCACCAGGTTTTTTCCGTTCAGCGTCAGCAGGCGGTCGCCGACCTTGCAGCCGGCGCGTGCGGCCGGGGTGTCGGCCGCGACCGCGGCGACGACCAGGTTCCCGCCGCGATCCGTCCGCCGCTGCCGCACGGTGAGCCCGAAGATCACCCGGTTGAGCCGCTCGAAGTCCAGCAGCTTCGGTATGTCCGCCTCGAGCATGTCCACCGGAATGGCGAAGCCGATGCCCTGGGCGTCGGCGCGGATGGCGGTGTTGATGCCGATCAGCTCGCCGGCAATGTTCAGCAGCGGCCCGCCGGAGTTTCCCGGGTTGATCGGCGCGTCGATCTGAATCAGCCCGCGATAGACACTGCCGCCGCGGAACTCCAGCTTGCGGCCCAACGCGCTGATCACGCCGGTGCTGCACGTGTTCTGGTAACCGAACGGGTTGCCGATCGCGATGACGGTTTCGCCGATCATGAGGTCGTCGCTGCGCCCCAGCCGCAGGAAGCCGAACTTCCGGCCTTTGGCGTCCTTGATCCTCAGCACGGCCAGGTCGTGGGCGTCGTTGGCGGCGACCACCTCGGCAGCGTGAGTGGACTTGTCGGAAAGGGTGGCGGTGATTTTCTGGGCGCGACGGACGACGTGGGCGTTGGTGATAATGTAGCCTGCCGGATGAATGAGGAAGCCGCTGCCGAGGCTGGCGGTCCGCATGGTCCGCTTCGGGAAGAACTCCTCGAACGGGTCGTCGCCAAATCCGAACAGCCCCCATCGCGTCTGGATGAGCCGCTCCGTGGAGATGTTGACCACGGCCGGGCGGGACTTCCGATACGCCTTGACAACCGGCGTGATCCGCAGCGGATTCGACTCCGCCGCCCGGGCCGGCCCCGCCGGACCGATTCCCGCTCGCTCGGCGGGCGGCGGCGCGGCCGTCGCGTCGATGGCCGAATGGGAAAGGAGCACTATCGCCAGGACCCCCGGCAAAGTTATTGCTCGAGCTTTCATGATCGCCTCACTCGTCGTTCAGACGCCTACAAGTCCAACACCTCCAGGTGCTTTTGTGTATACGTGCTGCCCACGTTGATCACCTTGATTTTCCCGATTTGGACCGCGTCTCGCCAATGGGAATGACCGCAGAACACGTGCGTGAGTTTCGGGCAGTCCGCCAGGATCCGCCCGATCTTGTCGGAGCCCATGTAGGCGGCGGCGAAGGCCACTACCGCCGGCCGGCCGGTCGGCACGAGCCGGCGGAACGGCAGGTGATGTATGAACGCCACGACCCGCCGGACCCCGGCGTCGGCCTGGAAACGATCCAACTGGTCGCGGAGCTTGGCCACCAGGTAATCCAGGAATTCCTCGTCAGTCATGTTCATCCGCACGCGAACGCCGTCCATCCAGCGCGCGTTCATGTTCATGTGCCAGTCGGCCAGTTTCCCGCGGTAGGTCTCCAGCAAGTGGCGGTGCTCGGGGAACTTCCCGGCCGCTCCCGGCGAGACCTTCGCCTTGTAGAATTCCAGAGGGATCTTCAATCGCCGTTCACGATATGAGTAGTCGTACCAGCCGACCGAACCCACCAAGCCCGTTGCTTCGATCACGGTCGGTTCGTGGTCCAGCAAGGAAAAGCCGGCCTCGGCCGCGATGGCGGGGAGGATCTCCTCATATCGCTGGATCGAATCCTCTTCGGGCAGGCACCAGAGGCAGTGGTTGCCGGGAACGAGGAATCTCCTGCCGGGGAACTCGCCAAACAGGGCCAGGCATTCCCGCAGCGGCTGGTGGGCAACGCCGGCCGTGTCGCCCACGAGCACCAGCACGTCCCCGCCGCCGCGGCAGGCCTCCTCGGCCAGCGCTCGGACCGGCTCGCGGCTCCGGGGGGTATCGTAATGCAGATCGGCTGTCACCAGCAGGCGCATGCGCTCTCCAAGGTTTGCATCCGCTATATGAGCGTACGCAAACCGACGAGCATCGTTCGGCCTTATCCGCGGCGGCGCGGGTTCACTTCGCCTCAGCGGCCATCAGTCGCCGCAACACAGGCAGGCCCCGTGATTATACGGCTTGCCAACGGCCGGCAATAGCGGGGCGACCGACGGCTCGGTCGTGTCGACGTGGCGGCCTACGCTGGCAGTCCGCGCGGTCGCCGCCTCGGACGGCTTGTTGCCGCTGGGGGTTCGCTGTAGGCTTAGCAGGCGGCCAGCATGCTTCCGGCAGTTCACATCGCGGTTGAACCAAGGCCGCGTGAGCCCGGCTTGGGGCAAAGTTTTTCTGAAAAAGCGCTGCATGGTGACATACACCTGTCACGCTCACCCCCGATAAAGGAGCTGTTGGCATGAGCATAAGCAGGATTTATAGGGTGCTGCGGTTGGTCACGATGCTACAGAGCGGACGTAGTTTTACGGTGGCGCAGTTGGCCCAGGAGTTGCAGGTCAGCCGTCGCACCGTTTTTCGCGACCTGAACATGCTGGAGATGGCACACATACCCTACTATTACGACCGCCTGCGGAAGACGTACCGGATCAACCAGCACTTCTTCCTCCCGCCGGTGAACCTGACGCTGTTGGAGGCACTGGCCTTGCTCGTTTCGGCCAGGCGGACGCGCGGCTCTTCCATGCTTCCGTTGGCCGCGGCCAGCGGTCGGGCGGCACTGAAGGTTGAGAGCGTGGTGCCGCAATCCGTGCGGGAATACCTGGGCACGGTCATGGACAGCGTGGCAATCATGCCGGCCGCTTCCGCCCGGCATCAGGGATTGGACGATTTGTTTGACCGCCTGGTCAGGGCCGTTGCCGAGCACCGGCTCTGCCGCATCGTCTACATCAGCTTCTACGAGCGCAAGCAGATTACGTTGAAGGTCGAACCCCTTCGACTCTTGTTCGTGGGCCGGGCGTGGTACCTGATTGCCTATTCCCGGATGCATCGCCAGCGGCGGACGTTCAAGCTGGGCCGAATCCGCAGGCTCTCGGTTACGGACGAAACCTTCGAGCCGTCCCCGGACCAGACCGCGACGCCGGAATTCGGGCAGGCCTGGTGCATGATCCCGGAAGGAAAGCTCTACGACGTGCATTTGCGCTTTTCGTCAAAGGTCGCCGGCAACGTGGCGGAGGTCTGTTGGCATGACTCTCAACGCGTGGCGTGGAGGGACGACGGCTCGATCGACTTTCTCGCCCGGGTGGACGGTCTGGGCGAGATCGTCTGGTGGGTCCTTGGCTACGGCGACCAGGTGGATGTTCTGGCGCCGAAGGCGCTGGTGAGGCGCGTGGCGGCGTCGGCCCGGAAAATAGCGGCCAAGTACGCCAACTGAAAGGGCCGACCATGCGAGCGCTGGTGCAGAGAGTCGCCTGGGCCGAGGTTGTGGTCGACGATCGGATCGTCGGTGGGATCGAACGAGGGCTGCTGGTATACGTGGGCGTGAGTGTGAATGACACGAACAAGGACGCCGACTGGCTGGCCGAGAAAATCGCCAATCTGCGTATTTTCGACGATGAGAAGGGAAAGTTGAACTTATCCGTCCAGGACGCGCGGGGGGGCGTCCTGGCCGTGTCGAGTTTTACACTGCTGGCCGATGCCCGCAAAGGGCGTCGGCCAGCCTTCGTTGCGGCGGCCGGGATAGAGCAGGCCCAGCCGATACACGAGGCGTTCGTCGCCGGGCTTCGCCGACGGGGGGTGATGGTGGAAACCGGCGTCTTCGGAGCGAAGATGGCCATTCGAAACCAGGCGATCGGCCCGGTGAACGTCATCATCGATTCGCCCGGAGAGGCCTGAGCCTGGCCAAGTCGTAGACGACATTCCACGATACAAGGAGGCCCGGAGTCCTGATCGTGCCAACAAATGGCCTGGACGTGACTCGGGCTACCTGGTAACCGACCTCCCAGATCCCCACCAGAGTCACGATCCAGGCCAGTTTTCCGCCTGCCAACTTCCCGCCGGCATCTTGCCAGCGGGGCGGCCGCGACCTAGCATGATGCTCGTGTTTACGGGAATCATACAACATCTGGGAGCCGTTGTGGACATGGTTTCGGCCGCCGAGGGCGGGCGAGTTCGGATCGACGTGGGTCCGTTGGCCGAACGGCTTGCCCCGGGCGCCAGCATCGCCGTGGACGGGGTCTGCCTGACCGTGGTGTCCATGGCCGCCGTCCAGGTCGACCTCGACGCCGTGCCGGAGACGCTGTCCCGCACGACGCTGGGCGATCTTCGCCCCGGGGCGTTGGTGAACCTGGAAACCCCGGTGCCGGCAGGGGCGCCCCTGGATGGGCACATCGTTCAAGGGCATGTCGACGGCGTGGCCCGGGTCGCGAACATCCAGCGCGGGCCCCAAGGCCACCTGTTGGAGCTGACCGCGCCGCGGGAGCTGACCGACCAGATGGTTGCCAAGGGATCCGTCGCCCTGGCGGGGGTGAGTCTGACGCTGGTGGACGTGGCCGACGGGCGATTCTCCGTGGCGCTTATTCCCGCGACGGTCCAACGCACCACGCTGGGAAGACTTCGCAATTTCGACCGCGCCAATGTAGAATTAGATGTTATTGGAAAGTACGTTCGGCGGCATCTTCTGGCGCTGGCGGGCGAAACTGGGCTGACTGTGGAGAAGCTCCGGAAGGCGGGCTTTGCCTGAGAGGCCGCCACGGGCCAGAGAGGGCGGAGCGACGCCCGGGAGATCCCATGGCGGCGCTGATCGAGAGTTCGGAAAGACAAGAAGGTTTCGCCACCAAATGAGACGCGTCCGGGCATTGAGCGTTGCGGTTAACGCTTTGGCCGAAAGCCATGAACGAAAAGCATCCGACCATCGGAATCACCATGGGCGATCCTTGCGGGATCGGCCCGGAGATTGTGGTGAAGGCAATGGCCGACGCGTCGCTGCGGGCCCGGGCCCGGTTTGTGGTCTTTGGCTTCAGTGAGCTGTTCTCGTACATAGCCGATCTGCTGGAGGGGGACTTTCCCTGGTATCGCGATCATCACGAGAAGGTCCGGCGCTATCCCTACGACGTGATCGTGTTGGACTATGACGAACTGCCCAGCCCGGCGGCCGGCCAGCACGAGCCCACACACTATGGCGGGCGGGCCAGCGCGGCCTTTCTGGAAGGTGCCGTCGCGGCCGCACAGGCCGGCATGATCGACGCGCTGGTTACTGCCCCCATCTCCAAACAGGCCTGGCGGCTGGCCGGTTACAAATTCCCCGGTCACACCGAGATGCTGGCCAAGCGGACGCAGTCCAGAAACTATGCCATGATGTTCGTCGCTCCGCAACTGAAGGTCGTCTTGGCCACCATCCACGAGTCGCTCTTTGCGGTCTGCGACCGCCTTAGCATCGGTTGCGTGTTCAACCCCATCGATCTGGCCGATCGGGCCCTGCGGGACCTATTCGGCATCGCCGATCCGCGGATCGCCCTCTGCGGGCTCAACCCGCACGCCGGCGAGGGCGGCACCATCGGCGACGAGGAAAAGCGGATCATTGAGCCGGCGGCGCTGATGGCTGCCGAAGCCGGCGCCAACGTTTCCGGCCCGTATCCGGCCGATACGCTCTTCCGCCGGGCCGTGGCCGGAGAGTTCGACTGCGTCGTCGCCATGTATCACGACCAGGGGCTGATCCCCATCAAGCTGCTGGCCTGGCGCGAGGCGGTGAACCTGACTCTGGGGATTCCGCTCATTCGCACCAGCCCGGCACACGGCACCGCCTTCGACATCGCCGGCAAGAACCGCGCCGATCCCGAGCCGATGAAGGCGGCGATCCGGCTGGCCGTTGACCTAGCGGCCAAGCGCCTGGCCATCAGGGCCGCCAACCGTGCCGGGCACGCTGGAACGTGACCGCGGACTTCCTCAGGCGGTGCCGTTCTGCCGGAGTTGATCCAGCGACCATGGGGTGCGGCAATCTCCGCGGCGGGGGCCTTCGAGGCCGGCTTTTCTGCGCGGCGGCGGGGGAAGCGGGCATCGCAGCTTGCATGTCGCGGCGCCTTCAGTAGGCTTGTGCGGATGCAACTGTCGGCAGCTACCGCGCGAGAGCTGGTTGTGGCCGGGCTTGGCGACGGCGACTGGTCGGTTCGGCCTTTTGGGGCGGGCAAGTTCTCTGAGACCTTTGACGTGGGCTCGCCCGACGGGCGGTACGTTCTCCGCGTGGCCCCGCCGGACGAGCTGCTTCAGCTTTTCTATGAGCGGCGGATGATGCGCCAGGAGCCGGCCATCCACGCCCGCTTGCTGAAAGAGACTTCCGTGCCTGTTCCACCGATCCTCGCCCACGACTTCTCGCGCGAGCGCATCCACCGGGACTACTTGATCATGCCGCGGCTGGCCGGCACGCCGCTCAGCCAGGCGCACCTGTCGGCGGCCGCCCGGGCGCGGGCCCTGCGCGAGTGGGGCGGCGCCATCGCCCAGGTTCACGCCATCACCGAGCCCGGAAATCGCTTCGGTTACCTGGGCGAGCACCGCTGCATGGAGCCGCAGCCCACGTGGCCGGAAGCCTTCAGCGTGATGTACCGCAAGGAGCTGGACGACGTCGTCGGCTGCGGCGTCTACGACGAAGCCACGGCCGATGCCGCCCGAGGCCTGCTGGCCGATCATCTTGGGCTGTTCGAGCACTGCACGGCGTCGCGGCTGCTGCACGGCGACATCTGGGTGACCAACCTTCTGGTGGCCGACGACGGCGAGGTTACCGGCGTTCTCGACTTCGACCGGGCCTGCTGGGGCGACGTCGAGTGGGACCTGGCCATTGCCGACTACTGCGGGGTGACGGGTCCGGCCTTCTGGGAAGGCTACGGCCGGGCGGTGGATCGTTCGGGCGGCGACGCGGCCGTCCGGAGGATGTTCTACCTGCTGTACGAGCATCAGAAATACATCGTCATCTCCATGAGCGCCCGCCGGAACGACCCGGCCCGTGCCCGCCGCTACGCGGCCGAGTCACTGGGGGTCATGCAGCGCTTCAGGCGGACCGGAAAACCGGCGTTCTGAGACGCCTTCGTGGCCTCGCCAGTGGCCCCAAGCCAGACTGTATCCAAGCCGAAGGCCAGTTCCAAAAGGATCTTAGGCCATGTTTTGCCAGAAAAATATGTTGACATCTTGGGAGGAAGTGGTAGAATGGTGTAATCTGTTCGTGCTCGAAGCTTCAGAGACGTGTCAGTCTCTCGGACAAAGGAGGAGAACTTCGTGAATACTGCCCGCATCGTTGCATTCACTGCGCTTCTGATCTGCTCGGGCGTCGCACTGGGTGGGGAGATTTCGACCATTTCCGGGACAAGCACGGCCACTTTGATTACCGATCCGGGACCGCATCAGGGCTGGTACCTGTATGAGATCGAGATCGAGTGGCACCTGTTCGGCCAGGGGTCCGGGCTGAGTCACCCCGATCTGATCCTGAAGCTGGAATGTGCGGGGGATGATCACCTGATCGAGTTTGACGCGCCGGCCGCTCTCAGCAGCAGCGAGAAGTTCCCGGAGGACCCTGAAGCCCTGGGCTGGACCGGCTATTTCGAACGCAACGGCGACCCCAGCTTGGACCCGCCGCTGAACCTGCCGGTGGTCAAGTACGAGGATCCGTTCTTCCCTACCGATGATGAGCCCGCCTCGGAAGGAGTGGGCACCTTCTGGTTCTATACCAACGCTGTCCCGGAGTACGGCACGTACGAGAATGCCCTCGTGGCCAAGGCGGGCTTGATACCCGACACCTACGGATATCTGACGGGGGCGTATCCGTCGTGCACCCTTCCCGAGCCGGGCGCGTTCATTCTGCTTGGTATTGGCGGCCTGGCAATCCTGCGCAGGGTCCGTCGCGATGGGCGGGTGCTGTGATCGCAGCGGGCCGGAGGCGCGAATCCGCTGAGCGGCATAGGCATGGTTCGCGACGGCCCGCCTACGGCGCGGCGGGCTGATCCTTGCCGCCGTTCATGGCCGTCAGGACGCGGTTGACCGCCGCCAGGTACGCCTTGCCCGAGGCTTCGACGATGTCGGTGCTCACCCCGCGGGCGCGGAACTTCCGCCCGTTATGCTCGACCTCGATGGTCACCTCGCCCTGGGCGTCCTTGCCGGAGGTTAGTGCCCGCAGCGAGTAGTCTCTCAGGACCAGCTTGGTTCCGGTGATCCGCCCGATGGCCTCGTAGATGGCATCCACCGGGCCGTCGCCGGTGGCGGCATCGGTGTGTCTTTCTTCTTCCTTGGTCAGGGTAACGGTGGCCGTGGGAATCGCGTTGGTGCCGGCCGTGGTTTGCAGACCTTCCAGCTTCCAGACCTCCGCCGGCGAGCCGATCTCCTGGCCGACCAGCGCCTCGATGTCGGCGTCGAATATGTCCTTCTTCTTGTCGGCCAGGGCCTTGAACCTCCCAAAGATGGCGTTGAGTTCCTCGTCGGTCAAGGTGTGGCCGAGGGCTTCGACCCGCTCCTTGAAGGCGTGCCGCCCCGAGTGCTTGCCCAGCACCAGTCGGCTGGCGGCGACCCCGATGTCCTCCGGCCGCATGATCTCGTAGGTGTGGCGGTCGCTGAGCATGCCGTGCTGGTGGATGCCCGCCTCGTGGGCGAAGGCGTTCTCGCCGACGATGGCCTTGTTGCGCTGCACGTGCAGGCCGGTGATCGTCGAGACCAGCCGCGAGGCCGCGTAAATCCTGCGCGCGTCGACGCCGGTGTCGGCTGCGAAGAAGTCGCGGCGGGTTCTCAATGCCATGACGATTTCTTCCATGGCCGCGTTGCCGGCGCGCTCGCCGATGCCGTTGATGGTGCACTCGACCTGCCCGGCTCCGACGGCGACGGCGGCCAGCGAGTTGGCCACCGCCAGGCCGAGGTCGTTGTGACAGTGCACGCTGATGACCGCCTGCTCGATGTTCGGCACGTGCTGGCGGAGGTAGCGGATCAGCTCGGCGAACTGGGCGGGCATGGCGTAGCCAACGGTGTCGGGAATGTTGACGGTGGTGGCGCCGGCCTCGATGACGGCGCTGACCACCTCGGCCAGGAACTCCGGCTCCGTGCGGGCGGCGTCTTCGGGCGAGAACTCGACGTCATCAGTGTAGCCGGTGGCCTGGCGGACGCCGGCCACGCTCATCCTGACGATCTCCTCCTTGGCCCGCTTGAGCTTGTGCTTCCGGTGTATCTCGCTGGTAGCGCAGAAAAGGTGAATCCGCTTGCGAGTGGCCGTTGCCACGGCCTGGCCGGCGCGGTCAATGTCTTTCTCCATCGCTCTGGCCAGGCCCGCAACCGTGCAGTCGCGGACCGATTCGGCAATCGCCTGGACGGCCTCGAAGTCGCCCGGCGAGGCGATGGGGAAGCCCGCCTCGATGATGTCCACACGCAGGGCCTCCAGCATCCGCGCCACCTCCAGCTTCTCCTTGAGGTCCATGGTGCAGCCGGGAGACTGCTCCCCGTCGCGGAGCGTCGTGTCAAAGATCAGTATCTTTCTTGGCTGGGACATTGCTGGCTCCCTTCGTGACCACTGTTTACTTTTCGGCACCTACTGCCGTTTCTCGCGGCAAAAAAAGCCCCGCAAACCTGTCTCGGATCGCGGGGCTTGAAAGTTTCGGGAGTTTCCCGCGATCCGTCAGCGCAGCAACAGCCCCAGCAGTCGTAGGAGGCTCAAGCTTTCGCGCCGACGGATCATGCTACTCCTCTATTGGTAGTATATCGGCCGCTGCGTCCCCGGTCAATGTCGGAATGGGTAATTATTCCGCGCGGCGAGTCCGCCGGCCGTGTATGCTCTCTCGCCGCCGGGCGACGAGCGGCTGGGTACTTGGTTTTACAGAAGGCGGGAGCGCAATGGCATTTTTGGCAAGATGGATTCTGGTAGCGGCGGCGTTAACGGTCACGGCCGAGAGAGGTCAGGGACAGATGAGTGCGCGCGAACGCAACTCGAGTGCCGACAACGCACAGGCCGTTCCGAAATACGGCATCTTTGAGGTCACGCTGCGGTCCGAGCGTGAATTCGATAACCCCTTCTGGGACGCCCAGGCGGCCGCGGTGTTCACCTCGCCCTCGGGCAAAACGCACCGGGTCGAAGGGTTCTACGACGGCGGCAATGAGTGGCGGGTGCGATTCGTGCCGGGCGAGCAGGGGCGCTGGTCCTACGCCGCGACGCTCAAGCCCGGAGGCCCCGCCAAACAGACGGGCGGCTTTGTCTGCAAAGGCACATCCGGCCGCGGGTTCCTCCGCGTCTCCAAGCGCAATCCCTACCGGCTGGAGCATGAAGACGGCACGCCGTTCTATCCGATCGGGGTGCAGACCTGCGGGTACTTCCGGGTCGGCTTTGACGGTCCGGGCGGGCCGGGCCGGAACTGGCGAACCGTCCCAGCCGAGGAGTGGGCCAAGGCCTTCCAGGGAGCGAGCAATCTGCTCCGTTGGCAACTCGGCGCCGGCACGCGGGCCGGCTGCGCGCTGGCGCTGATCCCCGAGGGCGGCCCGCCGGACCGATACGACACGAAGCTGGCGGCGGAGATGGACGACCTGTTTCGGCTCCAGAAGGCCCACGGCTTCTCGCACATCATGATCCTCTTCCAAGACATGAGCCTGTGGGGCAACAGTCCCACCGCCTTCGGCTTGGGGCGGGATTTGAAGGAGTACAAGTCACTCAGCGCCAAGAACCTGCCCCTCCAGGAGAAGTACCTCCGGTACGTGGTCGCCCGATACGCCTGCTGGGTGGACGTCTGGGAGCTGTTCAACGAAGACTCCCACGCCCCCAATGACTACCTGGCGCATTTGGCCAAGGTGGTCCGCGACGCCGACCCGTATGATCATGCGATCACCACGAATTACGCGCGTCCGGACCAGCTCTGGTGCGAGATCGTCACCTGGCACGAGTACATGGGGATGCCGCCCAGGGGCGTGGACGTATACGTGGCCAACGAGATCGGCAGGCTCAAGGCCTACGGCAAGTGTGTCCTCAACACCGAGTTCGGCAACCAGGGTTGGCGGAGCAACTACGATCCGGTCAAGTGGCGGATCGCGGTGTGGACGGCGTTCATAAACGAATCGAGTATTTTGTTCTGGGGCATGTCCGGCCGGAAGACCGTCGGCCGGCGACCCTACCGCGGCAACGCCAACGCCTACCTCGGGCCGGAAAGCCGGCAGTACTTCCGCGTGCTGAATAAGTTCACGCGCGACATGCCCATCGACATGCGCCCGGTCGCCAGCGGCTACACCGAGCACAACGACATCCGCACCTACGCGCTATCCAACGGGAAGGTCACCGCCCTGTACGTCCATCACTTCTCCGACCACAAGAAGGCATATCAGTGTCCCGACCCGCTGTTCGTGCGGACCGGCCCGGGGAAGTTCCGCCTGAGATGGATCGATCCGGCCGACGGGAAGACGATCAAGAGCGGGCAAGCGTCGACCAAGCAGCTCTACCTGTCGATCAATCTCCCGCCGGTGACGATCGACGCCGCCTGCCGAATCGACCGGGTGGACTAACCCGGATATTTCATGACGTTCTTGCGTAAATTGCCAGAAGATGCTTTCACGAACGCAGTTATGACGATAAACGCGGAGGAGCTACCGTCACAGACTGTTCCTTCCGGCGCGGGCATTTTGGTCGCTCGGCAAGGCCGCACAAGC
>CAYNYF010000077.1:0-21720 GCA_964401385.1 uncultured Planctomycetaceae bacterium | reverse complement strand
GAACGCAGCCGACGGCCAAAAGGCCCCGCCGGACGTGAGAAGGTCATGAAATGTTTGGGCTAAAGCCCGCCCGCCCGCGGCAGTCGCCCCCGGCGGCCTATTTGACCTTCCTGGCGTCCCAGGAGCGGCGGTCGATAAGGCTTCCGTCCGGGGTGAGGGCCTTCATGGTGCAGGTGTCGCCGGTGACCTCGAAGAGACAGTAGTGGAGCTTGGATGCGAACGTGACCGAGTAGGGGTTTTGTGCTGCGGCGGTTGGCATCTTCTGGCGCAGCGGCGCCCCGGCCCCGCCGGAAATGACGTGGCTGACACCTCCAGGCAGTTCCGACCGTTCGTAGCAGTGATCGTGACCGCAGATGTAGGCCGCGGCCTTGTACTTGCGCAGCAGCGGGACAATCGTCTGGCGGGCCTGGCGGACCGCTGCTTCCCTTGGCAGGCCGGTTTCCTCGCGCAGCCGGCCGTGCGAGGACGAACTCCAGGCGGGGTAGTGGCTGAAGAGGAAAATGAACTTGGCCTGAGATTCCTTGAGGGTCTTTTCCAGCTTTCGCAAGCCGACGCTCTCGGCCGACCAGTCCTCTTGACCGTCGATGCCGATCAAGAGCACGCCGTTGATCTCCTGCGCCCAGTTGGTCGCCCGGCCATCCGGGCTGGGCGTGTAGAACAGTTCGGGATAGACCGGGGCATTTTCCTCGTGGTTGCCGATCACGGCGTAGAAGGGGATGGTGAGGAAGAGCTCTTTGGCCGGGGCGAAGAACTGTTCATCCCACTCCCAGTCGTTCCGCCCTCGGCTGACCATGTCGCCGGAGAAGACCACAAGTTGCGGCTTGGCGTTCAGCGCCGCATTGGCCACGGCCGCCCAGTCGTCCAGGTTCGTGCGGCTGTCGCCCATGGCGACGAACCGCAACGGCTCGTCGGGGGTGGGGTAGGCCGGGGCGCGAATGACTTCGGCCGCTGCCCCGCGTCCGTTGTCGGCGACAAGCAGGTACAGGCCGTTGGGATCCGGCGCGGCTCTTGGGATGCGGAAGCGATGGGCCAGACCCGTCCGGGATTCCGCCACAAAGCCGGCGCGCTTGCGCGTCAGGTCATATCCGTACAGCACCACACGGGCCGGCATGTTGGTCCGGCAGGTGGCGCTGAAGTGATCGTCTTCCACCGCCCCCAGAACCGGCCCGCTGGTGATCCGCAGGTGCCTCGGGGCCAGGGCGAACAGGTGCGGCGCCAGACCAACACGCACGTCGGGCATCCTTGTCTCGGGTTCGTCGGACGGCGGGCGGTTGTCGAAACCGATCTTGCCCGTAAGCACGTTGGCGCCCGCCTTGAGCAGGCTTGTGGGGATGGCCGGGATGGTCTTGTAGTACATCCCCCTTAGCGGCGGGAGCACCGGCTCGTCGTTGAGCCGGAAGAACATCCTCGTCCGGTCCGGCACGCCGTGGGTCAGCTCCAGGCTTGCATAGCTCGACGGGTCGGTCACGTCGAAGCTGACACGGAGGTAGATCGCCGCCTTTTCGCCGCCGCGGAGGATCGGCGGGCTCTTGGACCAGGTTTCGCCGCGGTCGATGCTGTATTCCCACTCTGCCCCGGCCAGCAGGTTCGTGCCGACCTTTGGCATTGGCACCTGCCCCGTCGTGACCAATTGAGTGCACCCGCTGCCGGTCAACACGGCGGCCGACACGGCTAGAGCTACGGCCAGACGGCGAACAGAACACTGTGACACGTCTGTCTCCTTTATTCCCAAAAATTCCAACTCTCTGTGCCGACCGATAACGCGGAAAATCCTCAAAGCGGATTATAGGGCGCGCCTCGGCGGCGGGTAAAGCCAATTGCCGCGGCTTGTGTTTTTCGGTAGGCTAACCGCCCGAAAGAATGGGGTCCGCGGCCTGCCGGGAGCGATAAGGGGCTTGGCGCGAGCTGGCCTTCGGGAAGGACGTGAAATATGGCTGAGAAAATCAAACTCGAGGGCTCGATGGTGGCCCTGGTGACGCCGTTTCGCAACGGCCAGGTGGACTGGGACTGCCTCAGCCGGTTGATCGACTATCAACTGGAAAACGGCACGCAAGGGCTCATTCCCTGCGGGACGACGGGCGAATCGCCCACGCTCAGCCACGACGAGCACGGCAAGGTGATCGAGCGCACCGTCAAGCGCGCCGCGGGAAAAGTGCCCGTCATCGCCGGGACCGGCAGCAACGCCACCTCGGAGGCCGTGCGCCTCACACGGCACGCCAAAGACGCCGGCGCCGATGCCTGTCTGATCGTCAACCCCTACTACAACAAGCCGACGCAGCAGGGCATGTACGATCACGTCGCGGCCCTGGACGAGATCGGGCTGCCGATCGTGCTGTACAACATCCCGTCCCGGACGGGCATCGAGTTGACTCCCGAAACGATCATTCGCATGTACAACGAGATTGACCAAGTGGTGGCCGTCAAGGAGGCCACGGGCAAGCTGGACAATGCCTCGGCGCTGGCTTCCGGCTGCGAGATCACCATCCTCTCCGGGGATGACTCGGTGACGCTGCCGATATGTTCGGTCGGCGGCAGAGGCGTCATCAGCGTGTTGGCCAACATCCTGCCGGGCGAGGTGCGCAAGCTGACCGACGCCGCCCTCGCCGGGGAGATGCAAGCCGCCACCGCCCAACACCTGAGACTTTTCCCGCTGTTCAAGGCGATCTTCTGGGAGACCAACCCCATTCCGATCAAGGCCGCCCTGGCCATGGCCGGGAGGATCGAAAATGAACTGCGCCTGCCGCTGGTGCGGTTTTCGGAAAAGTACCGGGCGCCCCTGGCGGAACTGCTCCGCCCGTTCGGCATCGAGGCGAGGGCGTAAGATTTCGGCGTAAGAGGGGGCGCTCCGCCGAGCAGCGCGGGCGCGGCGACAGTCAGATGGGGGCCAGGACAAGCCCGGCTTAGACCTCGGCGCGGGCGGCGCTGAGCACGATGTGGTAGATCTCGACCAGCCTCTTGGCCATCTTGGCCGGGGAGTGATGTTCGCGCAGATGGGCCAGGGCGTTCTCGGCCAGGGCGCGGGCGGCGGCGCGGTCGTCCAGCAGGGATTTCAGTCTGGCGGCCAACTGCTCGGCATTGCTGCTGGGGAAGGTCAGGGCGGTGCGCCCGGCGATAACGAAGTCGGCGGCGTCGCCCTCGGCGGCCAGAACGGG
Organism: uncultured Planctomycetaceae bacterium; assembly: GCA_964401385.1. Taxonomy (GTDB): domain Bacteria; phylum Planctomycetota; class Phycisphaerae; order SM23-33; family SM23-33; genus CAYNYF01. Next base: position 18,568 of record CAYNYF010000077.1, on the reverse strand, counting down.
CACGCCGCCGGCCATGGCCGCCAGCAGCTCGATATCCACCCGCGGGGAGGACACGGGCGAGATGAAGATGTCCGCGGCTTTGAGGATCCCGCGGAGCTGCTCGGCCCCTGTCCGATCCACGAAGGTGAGATTCCTCATCAGCCCGAGCTTTTCGGCCAGTCTCCTCAGGGGCCTCTCGGCCCGGCCGTTGCCGACCAGAAAGAACACGCATTCCCGCTGGCTTTGCTGGAGCAGGGCGAAAACCTCCAAGGCGGCGGCGAATGGCGCGAAGCGGTTCAGCTCGCCGGCCGCGACAATGGCGACGGCATGCGCCGGATCGATGAAACAGGTGGCGTTCCGGACCTGGTGCACGCCTGGACGAACCAGGTACACCATGTCTTCCGCTACCGAATGAGATTCCACCAGCATCCGTCGTATCGTCTCGGACGCGGCCAGCAGGGCCCGGCAGCGCTCGTCGGAGAAGCGCAGCTTAACGCCGAGCGAATAGATCGCGGCGATGTAGTCCACGTCGACCTTGGCCGCAAGCCGCCGGGTCAATGCCAGGGCGTCCGCGTCCAGGCTGTGCAGCAGTGAAACGTTGGCGCCGCCGAGCCTGTTGGCCAGGGCCTCCAGCGAGCGGCCACGGACGAACGGAAGCCGCATCGGACCGTAGCGGATCGTTTGCAGCAGCGTTTCCGGGAAGGTTGCCAGATCGGCATTGGCCGGGCAGATCAAGGTGACCGGCATCGGCACATCCAGCAAAGAGACGATCAAGTGCCGGACCACCGGGCCCAGACTCTGCAAGGTCTTCGGACCGGCCACCAGGGCGACGCGTGTGTCCTTCCTGATGGCTTGTAGATTGCTCGCGACTTGGGACATCGCGGCCATTGTACCCGGCCTGCTGGCGCGTGGGAATGTTCCCTCGAAATCGCGGCCTCGGGGCAACCCGGCGTGTTCCATTTCAGACGGCCCCCCGGCAAAAAGCCAAGAGGCTGGCGCAGGTGCGTCCAGGCTGATACAATATGAAAAGATGCGAAAATGCTGCTGGGCGGCTTTGAATACACGCTGCTGGTTGGGCGAAGGGGTTTGGCATGAAGAAGAACAAGGTATCCCGAGACAGAGACGGCGAGCTGGAAGCCCTCCGTGGACGCGTGGCCGAACTCGAAGCCACGCTGGCCAAGCGAGAGCGGCCCCAGGCAGCCCCGGGCGAGGACGAGCAGAAGTACAGGGCTCTCCTGGAGAATACCGACGTCGCCATCTGCGAGATAGATGCCAACGGGGTGTTCCTGTTCGCCAACCAGGTATCGGCCGAAATCGTCAGGGCAAAGACCGACGGTCTGGTCGGCAGGACGATCTGGGACGTATTCCCGAAGAACATTGCAGACGGACAGATCAGTCGGATCCGTGGCGCGATTCGATCAGGCCAAGCGTACACTCGGGAAACCTGCATGGAAGTTGACGGCCGCACGTGCTGGTACCAGACCGCCGTCCGGCCGCTGAAGGATGACCGGGGCCGTGCCAGTTCTGTTCTGGTGGTTGCCCCGGGTGTCACGGAGCGCAAGCTGACCGAGCAGGCGCTGCGGGCGTCGGAAGAGAAGTATCGGCTTCTTTTCGAGGCCGCGCCCGTCGGAATCGGCATAGCCGGCCCCCGCGGCAAGTTCATCGCCAGCAACAGGTACATGGAGGAGATTACAGGCTACTTACAGGACGAATTAGAGCTCATCGATTACGACTCGACATATGTCGATGTAGATCAGCGCAAGCAGTTCTTGAAGACCTTGCAGAAACGCGGCAGGGTGCGCGACTTCGAGGTCGCTCTGAAACGGAAGGACGGCACGGTCTATTCGGCGCTCGTCAATGCCGACCAGATCGAACTGGGCGGGGAGAAACTGGTCCTTGGGACTATCCGCGACATCAGCCTGCTCAAGCGGGCCGAAGATGCCTTGCGGGAAAGTGAGGAGCGCTTCCGCGACCTTTTTGAGCATTCCAAGGACGCGATTTTCATCCACAACCTTGATGGGCGGATCCAGGACGTCAACGGTCGGGCGTGCGAAATGCTAGGCTACGAGCGTAGCCAACTGTTGGGCATGCCGCTTCGGTCGCTGCATCCCAAGGAGGACCGGGCCGCCGGCGCCGCCGCTCTGCGGGCCACCAGGAAGGATAAGTCGGCTCGGTTCGAGTCGCGTTTCCGGAAGGCCGATGGCTCTATTGTCGATGTGGAGATCAGCGCCAGTATCTTCGACGAGGACAAGGGGATCGTGGCGGGGATCGCCCGCGACATCACCCAGCGCAAGCGGGCCGAAGAGTCTCTCAGACAGCGCCAGCAGGCGGAGCGGCGCTTCGGGGAACAGTTGACGGTCCTGCACGCGCTGACCAACGAGCTCTCGACGGCCGGGTCTTTTGACGAGCTGTGCCGACGGGCCGTCGAACTCGGCCGGAGCAGACTCGGCTTCGACCGCATGGGACTGTGGTTCGTTGGCGATAAGCCCAACACGGTGGTTGGCAGTTTCGGTACCGACGCTAAAGGGCAAACTAGCGACGAGCGTGCCCTGAGGAACCATGTGACCCCGGGCACCCTGGCGTGGAAGGCCCTCCAAGGGCGCATCCGGGTGGCCGTATCCCTCGACGACCCCTTCTACGACTTGGACGGGAAGCTGGTCGACCGCGGACAACGGGTCGTGGCGTCGCTGTGGGACGGCCAGAAGGTCATTGGCTTCATATCCGCCGACAACCTGTTGAGGGGCGAGCCGATCACCGACAGCCACGGCGAGCTACTGGGCCTGTACGCCTCGGCGCTTGGGCACTTGGCCACCCGCAAGCGGGCTGAAGAGGAGCTGAGCCAGTCCAGGCAGCGGCTGCAAAGCATCATCGACAATACCTCGGACATCATCTTTCAGGTCGACCTGGAAGGTAACTACACCTTCGCCAACAAGGCCGCAGAAAGGATCGCCGGCTATCCTCTCACGAAACTTCTGCGGATGAACATGGGGGAATTGGCCGCGCCGCAATACCGCGAGGAACTCTTCGAAAGGTTGAGGAAAAGGATCAGGGGCGAGCCGCTGGAGCAGCCCTTCGAGTTCGAGATCATCAGCCGCGACCGGCGGAGAATCGCTTTGGAGCTGACCACGACGGGTGTGCATGAGGAGGGAAAGCTCGTCGGCATCCAGGGCATTGCCCGGGACGTGACGGCGAGAAAGCAGGCCGAAGCCGCCCTCAGAGAGTCCGAAGCTCGTTTCCAGAACCTGGTCGACAACCTGCCCGTCGGAATCTACCGCAACACTCCGGGCGCACGGGGGAAGTTCCTCATGGCCAATCGAGCATTGGCCCGGCTGCACGGCTACGAATCGCTGGAGGAGTTTCTGGCCATCGACGCAGCCGAGCTTTACGAGAGCCCGGCGGAGCGTAAAGCCTTCTCGGACAAGCTGATTGCCAGGGGCGGGCTGGCAGGCGAGGAAGTGCGGCTCACGCGGAAGGATGGCACCTTTATATGGGGATCTATGAGGACCCGCGTCGTGCGGGATGAGGAGGGCAAGGTCAAGTACTTTGACGGCGTCGTCGAGGACATTACGGAGCGCAAGCGGGCCGAGGAGGCCTTGCGGGAGAGCGAAGCCCAAATGCGGCTGATCCTCGAGCACAGTAGCGATGGTATCGATATCTGCGAAATGGACCCGAAAACCCATAAGCGGCGGCTGTTGATGTGCAACGATCGATTCGTGGAGATGTCCGGCCGCAGCAGGGAAGAGCTCATGGCCGCGGAGGATATCAGCGAGCTGGCGCAAGGTCTGTCGACGCCCCAGGAGGATCGGCTCGTGACCGAGCAATTGCGCAAGCTTCTGCCCGCGCGCGGTCGGGCCTCGTGGAATCGCCCGGACGGTAAGGAGAACTACTACGAGTGGACCGCCGCACCCATCGAAGTGGGGGACAAGCTCTACATGATCGGCGTCGACCGGGACGTCACCGAGAGCATGCGAACCGAGGCGGCCCTGAGTGACGCCCGCCGCCGGCTGACCACCGCCCACGAGCAGGAGCGCAAGCATCTGACCGCGGAACTGCACGATTCCGTGGGACAGGGGTTGATCGCGCTCCAATTGGCCCTTCGGACAATGTCCAAGTCGTTCGAGGACTCCGGTGACACCGAACGTGCCGAGAACGCCGCGCAGTTGCGCAAGCAATGCGACGCGCTGATCCGGGAGATTCGCGGTATCTGCCGCGGGCTGTATCCGCGGAGCCTGGAGCTGGGTGTGTGCGCCGCCCTGGAGGAGGTGGCCGGTGACTTTCAAGCTGAGACAAAGGTGACGGTCAATTGCGGCTTGCCGGCTAAGGCCGGGAGCCTCCCGGCCGACGTGGAGATCGCCCTGTTTCGCATTGCCCAGGAGGGCATCACCAACGCCGTCCGCCACGGCCAGGCCAAGAACGTCTCGGTGGAAGTCGGCTATGAGGATGAGGAGGCGGTTTTGGCGATTACCGATGACGGAGCCGGATTTGATCCGGCCGAGGCTGCGGGGAAAGGGTTGGGTCTGAGCATGATGCAGGAGCGGCTCCAGACAGTCAGCGGAACGATGACGATCGACTCCGGCCCCAAAGGGACACGCATCTGCGTTCGCGTTCCGGCCAAAGCGAGCGCCGCGCAGGACAATTGAACCCAGCGCGGCTCGCCAGGCTGCGATGACTTCGCAGGCAAATCCTAATCATGCGGTTGAATTTAGGCTCCGCCGATGCCATAGTATCCGGGCGCGTCCGGCCGCTGGCGAGTAAGTCACGCCCGGCTCGAGCGCGTAAGAGCGGATACAACCGCAGTATGCCAGAAAGGGATAAGCAATGATGAAGCTGTTACGGGGACGGTTCTCCGAAGGCGTCCGCAGGTTTGGTCAATGGTTGGGGTTGTGTCTCCCGCGGGCGAGCGGTCCACGACAGCCGCTGCTGGAAGAAGGCTGGGTAATCGCCAACCACAAGCTGGTGAGCTTTCACGCGGCCTTCTTGAGTTCGCTGTTCATGCTGACGGGTAGCGGGTGGAGCACCGGAGGGGTCCTTCAGTTCGTATTCAGCCCGGTCTGGAAAGGCCTACCCGGACACCCCGGGTGGGGGGTGGGCTACGAGGTCTTTCTGTCGGGCATCATCTGGTATCTCGGCTGGCACGTGAACATCGCCATCCACGAGTTGGGTCACTATGTCACGGCCGTCCGGACTAACAACCTCCGCCCGGAGTACCTCGAAGAGGCCCAGAAGAAGCTATCCGGTGCGGGCAAGGTCGGATGGTACTTGAAGGGGTTCTTCACGATTCCGTGGGGAAAGTTCGGCGGGATCAAGAAGGAGGCCGGCAGCTACTTCCCCGACGTCAAGGCCCAGAACCTGGCCGTCTCGGCCGCCGGGCCGGCGATCAGCGCCAAGCTGGCAATAGCGACGTTGCCTTTGGGGATCGTGGTGGCCGGGCTTGGCTTCGGTCTCTTGCATAGCCCGGTGGTCATCTGGGTCGGCCGGCTGTTTTTCACCATTGGCGTGATCGCCCTGCTGGATCGGCTGCTGGCCGACAGCGGCTCCGTCAAGGCCTTCCGCGCCCGCCAGAGCGGCGCTGCCGCCAGGGCCGCCGAGGCCCGCCGGGGCGCCGGCGGCGGGAAATGGGATCCCGAGCCGGTCAAGAAGATGATGCTGGAAAAACGCTCCCAGGAGGTGTCGCTGGCCGATGGCCGGAAGGTCCGGGCACCGTGGCAGTTCCGAAACTGCCTCATGGGCGGACGGCATACCGAGGAGCAGGGGGGCAACCTCAGCTTCCAGGAATTCATGTTCGTGCCCCTCTCCGCCGAGAACTACGTCGAGGCACAGCGGATAACCAACGCTCTCCAGTCCCGGGTGATCCAGATCGTTCAGGACTCCGCCGGCATGAACTTCGTCGGCATCGGCCTGGAAGGCGGCATGGTCGGGGCCTACAGCAAGCGGGCCGAGGACGCCCTTCCCGAGGAGCGCGCCCTGAAGGTGGCCGTCCAGGCCATCGAGGAGTGCGGCTTCGTTCCGGGCCAGGACGTGGCCCTGGCCCTGGACCCGGCCTGTAGCGAGCTGTCCATCGCCTACCGCGAGCATTCGGGCAAGTCCGACGCCATCGGCCAGTACTTCTTCTGGCGGGCCGAAGAGCCCAAGATCATGTCCACCGAGGAGCTGGTGGAGCTGTACAAGGACTGGGTGGCCAAGTACCCGATCGTTTCCATCGAGGACGGCTTCGCCGAGGACGACCCGGAAGGCTGGAAGATGCTGATGAAGGAGTTGGGGGAAAAGATCTTCATCATCGGCGACGATCTGGTCACGACCAAGGACACCAACATCATTGCTGCCATCGAGCAGGGGCTGATGAACACGGTATTGGTCAAGGCCAATCAGATCGGCACGCTGTGCGAGACGCTGCTGGCGACGCACGCCGGCAAGAGCCGCGGCATGGCGATGGTCGTCTCGCACCGCTCCAAGAGCCCCAACGACACCATGGAGGCCGACATCGCCTTTGCCATCGACTCGATGGGCATGAAGTGCGGCGGCGGCAGCAACACCGAGCGGCTGATCAAGTACGCGCGAATCGTGGAGCTGATGGGCATGGCCCAGAAGGGCTTCAAGATCACCCGCCCGTTGGAGGCGGACTTGAAGATCGCCGATATCTCCGCCCGCGAGGAGGCCACCAACGCCGGCATCCCGACGGCGGGGGTGATCGTCCGCCTGGAAAACGGCGTGACCTTCCACGGGGCCACGCCGCTGGGCACGTCGGCGGGGACGGACGAGGCCATCCACTTGGTTGACAGCACCATCGAGCAGTGCCCCGCCACCGGCAAGTATCCCGACCTGTTCGAGGCGGTCGAAGAGGGAAAGGTCTTCAGGTTCAGGAAGGGCCTCAGCTCTGACGCGGTGCGGGCCAAGAACGACGAGGAACTCTCAGGGCTTTGGCAGCGGGCACAGCGCTATAACGGCAAAGGCTGCCTGAACGCCGTGGACAACGCTGAGAAGCACATCGCCCCGCTGTTCGTCGGGAAGACGCTCGCGGAAATCGGCGGTCTGCTCGACGTGGATAAGCAGTTGCTGGAAGTGGAGCGCAAGCTCGCCGTTGAGCGCGACAAAGTCTCAGACGGCGCCGCCGCCGAAGAGCGGATTGCCGTCATGCAGCGCAAGGCCAATCTCGGCATGAACGCGATCTTGTCGGCCTCACTGGCGCTGGGCCGGCTGATTGCCGCCCGGGAGGGCGTGGAGCTCTCCGGCGTGCTGCGCGAGCTGGAAGGCAAGATCGACCGGAACAGCCTGTATGGCGTCGGCTAATAGCCTGTTGTCGGGTGTCGCTGCACAAAGGATCCGGTGACGCCGGCGGCGATTGTTCCTTTCGTTGCAGACTCTGCCCCGCGCGGGTGTTCCAGTGTGCGGCCTGTCGTCCTCGCTGGCGCTTGGCGCCGGTGCCCCGGGCGGCGCGCGTCCCAATCGACCTACTCCGCGGGCTTGCTCAGGCGCCGCAGCAACTGGCCAAGAATGCTTCGCTCGAGTTGGTCGTTGCGGCCGGTAATCTCCCAGAGCTGGTCCTGCTCGGTTGTGATGGCCGCCGATTCCTGGGCGGGGGTGCGAGTGGGCAGTTCCGTATCGACGGTCACCGGCTGTATGATCCGGGCGGCCCCGACGCCCTGTCGCTGAATGACCACCCGCAGCTCGGCGTACACTTCGTCGCCTTTTCGTCGGATCTGCATGGTGGCGATCTGCCTCGCCGGCGAGCTGCCAAGCAGTCGATCGGCCGGCGCCGCCACGCTGCTCGGCCGGCTGACGATCCTGCCGGTGGCGGCGTCGGACGAGGCAATGGAAAAGTGCTGGGCCAAGACAGCCTTGCCGACGGCGAAGGCTTCGGCGTAATTGGCCTTACCCAGCGGCTGGGAGCGGAATTGCTCTACCTGGCAGCCGGCGACGGACACTACCGCCGCCAGCAGCGCTGAACCCAATAGTTTCATGATCGGCACTCCTGAAATCAGGATCGACTTTCATCCTATCCGTGCGTCATGAAGCCGTCAATGCATTTGGCCGGCGGGCGGGGCCGCGGCGTCCGGTCCGGCCGGCACGGCAAAGCGCTTCAGGCAAACCCGCGGCGATAGCCGATGAATGTATCGAGATCGCCCGGCCGCCGGGAACGTCTCACTGGCGCCACGGGCCGGCGCCGTCGGGAGATCATAGCCATGGCCGAGCAGGAACAGGTCGCGCTGATTACCGGGGCGACGGAGCCCATCGCTCAGAGCATTGCCCGCGAGCTGACCCGTCGCAACTGGACAGTTCTGCTGCAAGGCGACGACGAGGGGGAGCTTCAGGCCGCCGTCGAGCACGTCGCGGTGCTGGCCGGGCGCGACGGCCAGGTCGCCAGCCAGCGCGCGGACCTGACCGCCGCCGCCGAGCGCGAGCAGTTGGTCGAGTTCGTGCTGGAAGAGTACGGACGGATCGACCTGCTGGCCAACGTCCCCGCCGGACCGGCCGCCTACCAGGGCTTGCTCGAACTGGGCGAGGAAGCCTACCTGGAGGTCATGGACGCGTACGTGACCGCCTCGTTGTTCCTGATGCAACTGGTGGCCAATGAGATGGTCCGGCTGGTCGAGGCCGGGCAGATCGAGGCGCCCAAGATCGTCCTGGTCAACTCCATCGGCGCTTACACCACCTCCACCGACCGTGCCGCTCACTGCCTCGCCCGCGCCGCCATGGCGATGCTCACCCGGCTGTTCGCCGACCGACTCAGCGAACACGGCATCAACGTCTACGAGGTCCGCTCGGGGCTCATCTCGGCCGGCGGCGGCGACGACGTCCACGCTCGATACGATCAGTTGATCGCTGACGGGCTCACCCCGATCCGCCGCTGGGGCCGGCCGCAGGACGTGGCGCTGGCCGTCGTGACCATCGCCGAGGACCTGCTGCCCTACTCCACCGGTGAGGTCATCAACGTCGATGGGGGCTTTCACCTGCGAAGGCTGTAAACAGCGTCCCACCGGCCGGCGCCCGCTCACCCGTCACGGGCGGCAAGGTCCAGCACGCGGTCATCGTTGCTGGCCGCCAGAGCCTGCCCCGGCCGGAGAATCACGAAGTCGTCGTCCCATTGCCCGAAGAACAGCTTCTCCAGCAACGTCCAATCGCCTTTGCGGCGGTCGAAGCCCCAACCCCGCTCTTTCGCCTCAGCCTCCGCGTCGGCGATGAAAGGACGCTCGTCGCAGACCCCCATCTCCAGGTAGCACAGGTTGCTGTAGTTTTTCACCCACGAGCCCATGATCTCGGCGATGAATTCGGCGTTCTCCCGTCCGTACTTCTCCACGAGTTCGGCGTGTGAGCGGTCCAGGCCGAGCTGGCTCATCACCCCGTCCGGCTCGCCCCCCTCGCTCCAGCCGCGCTCCGCCCATCCGGTCGTGCGGTAGTAGGTGCCGGGGTGGGCGTCGAAATACTCCCGGTAGGCCGCCCGGCTGCCGAAGAAGAACGTCACGCAGTCATGGGCGCGTGGCACGATCAGCGGGACCGACCGCGCCGCCAGACCCACCACCCCGTCATTGCAGCGGGCGTAGCCCAGGATCACGGCCTCGTAACTGTCGCTCACGGCGTCAACGGCAGACTGCACCGTCGACAGCATGTCCGGCGTCTCCAGATCGTGCAGGCCCTTGCGCAGAAACTCCAGGTCCACCACGTGCGGGCTGCGGGCGGCCAACAGGCAAGCCTCGCGATGGAGAATCTCACAGCCGATGAACTTGAGCCTTCGTCCTTCTTCAGACATACCAGAGTGATTCTACCAAGCTCGGCTTGATTTCGGATGAGCCTTTTTGCACGCGACCGCCGGCAGGCATTGCCGCCTCGGCCGCCCTTGCGCCACTGGTGCAATTGTAGGCTTCCTCACGCCTCGCCCGGCCGAACGCAATCTTCGCGATTCCCGCCGGGCGGGCGGGCCGGTGACGCCATCTTCTCGTCGAGGGCCGAGTCCTCGATGACGTGCCGCCGCGACATCAGGAAAGTGGCGCGCTCGTACATGTCTTTCGGCAGGGTCTTTCGCAGGATCTTCCTGGCCTCGCCGAGGTGGGTCCTGCGGGTGACGTGGGTGATGACGATGTGCTGGTTGTTGGTGCCTTCCAGCACAATCGGCAGGTCGGTGACGTGGAGGTGCCGGCCGGCGCGGGCGCGAGAAACGTGATCGGCGTCAAAGAAGGTGCATTCGATCAGCAGGACCTTTGCGTCGCGGACATCGGGTATCGAAGAGTAGTTGGCCTTGGCCGTGTCGCCCAAGTACGCCACCAGCGGCACCTCCGTCCGCCGGGTGATCTCGACGCCCTGCTTCTTCAGCTCGACCAGTTGCGGCCCGGTGCGGTCGGCGAACTCCTGCTTGAGCTTGTGACGAACCTCGACGACGCAGAAGCCCAGCGAGTTGCCGACGTGGCGGGTAGCGAAGGCACGGGCCAGCAGCCCACGGCGGATTTCGTGGTCGTCGCCGTCGGACATCCCGACAAGGTTGTACGGGGAGGGGTGCCCCTCGACGCGGGCGACCGCCTCCATCAGCCGCTCCAGGGGCTCCACCAGCGACCTGTCGACCAGCATAACCCCGTCGGCAATTCCTTGGAAGTCCCGCTGCGAAAAGTAGTAAGCCACGCCGGCCGCGTGATCCATGTGCCCGTGGCTCAGCAGCACGTGGTTGATCCGCAGCGCCTCGCGCGGGCACTTGCCAATGTCGAAGGCCACGTCCAGCTCGGGCACAATGACGATAGATTCCTCCCCGGCGACGCTGTAGCCGGCCAGCGTCAGCTTATCCAGGGTCAGGACACTGAGTTGATGTGCCCGCGTCTTCACAAGGCGGATCATCCTATGTCAGGGCGACATGCAGGTCAAGCCGCGCCGGCATGCAGGTTTGGAGAAACGCTCATTCGGCAAAAGCGTTACACTGTATGGAGAGTCGAACCGGGCGAATAAGGATCCTACTCATGCGAGCAATGCGGACCCTGGCGCTTCTGATCGGTCTGGTCCTGGCGGCGGCTGCGGCCGGCGAGACCGTCCACATGCGCGACGGGCGCAAGTTCGTCGGCAAGGTCACTAAGGCAGGAGACAAGCTCAGGATCGAAATGGCGTACGGGACGATCACGGTCGACCAGGCGGACGTGCTCATCGTCCTCTCCGGCGGCACCACGCAGCCGTCCCGCCCGACCACCTGGCCGAGGTCCCTCTACCGGCCGGCAGTGCGCCTGCGCCCGAAGGCCCGGTGGAACATCAACCAGGCGACACACCCCGAGCCCATTGTCTTTATGCTCACCCGCCAGTTGGAACTCCTGGGCGATGAGATCAGCGACCAGTCGATCGGGCGGCGACTGGAGCAATGGCGGATCGCCCTGCACGACGGAAAACGCAAGGTCGGCAGAAAGTGGCTGTCCCGCGCCGAACAGCGACGAGGACGGTCGGAGTTCGAAAAACAGCTCACCCAGGCGCGCGGGCTGATGGTCGAGGCCAGAAGGTACGCCCGGTCCACCAAGGCCGGCGACAAGGCCAGGCGCAACCGGCTGGAACGTGACGCGGTGCAGGCGTTGTACTCGGCCGCCGGCGTCTGGCCGGACACGACCATCCAAGACTTCATGCTCGGCTCGCTGGACTTGCAGGCCGGAAGGTACAAACAGGCCGAGCAGCGATTCAGCAGTTGCATCGAAGCCCAGCCTCTCGTGGCCGGCTATCACCAGGGACGTGGGCTGGCGCTGATCAAGCTCGGCCGGCCCCTGGAGGCGCTGGAGGAGTTCATCGCCTGCTTCCACCTGCGGGACGATTCCGCGCTGGCATTTCAACTGGTCGAAGAGGCGATGAAGGTCACGCCCGGCAGCCACATGAAGGACCCGGTGTACGTCAGGGCCAAGGAACTGCTGGGGCGGTACGAAAAGCCAAAGCAACAGTACCGGAGGTACGGCAAGGGCACGGTCTGGCTTATGCCCGGGCGGCGCACCTGGCAGGCGCGCGACGAAACGCTCTTCACGCCAGCGTTCGACCGGATCGTGAGCAAGCAGGCACTGGGGATTCCCATCAGCGAGGACGTGCTGCTGGTCGACGAACAGGCCATAGCCGACGCCGAGCTGATCTACGTTGAACTCGGCCCGCGCCAGGTGGTCAGGGCAAAGGCCATGCGCCGCAGCTATGGTTCCCTCTCCGGCGGCTCGCAGGTGCCCGTCTCGGCGATCCGCGTTTCCGGGGTGGCGCTGACGCCGGTGGAAGCGGACAAGCCCGTCGCCCTGAAGCCCGGGCAGTCAGTGACGATCCGAGCGGTGAATCTATACCGGCAGATGGGCACCGAGATTCGCGCCGGCCATGCCAAGGTCATCGCCGCCGGACCCGAGGAGGTGAAGCTGGAGGCCACGCTGCTTCCCGGAGAGGCCGTGGGGGCGGCGTTCGTGGGCGAGGCCATCGCCGGCCTGCTGACGTCCCGCTGCCAGGGGGAGCAGGAAGGCTGCGGCAGGAGCACCTTCATCAAGCCGGCCGACCTGGCGGAACGCCTCAAGCGGATCAAGCAATCGCTGGCCTACGGCGGGGGGTTCACTCGCTACGGCGGGCCGAAGCTCAAGAAGGATCTTCCGAAAACGGCGGCCGACGGACGGGTTTTCCTGGTTCACATCCTCGCCCTGGACAAGCCCCCGCAGGATTTTGGGAAATGACTTGACACCCAACATGTAGGCACATAGCCTGCCGTCCAGCCTACATATGCGTGCCACTGCCTGGGGCGGCACGCAAAGAGGGACGTCGAGGTGAGTGGCCGTCCGGGCAGCCTGCGTTGACGGTGTGATTATGCAATGTCCCTTCTGCGGCGAGGACGACGACAAAGTCATCGATTCCCGTGCTAGCGAAGCAGGCCGGGCGGTGCGGCGGCGACGACAGTGCCGCCGCTGCCAGCGCCGTTTCACCACATACGAGCGGGCGGAGGAATCCCCGCGCATCAGCGTGATCAAGAAAGACGGATCGCGGGTGCCCTACGAGCGACAGAAGATCGTTGAGGGACTGAAAAAAGCCTGCTTCAAGCGGCCGATCAGCGACGAGCAAGTGATGCGGATCGTCGAGCTGACGGAGGAGGAGGTCTTTCGCAAATTCGACAAGGAGGTGCCCTCGGCACAGATCGGCGAGCTGGTCAGCGAGCGCCTTCGGAAGCTGGACAAGGTGGCATATATCCGTTTTGCCAGCGTTTACCGGGAATTCCGGGACGTCGGACAGTTCATCGAAGAGGCCGAGGAAGTTCGTGCCGCGCCGATTGAAACACCCGGACAGCAGGAGCTTTTCGACGAGACAGGACAGTGATCGGGTCCCGGCCGGCAAGCGGCGGGGAAATCCTGGTCGTGCGCCCAGCCAAGCAGACCCCGGCGGCGGAGCCGACGCAATCATCAGGACGTTCGGGCGGTCTAGTGCCGTCTTCAGTCCGGTCGCGCCGGCAGGCGACGTTGCGGCCGGGGCGGCATGAGATACCATTGATCCCACAGATTTGGGCCCCAGCTCCTTCCCCGCTGTCCGGCGGCTTCTACGGAAACCGAATTGACCAGGTGTCGTGGTTCTGCCCAACCTGTTGCCGCCAGATAGCACCGAGTTGAGAAACTGAAATGAAGCTTCACGTTGTGGACATGGCCATTCACACGGTGGGTGGGCTGGGGTTGTTCCTCTTCGGCATGGGGCTGCTCTCCGACGGCCTGAAAAAGGCCGCGGGAGACCGGCTCAGGCGTGTGCTGGAAAAGGTGACCAGGCACCCGATCCGGGCGTATTTGGTCGGAGCGGGAGTCACCTGCCTGATCCAGTCGAGTTCAGCCACCACGGTTATGGTCGTCGGCTTGGTCAACGCCGGTCTGTTGACGTTGCGCCAGGCGATCTGCGTGGTGCTGGGAGCGAACGTCGGCACGACGCTGACGGCCTGGCTGGTGTCGGGGATGTCGATCTTCAAGATCACCACCTACGCCTTGCCGGCGGTGGCGATCGGGTTTCTCCTGAACGTCCTTGGTAAGAAGCACCAAACCAAGCACTTGGGGCAGATCATCCTGGGCTTTGGCATCCTTTTCCTCGGCATTTCCTTCATGAAGGACGCCTTCGCGCCCCTCAAATCTCATGAAGGCGCCCGGCAAATACTGATTGCCGTCGGCGGTCGGCCGATCTTGGCGGTCCTGGTCGGAGCCCTTTTCACCATGCTCATCCAGAGCAGCTCCGCGTCGGTTGCGATGATACAGATCATGGCGTTCAGCGGGGCATTCGGAACGGATTGGCACGTTGCCCTCGGCGTGGCGATTCCGTTCATCCTTGGCGATGACATCGGCACGACGATTACGGCTCAAATCGCGGCCTTGCGAACGAACGTTTTCGGGCGGCGAACGGCCATGGCCCACACGATGTTCAACGTGATAGGCGTCGCCTTCGTACTTCCCTTCGTGTATCTGGGGCTGTTCACGGAGATGGTCAAGGCCGTATCGCCGGTGGCACTGACCGGGAATACCATCATGGTCCACATCGCCATTGCCCACAGCATTTTCAAGATCACCAACTCGCTTGTGTTCCTGCCGTTGGCGGGTCTGTTGGAAACTCTGGTCATGAAGGTGGTCCCGGGGAAACCGGGGGACCTGGAGATGCAGCCGGTCGTCCTCGAGCGGCACCTGCTGGCGACCCCGCCGATGGCCATGGAACAGGCCAGGAGGGAGATCGTCCGCATGGCCGGCACCGCCAGGGACGCGCTCGACGACGCCATCGTCGCCATCTGCGCCGACGACCGCAAGCGGCTGGCGCAGGTCGCCAGGAAGGAAGACACTGTGGACGACTTCCAGACCGAGATCACCCAATATCTGGTGGAACTGTCACAGCGGACCCTCTCTCCCGAGCACGCCGGCGGACTGCCGGTGCTGCTGCACACGGTCAACGACATCGAGCGCATCAGTGACCACGCGGTGAACATCGCCGAGATCGCCGGCCGTAAGATGGACCAGGGGGAGAGCTTCAGCCCGGCCGCGGCCGCGGAAGTTGAGCGCATGCGGACGGAGATCGACGACATGTTCGGGGACGTTCTTTCGGCCATTGACGGTTCGGACATGGTGGCGGCCGAGCGGGCGCTGACGCATGAAAAGACGGTCAATCAAATGCAGATCAATCTTCGCCGGCGCCACGTCCAGCGGCTGGGGGAAGGCACCTGCTCGCCCATCGCCGGGATGATCTTCGTCGACTACGTGGACAACATGGAGAAGATCGGCGACCACCTGACGAACATTGCACAGGCCACCCTGGGCGGGCTTCAGTGGGACGGCAAGGAAGCCGCCGGGGTCCCGCCCGGACCGCCGCCGAGCACCGAAGCCGCCGACGAGCCGTAGCTCTGGAAAACGGGCCGTACCGGGAGAAATGCACTTTTGTATTGACTGCTTCCCGGAAAGCTGGTTAGTTTTTACTGGCAACGCATGGCTCCAGTCTCGGCTTCAACAAACCGGTTGCCACTCCCTGCCAAGGAGGTCCGCCCATGGACAAACTCGTAACTGACGGCATCACCTTCGACGACGTGTTGCTGATTCCCGCACGGTCATCGGTGGTGCCGCGCGACGTGGACACCTCCACGCACCTGACGCCCAACATCCGCCTGAACGTTCCTCTGGTGTCGGCCCCGATGGATACGGTCACGGAGGCGGCGCTGGCGATAGCGCTGGCCCAGGAAGGGGGCATGGGCATCATTCACAAGAACATGTCGGCGGAGGCCCAGGCGCGCGAGGTCGCGAAGGTCAAGCGCTCCGAGAACGGGATCATCGTCGATCCGCTGACGCTGCCGCCGGAGGCGTTGACCGCCACCGCCCGCCAGAATATGATCGACCACAACGTCTCGGGCTTTCCCATCGTCACAGACGACGGCACGCTCGTGGGGATCCTCACCCGCCGAGACATGAAGTTCCTCGCCGAGAACAGGCCCATCCGCGAAGTCATGACCGCCGCCAACCTGGTGACGGCCCCGCCGGAGACAACCCTCGACAAGGCAGAGGAAATCCTCAACCGCCACAAGGTTGAAAAGCTCTTGCTGGTCGACTCGCGCGGCAAGCTGGCCGGGCTGATTACCATGCGCGACATCGAGAAACTGCGGCAGTTCCCACGTAGCTGCAAGGACGCGCGGGGCCGCTTACGCGTCGGGGCGGCCGTCGGCGTCCACGAGTACAAGCGAATCGAGATGCTCATCCGAGCCGACGTCGACGTGATCGTGGTTGATACCGCTCACGGTCACAGCGAAAACGTCATCCAGACCGTCGAGAAGATCAAGTCCGACCACCAGATCGACGTCATCGCCGGCAACGTCGCCACCACCGAGGGCACCCGCGACCTCATCGCGGCCGGGGTCGATGGCGTCAAGGTCGGGATCGGCCCCGGGTCAATCTGTACCACGCGCGTGGTCGCGGGCGTTGGCGTGCCGCAGATCACGGCCATCTTCAACTGTGCCCGCGAAGCAGAGAAGAAAGGCATCCCCATCATCGCTGACGGCGGCGTTCGCCAAAGCGGCGACATTGCCAAAGCCATTGCCGCCGGGGCATCGGCGGTGATGATGGGCAGCCTGTTCGCCGGCCTGGACGAAAGCCCGGGTGAGACGGTGATCTTCAAAGGGCGGCGCTTCAAAGTGTATCGGGCCATGGGCTCGTTGGCCGCGATGGTGTCCGGCTCGGCCGACCGGTACGGGCAGGCAGGCGAGACCAGCCGTGAAAAGCTCGTTCCCGAGGGCGTGGAAGGACGGGTGCCCTACCGCGGGCCGCTCGGCGAATTCGTCTACCAGCTCGTCGGCGGACTGCGCAGCGGCATGGGGTACTGCGGCGCTCAGACCATCGAGCTGCTCCAAACCCAGGCCAGGTTTATCCGCATCAGCGGGGCCTCACTGGTGGAAGGCCGCCCTCACGACATCACCATAACCCACGAGGCGCCCAACTACTTCGTGGCCATGGATCGCGAGGAGTAGCGCCCCGGACGCCCGGACGCCGAGGACGAAGGATTTGACTTGCCCCTGCGCGGCGACCGTGGTAGGCGAAACCGAACAGCCAGGCAGGAGGCGTTCATGATCAAGATTGGCTCTCCAAGTCAGGAGCGGGCCGAGGAGTTGTACGATCTGGCGGCGAAGGTTTTCGGGGGATACTTCCGGTTCCTGCGGACCTGCCACGAGGGCTACTTCACCGGTTCCAGCTACGATTGGTCCGTCTCGCGCGTGGCCGAGGACGACGGCCGAATGATCGCCCACATCGGCGTGTGGGAATACCGGATGCGCGTCGGGAAGGCGCGGCTGAAGGCCGGCGGCATCGGGGCCGTCGCAACCCACGGCGACTACCGAAAGCGCGGCATCATGGCGAAGCTGTTTCGGGCGTTGTTCCCTGCTATGCGGCAGGCGGGCTACCACTTTACGGTGCTGTTCGGCATCCGCGACTTCTACCATCGCTTCGGCTACATCGCGGCCTGGCCGAACACGGTTCACATCGCCGGAGTCGACGCCTTGCCGCAGGAATCGCCGAAGTTGAAGCTTCGCAAGGTCCTTAGGGAACAGGCCTTATGTTGGGACGGTCCGATCATGCGGATGTACGACCGCGACAACGCCACCCGGACCGGCACCGCCGAGAGGCCGATATATACGCTCACCGGCGGGCTTACGGGGGATTTCGAATGCACGGCGCTGTGCGACTCGGCCGGGCGGATTCGCGGCTATCTGGCGACGAAGAAATCCGGCGCCGATCTCCACGTCCTGGAAGCCGGCGGGTTCAGTCCGCCCTGCGGCGCCGACCGGCTGCTGGCGGCCATCAGGCTTCTGGCCCGGCGGGCCAAGTGCGGGAAAGTGCGGCTAATAGGCTTTGCCTACGACCATCCGCTTTGCCGGGCGCTGCGGGCGGGCGATTGCAGCGTCGAGATGCATCACAGCCGCAGCGGCGGGGCGATGGCGGCGGCAGTTTCGCTTTCGGGGTGCTTGCGGCAGATGCAGGCGGAACTGACCGACCGCTTGCGACGCTCGGCCATGAAGAACTTCACCGGCCCCCTGGGTATCAGCGGCGCGGGCGAGGCGGTGGTGCTGGACATCGTCGGCGGAAAAGTTCGCGTGACGAGCAAACAGCGGAAAGCACGCAACCGGATCGTGGCCGGCCCGGCCGTCGCCAGGCTGCTGATCGGCTCGGCCGAACCGGCGGCGGTGGCGTTGCAGTCGGGCGTCCGCTTCAGCGGGCGGGGGGCGGCACTGGCCGAGGCACTGTTCCCCAAGCAGTGGCCGATGCACTACGCCCTGGATCATTTCTGACCCGGCGCGGCTGCCGAAAGCGCCGCGCGCCTCCCGGCTCGCGCCTGGACGTTCAATCCGATGCCAGCCCGACGGCGCGGTCTGTGTGGAGCTGGTCCCTCGGGTCGGTGATGCGGCCGGTGATCGCACTGGCGGCGGCCGTCAGGGGGCTCGCCAGGTAGATCCGGGCGTCCTTGTGGCCCATGCGGCCGGGGAAGTTGCGGTTGGTCGTGCTGATGCACGTCAGCGGCTCGTTGAGCCGGCCGAACGTGTCGCTCGGGCCGCCCAAACACGCCGAGCAACCCGACGGCCCGATGAGGCAGCCGGCGTCGGCGAAGACCTCTTCGGCATAGTTGAAGATCACGTTGATGCCGC
>CAYNYF010000076.1:0-21975 GCA_964401385.1 uncultured Planctomycetaceae bacterium | reverse complement strand
GGGTAAAAGCCTGAAAAAGGCTGAAATTGTGCTATTTGCCTCGGTCGAATCTCAAATTGCGGTCATCGCCCGAGGGTTTTCTAGGGTGATTCACGTATCCGGCTGGGCTTGGACCCGCGCCCAGGGTCGAGCCAATTCACAGCGCGGGCCCGGCCGCGGACGAGCGCCGCGCTGGCCGGCGCGGCGTCCCGCCCGGGGCGGCCGGGGCGGCGTTTGTGCCACGCTCAAGCCGCTGTGTGCTTGAGCGTGCGAGGGCTCAACCGCGCGGGGCCACAAGGGAAAAGCTGGGTCGCCGCGGCGACGCACCTTACAGGCCCGGCCGGGATCTCCGAAGTTTTCTATATTTTGCCATTGCCGTGGGCCGGCGGGGGTGTTATATTGGTAGCTAACATATCGGTATCACGCCGCGAACGCGGGGAAGCGAACACAAGGAGCCCATCATGGCCTGTTGCCAGGACCTGTACAGAATGTTGGTGAAGGAGAAGCTCTCGGCCGAGGAGATCGTCAGCCAGCTCGGTGTCAGTCCCAGCCGGCTGAAGCGGATGCTGGCGTCGAAGCGGCTGAACGCGAAGCTGCGGGCGGCGGAGCTGGTGGCGAACAAGCAGGCCGGCTACGGCCTGGTGGTCGGCGTCGGCTCGACGGCTCGGAAGCTGAAGGACCTGACCGGCGCCGACAAGCCGGAGACGGCCCGGCGGGCCTGCCTGGACGTTCTGACCACGGCCAGGGAGATTCACGACGCCGAGCGCGCCCGGGAGGAGCAGGCGGCCGCGCAGCGCGCGCTGCGGGCACGCTTCAGCACGCCCATCCCCGACGACGACTGGGACGATCGGAACTCACCGGACACCGGCGACGGGCAAGACGGCCCGCCGGGCGAGGGAGGCGGCGATCCCGTCGGCGCCGGCCGCGCCGCCGCTGACCGGCCCGCCGAAGCCCCGGTCGAATCGAGCGTGCCGCACGAGCCGGCCGGGGCCCCCGCCGGGGCCAAGGCCACCCGGCGGGCGCCGTCGGAGGCGACGGTGCGGGCCATCGAGGCCCGGGCGGCCGAGCGGAAGCGCTTCCGCGAGGAGATCCGCCGGCACGGCGGGGCGAGGCTGGCGCGGATTCGACAAAACGGGCGCTGAGGGCCGCCGGGAAGTGCGAGTAGGCGACGGCGCCCGCGCGGGCGCCCGCCGCCGATGCGCGCGGCGGCGGCACAGAGAAGGTATGGAGCGGCGAAAATGTCGATCAGACGCATCCGGCGCGGCGTTTTCTGCCCGGTGAGGCGCGGACTGCGCCGGCGCGGGGCCGCCCTGCGCCCGCCCGGGCGCGATCGCCCGAGACGGCGCCAAGCCGGCGAAACCTTTCGGCCGGGGCGAATTCGCGGCTCGCGCGGCCTATCTCTTGCTAGAACAGAGACTTATCGTCGCAGGCTACGTTTTCAATGGTTCCGAATGGTTCTCAACGGTACTCAATGGTACTCAATGGTACTCAATGGTACTCAATGGTATCGGTTGGTCGCGAATGGTTGCGTTTCGTACAGCCCGGTCCCGGCCCGGGGCGCCGAAGCGCGGGCGCGGCCAACTCATTGGTGTAATCCCTTGTCAGGCCGGGGCGGCGCCGCTAAACTCTGCGACTCGCCTTGCCGGCGCCGGATTGGCCAGCCGTGGGATGGGAACAGCCCGCAGCAAACACGCCCGCGCCGGCGGCACAGGAAAGGAAGTTGAGATGAGGATCGCGGTTATCGGCGGCGACGGCACCGGCCCGGAGGTCGTGGCCGAGGGTCTGAAGGTGCTTCGGGCCGTGGCCGAGAAGGTCGGCTTTGCCTACGAATCCACCGACTTCGACGCCAGCGGCAAGAGGTACCTCTCGGCCGGCGGCGACCCCGCCCGCGCCACCATCCCGGTCATCCACAACGAGGAGATCGAGCAGCTCAGAGGCTACGACGCGATCTACCTGGGGGCGGTGGGGCATCCGAAAATCGCCCCGGGCATCCTGGAGAAGGGGCTGCTGCTGCGGCTGCGGTTCGACCTGGACCAGTACGTCAACCTCCGCCCGGTGAAGCTCTACCCCGGCGTGGCCACGCCGCTGAAGGACAAGGGCCCGGCGGACATCGACTTCGTGGTCGTCCGCGAGAACACCGAAGGCCTCTACACCGGCATGGGCGGCGTGCAGTACAAGGGCACGCCGCAGGAGGTGGCCACGCAGATCATGTGCAACACGCGCTTCGGCGTGGAGCGGGCGATCCGCTACGCCTTCGAGCTTTGCCGGCGGCGGAACGACAAGAAGCGGCTGACGCTGGTGGCCAAGACCAACGTGCTGACCTTCGCCCACGACCTGTGGTGGCGGGCGTTCAACGAGGTCGGCGGCGAGTACGGCGACGTCGAGCGCGACTATAATCACGTGGACGCCTGCTGCATGTGGTTCCTGAAGAATCCCGAGCACTACGACACCCTCGTGGTCTGCAACATGTTCGGCGACATCATCACCGACCTGGGGGCGATGATTCAGGGCGGGATGGGCGTGGCCGCCGGCGGCAACATCAACCCGGCGGGGGTGAGCATGTTCGAGCCCATCGGCGGCAGCGCCCCCAAGTACACCGGCAAGAACGTGATCAACCCGATCGCGGCGATCGCGGCCATGGCCATGCTGCTGCGAGAGACCGGGCAGAACACCGGCGCCGCCGAGCTTCTCGACGCCGGCGAGCGCGTCGAGCGCGCCATCCAGGCCGTCACCCCTGGAATGAAATCGCAGTCGGCCGGGAAGATGGGCTTCACCACCGCCGAGGTCGGCGACCTGGTGGCCGGGGCAGTGGCGTCGGCGGAGTGAATCCGCGGGAGATTTTCGAGTCAGGAAATGAGCCAGGACGGTCAGGACAATCAGGCTGAGTTGATCAGGATCGAGCGCGACGGACGCGGCGAGCTGGCGGCCTGGCTCCGCGGCCGCAAGGAGCCCGAGAAAAACGTCAAGATCGCCCGCTGCTTCCCCTGGTCCGTGCAGGAGGGCTACATCTCCATCCGCAACAAGGACGGCAAGGAGATCGTCCTGCTCAATGGCTTGGACGGGGTCGAGCCGAAGACGCGCGAGATCATCGAGCAGGAGCTGCGCGACAAGGTCTTCGTGCCCAAGATTCAGCGGGTGACCAAGCACACGGCCGAGTTCGACGTCATCTACATCACGGCCGAGACCGACCGCGGGGAGGTCACCTTCCAGATCCGCAGCCGCGACGACGTGCGACTGCTGTCGGCCAGGCGGGCGATCCTCCAAGACGTGGACGGCAACGTGTACGAGGTGGCCGACATCGAAGCCTTGGACCACGTCAGCCGAAAGCACCTCGAGCAGTACTTCTAAAAAGGGACGGGCACCCTTGGTACAAGCACTGGGAAATGACGAAGCGCCCCCAAAGTTAGGGTTCTGTTTGGGCCACAAGAAGTCGCTGCCGGGGCCCCACGCGCCCGGCCGGTCAGAATTTCAGTTCGCCTCTCGTCCGTTCCGGCCCGGCGGCCAGGTGGTCGGCCACCAGGGCCACGTACGGGGCGGTGACGGTCCGGACGTTCTCGAGCCCCAGCTTCCGCCGGACCGCCTGGACGGTCCGCTCGTCGGCGGCCTCGATCTCCAGGAAGAAGCCCAGCTCCGGCAGCTCGTCCAGCTCGACCCGCGCGCCGCCGAGCTGGAAGCTCTCTCGGCGTTTCTGAAAGCGCACGCCCGGCCGGTAGCCCAGACCGGCCAGGATGGCGGCGGCCGGCTCGGCCGACGGGATGACGATCTCCTCCTCCTGGCGGACCTTCACCTCGCCCGGGCGGCGCGGGCCCTTGTAGGTCAGCTCGGTCCGCCGGCTGCCGTCGTCGGCCTCGATCCTGCGAATGCGCAGCCCGCGGTCGCTCTTGCGCAGGCTTTCGTCGGGCGTGTCGAAGTAGGTGTTGTGCTCCAGCACGGCCCGGAGGCGGCGGGCCCCGGCGGCCGTCAGAAGCGGCCGCAGCGTCTCCGGGTCGGGCAGGCGGAACTTGGCTTCGATCTCGACGGGCATGGTCGGATTCTACCGGCCCGCGCCGGCAAACGGAAGCGCCCCCGCCTACCGCGGCCGCTGCCCGCCGTTCTGGCGGGCGCGCCGCTGCTGCCACCACTGCCCCGCCGCCCGCAGCGACCAGAACAGCCGCGGCATCACGTTGTTGTAGGCGTTGAAGCGGATCTGCCGCATCATGTCGCGGAAGCGCTTGGCGTGCGGGTCGGGCATGCCGATCAGCCAGGTCAGCGCCGCCGCCCTGGCGACCATCGAGGCCAGGAAGTTGAAGTGATAGTTGATCCACCGGAACGGCCCGACCTGGAGGGGGCTGGCCTGCAAATAGTTCAGTCCCTGTGCCAGCCAGCCGCCGGCCAGTCCGCCGGCGAAGCCCCCGGCCGCGGCCACCACCGCCGCCGCCGCCACGTACTTGCTCCGCCCGCGCGTCTCGGCGAACCCCCAGATGACGCCGATCTGGGCCAGGTTGATCCCGCTCCAGAAGGCCCCGCCCAGGGCGCAGGAGACCACCCCCAGCAGGTACGCCAGAATCCGGCTGCCCGGCGGAATGACCAGCCATCCCACCGGGGCGAAGACCACGCCGATGGTGGCCAGGATGAGCACCGGGCGGCGGCCCCAACGGTCGATCAGCTTGCCCCAGAGCCTGGCCATCAGCAGGGAGGCGGCCGCCCCGCAGACCATGAAGACGAAGTTGGCCCCGAGCTTGCTGTAGCCGAGGTTCTCCAGGCTGTTGAGCCAGAAAAACTGCCCGCCGACGATCATGGCGAAAGCCATGGTCGCCCCGTACAGGGCATAGTGACGGAAGACGCGGTCGCGAAAGGCGGCCACGACCGCGCCGGCAACCTCGCCCAGCCCCCTGACCACGCCCGCCAGCGAGGCCTTGCGCTGCCCGTTCCGTCCGTTCAGCAGCGGCGGGGAGACGATCTCTCGCATGCGCAGGAACAGCAGCACGTCGATGGTGCCGAAGACGGCGGCGACGGCGAAGAGCACGCTGATGGTCCGCAGCAGCAGCATCTGCCGCTCGGCGACCATGGGCCCGGCCACGGTCGCCCGGTCCAGGACCCAGCCGGCGACCAGGACGACGACGATCTGAATGGGCAGCGTCCACACCCGGCGATTGGCCAAGTATCGTCCGCGGATGCGGCGCGGGATCATGTCCCCCATCCACGTCTGCCAGGCGGGCATGGAGACGTGGGCCAGCACTGCGGCGGTGGCGTAGATGACCATGAAGGTCGCCACCGCCGCCCGGCCGGGCTCCAGCAGCAGCGGCACGGCCGCGATCGCCAGCCACAGCAGGCGCTGGCCGCAGGCGTAGTAGATGAAGATGTACTTCCGCAGACCGGTGCGCTCGATGACGATCGACGCCACCAACTGGGCGAGCGTGGCGGCGTAGATGATCGCCCCGAAAATGCCGAAGTCCATGTCGCTGAAGCCCAGCAGCCGACCGAACAGCGTCATCTGGCTGCCGGAGATCAACGACATCCAGACCACCCCGAACATCCAGGCGATGGTCACCCTGCGCAGGGCGCTGCGCAGGGGCCGGCCCCGCAGCCGCAAAGCGGGGAGCACTTCAAAAGATTTCTTCCGCAACGACATCGGGCATCTTCTCTGTCTGGCGCAATACGTCGGCCAATGTTGGCTTGTGCCTGTGGAAATTCTGCTGGATTGGCCGGACTTTTTCCGGCTCCCTCCGCCGCGCCGCCACCGGCCCGCCTATTCCACCAGCACGGACACGTCCTCGGCGGCCAGGCGTACCGCTACCTCCTGTTCGGCCTGGGCGATCGCCCGGGCCGGCATGGCCGCCCCGGACAGCTCGGTTCCGTTCGCCAATTGTACGCCGAACCGGGCCGTATCGCCCAGGTGCGTCCACTGTTTCAGTCGGGCGGGGAAGACATTTTCATCTGTCGATGCCGCCGCCGGCCCATCCTGCACGTCCAGCCGCAGCGACTCGGGGCGGATGCAGCAAGTGACCTCCTGGCCTGGCTGGAGGCCCTCGCGCGGGCGGGCGCGAAGCACCCCCGCCGGCGTCTCCAGCAGCGTCCAGCGGCCGGTGGGTTCGGCGACCCGCCCCGGCAGGAAGTTGGCCTCGCCCAGGAACTCGGCCGCGAAGCGGCTGACCGGGGCCTCGTAGAGCTGCTGGCCGGTGCCGATCTGGACCACCCGCCCGGCGCGCATCACGCCGATGCGGTCGGCGATGGCCAGGGCCTCGGTCTGGTCGTGGGTGACGTACAGAGCGGTGGTGCCGGCGGCCTTGACGATCCGTCGAATCTCCCACCGCATGGCCGAACGCAGGGCGGCGTCCAGGTTGCTCAGCGGCTCGTCCAGCAGCAGGCATTGCGGACGGACCGCCAAGGCCCGGGCCAGGGCCACCCGCTGCTGCTGCCCGCCCGACAGCTCCATCGGCTTGGCCGGCGCCTTCTCGGCGATGCGAACCGTCTCCAGCAGCTCCGAGACGACCGCCCGCCGCTGCCGGGACGGCATGCCCCGCACCGACAGCCCGAAGCCCACGTTCTTGGCCACCGTCATGTGCGGCCACAGGGCGTAGTTCTGAAAGACCATGGCCGCGTCCCGCCGCTCCGGCGGGGTGCGGGTGACGTCGCGGTCGCCGAAGACGATGCTGCCGGCGGTGGGCTCGACGAAGCCCGCCACCATCCGCAGCAGCGTGGTCTTGCCGCAACCGCTGGGACCCAGCAGGAAGAACAGCTCGCCGGCCTCGATCATCAGCGTCACGTCGTCCACGGCCACGATCGTCCCGCGGCCGGTGACGAACCGCTTGCTCAGGTTTTTCAGTTTCAGCGGGACCACGCCTCGGTAGGCTACGGCGGCCCGGTCGGGCTGTCAACGCGCCCCAAGCCGCTTGCCGGGCGGCGGGCTGTCCCCTACTTTATCCGGCGTGAGCGTCCGTCCGGTCCAACTGGAGATCTTTGGCACGGCCCTGCCCATGCGGAGTTTCGAGCACGCCGCCGCCAGCCGGGACGTGGCCGAGGCGATCGTCGTGCGAATGGAGCTCTCCGACGGCGCCGTCGGCTGGGGGGAGACGCTTCCGCGCGAATACGTCACCGGCGAGACGCTCACCTCCGTGGTCGAGGACATCGAGCGGCTGTACTGGCCGCCGCAGCCGGACCGCTCCGGCGGCGGCCTGGCCCCGGCGGATGGCCCATCGCCGGCCGCCCGCTGCGCGGTGGAGCTGGCCTGGGCGGACGCGCTGGCCCGCTCGGACGGCAGGCCGCTGGCGGGGGCGATGCCGCCGGGCGTGCGCGTCAGCGGCGTGCTGGGTTCGTCCGATCCGACCGGGACGGTCAGGCGGCTGCGGCTGATGCGATGGTTCGGCCTGCGCGATTTCAAGCTCAAGGTCGGCCTGGGCGAGGCCGCCGACGCGGCCAACCTCCGCGCCGTCGGCCGCCTCATCGGGCGGGCCATCTCGGCCGGCAGGTGCACGCTCCGCGTGGATGTCAACGGCGCCTGGTCGGAAACGGAAACGCCCGAGCGGGCGGCGGAGCTGAAGGCCCACGGGGTGTGCGCGGTCGAGCAGCCCGTCTTCGGCCCGCCGGAGGCGCTGATCGAGCTGGCCCAGCGCTGCGGGCTGCCGCTGATGGCGGACGAGTCGCTGATCACCGCGGCCGATGCGGAAAAGCTCGCCCGCGCCCCCGGCCGAAAGGTCTGGATGAACGTCCGCCTGAGCAAGAACGGCGGGATGGCCGCCTCTCGGCGGATCGCCCTCTCGGCCGCGGACGCCGGCGTGCCCTTCGTCGTCGGCTGCATGGTCGGCGAGAGCAGCATCCTCTCGGCCGCACAGCGGGCGCTGCTGGCGGGCTGCCCCCGCCCGAGGTTCGTCGAGGGCAACTACGGCAGGTTCCTCCTCCGCGACGACCTGACCGGCAAGAGCATTCGGTTCGGCTATCGGGGCCGGCTGAAGCCCCTCAAAGGCGCCGGCCTGGGCGTGGCGGTGGACCCGAAGCGACTGGAGCGATACGGGCGGCGGATCAAGACCCTGCACGCTTGAGCCGCGGCCGGGCTCGCCCGCCGCGATGGCTTGCGGCCGGCTTGATTTGCCTCGGCCGGCGCGGGGTTCGGCTAATTCCGTTTCCAGGCGGCGCTGGCGCTTCCTATAATCATATCGTGAGCGAAGACTTCGAGAATCGCCAGGCCTCCCGTCGAGGGTTCTTCCGCGAGGCCCTCGCCGGACTGCTGGGCCCGGTTGTGGGGCTGCTCCAGGAGCGGCTGGGCATCGGCCCGGACGGGCGGGGGCCCAACCAGCGGCCGCCGCTGCGCCCGCCCGGTGCGGCCGCGGGAGCCGCCTTCGCCGAGTTGTGCACCGCTTGCGGGGCATGCGTGGCGGCCTGCCCCGTCGGGGCCATTGTGATGGACCCCCTGCCGCGGATCGTCCCCGCCGACAAGCCCTGCCGCCTCTGCCCGGACACCCCTTGCATTGCCGCGTGCGAGACGGCCGCCTTGCAGCCGGTCCGCCCGGGGCAGGTGAGCATGGGCCTGGCGGTGTGGGTGCCGGGTAACTGCCTGCTGAGTTCGGGCGAATCCTGCCGGGCGTGCGCGGAGGCCTGCCCGGTCGAGGGGGCCATTGGCATCGACGGCAATGAGTTGACCGTCAACGGCGCCGCCTGCACCGGCTGCGGCGCGTGCGAGCATCATTGCCCGGCCCGGCCGAGGGGAGTGGTCATTGAAGCCTTCTAGGGCACAGCGCCGCTGCCGCCGCGGCGGAGCCGGCGAATCCGGGCAAGGCCATTGCCTGGCGCGGCGAAAAGAATAAACTAGTTCCCTCCGGGCAGGCGGCCCGGCGGAAGAAAAAGGAAAGGAAGTACAAGTGTCGGGATCTTCTGGAAAGTCGTCCGTGTCCTTGTTTACCAGTGAGTCTGTCACCAAAGGTCACCCGGACAAGGTGGCCGATCAGATCTCCGACGCCGTGCTGGATTCGCTCATCGCCTGCGACCCGAACGCCCGCGTTGCCTGCGAGACGCTGGTCACCACCGGGCTGGCGCTGGTGGCCGGGGAGGTGACCGTCCACAATCACCAGGCCGAGAGGGCCCTGCTGAAAGTGGAGGACACCGTTCGGCGGGTGATCCGCGAGATTGGCTACGACGATCCGGCCATCGGCTTCGACTATCGGAGCTGCGCCGTGCTGCGGAGTCTGCACAGCCAGTCGGCCGACATCTCGCTGGGAGTGGACGGGGCGGGCAACGTCAAGCGCAGCAAGAAGTCGCAAGGCGCCGGCGACCAGGGGATGATGTTCGGCTATGCCTGCGACGAGACCAAGGCGCTGATGCCGCTGCCGATTCACTTGGCCCATGGCCTGACGGCGCGGCTGACCGAGGCCCGCGAAGCCGGCGAGCTGACGTGGCTGCGCCCGGACGGAAAGAGCCAGGTGACCGTCGAGTACGCCGGCGACCGGCCCGTGCGCGTGCACACGGTGGTGCTGTCCACCCAGCACGAGCAGGGCGTGGTGACTCCGAAAACCGGAAGTATTTCCCGGCGCGCCCGCAGGGAGCTGATCGACAAGATCATCAAGCCCGTCGTCTGCCAGGAGTGGCCGGAGCTGTGGGATGACGACATCATCTTCCACCTCAACCCCACCGGGCGATTCCTCATCGGCGGGCCCGGCGGCGACACCGGGCTGACCGGGCGCAAGATCATCGTCGACACCTACGGCGGGCGCGGCAGCCACGGCGGCGGGGCCTTCAGCGGAAAGGACCCCTCCAAGGTGGATCGCTCCGCCTCGTACATGGCTCGGCACGTCGCCAAGAACGTCGTCGCCGCCGGGCTGGCGAGGATCTGCGAGACGCAGTTGTCCTACGCCATCGGGGTGGCCGAGCCGATCAGCGTGATGGTGGATTGCGCCGGAACCGCCGCCGTCGACGAGTCGGTGTTGGTCCGGGCCATTCGCGACGTCTTCCCGCTGACGCCGGCCGGGATCATCGACTACCTGAAGCTGCTCCGCCCGATCTATCAGGAGACCGCCCACGACGGGCACTTCGGGCGGACGGGCAGGAATTTCACCTGGGAGAAAACGAACAGGACCAGCCAGCTTCGCAAGGCCTGCCGGAAGTAGCGGCCACCGCGCCTGTCGGGCGTCCACCGTGCTTGCGGCTAACCGCGCCTCTTGAGCAGCAGGCCCAACGCGCTCAGGGCCAGCAGCGCCGCCGTGGCCGGCTCGGGGACGGCCGCTGACCCGGTGCCATAGAAGTCGGCCCAGATGGTGTAATCGCCGCCGTCGACGACGCCGTCGCCGTTGAAGTCGGCGCCCGCCCAGCCCAGGTCAGTCGCGGAATAGTTGTCGCACCAGATGGTGTAGTCGCCGCCGTCGACCAGTCCGTCCCGGTTGGCGTCGCCCGGCGGGGGCAGGACGGCGATCTCGGAGACGTCGTAGTTCTCCGCCAGGCGGCTGATCGCGCCGTAGAAGGCCACGTCGCCGTCGCAGACGATGTAGGCCAGCGGGGCGACCTCGTACTTGCTGGCCGCGCCGGTGCCGGCCTCCATGTGGTAGTAGTTCTCCGCCTTCTCCAGGAGCATGACGTCGCCGCTGCTGAACGGCTCCAGGAAGTAGCTGTCGCGGTCCTTCTCATACGGCGGGGTCCCCTGGCCGTCGTACAGGTCGGCGTCCGCCTCGGCGTCCACCTCGTACTCCAGCACGCCGGGGATGATGATGGCCTTTTGCTGCTGGATCTGCCCGCCGCCGGAGCCCTCGAAGCTCATGTCGGCGAAGAAGGACGCCAGCTCTTCGTCGTTTCCGTGAACGCTGAAGGTCAGGCCGTACTTGCCGTCGCCGAGGTACTTGAAGGTGTATTCCACCGAGGGCGGTGGCTGAGGCTCGAAGGTCAGGACGGCGCCGGACCACGACCCGAGCTGCACGCTGCCTTCGACCTCGGTAAGCGTCAGTCCGCCGGCGGGAGGATTGCCGGCCGAATCCACCACCCCGCCGCCCCACGGCTCGATGAGATTGTAGGTGCCGTTGCCCGTCAGCGCGTAGCTGTGCGTGCTGCCGGTGGGGTTGACCAGCACCAACCCGCCTTCGTACTGGCGGGCGTAGATGCCGCCGCTGTCCAGCAGCCCGGCAACGTCGCCGGGAACGGTCGGGTCGGTCTGAAGGCCGAGGTCCAGGTCGTACTCGGGCCACCAGTAGAGCTGCGAGCCCCCGGGGAACATGTTGATGAAGCTCTTGTCGTGCTTGAGCAGCATGAAATTGCTGAACAGCCACTTCCGGCCGGAGATGTCCGACGGCCCGTCCACGCCGTTCTGGGCGATGTAAATCTTGCCGTTGCGCAGCAGCCGGAGGACGCGGTTTTGCTGGAGTCGCCAATCGAACTCAGACCACTTGGTGCCGTAGCCCTCCACCATCACCCCGTGGACGTCCTCGTAGTAGCCGCTGGTCGTATCCACGGTGGTCATGAGCCCGCCGACGTTGGGGATGAAGTACTTGTTTGCCTCGTTGAACCGCTGGTAGGTGTAGTCATAGAACACCTCCAGGTCGGGGATATACGCCGTGTGCGGCGGGCTGCCCAGGGGGGAGGCGTACTGGTCGGCCGGGATGCTGTACGGCAGGTGGGTGCTGTCGGCGAAGACGCCGTCGGCGTGGCTGTCGTCGCAGTCGTTGATGACGCAGTCCGACCAGTACTCCTTCCAGCCGTAGGTGGTGTTGCCCTCGATCAGCCCGGAGCAGTCCATGACGTATTCCTCATGTCCCGCCGGCGCGTACCACTGGTACAGGCGCGGGTCCGGGTTGGTGTCCCAGTGGTGGACGAACCAGTCCTCGTGGAGGTTGATCCAGGCCCAATCATTGCTCCAACTGTTGTTGTGGATGTAGTTGACGGCGTGTCCGCTCTCGCGCACGCCGAGGCGATATTGCAGGTGGATGAAGTCCGGGTTGTACACCCGGATGGCGTCGATCTGATAGCTGAGCTGCTTCTGGGTGCCGACGTAATGGCTGGCGGCGAACTGCCGTTGGGCCACCGTCATGCTCGACAACTGATCGACGAAGACGTAGACGCCGTCGGAGGTTTCGGGGAACTGCCGGGCCGGGGAAAAGGCCAGCCCCGTCCCAGGTGCAAGGCCGATGGCCACGGCCAAGGCCGTCAAGAGCACGGAATTAGTGCGAACCTTCATGTCCACAGCCTCCTCTTGGTGTTGATTGTCTGAGTCCTCCAGACACATTATACTCGAAAATGGGCATCGGCCCTATGCCGATTGCACGGATTATCCGAGGGGGTAGCTGCGCCGCCGAGCCGGCCGAACGTCGTGGAGCGGGAATAGGCGGGGTGATTGCCGCAACGGGGCTATACGACCTGAACTTGCCGGCCGGCGCGGCGCTTACGGTTGATGATCTTACGGCCGCCCCTGGTGCGCATGCGGGCGCGAAAGCCGATCCGGCGAGCGCGATGGCGCCTTGAAATCCTGTGCGGATAATGCATCCCACGTACCTCGGATCAGGAAACTCAGTTACCAGGCAGCACTTGGAAGCCGCAACGATACAATATACCAAGCCGGGCGGCCGCTGGCAAGGCCCGATTCGCGGGAGTTTTCACAGCCGGCGGCTCCGCGGAGGCGGAGTTCAAAATCGCCTTCTGGTATGGCCGTATGCGCGGTATACTGGCATGAGATGACTTGGCCCGGTGCCGATCATGCGACGGCACGGGTCGGTCCTGGCAAAATAGAAAAGGAGGCGTTTATGAGAGCTACAATCTGCCTGCTGGTGGTGGCATTCTGCGTTGTGTCGGTCCAGGCGCAGGAGCCCTACTGGGCCGAACCGATGCGAGAGGTGCACGCCAGCTATACCGGCCCTGGCGGCCTGATCTCCCGCTTCGGCGACAGTATAACGGTCAGCTTGGCATTCTTCAAACAGCTTCATTACGGGCACACGAACACCACCCCCGAAGACGACGCCGCCTTGAGTTGGATCAATGGCTACCTGGAGCCGGCTTGCTGGAACTGGTACGACGACGGGCACTACGTCGGCAACGGCGCCAACGGTGGTACCACCACCGCTTGGCCCCTCCAGACCGATCAGAACCCTCCCCTGACGAACATACAGCACTGGGTCACCAAGCTGGACCCGGAGATGGCCGTGATCATGTGGGGCACCAACGACTGCCACGCCGGCACGCCGGTGGATACGTACAAGGGACGGTTGCGGACGGTGGTGCAAACGTGCATGGCCAATGGGACGGTCCCGGTGATCACCACCATACCGCCCCGGCGGAATTATGATGCCTTGACCGCCCAGTACGCCACGGCCGTGCGCGAGCTGGCGCTAGAGGAGCAGATCCCCCTGATCGAGTATAACGACGCGATTCTCACCCGCCGCCCGACGGACTGGGACGGCACGCTGATCTCCGGCGACGGCGTGCATCCATCCAACACGGCCCCTGTGCGCGACTTCAGCGAGACCATGCTGAGCACCAACGGCTACACCCTCCGGAACTGGATGACGCTGCACGCGTGCCACGAGGTCTGGCAGGAGGTCATCGACGCCCCGCCGTGGCTGCCGTTCGAGATAGCCTGCGACTATTCGTACCTTGGCGACGGCAAGTACGGCTACCGTTTCCTGATCGACGGCCGGGACGGCCTGGAGAAGTCCTACTTCGCGAACGTGACCTTCGAGGGCGTCAACGGCGGCGTGATCCAGCAGATGAAGGCCTTCGGCGTCGTCGACGTCAACAGTGACAGCGACGCCGAGACGTATGACGAACTGGGCGATCCGCCGTACGACAAGAACCGGGACAGCTACTTCCTGGAGCCGTTTCCGTCGAACCCGGCCGGGGCGGGCATCGTCGAGGACGTGAACTACTACCACATCGAGGCCGGCACCGGCGGGGGCAGCGAGTACGAGGACGTCGGCCTGGCGTACATCGTCGCCTCCGGCGACGTCCAGTACACCGGCATCATCAGCCGCCGGGCCAAGAACTATGACGTGCAGGCGATCATAACGGCGCCGGCTCCGGGCGATGCGAATCTGGACACCCTGGTCGACGGCGGCGACTATACGATCTGGGCCGATAACTACGGCCAGACCGACGTCGGCTGGGCAGGCGCCGACTTCACCGGCAATGGCGTCGTGGACGGTGGTGACTACACCGTCTGGGCCGACTTCTACGGCACCGGCGCCGGGGCGGCGGTTCCCGAGCCGGCCAGCCTGGCGCTGCTGGCGCTGGGGATGGCGGGCCTGCTGGCAAGGCGCCGCAGGGCTGTATAGGCCGCTATCGCAAAGCTGCCCGAAAGGGCCCCGAACAGTGTAAGCGAAAGGGCCGCTTCGGCGGCCCTTGGTTTGCGCGTCGAGCGTTCTCAAGCCGGCCGAGGGCGGCCCCGGCCCTTGACGCAGCCGGCCGGAAATCGTACAAAAACCCATTCGCGCAAACCTGTTGACCAGGGATCATTGCTGGGAGCGAGCCATGGCAGGCAACGCCGAACTGGTAGAGAAAACGAAGAAGTACATCATTTCCAACTATGGTCGGGTTCCGCTGGCAATGGTTCGGGGCGAAGGGGCAAGGCTCTGGGACGCCGACGGCAAGGAGTACATCGACTTCTTCGCCGGCTTCGGTGCCGGCGGGGTCGCCGGCCATTGTCACCCCAAGATCGTCGCCGCGATCCAGGCCCAGGCCGAAAAGCTGATCTGCTGCGGCAACGTCTTGACCAACGCCCCGCAGGTTGAGCTAGCCGGGGCCCTCTCCGAGAGGGGCTTCGGCGGGCGGGCGTTTTTCTGTCACAGCGGCGCCGAGGCCGTTGAGGCGGCCCTGAAACTGGCCCGGCTGGCCGGGGGGAAGGGTCGCTACAAGATCATTTCGTTCCATAGCTGCTTTCATGGAAGAACGATGGGAGCGCTGTCGCTGACGCCCAAGAAGTATCAGAAGGGCTTTGAGCCCATGCTGCCCGGCAACGTCAAGGTCGACTACGGCGACATCGAGGCCGTCTCGGCCGCAGTCGACGATGAAACCGCCGGCATCATCGTCGAGCCCATCCAGGGGGAAGGCGGCGTGAACGTGCCCACCGTCGAGTTCATGCAGGCCCTGCGCCGCCTGTGTGATCAGCGGCAGCTCGTCCTGATCTGCGACGAGGTGTGGACGGCCCCGGCCAGGACCGGGCGGTGGTTTGCCTACCAACACTACGACATCGAGCCGGACATTGTGACCATCGCCAAGGCCCTCGGCGGCGGCGTGCCCGTGGGGGCCTGCGTTGCCAAGCCCGCCCTGGCTGAGAAGATGGTGCCCGGCACGCACGGGTGCACGCTGGGGGGGAATCCGCTGTGTGCGGCCGCCGGGGCGGCGGTGATGAAACTCATCGCCGAAGAGGACCTCTGCAAAGCCGCCGAGGAGAAGGGAGCGGCGATCGTCGAGATCATCCGTTCGGCCAAGGTCGCCAAGGTCAAGGAGGTGCGCGGCAAGGGCATGATGCTGGCCATCGCGCTGGACTGCCCGGGCAAGGGGATTTTTCAGAGCTGCCTGGAGCGCGGCTTGATCATCAACTGCACGCAAGAGACCGTCCTGCGGCTTGCCCCGCCGCTGGTCATCGGCGAGGGCGACCTGGCGGCCGGGCTGGAGATACTGATCGACGTGTTGAAGGCTTGATCAGGCCGGCCGGCGACTGCGGCTGTTTCATTGCCTGCCGGCGGCGGTCTTCACCGGTCAACCGGCCGGAGGCCTCTCTGTGCCTGCCCGCCCGGGCCCACCGGTCATCGCGAGAAATCGCTGTGCTGTTATTGCCGGGCCGTGATACTATACATAGATTGGTTGCCTGATATCTTGTCTTCCCCAAGCCGGTCGTTCGAGCCGAGCAGGTTTGTGGTAACGGGAGACATGGGATGATCCGTGCTTCGTGGAGGGGAATATGCTGGGCGGGGGTATTGACGGTCGCCGTGGCGGCTCCGGCACCCGCCCTTGGGCAGCGGAGACGGGCAATCCCCTTTTCCGACGAGGCGGTGGAAAAGGCCGTCGAGGCCGGCTGCAAGTACCTGTGGTCGCTTTACAGGGAACAGGGCGATCCCTGGCCGGATCAGCCAACGGCAAGGGACAATCAGGGGAACGTAGTTCCATACGTCAACTACGGAGGCCGCTCAGCACTGGCCATGTATGCTTTGCTGGCGGCCGGGGAAAAGCACACCGATCCGCGGATGAAGCGGGCGCTGAAATGGCTCAGCAGGATAGATTGCAAGGGCACGTATGCGCTGGGCCTGCGCAATCAGGTCTGGGCGATGCTGCCGGCGAACTTGGGCAGGGACCTGCTGAAAAGGGACGCCGAGCGGTTGGTCAGAAGCGTCGCCCAGCCTCCGCGGAGGCGTTCGTCCGCCCTCGGGAACGTCTACAGTTACGGCACCTATACCTACAGTTGCGACGACAAACCCGGGCCTGGGGGCGACCACAGCAACACGCAGTTCGGCGTTCTTGGAGTCTGGGCGGCGGCCAGCCACAACATCCAGATCCCCAAGTGGTACTGGGAGATTGTGTTCAAGCATTGGATGATCACCCAGAACACGGAGGGCGGCTGGAATTACCCCAACGGCCCGTCTGCGGTGTCCAAGGACA
This sequence comes from uncultured Planctomycetaceae bacterium, assembly GCA_964401385.1. Taxonomy (GTDB): domain Bacteria; phylum Planctomycetota; class Phycisphaerae; order SM23-33; family SM23-33; genus CAYNYF01. The sequence goes on along the minus strand of CAYNYF010000076.1, from coordinate 5,460 downwards.
CGATGACGGCCGCGGGTCTGGCCAGCACCTTTGTGGCATTTGACAACCTCTACGTGGACCAGTTTGTCACGTGCGGCGTGAATACGCAGGTGCCCACGATCACCAAGGCGCTGGGCTGGTTCGACAAGAATTTCTATCGGCCCGGCAACTACGGCCGGGGGCCTGCCTACTACTATCTGTACGCGGTGGAAAGGGTCGGCCTGGCGAGCGGGTATAAATACTTCGGCGAAAAGGACTGGTACAAGATCGGGGCGACGCGGCTGATCAACAGCCAGAGGAACGGCTCCTGGGGGGGACTGATCGACACCAGCTTCGCCCTGTTGTTCCTGGTGCGCGGGCGCAACCCGGTGGCCTTCAACCGCCTGGAATACCGAGGCGATTGGAACAACCGCCCGCGCGCCCTGGCCAACCTGACGCGATGGATGTCACGCAGCTTCGAGAAAGAGGTGAGCTGGCAGATCATCAATCTCCGGGTTCCCGTGGAGGAATGGCATGACGCCCCGGTCTTGATGATCACCGGCTCCAAGGAACCCGACTTCAGCGACGCAGACCTGGCAAAGCTCCGCGAATTCGTCCACCAGGGCGGGATGATCTTCTCCGCGGCCGAATGCTCGAAACAACCGAACGGCTTCGACCTGGCCATGCGGCGGTACTACGCCAAGCTCTTTCCGGAGTATGAGCTGCAGCAACTCAGTCCGGATCATCCGATCTACACCGCCCAGTTCAGGCTGGGGCGCAGCTTTAGACTGTGGGGAATTTCCAACGGCATTCGTCTACTGGCGCTCCACAGCGACACCGATTTGCCTTTACCGTGGCAGATCAATTCGTATGCCACCAATGCCAATGCCTTCCGGCTGGCTGCCAACATCTGCCTGTTCGTGAACGATCGCGGCTACGGGCGTCCGCGGGGCACGTCGCCCTGGCCGAAAAAGACCCCGTTCGTCCCGCTGCGCGTAGCCAAGGTCGCGCGGATAAAGCACAACGGCAACTGGAATCCCGAGCCGCTGGCCTGGGAGCGCTTCAGGCTGCTGATGGGGCAGAAGTGGAAGACAAAACTGGTCGTCAGCGAGCCGATGACGCCGGGGCGGTTGAGCGTGGGCGAGTACCGGGTAGCCGCCATGACGGGCACGGCCGAGCTGGCGCTGACGGCCGAGGAAAAACAGTCGCTGAAAAGCTACGTGCAATCCGGGGGCACGCTGATCATGGACGCGGCCGGAGGATCACAGGCCTTCGCCCGAAGCGCCGTCAAGCTTATGGACGAGCTGTTCGGCGAGGGCTCACTGGGGCGTCTTCGACAGCGATCGCCTGTATATCGGCTGCCGGGCTTTGAACTCGACTCGGTGGGCTACCGCCGAGCGGCCAGGGCGGTCTTGGGCGACACGAAGGCGCCGCGCATCCTGGCGGTGATGCTGGATGGTCGGCCGGCCGTGCTGTTCAGCAGGGAAGACCTGACGGCGGGACTGGTGGGCTATCCGTGTTCCACCTGCGTCGGCTACAGCCCCGACTCGGCCGCGGAACTGATGCGAAACATGGTCTTGTACGGGATTCGCATCGACAAGATGCTCGCCGGGCAGGCCGCCGAATAGCTCCCTCGCCCCGTCAGAACTCCAGCGGCAGGACGACGGGCTTCTTGTTCTCGCAGGCGTCGCGGGCATATTGGTAGGCCTCGTCGTACTGCTTGGCCACGACCTCCCACGAGACGACCTCGTCCAGATATCGCTTCAGGTTATTGCCCAGCCGCATTCGCAGGCCTTCGTCGCAGGCGAGCTTCACGACGTCCTGGCGCAACATTTCCTTTGTGGTGAACAGCAGCCCGCCGCCGCTTTCCAGCGTCTGGGCGGTCAGGCCCTCCATGGGGGCAGTGGTGACGAAGGGTTTGTTGAGGGCGATGATCCGGGCAAGCGTGCCCGACTGCGTTTCGTCCGTACTGGGCAGGACGATGAAGTCGCACACGGCCATCGTCTTATAGTAGACCTCGCCGCGGGGGATGAATTCGTAGTAGTGGGCAAGCCCCTTCTTTTCCAGCAGTTCCACCTCTTGCTTATACTTTTCGTATTCGGCCCTGTCGGCCGGATCGCGCATGGAGCCGGCCGCCAGCAGGTCCCACTCCTGCCCGGTCTTGTCTTCTATTTCTGCGGCGATGTCCTCCCACATGTTGCTGAGGATGTCCCAGCGCTTGTTGGCCTGGATCCAGCCGATCAGCCCGACCAGGTGTTTGGCCAGATACGGCAGCTTGTTGAGGCCCAGCTCCTCGCGGAGAGCGGGCACCTCGCGCACCGTCCAGCGGAGGTCCGGGCGCGCCCCGTGGGGGACGACCATGATGTTGCGCGGCGTCGGCCAGCCGCGTCCGTGAGAGTTCCAGTCCATGCGCCATTTCTGGTAGTGGCACTTGAACAGTACCAAGTGAGCGCGCTGGCAGAGCTTGAAGAGGAAATCCGCCTCGAAGTTCGTCAGCCGGCCGTGGACGGTGTGGGGCTCGACCACGGTGGGAAACTCGTTGATTGCGTCCAGCAGCTCCAGGAACCCGCTGTTGCCGTCTCCCTGGCCTCGTGCGTCACGATACTCATACAGGCCGTACTCATGCTCGACGTGCACCGCGCATGGCTTAAGCTGGCGGACCTTGGCCGCAACGGCCATCCACCAGTCTCGGCGCGACATGTCGATCAACGGATACACGCCCTCTCCGGCACCGTCGGTGTGACTGATAACGAGGACATCCCGCTCGGGGTGGCGCTTCTGAATGAACTCCCTGGCTTCCTCGCAAAAGGTGGCTATTCCGCACAGACGAGGGGGGTAGGAACTGATCATCACGATCGGGGACGGCATTACTGCTTTCCTTCCGTTTGGCGAGTCCTGATCCAGCCGCCATCCAGGGCGAGCCGATCGGCATCGACTCAGGATTCGATACTCTTATCGGCAGCCGCCTGGCTCAACGTTTGCTGAGTTTGAATCTCCTGCATCAGCAGCAGGCTCATCAGCCACGCCAGGGTGCTTTCCGCCCCCTGGTTACTGTTGACCCGGTCAGGATGAATCGCGTCGCGACAGCCGCCGGTGGTGAAGTCGTACAGCGGCGTCTGGATGTCGTTATCGCCCAGGAACCAATTGAAGCACCGCCGGGCTTGGTCGAGCCAATAGCTCTGATTCGTCACATTATACGCCTCGATGGCGGCGTGGATGAGGGCGTGGGCCTCAATCGGCTGCTGATCGAATCTGGCCCTTTCGCCGCCCTTCGGGAACCACCCCTCGGTGCCGATCACGGAAAGATGCCCGGCGGAATTGGTCTGGATCTCCAGCAGCCAGCGCAGGGCGCGCTCGCCCACCTCGATCATCTCCGACCGGAACATCCATTTGCCGCTCATCAGCAGGGCGTGAGGGAGCTTGGCGTTGGCATAGGTAACGACGTCCTCGCACCAGGGCCAGTCGTCTCTCATGTGATCGACGAAAAGCTTGAACAATCGTTCGGCCAGAACGGCCCGCCATCGCCTAGCCTCGCTGTCCCCGCTGAATCTTTGCAGGTAGGCGTGAATCCCCACGATGGCAAACGCCCATGCCCGCGGCGAAACGAACGTGTCCACGGCGGACAGCGCCCGTTCGAAAAGGCGGGTGGCCAGCCCCACGATCGGTTCCTGCTTGCACATTGCGGCGCACATGCCCAGCCCCCACATCGCCCGACCGTGAGAGTCCTCCGAGCCGAAGGCGTCGGCCCAGGTGCGGTCGTAGTTCATGATGTTATGGAACCGCCCCGTTTCCTGATCCAATGCGTAGGACAGGAAGGACAGGTACCGGTGCAGCGGCGGGAGGATAGTTGCATCGCTGGTCTGGGCCCAGTAGGTGGCGGCGACGATCAGCGCCCGGGCGTTGTCGTCGGTGGTGTAGCCGTACCGTAGATTCGGCGTGGCGAACACGGCGTGCTGCAAAATGCCCGTGTCATCGGTGAGGACGCGAAGCTGACGCAGGTCGAACTCCGGCAGCTCGTCCGACGGCAGCGGCGGTGAAATGGTCGGCCGAACCACCAGGAAAGGATTGATCGGACTGCTTTGCGCTTCCTCGAGGATTCTGAGGTACTGCTTGCTCACCTCGTCCCAAACCATGTCGCGGCTGAACTGGTAGGCCCGCTTGCGCATGGTATTGCGTTCCAGGTCGTGCTCCAGCAGGTCCAGCAGATGCTCGGAGATGGCTTGGGCGTCGCGGAACGGCACCAGTCGGCCGCGACCGTCGGCGAGGGCCTCTTGAGCGTACCAGTACGGGCTGGAAATGACGGCGTTGCCGGTGCCCAGCGCGTACGCCAGAGTCCCGGAGACGATCTGGCTCTCGCTGAGATAGGGCGTAACGTAGACGTCCGTGGCACACAACAGCTCGGTCAGCTCGGACATCTCGACGAAGCGGTTCACGAAAATGACGTTCCGCTCGACCCCCAATTCCCGCGACAGGCGTATCAAGCCGGTCCGGTACTCCTCTCCGCCCAGCCGGCGGACGTGGGGATGCGTGGCCCCCACGATCATGTAGGCGGCGTCCGGGTGCTTTTTCACCACCTCGGGCAGGGCGCGAATGACGTATTCAATTCCCTTGCCGGGGCTGAGCAAGCCGAAGGTCAGGATCAGCTCTCGGCCCTCCACGCCGAACTTGTCCTTGTAAAACGCCGGGTCCACGAAGGGCACGTTGGGAATCCCGTGGGGGACAACGGCGATCCGTTCGCTCGGGACTTTGTAGACATCCTTGAGGAACTCCACTGCCCGGTGGGCCATGACAACGACCTTGCTGCTCAGTTCGCAGACGTCCGTCAGCACGCGCTTCTGATCTTCGGTGGGCTCCTTCAGCACGGTGTGCAAGGTCGTCACCAGCGGCCGACGCAGCCGGCGAAGCAGCGCCAGGATGTGCGAGCCGGCGGGCCCCCCAAAGATGCCGTACTCGTGCTGGAGGCAGACGACGGCGGCCTCGGAGGTGTTGATAAAGGCCGCGGCCTGACGGTAATCGCTTTGGGCGGCCTCGCGGATCTCGAAGCGCACGACGTCCTCGTAGCGATAACCTTCGGGGACGTCGTTGATCGCCACGATCCCGCAGCGGTACTTCTTGGCGGCCCGGCGGGCTACCGCCGAAGACAGCTCATGAGTGAAAGTGGCGATGCCGCATTGCCTGGGAACATAATCGGCGATGAAGAATATCCCGCGTTTGTCCGATGTGTCCTTCCTGGCCATTCTCACTCCGCTGCCGCGAACACTGGACCGAAAGCCGCGCCGGCTAACGGGCACCGGCAAACATCGGTCCGGGTCCTTGTCATGGTTCTCTTATAGGTTGCTGCCCCGCCGGCCGCAGATCCCGCGCCGGACGGACAGCCCCGGCCTGACACCGATTTGACCCGGCTATTCTATGGTTTCGTGCCGGATGATTCAACCGCTGCCTGCCGTTGGATAGCGTCAAGAGTCTTGTGTAAGTTCCGGCAGCAGGTGCCATCGAGCGAGC
>CAYNYF010000075.1:0-22544 GCA_964401385.1 uncultured Planctomycetaceae bacterium | reverse complement strand
CTGCCCGCCCCGCGGCGCAGACGCATCTTTGCCTCTTCACACTGTGCCTGCCCACCTCCCTGCCCACCTCCGGAAGGCAGGCGGGCGGAAGGCAGGCGGGCAAACATTCCCGTCACCAGCCTAGGAGCCCACGTCCGCAGGCGGATATTAGACCGCCGCCGGGCTGGGGGTGCAAGCTTCCGGGCTTTGGGACCGGCGGTCGCCGCCGGGGGGAGCGGATCATCCCCGGCCGGCGGGGGCGTTCTCGCCGACGGACGGTGGCGAATCGGCGGGCTGGCCGAGGCCTTTTTCCTCGGCCTCGATCATTTCGAGGATCTCGCGGGCGGGCCCGCCGGGGTCGATTTCCAGCGACTTCCGTGCGGCCGAGCGGGCGTCGGAGAGCCTCTCGGCCGACTTGCCGGCCTTGCCCGCGCGGTAGTACACCACCGCCATTTGGGCCCACGAGTCGGCGTTTTTCGGCTCCAGCAGGCAGGCGCTCCGCATCGCCAGCACGGCCCGGTCATGGTTCTTTCCGCGCAGGTACAGCCCGGCCATCGCCTTGTACGCCCCGGCGTCGTACGGGTTGATCTGGATGACCTGCTCCCAGAAGTCCAGGGCTTTTTCCGGCGTGTCGCTGGCGGCGTAGATGCCGGCGATCTGGCGGGCATACTTGGGGTCTTTCATCGTCCGGCGATGCAGCTCGATCAGATTGGGGACGGCCTTGTCGGCCTGGCCGAGCTGCCAGTACAGCTTGGCGAGCTTCTCATATCCGTACGGGTCCAGCGGCCGGCGGAGCTTGAGGCTCTCCAGGGCGGCGATCGCCTTCAGCCATTTCTGTTGGGCGAGATAAGACCCGGCCAGGACCTTGGCGGCGATGGCCGAGCGCGGGTCGACCTGCTCCAGCCGCGTCGCCGCCTTGATGGCCTCGTCGTGCTTCTTCCGCTGCAACAGCAGGTAGCTGAGCACCTCCAGGGCCCGGCGGTGGTTGGCGTCGATCTTCAGCGCCTTCCGCGCGGCCGTCTCCGCCTGGGGCAGGCGGCGGGCGCGATAGGAGGCCAACGCCAGGTCGGCCTGGGCGTCGGCCGATCTCGGGTTTACCTTGGCCGCCGCCGTCGCCGCGGTCATCTTCGGCAGCGGCCGGGGGTCGAAGCCCCAGGAGGCGATCTGCTTCTTCGCCCAGGCGGCGAAATCCTTGTCGAACTGCTCTTCGCTGACGCCCAGCACGCCCCGGAAGACCTGCTCCTGCCTGTGCCCGTCGCGGAAGCCCTTGAGCATCTTGATGATGGCGTCGTAGCCGTGCCGGGCCACCACGAATTCGAAGATCCACTCGGACTGGGCGTAGGCCAATGAGCGCGCCCCCCGCCCGCGGCGGCGGTCGGGGCGGATGAAGCCCCAACTGAGCTGCTTGACGGGGTAGAGCTTGCCCGTCCGCACGGCGTCGACCAGCAGCGCCACCGCCTTGAAGTTTCGCCGGTCGGGCTGCTCCCAGACGGCGCAGGCCTCCGTGAACCAGTGGGGGATGCGGTTGTTCGTGGCCGAGAGCGTCACCGTGTGGGTGTACTCGTGCCGCAGCACCACCGCCCAGTTGAACGTGCCGAACCCGCCGCGCTGCGGGTCGGGCGCGGGCATGGCGATGACGCGCCCGGTGCAGGCCCCAATGGTGGGAATCCAGCCGCGCCCGGTCACCCGCACCGAAAACTCGGCGTGCGTGGGGAACAGCTCCACCAGCGTCTTTTCCGGCGGCGTGTGCTCGAAGTCCTTGCACACCTCCGGGTGGATTTTCTCGGCCGCCTCGGCCACCCAGTCCAGCAGCACCGCGTCGTGCTCGCCGTCGACCTTGATGATGAAGTGGGCGGTCTGCTTGACCTGGAACTTCTCCAGCCGGTCCAGCAGCTTGAGGTAGTTCATCACGTCGGCGCGGTAGTTGTCGATGGCGAAGGCCTTCTCCAGCGTTTCCTTGGCCAGCTTCTCACGCCCGGTCTGGAGATACACCCGCCCCAGGCCGGTGACCGGCCCGGCCAGCTCGGGGGCCATCTGGATGGCCTTCCGGTAGTGCGTCTGGGCCTGGGTGAACTGCCGCCCGGCCGAGAGCCAGTCGCCGATCGTCTCGTACAGCTCCGCGTAGTTGGCGTTGACCTTCCGCGCCCGCCGGATGAACTCGTCGGCCTTGGTCTCATCCAGCATGCGCGTGTGCAGCGCTGCCATCATCGACAGCGCCTCCAGGTGGTTGGGGTTGACCGCCAGGACCTTGGCGATGACCGGCGAGGCCTGGTCGAACTTGCGCCACAGCATCAGCGTGGCCGCCTTCAGCAGCAGGGAATCGGCGTGGTGGGGGTTGATCTTCAGGGCCTTGTCGGCCTGGGCGATGGCCTGCTCGAAGCGATATTGGTGCAGGGCGATGGCCCCCCGCCCCACGCAGACGTCCGGCAGGTGCTTGTTGAGCTTGTCGGCCAGGGCGAACTCCACCCCGGCGTCGCGCCACTTGTACTTGCTCAGCAGGAACATGCCGGCGGCGACGTTGGCCGGCCAGTGCTGCTTGTCCACCTCCTGGTAGGCCCGCTGGAAGTAGTTGTGGAGGATGTTCTGCGCCTGGTCGGAGGCCTTCTGCCCGGTGAGGATGGCGTATCGGTCGAGGATTTTCCCGGCCGCGACCAGGCCGGCAGCGTCGTGCTGGAAGTCCTCCCGGGCGATGGCCTTTTCCACGCCCTTGTAGACCTCGACGGCCTCTTTCTTCCGGCCGAGCGTCTCCAGGGCCTTGCCCAGGCGAAGCACGGCCGGGGCCGAGTCGCCGCGGAGCTGGACGGCCTCTCTCGCCGCCGCCAGCGCCTGCTCGTACTTGCCCACTCTGGCTAGGGCCGCGGACGTGGCGAGGTGCCACTCGGGGCGGATCTCGCCGCGGGCGGAGACCGCGCGCAGAGCGACGCTGGCCTCTTCGTATTTGCCGATGGCGGCGTATGCCTCGGCCAGGCCGATGCTGGCCGGCACGCTTTCGGGCGGCGAGCCGGCGAGCTGCTTGTAGGCCTTTGCCGCCTCGGCGTAGCGGCCCTGGGCGTACAGCTTGGCCGCGGCCTCGAGGGTGGGCTTCTTCTCCGCCGGGCGGGTTCTCGCCGCCGCCCGGGTGGTGGTCTTGGCGGCCTCAACATCCTGCGGGCGGGCGGGCGAGACCCCCGCCGCCAGGATGATCCCCAGGATCGCCGCCAGGATGTATCTGCGCGTGTGGCCCACGTCAGCCTTCCGCTGCTGCGCCAACTGAGGATGGTCCGTTCTCCGGCCGCTCGGCTACCATTCTATCAAATAAGACGCTCCGGCGCGGCGTGCTGTTCCCGGATTGGTCGGGAAAGTGGGCCCGTCCGGCGGCGCCTCCGCGCACGCCAACGGGGCCGCCGGGCGGCGATGCCGCCTCCGGGCCCGGCTCGCCTTTCTCGGCGGACCGGGCTGTTGACGGCAGCGGACCGACGGCCCCGTAATGGCTTGTGAATCGCTTATTGCTCCTTGATGGCCTCCACCGGGCAGACCTCGGCGCACTGGCCGCACTCCGTGCACTTCTCCTGGTCGATCTTGTAGATCGGATCGCCTTCGCTGATGGCCTCCACCGGGCACGTGTCCATACATGTCCCGCAGGCCGTGCACTCGTCCGTAATCACGTATGCCATGTTCCAAAACTCCTTACTGCGGTGAATATCCAACTGGACCCGCTTCGAGCGCCAGCATACCAATTCCGCTCGTTGGGACAAATAGTTTTTGGCCCCGGCGCAGCGGAAGCCGCCGCCGCCGTCACCGTCGCCAGAACTGCCACCACCGCTTCGGCGTTGCCCGGCGGGCGTCGCGCGCGAGCCGACCGGCCATCACCCGCAGCTCCGGCAGCTTGCTGCGAAGGTCGCGCAGTCGCTGCCGGGCGAACCGCTCGGGATAGCTGGCGAAGGCCTGGCGCGAGGCCTCGGTGAACAGCGCCGTCCGCGGCGGCAGCTCGTCGTCGTCGCTGTAGAACTTCAGGGCCTCGTCCAGGCACAGGGCGGCCTGGAAGGTGATGCGGCGGGCCTGGCCCTTGTCGGGGGTCTTGCTGGCCGTCTCCACCAGCAGGTAGAAGAGGCTGAGCCACTGGCCGGCGTCGATGATCTCGCTGGGCGCCGGCGTGGGGTTGATGCGCTCGACCGGCAGGTCCTCCCCGGGGCTGCGCTCGCCGCCCGCAGCGCCTTCCGCGGGCGCCGGCGGGCATTGGAAGGCGAACTCCTTCACCGCCCCGCAGTTGATGCATTTTGCCCGGAGCGTCCGGCCGCGGGTCTGGTCCGGCTCGGCCTGGATCTCCCACGGGCCTCGCGAACATTCCTCACAGGGGGTGACCTTCAGGTACAGGTGTGCTTCGGCCCAACTGTGTGCGGCAAGCGGCTGCATTTCCATCCTTGATCGCTGGACGTGCCGTACCGGCCCCCCTGCCCGGTCAACACCACCCCACCTGCTGGCGGCCCGGCGCCGGCCGGCGCCGCCCTTACAGCGAGGAATCAGGCTCCACCGCCGGGGCGGCGGCGGGCCCCATGCCCTTCATCATCAGCTCCATGAACTTCTTCATCGCGGGCGCCATGTGTTTCTCGCCGATCTCTTTTCCCTTGGCGTCGAAGTTGGCCTTGGTGATGGACCCGTCGTTGATCCCGACCGTCATCTCGTCCACGGCCTTCTCCGTGCCGGCCATCAGCTCCGCCATGATCGACAAGACCTGCATTTCATCCGGGTCCAGCTTGATCAGCCAGCGGCCGCCGACCTTGGTGAATCGCAGCTCCTTGCCCGTGGGGTCTTTGGCGAGTACGTCCGGGCCGCTCTGTTCGAACGTGTAGTCCTCCACCTTCATCGTGGCGACATTGAAGGGCATGCCGCCCTCGGCCGTTGCCGTGACCTGCTTGAATTCCTCCGGCATGGACACGCCCAGCTTGTCTGCGGCCAGTTTTTCCAGGCGCTGCATCTTGATCGGAAGCCGTACGGCGCCCTGAATCAGCGGCCGCAGGGCCGCGGCCTCCTGCTGGCCGAAGAACCCCAGCATCTGCTGCTCCTGGCCGGGTTTGGCGGCCGCCAGCATCCTGCCCACGGTCTGCGTGACCTGCTCGATGGGCGTTCCCGTCAGGGTCGGCGCCGCCGCCCGCCCGGCCGGAAGCGCGCCCGGAAGCGCCGCCTCGTCGGCCGCCTGGCGGGCCTTCTGGGAGATGGCCGTCTGGTCCCCGGCGACCTCGTCGCTGATGGGCCGATCCAGCATGGAGGGCGGGCCGTCGAGCGTTGGGTCGAACTGCGTTTCCTCGACGGGCTCTTCGGAATTCCGTTCGCATCCCGACCCGAGGCACATGGCCGCCACGGCCAGGATCGCTACCACCTTGCTCATCTTCATCCTCCGCTGCTGGCTGACGTCGTCGCTCTTGCGGGCCTCAATTCGTATCTTACCATCGCCCGGTCCCGGCCGGCAAGTCGCCCCCTCTGCCCGGTCAACCGGCGGCGCGGGCGGCGATTCGCAGCTCCGCCAGGGCGTCGCGCTCGACGATGCCGCGGAGCGCCTCGCGCGGCACGGACGGCAGGTTGGTGCCCTGGGTGATCTCGTTGAGGCGGTAGAGCCGCTCGATGGCCTCGGCCGCCGTGGAAAAGGGGAAGTCGCTTCCGAACAGGAGCTTTTCGGCGACGCCCGCCTGGTGCGCCGTCAGCAGCGATTGGTACGCCGCCCACGGGCGCCGCAGCAGCCCGGCAAGGTCGGCGTACACCCGCGGCTGCTTGGCCAGCAGGGCGACGGCCTCGCCCGCCCAGGGAGAACCCATCGAGCCGATCACGATCGTCAGCTCGGGGAAGGTGCGGGCGACCTCGTCGAAGAGGTGCGGGCGGGCGAACTCCAGGATGGCCTTCGGGGCGAAGTCCATGCCGCACTCCACGAAGACCGGCAGGGCGTGGGCCTGGCAGAACTCGTACACCCCCATCGCCCGGGTGTGGGCGGGGTGGAAGCCCTGGGCGGCGGGGCTGACGGTCACGCCGGAGAACTCCCGCCGCCGGGCGACGTTGGCCAGCCGCTTCATGACGTCGTCCTCGAGCGGGTCGACGGCGGCAATGGCCAGGATCCTGTCGCCGTGCTGGGCGGCGTAGTCGGCCAGGAACGCGTTGGGCACGTCGGCCCGCAGGTGTCGGCTGCGGAAGCCCCACACCAGCGTCTTGGTCACGTCGCGGGCGGCGGCCGAGTGGTCGCCCGGATCGGCCGAGAGACCGGCCTGCCCGCCGTTGCGGGTCAGCCAGTTCGCCGCGCCCGGCCCGAGCTGGTCCGGCGAGGCCCAGATACGCGTGTGACAATCAACGATCACTGCCGGCGGCTCCCGTCGCCGTGCTGCCTTATCAGACGGCGACCGCGTATTTTAGTGCCATTTCCACCGCCGCGTGTCGAGGATTTTCTTTTTCGTCCGCCCCGGACGCCGCCCCCCTGTCGTAGGAATACGCGGGGCGCTTGGACTGCCCGGCCAAAGGCTCCCTAGAATGAGAGTGAGGGTGTGATTCGGATGCCAGGGCCCGTCGGAGTCGGGAATGCGGTTTGAACGTATCTTGATGGATATAGAAGTGCAACGGGACTTCTTCTCGCCGGGCGGATCCTGTTACCGGCCGGAAGCGGCGGCGGCGGCCAGGAACGTCCGCCGGCTGTTCGCCTGGGCCCGGCGCGAGCGCGTGCCGGTGCTGTCCACGGTGCTGCGCAACCGCCCCGGGCGCAGGGGCCCGCTGGCGCCGGTGCCGCACTGCGTCGACGGCAGCGACGGCGAAAAACGCATCAGCGGCGCCCTGCTGAGGCGGCACGTGGATCTGGGCATCCGCGGCAGCACCGATCTGCATCGAGACATTCTAGACCAGCATCGGCAGGTGATCTTCGAGAAGCGCCATACCGACATCTTCAAGCACGCCCGGGCCGAGCGGCTGCTGACCGAGCTGGAGGCGGACACGTTCGTGGTCTGCGGCGCGGGCTCGGCCGGCGGCATCGTCGAGGCGGTCATCGGGCTGCGGCACCGGGGCTTTGAAGTCATCCTGGCCGTCGACGCCATCCTGGACCTGGGCGATCCCCGGGCGGAGATGGCGTGGCTGCGGATGCTGGCCAAGAAGGCGGTGCCCTTGAGCACGGGCGAGATCATCGCCCCGCCGGTGATGAAGGACGAGCGCCCGCCCAGGCTGCCGGGTCGGCCGCTGCGCCGCGGCAAGGCCCTGAGCCGATAGCGCCGGCGGGCTGCGGGCGGGGGTGTCCGATTCGTCTTGTCTTTTCATCGCCGTGTGGTAAACCATCCCGCATGAGCCGGCCGGACGGTGGATGGACTGTTCTGCGCCTGATCGACTGGACCCGCGACTACCTCGCTCGCGCCGGCCTGGGCGAGCCCAGACTGTCGGCCGAGGTGCTGCTGGCGCACGTGCTGGGCTGCCGGCGGGTGGAGCTGTACACCCGCCACGGCCGGCTGCTGGGGCCGGAAGACCTGGCGGCGTATCGGGAGCTGGTTCGCCGCGCCGGCCGGCACGAGCCGATCGCATACCTGACCGGCCGCAAGGAGTTCTACTCGCTGTCGCTGAAGGTCACCCCGGACGTGCTGGTTCCGCGCCCGGAGACGGAGCTGCTGGTGGACGCGGCGCTGGCGCTGGCCCGCGGCGGCGGGGCGGTGCGGCTGTGGGACGTTTGCACCGGCAGCGGCTGCGTGGCCGTGGCGGCGGCGCACTACGCGCCGGCGATTTCCGCCCTGGCGACGGACATATCGCCGGCGGCGGTGGCGGTGGCGCGCGAGAACGCGGCCCGGCATGGCCTCGCCGACAGGGTCCGCGTGGCCTGCGCCGACCTGCTGTCGCTGCCGGAGGCCGCGGCCGCGATGGCGCCCTTCGACCTCATCACCGCCAACCCGCCCTACGTCAGCCGGGCCGAGGCGGCGGACCTGCCCCGGACGGTCCGGCACGAGCCGGAGATCGCGCTGCTGGCCGGAGAGACCGGGCTGGAGAGCATCGAGCGCATCGTGGCCGACGCCCCCGCCCATCTCCGCCCCGGCGGCATGCTGGCCTTCGAGGTCGGCTTCGCCCAGGCGGCGCGCGCCTACGAACTGCTCAACGCCGCCGGCGGCTACGAGGAAATCCATTTCCTCAAGGACGCCTCGGGCGTCGAGCGGACGGCCGTGGCCCGCCGCGCCGCGGATTGACCGTCGCCGGCGCCTCCCCGTCGCATTCCGCGATTCGGGGGCTTGCCTTTTCCGCCGAATCTGCGATTCTGTACGACTGACAAGGATGTCGCTGGGACGACGTGCAAGGGAATGGACAGATGGACAAGTTCATCATTCAAGGCGGACGGAGGCTGCGGGGAGATGTGGCCATCAGCGGGGCCAAGAACGCCACGCTGCCCATCATGGCCGCCTGCCTGCTGTGCGAGGGCGAAAGCCGTATTCTCGGCGTGCCGGAAGTGACCGACGTCCAGCACCTGTCGGGGCTGCTGGGCGAGCTGGGCATGGAGGTCGCCCGCGCCGCCGACGGCCTCCGACTGAAGGTCGTCGACGAGCAACCCTGCCACGCCCGCTACGACCTGGTGCGGAAGATGCGGGCGAGCGTCTGCGTGCTGGGCCCGCTGCTGGCCAAGCGCGGGCGGGCGCGGGTGGCGATGCCCGGCGGCTGCGCCATCGGCTCCCGCCCGATCGACATTCACCTCCGCGGCCTGAAGGCCCTCGGGGCGCAGCTCGACTTGAAAGAGGGCGACATCGTGGCCACGGCCAAGCGGCTGCGGGGGGCGGAGGTCTTCCTGGGCGGGGCGTTCGGCTCCACCGTCACCGGCACCGCCAACGTCGTGATGGCCGCGACACTGGCCGCCGGGAAGACCGTCATCGAGTTCGCCGCCTGCGAGCCGGAGATCGAGGACCTGGCCAATTTCCTCAACGCCATGGGCGCGAAGATCACCGGCGCCGGCAGCCCGCGGGTGACCATCGAAGGCGTCGAGCGCCTCCAGGCGACCAGCCACCGCGTCATCCCCGACCGCATCGAGGCCGGCACCTTCATGGTCGCCGCCGGCATCACCAACGGCGAGGTCCGCCTCTCGCAGGCGCGGCTGGACCACATGCTGGCGGTGGTGGACAAGCTCCGCCAGATCGGCCTGATCGTCGAGAGGGCCGACGGCGGGGCGGTCGTCAGCAGCAACCGCCGCATCAGCGCCACCGACGTGACCACCCAGCCGTATCCGGGCATCCCCACCGACCTCCAGGCCCAACTGATGGCGCTGCTGTGCTCGGCCGACGGCAACAGCGTCATCACCGAGAAGATCTATCCCGACCGTTTCATGCACGTGGCCGAGCTGGGGCGGATGGGGGCCAACATCCGCAAGGAGGGCCCCACGGCCATCGTCACCGGGGTCAAGCGGCTGGTGGGGGCGCCGGTGATGGCGAGCGACCTCCGCGCCTCGGCCGCTTTGGTGCTGGCGGCCCTGGCGGCCGAAGGCGAGACCACCGTCAGCCGCGTCTACCACATCGACCGCGGCTACGATCGCATCGAGCAGAAGCTGGCCCGCCTGGGGGCGGACATCCGGCGCGTCAGCGAGTGAGGCCGTCGGGGGCGGCCCCGCCGGCGGAAAGGTGAGGACACGTGAGTTTACTGGTTCTGTCACTGGCGGCGCTGGTGCTGCTTGTGGCCTGGTCTTCGCCCGGGGACGGATGGGCGGCACAGTGGATCTGGCCGAGGGGCCCGAGAAAGCCCAACGCCTGGATGTGCTTCCGCAGGCGGTTTCGCCTGCCCGCCCGCCCCACGGCCGCGGCGGCGAGGATCGCGGTCGACTCCAAGTACTGGCTGTGGGTCAACGGCGAGCTGGCCGTCCGCGAGGGGGGCCTGCGCCGCGGGCCGACGCCGAACGGAACCTATTTCGACCAGATCGATCTGGGGCGATATCTCCAGGCCGGCGAGAACCTCATCGCCGTGCTCCTCTGGTACTGGGGCCGGGAGGGCTTCTCCCACAAGGACAGCGGCGCCGGCGGCCTGCTGTTTGAGATGGCGGCGCAGACTGGCGCCGGCGAGAAGCTCATCGTCAGCGACGCCGCCTGGCGCGCCCGGCCACACCCGGCGTTCCTGCCGGCCGGCGCCCCGAACTACCGGCTGCCGGAGTGGAGCATCCGCTTCGACGCCCGGCGTGACGAGCCCGGCTGGGAGCAGCCTGGCTTCGACGACCGCGCCTGGGCCAAGGCCGTCGAGAAGGCCCCGGCCGGGGGCGGGCCGTGGGGTGAGCTGGAGCCGCGGCCGGTGCCGCAGTGGAAGGACTACGGCCTCCGGCCGTACCGCAGCGTGGCCATTTCCAGGGCGGGGGTGTTCACCTGCAAGCTGCCGTACAACATGCAGCTCAACGCGTACCTGTCGGTCAAGGCCCCGGCCGGAAAGCGCATCCGAATCGAGACGGATCATTCCTACCTCGGCCCGCTGGAATGGACCTACGTCACCCGCGACGGCGCCCAGCAATGGGAGTGCCCCTGGTGGGGCAACGGCGAGGAGGTCCGCTACAAAATCCCCGAGGGCGTGGAGGTGGTGGACCTGCGGTATCGCGAGACGGGCATCGGGGCCGAATTCGCCGGCATGTTCCGCTGCGAGGACGACGCCCTCAACGTCCTCTGGAAAAAGTCCCGCCGCACGACCTACGTCTGCGTCCGCGACAATTACATGGACTGCCCCGACCGCGAGCGGGCCCAGTGGTGGGGCGACGCGGTCAACGAAGTGCTCCAGACCTTCTACGCCTTCTCGCCGGCCGCCCACGCCCACGCCCGCAAGGGCATGCTCGAGGTCGCCCGCTGGCAGCGGCCGGGCGGCGTGCTGTATTCGCCCGTGCCCTCGGGCAACTTCAACCAGGAGCTTCCCTGCCAGATGCTCGCCGGCGTGTGGGGGATGTGGCAGTACTACCTCTACACCGGCGACCGGCAGGCGGTCGAGATCGTCTACCCGCACGCGCGGCGGTACCTAGCGCTGTGGCAGCAGCGCAAGGATGCCCGCGGCTTCGTGGTTCCCCGGGGCGAGTGGGTGTGGATCGACTGGGGCAAGCGGCAGGACGGCTACCGCATCGCCAACGCCCTGTACGTGATCGCCTTGGATTCGGCCATCGCTATGGCCGAGCTGATCGGCCGCCGGGCGGACGTCCCGCGGCTGCGGCGGTGGCGGAATGAAATCGCCAACCGCTTCGCCGTGGAGATGTGGTCCGGGCGGGGCTTCGGCCTCGACGACCGCGCCAACGCCCTGGCCGTGCTGGCCGGGCTCGTCCGCGACGACCAGAAGCCCGCCGTCAAGCGGCTGCTGATGCGGACGCAAAACGCCAGCCCGTACATGGAGCGCTACGTCGAGGAGGCGCTGCTGGAGTTGGGCGACGCCGCCGCCGCCCTGGCGCGGATGCGGCGCCGGTACGGGCAGATGGTTCGGCACCCGTGCACGACGCTGTGGGAGGGCTGGAGTTGGCGGGCGGGCGAGAAGGCCAGCAACAATCACGCCTGGGCCGGCGGGCCGCTGTATCTGCTGAGCGCCTACGTGGCCGGCGTCAGGCCGCTGGAGCCGGGCTTCCGCCGCTGCCTGGTCGCCCCGATGCTCGGCGGGCTGGGCAGCATCGACTGCGTCGTGCCCACGGTCAGGGGGCCGATCGAGCTGCGGATTTGCGACGACAAGGGCGTCTTCGCCATGGACTTGGCGCTTCCGGACCGCTGCCCCGGCCGCGTCGGCCTGCCGAAGGGACGCCGCAGGTATAAGCGGATCGTCGTCGACGGCTTGTCGGCCTGGCCCCGCCCGGGCGGGAAGCTCCGCGGGGCGACCTTCGAGAGCGCCGACGACCGTTTCGTCTGGCTGCTTCTGGAGCCGGGAAGGCATCGAATTCGCGGGCGGAGGTGAGCGCTATGGTGCAAGCGGTGGGACATCGCGGGGCGGCCGGCGTCGTCGCCGAGAACACGCTGAAGAGCTTTGCCCACGCAATCGCCCTCGGCGTGGACGCGGTCGAGTGCGACGTGCACCTGACCGCCGACGGTCACGTGATCGTCATGCACGACGACGCCGTGGACCGCACCACCGACGGGACGGGCAAAATCGCGGAGATGACGCTGGAGCAGCTCCGCCGCCTGGACGCCGGCGAGGGCCAGCCGCCGCCGACGCTGGATGAAGTTCTGGAGACGATCCGCGGCCGGGTCCGCCTGCTGTGCGAGCTGAAGGCCGACGGCGCGGAGGCCCCGGCCGTCGACGCCGTCCTCGCCCGCGGGATGGCCGGCGACGTGACGTTCGTCTCCTTCAGCTTCGATCGACTGGAGCGGGTCAGGGGGCTGGGCGGCGACCTTCGCATCGGTGCGATCCTGAGCTTCCCCCGCGTCGAGGACATGAAACGGGCGCTGGCGTTGGGCGCCTGCCACGTCGGCGTGCGGTACAAGAGCCTGACGCTGGCGGCGGTGGACCGGGCCCGCGCCGCCGGCATCGAGATCGGCGCCTGGACGCCCAATCGACTGTCCGACATGGAGGTGATGATCGCCCTGGGCGTCACCCACCTCACCACCGACCGGCCCGACATCCTCATGCAGCATCTCAGGCGCGAAGGCCTGCGATAGCCCGGACCCGGCCAGCGGGCATTTGAGGAGGCGATGTCATGAACGAGTTTCGCATTGCCGTGGTGCAGATGAACGCATCCCTGGGCCGCAACGCCGAGAATCTTCAGCTCCACGAGAGCTATATCGCGCGGGCGGCCGACGCGGGCGCGCGGCTCGTCGTTTTCCCGGAGCAGTCGATCTCCGGCCATTGGGCCGAGCCGGGCTTCAACCGGGCCGCCGAACGCCTCCCCGACGGGCCCAGCACGCAGCGCCTGATGGAGCTGTGCCGGCGGCACGTGCTCTTTGTCGGCGCCGGGCTGGCCGAGCTGGACAGCGGGGCGGTCTACAACAGCTATCTGCTGATCGGCCCGGACGGGCTGGCCGGCGTGCAGCGAAAGGTGCACCCCTCGGGCGACGAGTACTTCTACTATCGCGCCGGCGGGTCGTTCGGAGTTTTTGACCTGCCGTTCTGCCGGGTCGGCGTGAACATCTGCGCCGACTGCAACTACCCCGAATCGTCCCGGGTGGTCGCGCTGAAGGGGGCCGAGCTGCTGTTGGCGCCGCACGCCGCCCGCTGCGGACCGGCGCCGAAGGACGGCGACGAGCAGTGCCGGCGCGTCCGATCCAACAAGGACCGCGCCGGCAGGGTCAGCTCCGTGCGGGCGGGCGACAACGGCATGTTCTATGTCTACTGCAACCAGGTCGGGCTGGCCGGGCAGGTGAAGGCCGGAAGCGAATTCACCGGAACACGCGACGTCGTCCACGCCGGCGGGATCATGGCCTTCAAGCCGAACGGCGACCTGCTGGCCGAATCCAGGACCGACCGCTTCGAGGACGAAATGGTCGTCGCGGACCTCTCGGCCGCCGACCTGGCCGCCACTCGCGGGCGGAAGTGTTTCTCCCTGACCAACCGCCGACCCGGCGCCTACGCCGTCATCACGGACACAAGCGTCTGACCCGATCCGGCGCGGGGCCGACATCCATCCTCTGCTTGCACCGCGGCGGGCAGCGCCCGCTCTAATGCTCGCGGGGCCTGGATGCGGTCGGCCGTTCCAGCCGCCTGGCCTGCTGCCAGGCCCACTTGAACTTTCCGGTGTGCTTGGCCCAGGCCTTCTCCAGCCCTGGGGCGTGGGCGCCGTAGGCGGCGGCCGGCCCGGCCTTGGCGGGCCTGAAGTCCTTGTCGAGCTTGGGGTCGGTCCCCCCGGCGGGGGACTTCTCGGCCGCGGGGAGCTTGGGGATGCTCCCGGCCGGGTCGAGCCGATTGAACCAGAAGTTTTCCGCGAAGCGGAACGTCTCGGGCTTGGTCTTGGCCCCGACGTTGACGACGCTCTCCAGTTTGCCGTGGACGATCAGGTTCCGGGCGAAGGTGTTGTCGGCCGTGGGCTTCTCGCCGCCCTCGAAGAGAATCCGCATGACGTACTTGCGGGGATCGACGATCGTGTTGTATTCGAAGGCGCAGTTCGCGGCCGAGCAGTACGCCACGGCCGCGGCGCCCCCACGGATAAAGTTGCCCATGGCGACCATGTCCACGCCGGAATAGCCGGTGGCCTTCAGCTTGCCGAAATGGTCGTAGCGGTTGATCCGCCCCGGGCCGATGCCCCCGCCGAACTGCATCGCCCGGAACGAGGAGTCCTCGAACGCACACTTGTAGACGCCGATATTGAACGCCCCGCACTTGGGCTGGATCGTGTTGGCCGTTTGGCCCTTGACGTCGGGATAGCTGAAGGTGCACTTCGTGATCAGCCCGCGGCGGCAGCCGACCATGTCCACGGCCGAGCCCTCGGCGCCCCACTTCATGACGAAGCATCCGTCCAGGAGAAAATCGCTCACGGCCGTGAGCTTGATCCCGTCGCAGTTGCCCTTGCCGGCGATGTCGCGGGAGATGCAGTTCCTGATGACGATGTGGTGGCTGTTCCAGAACTGGATGTTGTTCAGCTCCGCCCGCTCGGCCACCAGTCGGTCGAGGACGACGTAGGAGCACCTGGCCATCTCGAAGCCCATCCGCCCGCCCTGAAAGATCGGGGGGTCGTTCCGGTCCTTGGCGGCGATCTCGATCGGGGCGCCTGGCTTTCCGTGGACGTCGCCGGCCCACAGGCCGCCTTTGTACTTGCCCCCGGCCAGGAGGATTCGCGTGCCCGGCGCGGCCGCGGCGAGCGCCTTTTTCAGGGCCTCGGTGCTGGCGACCCCGATCGTCCTGGCCGAGAGCGTCGCGGCCGTCAGGAGAAGGCCGCCGACCATCGCCACCGCCGTCACTATCTGTCTTTGAGGGAAGAACTTACATCCTTGCGCAATCACGGCTCATCCTCCGGCGTGGAAGCAAATTCGCTCAACTCAGGTGTTCACCCGATTGACAGAATCGCCGGGCGCGGTATAGTGTAAGGGCTGAGTCAGAAACGGGGCATTATTTTCCCTGCATGGCTTGAGGGAAGCTTCCGCTGGTGTCCGAGGAGCGGCCGCCTGCGTTGATGAGCGTGCCGCTCGCCTGCCGCCCTCCGCCCTCAGATAATGAGAATAGGGTAGCGTCCCCTCTCGGCTAGAGCGCCCACCTTGTGTTACACTGTCCGCGCAAGTCCACCGTCAATCAAAGGAGACGCCGCATGAGGATCGTCGTCCTGATCTCCGACACGTTCCGCTTCGACCACTTGGCCGCACACGGCCTGAAGAAGGTCCACACGCCGAACCTGGACGCCCTGGCCGCGGCCGGCAGCGACTTCCTCCGGGTGTATACCGGCTCGTTCCCGACCGGGCCGCACCGGGCGGACCTGTACCTGGGCAAGTACTGGTTCCCGCGGAGCGACTGGGCGCCGATCCCGCTGGATAAGCCCACGCTGGCCGAGCGGCTGGGAAAGGCCGGCTACGTCACCCAGTGGATCGGCGACAACCCCCACCTGATGAAGAACAACGCCTTTTATCATCGCGGCTTCACCGCGGCCGTGCAGGTCCGCGGGCAGGAGGGCGACGTCTACTTCACCCGCCTGAACAAGCCGCCGGCGAAGGTCCAGCCGATCGGCAAGACCCGCTACCGCCCCCAGCGGTTCGGCATGCCCCTGGTGAACCTGCACGAGTGGCTCAACGAGCCGCGATACGAGGAGGACCGCTTCTGCTGCCGCACGGCTGATCTGGCCTGCCGCTGGCTTCAGGAGAACTACAAGGCGGACAAGTGGGTGATGTGGGTGGAGTTTTTCGACGTGCACGAGCCGTGGGACGTGCCGGAATATCTCTGGCGCCGCTACGACCCGAACTACAAGGGGGCGGAGATGCGCCACCCGAACTACGGTCCGGCCAGCGACTACACGGCCGCGGAGCTGCGGAACCTCGCGGCCCACTACGCCGGCGAGGTGACGCTGGTGGACAAGTCCGTCGGGCGGATCCTGCGGCAACTGGAGGACTGCGGCGTCGACGACGACACGCTGATCGTCTTCACCAGCGACCACGGCATCGCCCTGGGCGAGCACAACCGCACCGGCAAGAGCAACATCCACCCCACCGACGCGCGGGCGTGGCCGATGTTCGAGGAGCTTTCCCACATCCCGCTGATCGTCCGGCTGCCGAACCAGCGCCCGCGGAAGATCACCCAGTTCGTCCAGCCGGTGGACATCACCGCCACGCTGGTGGACCTGGCCGGGGCAAAGGCCGACGGCTCGCTGCACGGGCAGTCGCTGCGGGGGCTGATCCGCGGGCGGGGGGGCTCCTGGCGGCGAAACTGGGCGATCTCCTCGGCCTACCTGGGGCGGCTGGGGGCGAAGTCCTCCGGGATGCCGATGCTGTACTCGGGGCGCTGGGCCTATGGCCCGCGCGACGAGCGGATGAGCACGCGCGGGCTGCTGTACGACATGGCCGCCGACCGCCGCCAGAGCCGCAATCTTGTCCGTACCCGGCCGGAGGTGGCGGCGCGCATGAACCGGCGGATGCGAAAGCTGATGGGCGAGATCGGCGTGCCCGACGAGCAGATCGCCAAGCTCATGGGGCAGGAGTCATAGCGCCGCCCGGGCGGGCCCCGCGGCCGGGGCTACGGCTGCTGCTCCGCCGGCTCGACGTGAACGATCACGGTGACCACGTTGGGGCAGCGGTCCACCACGCGGCGGCGAACCTCCGAGGCGATGTCGTGGCCCTGCCTGACCGTCAGCTCCGGGTCGACCTGGACGTGGATGTCCATTTCCACCTGGCCGCTCAGTTGGCGTGCGCGGAAGCCGTGAAAGCCCCGCACGCCCTGCGTGCCCAGCACGCTTTCCTCGATCCGCTTGAGCAGCTCGGCCTCCGGGGCCCGGTCCATCAGCTCGTCGACGGCCTGGCGGATGATTCGCCAGGCGACCACGGCCAGGAAGGAGCTCAGCACGCCGGCGGTGAGGTGATCCAGGAAGTGCCACTTGGGCCCGCCGATGGCCACCCCCGCCAGGCCGACGGCCGCCGCCAGGGACGAGGCCGCGTCGGAGCGGTGGTGCCAGGCGTTGGCCACCAGGCTGGAATCGCCGGCCCGCCGTGCGACACGGATCGTCACGTGGTACAGCGCCTCCTTGATCACGATGGAGAGGATCGCCAGCACCAGCGGCACGGTGGTGCGAATCTGCGAGCGGACGTGCGCCCGCTCGGCCAAGGCGACGACGGCGGCATAGAAGACGTAGGCACCGGCCGTCACCAGCAGGCCGGCCAGCAGCAGCGACACCAGTGACATGGCCCGCCTGTGGCCGTAGGGATGCGACGCGTCGGGCGGGCGACCGCTGATCCGCAGCCCGCCCAGAACGGCGATGTCCGACGCCGCGTCGCTGGCCGAGTGCAGCCCGTCGACCATGATCGCCTGGCTGTGACAAAGGAGGCCGGCCACCACCTTGGCCGCGCCCAAGCTGATGTTCATCACCAGCCCGCCCACGGTCGCGCCGGCCGGGCTCAGCGCCCACCTGCTTGTCTTGGCTATGGGTTCCATCGCCGCCAAAGCAGCCACATGATAGCCTCGCGCGGGCTGGCGGTTAACCTCTGAGTTCATGAATTACACGCCTGCCCGACACCCGCCTGCCGCCTGCCTACCTGCCGCCTGCCTACCTGCCGTAGGCAGGCAGGTAGGCAGGCACAGGACTTGCGGGCAGGGCTTTCAGGGGGGAATTCCACGAACTGAATGAATTGCATGAATGGTACGAACTCGCTTTTCTGGTTTATGGGACGCGTAGCTTTTTCTACTTCGTGCAATTCGTGTAATTCGTGGACTTCCCCGGCTCAGAAGCGGATGTTGAAGTCGCTGAATTCGCCGGTGGCGGCGGAGGTCTGCTGGGTGGCGTTGCGGACGTAGTATCCCATGCGGTCCCGGAGGGCCTCCAGGAAGCCGTCGATCTGTTCGGCGGCGCCCTCGACGACGATTTCGACGCGCCCGTCACGCAGGTTTTTGACGTATCCGGCGACGTCGAACCCGCCGGCCACGCGCATGGCGGTGTATCGAAACCCCACCCCCTGCACGTCGCCGGAGAACTGGACGAGACGGCGTTGACGCGACATGGCACCCACCTCGCTGCCGATCAGGAATACCCGGATGGATTCAGAGTTGAAGGCGTCTGCCGCGTCGGCGGATGAGCCCGGCGGCCGCGAGCAGCAGCAGCGCCGTGGTCGGCTCCGGCACGTAGAATTGGAGCCGCCATTGCCAATCGCCGACGAAACCGTCGGCGTAGTAGGGCGCGTCCAGCGGCGGCAGGTACCCCGGGTACAGCAGAGGATCGTCTCCGAAGGCGACTTCGGCGCCCAGGCCTTCGGCCAAGGCGGGCACCCGCACTTCGCCGTGGAAGACGAAATCGACGTCGAAGGGCACGCCGATCACCACCGGCACGAAGAAGTCGAGCTCCACGTCGTCCAGCGGCAGCGTGGCGAAGTCCGGCTGCACCACCAGGTCGCCCCCCGCGGCGGCGGCGAAGGCGGTGAAATCGCCCACCACCAGCAAGTCCACCCATTGGCCCGTGGCGATTTCCTCTTCGCTGCTGCGTCCGGTCAGGGCGATCAGGCCGTAAAACAGCTCCGCTGGTCCGGAGGGAGTTGCCTTGGTGATTTCGACGGCGAAGGCCGCCCGTAGTCCGGTGGCCTCCGGCAGGCTCGGCTCGTAGCCGCCGTTCTCGGTGAATTGTTCGTATCCGGCGGGGGTCCGACAGGCCTGGAGCAGCCCGTTGATGGTCAGCGTCGCCCTCGACCAGACGGGCGTGCCGGCGGGCAGCCCCGGCTGCGGGGCGACGACGATCTGCTTGGCGACCGCCAAGTCGGCGTCGGCCGTCAGCTCGGAGGGGGGATTGGCCCCAAAGCCCAACGCGTGCAGCGTGTTGTAGGTCTTCACCTCGTCGAAATGCGAGCGGGCCTGCCCCAGCAGTTGCATCTGCTGGGGGCCGGCGGCCGAGTGGGAGAGGCTGGCGGCGACGGGCAGCTCGTCGGGGTTCTGGGCGTACTGGTGATCCCACTCCGTCGTGCCGTTGTACCCCAGGGTCGCCTCGGCCGTGGTGGACTGCTGGAGCACGCCGGTCGGCAGCGGCGGGGCGGTCACGGCCGGGGGGGGCAGCTCCATGTGCACGATGGCATTGGTCCCGAGCACGTGGGCGTAGAGGTCCTGGCCGTTGACGGCCAGGTCGCCGATGGGCGAGCTGGACAGAAACTCCGGCAGGTCGAACCGGGCCAGCCTCGCCCCGGCCCGGTCGTACCTGGCGATGTAGCTGGTCCCGGCGCCCCGGTCGTGGTGGGAGGCGTAGAAGTACCGACCGTCCCAGGCGAGCCCGAAGGGGTAGGGGTCGACCCGCAAATCGTTGACGCGCTGGTTGGTGGCGGTATCGATCGCGTACAGATGCCCCGCTTCCGGCGAGTAGTTGGCCTGCCAAAGATAGCTGCCGTCGTGTGTCAGCCCGGCCGCGCGCGTCCCTGCTTCGGTGCCCTGGAAGTCGTACGTGCTCGCCGCCGCGCCGCCGGGGGCGAACTCCACGATGCCGCGCGAATCCCAGGTCCGAACCGCGGCATACAGGTCGGCCCCGTCGCCGGCCAGTCCGGTCGGCGGGATCTGCGGCCAATCGACACCGGGAATCGGGATCGTCTCCAGAATGCAGCCGTCGTCGAGGCTGATGCGGTGCACCCAGGCCGGCTGGGGCTGAATCCATTCTCCCTCGCCGTCGGTGTCGTAGTAGTAGTACTCCACCGCGGCGTCGCCGATCCAAAGGCTGGAATCGCTGTAGGTCAGGCCGCCGAGGAAGTGCACCTGGGGCCCGCAGACGTCCAGGATGTCGACGTAGCTCAGGCTCTCGCCGCTCGCGGCCGGGCCCAGGCCCCCGGCCAGCACCGCCGCCAGCAGTGCCAGCCGCGCCGCGAACACCGGTCGACGCCGGCGCATTGCTATGTCCATGGACTCTCCTGCATTTATCTTTGAGACCGCGCACCAAGGCAGCCAAGAGACAAATTGCCGCAACCACCGAAGATCTTCCTCCGCGCTCGTCTCCATCCATTATAACTGCTAACTTCCCGTTCGCAAGTGTTTACCTGCCCTCCTCCGCGGGCTTTACGGCCGGGGCCCCGGCAGCGGCGACCCGGGCCGGATAACCGCTGCGTATTGAGCTTACTGTATGTTTTAATTGTTCGGGCGCGCCGGACGGCGTACACTCCTGCAAGTTCCAGCGTGCGGTTGGGAGGTCCGCCCGGGCGGGTCGCCGGCGCCGTTGGCGGCGTCCGCGCAGAGAAAAACTGCGGGCAGAACGCCGCGGTTTGTGCTTTCATGTAGCGGGATCGGGAGTACAGGTCATGGAAGGTAGGATTGCGACGGCGATTATTCCCGTCGCTGGGCTGGGCACTCGCCTGGCGCCGGTGACGCGGGCGCTGCCCAAAGGCTTCTTCCCTCTGGTGTGCCCGGACGGCTCGGTCCGGCCGGTGACGGACTGGATCGTCCGCGAGGCGCTCTCGGCCGGATGCGAGCAAATCTGCCTGGTCGTCTCGTCCGGACAGGAGGGGATGGTCCGCGAATACTTCGCCGGCGAGGAGGACCTGGCCGGGCGCATCCGCTACGTCACCGACGTCGAGCCCTTCGGCTTCGGCTACGCCGTGTGGGCGGCGCGGCACGTGGCCGGGGACGGCCCCGTCATGGTTCTCCTGGGCGATCACATCCACCTGTGTCCGTATGGCTGCGGTCCGCCGGCGGCGCAGGTGGCCGAGGCCTTCGCCGCCAACGGCCCCGCGGCCATGGTCGGCGTCCAGGTTCTCGGGGGCGAGCAGGTCCAGGGCGTGGGCGTCTGCCGCGGCGAGCCCTTGGACGAGCGTCTATACCGCTGCACCGGAATTGTGGAGAAGCCCACGCTGTCGGCCGCCCGGGAGTCTCTGGTCACGCCGGGCCTCGCGAAAGGCAAGTACCTCGCTCACGCCGGCATCTACGTCTTCACCGCCGAGATCTTCGACTGCCTGGAGCCGCTGGTTGCCGGCCGCCCCGAGGGCGCCGAGGTGGGCCTGACCGAGGCCCAGCAGGCCTTGCTCGCCCGTCACCGGCAGGAGTATCTGCTCCGCCGCATCGAGGGCATGACCTACGACATGGGCACCCCCGCCGGCTACCTGGCCACGCAGGCGGCGCTGGTGCTGGCGGCCCAGATGGGGAAATAGGGTGGCGGATCGGCCCGTCCGGCATTCCTTCAGCGCCCGCGCCCGGCGGGCCGCCCTAAGGGTGTTGCTCGCCCATCAGCTTCCGCGCCAGCCGCGCGGCCGAGCGGCGGTTGCGGATCTCCTCGTTGAGCTGCGCCTCGTACACGGCCGAGAGGATCGTCCCCAGACGGCGGCCCTCTTCGCATCCCATTGCCTTGAGCTGTTCCCCGCTCAGCAGCGGCGGCGGGGCGATCTGACTCCGGTCGATTGCCCGCACGCGCTGGCGGATGGCGCGGAAGTGCCGGTTGCCGCCGCTGGCGGCGCGCTCCTCGATCTGCCAGAGCCGCTCCAGCCGCCCGTAGTCGCGGTGGGCCAGCCGGCGTTTCACCTCCGCCAGCGGCGCCTGCGGCATGTTCGGCCAGTCGTGCAGGTGCTCGGCCAGCCAGATGAGTGAATTGCGCGTGCGGTTGGAGGCGCCCCAGCGGCGGGCGATGTTCTTCAGCTCGTCCGGCGGCACGTCCGCCAGCAGGGCGCTGAAGCTCAGCAGCACGTCGGCGCCCTTGGCGACCGCCTCCATGCGCCGGATCGACCGCTCCCACCGGCCGTCGGCGGCGAACAGCTCCGGCAGCACCGCCTCCAGCAGGCCCAGCCGGTGCATCAGCCGGACGGCCCGCCCGGCCGAGGGCAAGTGCAGCATCTTTTCCATCTCTTCGCGGACGCGCTCGCCGCTGATCTGGGAAATTCGCCCGGCCCGGCGGGTGATGGCCCCCGCCGTCGCCTGCTCGATGCGGAAGTCAAACCGGGCCGCGAAACGCGCCGCCCGCAGCATCCGCAGATAGTCCTCGGAGAACCGGCGCTCGGCATCGCCGATGGCGCGGATGACGCCGGCGGCCAGGTCGTGCTGACCGCGGACGTGGTCGACCACGCGCCGGCTCAGCGGGTCGTAGAACATGCCGTTGATGGTGAAGTCGCGGCGGAGGGCGTCCTCGCGCGCCGAGACGAACCGCACCGCGTCCGGCCGGCGGCCGTCGGTGTAGGAAAGGTCGGTCCGGAAGGTGGTCACCTCCACCGCCTCCCGGTTGCAGATGACCATGGCCACGCCGAACTTCGCCCCCACCATCCGCACCCGGCGGAAGAGCTTCTTGACCTGTTTGGGCGTGGCGCTGGTGGCGACGTCGTAGTCGGCGGGCCGGCTGCCCATAAGCATGTCGCGAACGCAGCCGCCGGCCAGCAGGGCTTCGTGCCCGGCCGTGCGCAGTTTCCGGATCACCCAGATCGCCTGTCGCTTGGTGGCGCCGCCAGCCATGCCGATAAGGTCGCCCCCGCCACAGGCAATGTCAACTGCCGAAGGCCAGGCCGCCTCGACAAGCGGTAGGCGTAGGGCATGCACCTCTGCTGCGTGCGGGATGGGTGGCCTGCCCGGGCAACCCACCTTTTCTTGTTGAGCCGCGAAGCCTACTC
>CAYNYF010000074.1:0-22649 GCA_964401385.1 uncultured Planctomycetaceae bacterium | reverse complement strand
CGTTCATGGCCCGAAAGATGAGGCTTTTCTACGGAGCATACCTGACCCCTTTGTTTAGAAAAGGTACCTGACCCCTTTGTTTCTCGCATGAGGGGTTTTCTACGGAGCATACCTGACCCCTTTGTTTCTTTGTTTCTCGCCCGTTTGTTTCGTTGCCGGCCAGTAACGAGTTCTGACGCGGGCTGCTGTCAGGGCGAAACCGCCTGCCAGGAGCCCTGTGCGCCCTTGCGGAATATCAGCCTGTTCGCTTCCGGCCAGTCGAACTTCCGGGGCGGCGCGCCGTTGATGGAGACCTGGACGGACTTACCCGGCGGGGCGAGTTTGGCATCGAGCAAGATCGCGAACGAATCGATGTGATCGGTCTTGATGCGGAACTGGCCTGGAGCCTTCCGGACGGCCTGTATCTGCGCCAGCGGGGTTTTGTCACCGCTGCGCCATTCGCTCGTCTTGATCTGCTTGACCTCCGGGGCGGGTTTCAGGATGTCGATCCAGTATGACTTGTGGTATCGGGGGCGGTCGGTCCGGAAGACCACCTTTTTCGGAAACCGGTTTCTGACCTTGGTGAGCATCCAGTATTCCTGCGCCGCGCGTGCGACCGCGGGCGTACCGTGCCCCAGACGCACCTCTTCGAGATAGACGGCGTCGTACTTCGCTTCTCGAAGTTTGCCGAACATCTCCCGGCTGTACGGTGGGGGACAGGTATCGTCATTGGAGCCCTGGCAGATGAAAATCGGGAGATTGCAGAGATTTACCCAGAACGGCCCGGCGCCGCCGCGCACCGGACCCGAAGGCCCGGCGGCGGCAAACTGGTCGGGATACCGCGCCGCAAAATGCCACGTCCCATGGCCGCCGAAGGAGAAGCCCTGAACATAGATCCGGTCGGGGTCGATGTTGTAGTTCTTCTTCATGTCCTTAATGGCCGTGAAGACGCTGTCCTCGTTCGGCGCGAGCGGCCAGGCGCCGTCCCGGCGCGGCAGCCATATCTTGATTAGCTCCTGCGTGGCGTAGGGGCGAGACTGTCTGTCCTTTTTCGCCGCCGGCTTGCCCGGTCGCCGGGCCCTTGCAAGCATGTAGTGGGCATGGTCGATGAGCCCGCCACCGTGAAGGTAGATGAACATCGGCCAGGCCTTCTCGCCCTTGTAGCTGTCCGGTACGTGGACGTAGTAAGGCTGGGGGCGGTCTAGCCCCTTGACGGTAATCGCCCGGTTCAGGATGCCGTGCTTTTCCTTGAAATAGTCCCGGCCTTCGGAAAAGCCATCGAGGATGTAGTTGGTCTCGTCCAGGCAAGTATCGACCCAGCCGTATACCTGCTTCGTCTCGTTCGCCTTGACCCCCTTGGACAGGACGTCCCCGATGGCCCAAAGCCGGACGTCCACGTCGGGCTTGTTGCGGAGATAGAGCGGGTTCCTGCTGCTGGCCAGCCCGGCGACGCGGGCCTTCAGTCTGTCCAGGGCCTTCCCGATCTGCCCCTTCGTCAGGAGCTTACGCCCTGCCGTCTTCGCGGGTCGGCTTTTGCCGGCGCTGCCGCCGCCCTGTGCCGCCGCGAGGGTGCACACGGCCGCAAGGGCACCGACGACGATCAGAAGTAGATTGATTCTCATGATTTCTCTTTCTCCATCTGCTCATGCCTCCCAGCGTGGGTGTTCTACTGGTTCAGCATGAATTGGACAAGTATTGTCTCTTCTCAACAGCCGGGCAGACAAAGGGAAGACAAAGGGGTCAGAAGACAAAGGGGTCAGGTACTTTTTTGGGTCGCGTTTGGCGGGGCGGTAGCCCCGCCCTACACCTCTGGTGCTGTTCGCGTCGTCCGCGGCTTAACAGAAAGGAAAAGGTGGGTCGTCGGGGCGACCTCCCGTACAAACTGCTTAGGGGATTCCAAGCAGCAAGCGTGGGCGGGTAAGATGTCGGCGCGCGGCGGCAGGGAAAGCCGACCGGGCGCGTCGGCGCCGCGCGGGAGAGAGGCAATGCTACAGGTCGAGAAGAGGCGGATACGCGCCGAGACGAAGACGCTCACGGCCGTCATAGAAGGCGGGGTCATCACCTCGCTGACCAGCAAGTTGGACGGAAGGACGTACGTCCGCGCCGGCCGGGGCGCGCCGGCCCTGGAGCTGGTCTTCC
This sequence comes from uncultured Planctomycetaceae bacterium, assembly GCA_964401385.1. Taxonomy (GTDB): domain Bacteria; phylum Planctomycetota; class Phycisphaerae; order SM23-33; family SM23-33; genus CAYNYF01. The sequence goes on along the minus strand of CAYNYF010000074.1, from coordinate 20,531 downwards.
GCGATGGAGAAATCCTGCCCCTGGGCGTCGAGCCGGGCGACCGCATCACCAACCTGCGGATCAACGACTCCCGGGCCGAGGTCCGCCTCGAGGCCTGGCACGGCGACGGTGTGATCACCTTTTCCGAGGACACCGCCAGCGGCGACCTGCTGGTCGAGCCGGCCGGCTACACCTCGCGGCCGGGGCTGCGTGCCTGCCGCTGGACGATCCGCGGCATCGCGCCGGAGCTGGAGCTGATCGCCCCCTTCTGGCAAGGCGTCCGCCTGCCGCTGGAGGATTCGCTCATCCGGAACACGTTCTGGAACTGGCCGCAGTCGTGGGAGGCGGGCCTGGCGATTCTCCAGGGGCGCGGCGGCGGGATGTGGATCCACTGCCGGGACGACCGCTACCGCTACAAGAACCTTCAGGTCGGCTCGGCCGACGACGCCCGGCGGCTTGGCCTTGAGACGGAAGGCTACGGCCCGCTGGAGGACAACCTCTCGGCCGGTGGGCTCATCTGGCGGATCAACGTCCATCGGGGCGGGTGGAAGCGGCCGGTGCGGGCCTATCGCCGCTGGCTGGAGGATGCCTACGGCCTGCGCGGCGCCGAGAGGGCCGACTGGCTCGGCGACGTTCGCCTGGCGCTGAGCTGGTGCCCGTGCGAGGAAGGCATCCTGAAGGCCCTGGCCAGGCGGCTGGACCCGTCGACGGTGCTGCTGCACGTGCCGGGCTGGCGGAAGGACCCCTACGACGTGAACTACCCCACCTACCGCGCCGGCGCCAAGGGCAGGCGATTCATCCGCAAGGCCCAGGCGATGGGCTTTCGCACGATGCCGCACTTCAACGCCATCGACATGGACCCGACTCACCCGACGTATCCGCTCGTGCGCGACTTCCAGTACCGCGACGCCGCCCGGGGGCGCGTCCAGGGCTGGGTCTGGCTGCGCGGCGGCACCCGGCCGGTGCCGGAGTCCAACGCCTCCCGCCTGCTTCATCGCGACAAGAAGACCATGGTGAAGATCCATCCCGGACTGTCCATGTGGCGATCCATCCTGACCGAGAACGTCTCGTCGGCCGTGAAGGACCTCGACCTGGAGGTCGTCTTCCTGGACGTGAGCATGAACACCTGGAACCTGCGGCGGTGCCTGGTGGACTCGATCACGCCCACCGAGGGCATCAAGCGCCTCATCGCCGACGTGGGGGCGGTCAAGGCCGGCCTGGTCGTGGCCGGGGAGGGACGAAACGAGATCGTCATGCAGGGTGAGTCCCTCGCCCAGGTGCATCTGTTCAAGAGCAGCGGCCGCGAGAACATCGAGGGCCTCGAGCGGACGGGCACGTGCCCGCTGTGCGAGTACCTTTTCGGCCGGTGGTGCCGGTCGTTCGGCTATTCGCATCTGGGCGGGGCGACGGTCGAGGAGCAGCTCCGGATGAAGCTGCACGTGGACCTGGGAGCGATTCCGACGGTGACGGTCCGCTCTCCCGAGCAGATCGCCCGGCCGAACCCGGGCATGGAGGCGTTCCTGGCCGCGGCCAGCGGGTAGGCTGCGTGGAATCCCCGTTGACATCGCCGGCGGTGGCGGGCATGGTCTGGCCGGGCGCGGTTTCCGAAAAGGAGTGATGCGTATGGGCCTCGATCTGGAGGGCAAAGTGGCCATCGTCACCGGCTCGTCCTCGGGCATCGGCAAGTCCACCGCCCTGCTGATGGCCCGCCGCGGCGCGGCCGTGTGCGTCTCGGCCGACCGGAACGTGCAGGGCGGGCAGGCGACCGCCGACCAGATCGCCGCCGCCGGCGGCAGGAGCGTCTTCGTGCAGGCGGACGTCTCCCGGGCCGCCGGCTGCGACCGCATCCTCGAACGGACGCTGTCCGCCTTCGGGGGCGTCGACATCCTTATCAACAACGCCGGCGTCACGCGCCGCAAGCCGCTGGAGGAGATGGACGAGGAGTTCTGGGACGCGGTGCTGAACACGAACCTCAAGAGCGCCTACATGATGAGCCGGCGCGTGGTCGGCGCGATGCTCTCCCGCGGCGGCGGCAGCGTGGTGAGCGTCTCGTCGGTGCACGGCGCCGCCAGCCGGGCGGGGTACGCGGCGTACGCGGCCTCGAAGGCGGGCATGTGCGGCATGACGCGGGCGCTGGCGTGCGAGTTCGGCCCGCGCGGGGTGCGGTTCAACTGCATCTTGCCGGGGACGATCGACGTGTCGCTGCACCCGCGGTCGAAGCCCTCGGCCGACCCGGCGTCGTGGCGGCCGCGCGACAGTGAGGCCCAGGTCCTGAAGCGCTGGGGCTCGCCGGATGAGATCGCCGCCGCCATCTGCTTCCTCGCCTCCGAGGAGGCCTCCTTTGTCAACGGGGCGACGCTCGCCGCCGACGGCGGCCTGCTGAGCCTGCTGAAGGACATGGAAGCATGAAGATCACGAAGCTGGAAACTTTCTTCGTCAAGCCGCGCTGGGTGTTCCTGAAGATGCACACCGACGAGGGCGTCACCGGCTGGGGCGAGCCGTCCCTGGAGGGCTGGTCGCGCACGGTGGCCGCGGCCGTGCAGGACATGGGCCGCTACCTCATCGGCCAGGACCCCCGCCGCGTGGAACAGCACTGGCAGGTGCTCTACCGCGGCGGGTTCTACCGCGGCGGGCCGGTGCTGTGCAGCGCCATCAGCGGCATCGAGCAGGCCATGTGGGACATCACCGGCAAGTGGCTGGGCGTGCCCGTTCACCAGCTCCTGGGCGGGCGCGTCCGCGACCGGATCCGCGTGTACGGTCACGTGTACGGCGAGACCTGGGGCGACTACGTCGCGTCCGGCCGGACTAACCTGGAAAAGGGCCTCACCGCCGTCAAGACCACCCCCTTCCAGGCCGCGGGGCCCATCGAGAGCTCCGCGTTCGTGGACGAGGCGGTGCGGCGCGTGGCCGGGCTGCGCGAGGAGGTGGGCGGCGCGGTGGACATCGCCCTGGACTTCCACGGCCGGGTGGGCCCGGCGATGGCGATTCGGCTGGCCAAGGCGCTGGAGCCGTACTGCCCGATGTTCATCGAGGAGCCGTGCCTGCCGGAGAACGTTGACGCGATGGCGACCGTCGCCCGCAGCACCAGCGTGCCCATCGCCACCGGCGAGAGGCTCTTCACCAAGTGGGCGTTCCGGGAGGTGCTGGCCAAGCAGGCCGCCGCCGTCCTCCAGCCGGACGTCTCCCACGCCGGCGGGATCGCCGAGGTGCGGAAGATCGCGGCCATGGGCGAGGCCCACTACGCGTCGCTGGCGCCGCACTGCCCGCTGGGTCCGGTCGCCCTGGCGGCGTGCCTTCAGGTGGATGCGGGCGTGCCGAACTTCCTCTGCCAGGAGTACGTCAACCTGGGCGAGGGCTACCTGACGCGGCCGTTCGTCCTGTCCGCCGGCCACGTCGACGTGCCCGACGGGCCCGGACTGGGCATCGAGGTCGACGAGGACGCCCTGGCCGGCAAGATCTACGACGGCGGGTGGGAAACGCCGCGTTTCTCGCACGACGACGGTTCGCCGGCGGACTGGTAAGCCATCCGCCGGAGATGCGGAGGATCGACGATGAAATACGACCTGATCACGTTCGGCGAGGCGATGGTGCGGCTGTCGCCGCCGGGGCACATGCGGCTGGAGCAGGCGAGCAGCCTGGACGTCTCGGTGGGCGGGGCCGAGTGGAACGTAGCCGTCAACGCCGCCCGCCTGGGGCTGAAGACGGCCTGGGTGTCGCGGCTGGTGGACAACTGGTCCGGCCGGCTGATCGTGGAGCACGCCCGCCGCCACGGCGTGGACACCGCGCACGTCGCCTGGGAGGACTTCGACGGCGTCGGCCGGCTGCGGAACGGCTTCTACCACCTGGAGGTGGGTGTGGGTCCGCGGGCCAGCGCGGTCACCTACGACCGCGGCCACACCGCCATCAGGGAGATGACCGCCGACATGGTCGACTGGCCGGCGCTGCTGTCCGGGTGCCGCTGGCTTCACGTCAGCGGCATCACGCCGGCGCTGTCGCCGGTGCTGGCCGAGACGACCGGCGAGGTCTTCCGGCTGGCGGCGAAGGCGGGCGTCCGCACCAGCTACGACCTGAACTACCGCGGCAAGCTGTGGACGCCCGAGCAGGCCCGCCGGGCCAACGAGAAGATCGTCCCCTTCGTGGACGTGCTCATCGGCAACGAGGAGGACTTCGAGAAGTGCCTGGGCATCGCGGCCGAGGGCACCGGCCAGGCCTACTCCAAGCTCGATCCGGAAAGCTACAAGGACGTCGTCCGCGAGGCGACGAAGCGGTTCGCGAACATCCGCATGGTCGGCACCACCCTGCGCAACGCCAAGACCGGGCTGCTCAACGACTGGCGGACGCTGCTGTTCGACGGGGAGGCCTTCCACCTCAGCCGGGTGTATCAGGACCTGGAGATCGTCGACCGCGTCGGCGGCGGGGACAGCTTCGCCGCGGCCATCATCTGCGGCCTGCTGAACGACGTCCCGCCGGGCGAGGCCTGCGAGTTCGCCGCCGCCTACTCGGCGCTGGCGCACACCTTCCCCGGCGACGTCAACTGGGCGACGCGCGAAGAGGCAATGAAAATCATCGCCGGCGGCGGGGCGCGGATCTCGCGCTGATGCCGGCGGGGCGGTTCGGCCCTCGGAGCGCGTGCCGGCAAGCCGGCTTTTGGGGAACTGCCGTTGCCGCTGGTTCGTCCAACCAGACACAGGCACCGCTTCGAAAGGGCTATCGATGATTCGGGCAACGTTGATCACTATCTCGGCTCTCATTGTCGTCGTCGGCGGGTGTCGCGACGATCCGCCTGCCACAGCCCAGATGCCCCGCTCAGAAAACCCGGACGGGGCCCCGACGACCCCGGAGGCGAACGACGGGCAACTGCGACGCCAGTTCGGTCGGCTGCGGCAGACCATCCAGGGCTGTCGGCAGTTCATCCGGTCGCATGAGGCCAAGAAGGCCTGGTGCGGGAAGGCGCAGTTGGAGATCGCACGCCTACTTGAGAGGCAACGCAACCACCCGGAGGCCATCCGTGCCTACCAGGAGGCGATCGCCCGTTACGGGGGCGAGCGCATTCCCGACCTCTCCGCCAATATGACAGTTCGCGAGACAGCCATGCTGCACATGGGCCTGTGTCATGCCACAGCCGGCGACCGCGACGAAGCGATGGGCGTCCTCCAGAAACTCAGTCAGCAAGGCCAGAACCGCAACGTGCGGCGCAGCGCTCGAATTCACTACCTCCGGGTCAAGCAGCAGGGGCACAAGCTGATTGGCAAGCTGACCGCCGTGGATGACCGCCTGGACTCCAGTAGTCCGTTCACGGTCACGGTCGAGCTGAGCAACCCGAGCAATGTCGTGCTGACGTTTCATCTCTTCGCGGCAATCCGCAGGGAACCGATCTACCCGGGCTGCGGCGCGACGAATGCCGATGGGGGCGACCTGACGTTGCAGCCGCACGAGAGCCTGACGAAGAAGCTGACATTCAGCAGCAAGACGCTCCTCGGCCTCGAGCAAGGCGTTACGCGCGTGCATGCAGTCACCGAAGGCGTGGCCTTGGAGTGCAAGCCGCTCAAGTTGCACGTGATTTGGCGTCCGCTTACGCAGCAGCAAGCCAAACAGTTGTTTGTCGAGGTTGAGCGAATAGCTCGCCTAGCCAAGGCAGAGCAGGCCAAGCACGTCCAACATCTCTACCGGGACGTCTTCCCTGTTGCTGAACTCCATCGATACTCCCTGACCATCCTGGGACGACCAGAGATGCCGGCCGACCGGGCGACGTTGACACCGGAAGCTCTGGCAGACCAGATCCTCTCGCACGGAGAGGGTCGGGGATGGTTGGTGGAGTACGCAAGGGCCACGTGCCTTGGGCTTCTGGGTCACAACCTCCAGCTCCTGGAGGCCCTCATCAAGGCCGACTTCCAATCGCGCGACGAGTCGGCGAGAAAACGTGCTCTGCGGATCGTCGGCAGGCTCAGGCTTTCTCGATTCTTTGAGGATGTACTAGAAGTGTTCCAGAAAGACAGGAATCTGTCCGAACGAGCCGCCTACACCCTTCGAGATATTGGCGACCCGCGTGCCATTCCGTATCTGGTGAGGCAACAACCGGGAACAACGCTGCCTGCTTTTGAGTTGCTGCGCAGCCTCCAGAGAGGCAGGCCGGCGGATACCACCCTGGTTGAGCTACTTCGCTCACATGACCCCGGCGTTCGTTGGCGAGCGGCCTACGCCCTGGCGGAATCCGGCGACGCCTCGCTGCTGCCACATATCAAGAGATTGGCAAGAGATCAACACCCGAAAGTCAGGAAGTACGCTGCGAACATGGGCTTCTGCATGAAGCATGAGGTTTTCATGAGGATTCGTCCCACTGTCGTCTCCCTCCTGTCTGATCCGAACCTGGAGGTGAAGTGCTTCGTTGCCAGATGCTTCGCCCAGCGGAAGGATAAGGTGTGCGCCAGAACGCTCCTGGAGCTGGCGAAAGACACCTCCATAGATCAACTTCAGCACTCCAATATCATCCAGGCCATCCACAGCCTGACGGGCTCCTACTTCGGCTATCACATCGGCTCCGATGCGTGGCGCCCGACAAGTGAGAACAACAAGAAGGCCATTGAGGAATTCGGTCGATGGATCCAGAAGCAAGCAGCCCCGGACAAAACCCAGCGGAGGCAGTGAGTGGCGTCGGTGGCCTCCCACTTGCGCATCATTCTCGGACCCTGCGCCGGCACGGGTGTCGGGCAGTCTACCGCGCTCGGGCGACGCGTGAAGAGGCGGCCAAGATCATCTCCGGCGGCGGGGCGCGGATCTCGCGCTGACGGCGATGGAGGCGGCGCCCGTCGGCGTAGCCCGCACGGTCCCTTGCATTCGGCGGCGGGTTCGTTACCTTGTGAACCGGCGCGCTCGGCGGCCACGGCGAGCCTGCCCTGAGAAACCGGCGACGGATGATGTTTCGAATTTCAGTGTGCCGCGGACGCGCCTCTGGCGGAGGACAGCTCATGCGAATAACGGATCGTTCTGTCATCGTGGTGATGGCCCTGTCGGCGCTGTGGATGGCCGGCTGCGGCGCCACCGGCTCCCCGGCCGCCTCGGGGGCGGGGGTCCGCGGCTGGAGTGAGACGACGGTCATCCCCACCTACCCGGTCGGGCCCGCCAGCGACTTTCCGGACTTCGGTTGGCGGAACATCTACCCCTACACCCGGCAGGACGATATGAGCTTCGAGAAGGCCGACGTCGGCTACGAGACCTTCGTGCTCCAGAACGAGTACCTCCGCGTCGAGGTGCTGCCGGCGCTGGGCGGGCGGATGTTCGCCCTGTACGACCGGGTGACGGGCCAGGACGTGCTCTACCGCCAGGTCTCGATCAAGCCGGGGCTGGTCGGCCTGCGCGGGGCGTGGATCAGCGGCGGCATCGAGTGGAGTTTCCCCCGCGGGCACAGCGTCACCACCTACGACACGGTGAGCTGTGAGCTTCTCCGCCACGACGACGGCAGCGTCTCGGTGGTGGTGGGCGACACCGAGCGGACCTTCCGCATGTCGTGGACGGTCGAGCTGCGCCTGCGCCCGGGGCGGGCGTTCGTGGAGGCGCGGATCATCTGCCGCAACCCCACGTCCGTTGCTCATCCCGCCGACTGGTGGTCCAACGCCGGCTTCCCCGCCAACGACCAGACGCAGATCATCTTCCCCTTCCACAAGGTCACCGGCCACGGCGGCGGCGGCCTGGACGACTGGCCCATCCGCGACGGTAAGGACATGAGCTGGTACAAGGAATACCGCGGCGCCACCAGCACCTTCCGCGCCGCCGGCGAGGAGGACTTCATAGTCGGCTACGACCACGGGCGCGACGTGGGGCTGGCCCAATACGCCGACCGGCGCCTGATGCCCGGGCGGAAGTGGTGGACCTGGGGCATCAGCGACGCGGGGCTCCGCTGGGCGAAGACCCTCAGCGACGACAACCGCCCTTACATCGAGATCCAGAGCGGCTGGCCGCTCACCCAGGGCTATATGGACACCGTGCAGCCGCACGAGGAGAGGGAGTTCCTGGAATACTGGATGCCGGTCACGCGCATCGGCCCGCCGGCGCGGATCAACCCGGACGCCATCGTGCGCCTGACGATCGACAAGGGCGTCGCGGCCGTGGGCGTGCTGCCGACGGGCCGCATCGACCCCGCCCGCATCGAGCTCTCGGCCGGCGGGCGGCTGTTGAAGCGGTGGCAACGGACGGTCTCCCCGGCCAAGGCCTTCACGGGCGCCTGCCCGCTGGGCGAGGTGGACCCCGGCGACGTGTGGCTGCGCGTCTTCGACGCGGCCGGCCGGCAGGTGATCGCCCACCGCTACGGCCACTACGCCCGCGGCGAGCCGCTGATTCAGCTCACGCCCCGACGGCCGTGGTATGAACGCGACGAGACCGCCCCTCGCGCCGACAAACTAGAGCAAGGCATCGAGCGGGTAAAGGAGGGATTGTACGCCCCCGCCAGGGAACTGCTGGCGGCGGTCCTCGCCACCGGCGGCGAAGGGGTGGACCTGGACGCCGCGCGGTACTACCTGGGCGTGGCCGAGGCCCGGCTGGGCAACGCCGAGGCGGCGATGAAGCACTGGGACGCCGTCGGCGCCGGCAGCGTGGTGAAGGACGCGGCCGTCGTGGAGGGGGCCAAACTCCTGCTGGCCGGCGGGCGCTGGCGGCGGGCGATCGACAGACTCAAGCCCCTCCTCTCGCGGCGACCCGCCCACGCCCGCGCGCAGGTCTACACGGCCGCGGCGCTTCGCCGCCTGGGCCGGGCGGCGGAGGCCCGGGCCCGCGTGCTTGCCGCGCTGCGGCGCGACCCGCTGATGCTGCTGGGGCAGACGGAGCTGGCCCTTCTCGACGGGCGCGGCTTTGACGGCCTGCCGGCCCTGCGCGACGAACAGAGGCGGATCGAGGCGGCTACCGCCTACGTGGAGCTGGGCGAGTATGTCACGGCCGAGCAGCTTCTCCGGCCGGGGGCGGGCTCGGCCGGGTCGGCCACCGCCGCCTACCTACGGGCGCACGTGGCCGAGCTGGTCGGCAAGAGCCAGGACGCGGCCCGGCTGCGACGGCAGGCCGCCCGGGCGCCCGTCCGCGGTGACATGCCCAGCCGGCTGGAGGAGTTGGCGGCGCTGGACGCGGCCCTGAAAGCCGACCCCAAGGATGCCAACGCGCACTATCTGGCCGGGCTGGTCCTGCACAGCAAGGGCCGCCCGGACGAGGCGATCGATCACTGGCAGCAGGCGGCCGCGATCGGCCACGCCGACGCCACGGTGTACCGCTGCATCGGCATGGTCCTGGGAAGGGACAAGCCGGCGGAGGCCATCCCATACTTCCAGCGGGCGGCCGAAGCGGCGCCGGAGGCGATGCAGGTGTACGAGGACCTGGACGGCGTCTACCAGCAGGTCGGCGAGCTGAGAAAGCGCGTGGCGATGCTGGAGCGGGCGGTGGCCAGAATGCCGCAGCGGCACGAGCTGGCCCAGCGCCTGGGCGGGGCGTACTTCGACGCCGGCCGCTACGACGACGCCGTCAAGGTGTACCTCTCGCGGCAGTTCCGCGTGGCCGAGGGCTACTACGAGCTGCACGACGAATACGCGATGGCGTTGTTCGGGCGGGCCATGTCGCACCTGGCGGCGGGGCGGAACAAGCAGGCCCTGGCCGACCTGGACGCGGCGATGGAGTATCCGGAGAACCTCAGCATCGGCCGGCCGGACCGGGCCCGCGCCAACCCGGCGATTCACTACTGGCGGGCCGTCGCACTGGGCAACCTCGGCCAGCGCGGGCAGGCGGAGAAGGCCTGGGCCCAGGCGGCCGAGTACAGGCGCTCCAGACGCTGGATGCGTCCGGAGCGGGCGTTCCAGGTGGCCCACGCCTTGATGGCCCGGCGGCGTCTGGGTGAGGCCGAGCAGGCCGATGAGCTGGCCGAGCAGCTCCGGGAGGCCGCCGAACGTATGGAGGGCTACCGCCCGCCCCGCGGCAAGGCGTACGCGGCTTTGCTGCGCGGGCTCGTGGCGGCGGCCGAGGGGCGCTCCGGGCAGGCGGAGAAACTGCTGAATCAGGCCGAGGCCGACTCCAAGCAGGTCGCCGGCTACGTCCGCCTGGCCCGGGCTTGGGTGAAGCTGCTGGCGCGCTTCCCGGCCAAGCGGCCGGCGGCGCCGGCGGCGGTCAAGTGAGAGCGGCCTTCGGCGCCCGGCCGGGAGCCGGCGCCGACTGCCGGGATGCCTGGTCATGACAAAGCCGAATTTCGTCTTCATCCTGATCGACGACCTGGGATGGGCGGACCTGGGCTGCTACGGCAGCAGCTTCTACGAGACGCCGTGCCTGGACGAGCTGGCCGGCGAGGGCACGCGCTTCACCGACGCCTACGCCTCCTGCCCGGTGTGCTCGCCGACGCGGGCGAGCATCCTGACGGGCAAGTACCCCGCGAGAGTCCAGGTCACCAACTACATCCCCGGCATGGGCAAGGGCAGGCTGCTGTCGGCGCCCTACCTGCACTACCTTCCGCTGGAGGAGAAGTCGCTCGCCGGCGCGCTCGCCGACGGCGGCTACCACACCTGGCACGTGGGCAAGTGGCACCTGGGAAATGAGCCGTACTGGCCCCAGCACCACGGCTTCGACGTGAACGTCGGCGGCTGGTCGGCGGGCATGCCCAGGAGCTATTTCAGCCCCTACCAGAACCCCATGCTGCCCGACGGCCCGGACGGCGAGTACCTGCCCGACCGCCTCACCGACGAGGCGATCCGGCTGATTCGCAATAACGACGGCAAGCCCTTTTTCCTCAACCTGTGGTACTACCTGGTGCATATCCCCATTCAGCCCAAGCCGGACTTCGCCGCCAAGTATAAGGCCAAGGCCGCCGAGCTGGGGCTGGACGGCAAAGACCCCTTCGAGGAGGGGGAGCACTACCCCTGCGAGCACAAGAAGGACCAGCGCGTCATTCGCCGGCTCTTCCAGAGCGACCCGGGCTATGCGGCCATGGTCCAGAGCCTGGACGAGAACGTCGGGCGGCTGCTGGCGGCCCTGAAAGAGGCGGGCGTGGCGGACAACACCGTGGTCGTCTTCACCTCCGACAACGGCGGGCTGGCGACGGCCGAGGGCAGCCCCACCTGCAACGCCCCGCTGGCGGAAGGAAAGGGCTGGATGTACGAAGGCGGGACGCGCGAGCCCCTCATCGTCAGGTGGCCCGGCGTCACCCGGCCGGGGGGCCTCTGCGACGTGCCCGTGACCAGCCCGGACTTCTATCCGACCTTTCTGGAGATCGCCGGGCTCGATCCCATCCCGCGGCAGCACGCCGACGGCGTCAGCATCGTGCCGCTTCTGAAAGGCCACGGCCGGCCGGAGCGGGAGGCCATCTTCTGGCACTACCCCCACTACGGCAATCAGGGCGGCACGCCGGGGTGCTCGGTGCGATCCGGCGACTACAAGCTGATCGAGTTCTTCGAAGACGGCCGCGGGGAGCTGTACAACCTGCGCGAAGACGTCAGCGAGGAACGCGACCTTTCGGAGGCGCAGCCCGAGGTCGCCGAAGGGCTGCGGACCATGCTCCACGCCTGGCTGAAGCAGGTCGACGCGAAGATTCCGCTTCCCAATCCGGACTACGCGCCGCCCGAGGGCAGCTAGCCATGCCCGCACGCGACATCGAGAAGCTTACCGAGTCGGTCAGGCAGGTGGCCAGGCGCCACGGGGCGGCCCTGGTGGGCGTCGCGCCGGTCGAGCGCTTCGACCCGATGCCCCCGCTCTGCGACGCGGTGCCCGGGGGCCATCACCCCAGGGACTTCCTGCCCGAGACGAGGTCCGTCATTTCCATTGCCATGCCGATCCTGAATGCCGTCTTGGACGCCCCCGCGGTCCTGGCGGACCGGGAAATCGAAATGATTCCGCCCCGCGCCAAGTATCCCTACCTCGAGGCCTTCTACGACCGCGTCGGGCACGCTCTGCATGACTTCGCGCTCGAATTCATCGGCCAGATGGTCGGGCAGCACCTCCTCGGCCGGGGATACCAGACGATGATCTTCCCGACGACCGGGCTGCATCCGGCGGTGGAGGGGCTGACGGACGAGGAAATATGGGAGGGCCCCTCGAAAGAGTGGGCGCGGAGGCACTCGCCGCTGCGGTATACCTCCGGCCCGTTTTCGCATCGCCACGCGGCCACCCGGGCGGGCCTGGGGGAGTTCGGATACAACAATCTCGTTCTCACGCGGGAGTTCGGCCCCAGGCAGCGGTTCAACTCGATCCTCACGGACGCCGAGCTGGCGCCGGACCCGCTCATCACCGAGCCGATCTGCCTGAGGGACGAGTGCAACCTCTGCCTGGCAGCCTGCATCGTGAGCTGCATCACCCTGCGGGACGACCCGGGCGGCGCCGATTACCGATCCGTCGAGAAGGTTCACAAGGATCAGATATTCATCGACACGCCGGCCAGGACGGACCCGACCTTGTGCAGGCGCAGGCGGGAAGGCCGGCCGGACTCGCCCGTTCGCGGCGACTGTGTCCGAGTCTGCCCCATCCCGTCCCCGCCGAAGCATCTGCCGGAAAGGCTCAAGGGAATCGTGAACGACTGGGGCAAGCAGAATCCCTGAAGTGCCGGCACCCGCGGCGTTCCGGCCGCGCTTGCCCGCGGATACGCCCGCGGGTAGGCTGTGCGGCCTGCGCAGGAGGTTCGACCATGGTATTGGCGAGTTCAACGTTGCGATGGAAGCCGAACGTGCTGGCGGCGCTGGTTGCGGTGGCGGCCCTGGCGGCGGGGCCGGTCTTCGGTGCGACCACTCAACCCGCGCCCGGGGGGATCAAGATCCCGCTGTCGGTCCGGAGCTTCTCCGAGAGGCCCGTCCCGCCGATGCCGGTGTGGACGGGGGTGCCGCTGGCCCGCTCGGCGGTGAAGAAGGCCGATTCCCTTCGCCTGCTCGGCCCGAACGGCAAGCCGGTGCCGGCGCAGTTCGACGTCCAGGCCACCTGGGCCGACGGCAGCGTGAAGTGGGTGCTGGTGTCGTTCGTCGCCGCCCGGCCCCTGGCCACCGGCCGGCAGGCGGGCTTCGCCCGGCGGATCGGGCCGGAGTGGACGGAGCTGTCCTACACCCTCGTCGATGACGCGTCCGTGGAAATGCCGGCGCCGACGGAGCCGGTCCGCATCCGGCCGGACACGAACGACATCACCGTCACGACCGGCCCGCTCCAGCTCCGCTTCAACCGCCACGGCTTTCGCGGCATCTCGCAGGCCCGGCTGGACATGAGCGGCGAAGGAGAGTTCGCCGACGCCGAGCTTGTCAGCCCCGATATCAAAGGCTCCGGCATCGTGGCGGTCGACGCCGAGGGCAAGGTCTACACCAGCGGCCTGGGCCGCGTCCGGCAGATGCGGGTCGAGCGGCCCGGCCCGCTGCACGCGGTGGCGGCGTTTCACGGCGACCTGCGGAGCGCCGATTCGACCGAGCCGCTGCTGGACTACGCCATGCGGATCCACACCTTCGCCGGCTCGTCGCTGGTTCGCGTGGTGCTGACGATCCACAACCCCAGGCCCGCCGGCCGGGCGGAGGACGGCTCGCGCTGGGTCCTGGGGCAGAGCGGCAGCGTGCACCTCAAGAGCCTCCAGTACGTTCAGCCGGTGCGATTGGTCGAGGGGCTGCGGCGGGTCACGCTCTCGCCCGAGCCGGGCAAAATCTTCGACCGGATTCCCCTCACCGGACCGATGTCCGTCTATCAGGACTCCAGCGGCGGGGAAGATTGGTTTCACCGGACGCACGTGGACGCCGACAACGACGTTCCCCTGACGTTCCGCGGCTACAAGGTCTCCTATCACGGACGAGACATCCGCCAGGGCCTGCGGGCCGCTCCCTGGGTGGACGTCGCCGACAGCCGGTGGGCCGTCGCCCTGGCCGCACCGGCGTTCTGGGAGAACTTTCCCAAGGGCCTCACCGTCGATGGCGATGGCACCATCCGCCTGTGGCTCTGGCCCGAGCGGCCGGCCGGAGGCCATGAGATCCAGGGCGGCGAGCAGAAGACGCACGAGTTCTGGGTGTACTTCCGCCATCGCCGCCGCGGGTCCGGCCAGAGAAGGGCGATGCCGCTGGCCCGCGAGCTGATGCCGGCTTGCCTGGCCCGGCCGATGGTGTGGGCCTCGGGGCGGGCCTACGCCGACGCCAACGTCACCGACCCGCTCGTGCCCGCCGCCAAGGGCCGCTTCGAGAAGTACGAAGCCGCCGTGGCGGCGGCGGTGCGCGACACCAACAACCTGTTGGCCCAGCGCGAACGCGCGGACGAGTACGGCTGGCGGAACTTCGGCGACACCTGGGCCTACAACGAGGGCGACCGGACGGAAGGCCCCTACACCGGCCTGCACGTGGTTAGCCACTTCAACAACGAGTACGACTTGGGCTTCGGCATGCTCGAGCAGGCCATGCGCAGCGTCGACGCCGACCCGCGGCTGGCGCGGGCGTGGTGGAAGCTGGGCGCCGAGGCGCTGTGGCACGAGGCCGACATCGACATCTATCACACGCGGTCCGACCCGGCCCCCATCTACAGCGGCGGCACGTTCACCCACACCGCCCACGGCGTCGAGGCCGGAAGGAGCACCCACCGCGCCAGCCCGCGGGACGAGGTCTACGGCCGGTTGCAGTGGCCCTGGGGCCGGGGCGGCGGGACCGAGTCCGGGCACTTCCGCAACCGCGGCATCCTGCTGGCCTGGCTGCTGACCGGCGACCGCCACCTGCTGGAGGCGGCCAACGACGTCCGCGACCTGGTCGTCTACAAGGTCGCCAACGACCGCTTCGCCCAGATCGATCAGCCCAACCGCGACACCGGCAACAACATGCAGATCCTGCTGGACGCCTACCTGCTGAGCTGGGACGAGAAGTACCTCAAGCTGTGCGAGAAGGCGGCCGCCGCCGCCAGCTTCGAGGCGGTCACAAAGCGCGGCGGGCAGACCAGCGGGGGCGACACCTGGCAGTACTGCCTGTATCTCAAGAGCGTGGGGCGGATGATCGAGGTGCAGGCAGAGAGGGGCCGGCGCGATAAGAAGGCGATCGAGTCGTTCCTGAGCTACAGCGGCGCGATCCAGCGGCGTCTGAGCGGGCGCCGGCGGCGGAGGGGGGGCGGCAGTTGGTCGCCGCTGGTGTGCGAGGTGATGATGATGGCCGCCGATCTGACCACCGACCCGGCCAGGCGGAAGGAGTTCATCGAGGCGGCCGGCGCCGCGTTTAGCGGCACCGACTATTTCGTCCGCGAGGACGGCACCGGCCGGTTCTTCAATTCCAAGACGACCACTATGCTGCTTCAGGGCGGCGGGCGCTACATGCGCTGGGTTCTGGAGAACAAGCCGGCCGAGAAAGAGGGCCCCGAATAGGCAGCGGTTCTGTACCCGGATGGCCCTCGCCGGCCGCATACAGGCCGCGGCGGATGGAAGGGCGCGCCCCGGCGGACCGTTCCGCCGGGACCGGCTGAGATGGCGACAAATGCCGCCGGGCATACACAGAGGCATGAGAAGATGGCACGTGCGGCCGTGGCGGTTGTGCTGGGGCTGATTCTTTCCGGGCTGAGCAGTGCCCCGGGCGGGGAGGACTCCATGACTGTGGCGACAATTGACATCGGCGGCAGACGGCAATTCTGGTTCAACGCCCAGGCGCTGATTGACGAAAGCGCTCACCTGCGAATCCATCAGCGGCGCCCCGTCAAGCATTCCGCCAACCCCATCCTGGTGGCTGACCGGCCCTGGGAGGGCACGGTGATCCAGCTCTACTCCCCGGACGTGCACTACGATGCCCGGACCGGGCAGTGGCAAATGTGGTACGAAGGCCACCCGGCGGAGGTCCTGCTGTGCACGGCCTTCTCCAAGGACGGCATCCGCTGGACCAAGCCCTCCCTCGGCATCCAGCAGTGGCAGGGCAGCCGGGAGAACAACATCATTCTCCAGACCGGCTACTGGGACGCGCACTGTGCGTCCGTCGTCAAGGCCCCCACGGAAAAGGACCCTTCCCGCCGCTACAAGCTCTACTACTGGGTGGGGCCGGAGTGGTTTGACAAGAACAACCCTCTGCACGTTGCCTGCGGCAACAACGTCAAGGACTACAAGCAGAACGGTCACTACGTCGCCTTCTCCGCCGACGGCGTTCGCTTCACGCCCAAGACCGACGCCCCCGTGCTGCGGACGAGCGACTTCAACACCACGCTCTTCGACGAGCGCCTGGGGCGGTATCGCTCGTACCACAAGATCGAGCGGAAGGCGGCCGGGTGGGACGTGGAGCGCCGGTGCATGTCGATGGCCGAAAGCGAAGACGGCGTGCATTTTGGGCGTTCGATCCCGGTGCTCGCCCCCGACGCCACCGACGACGAGCTGGCCAGGGCCGCCGGCGGCGTCCGCGCCGAGTTCTACGGCATGCACGCGTGGCCGCAGGAGGACTTCTACCTGGGCCTGCTGTGGGTCTTCACGGTCACGAAGGGAAACCCCCAGCTCGGGCGGGGCTGGGACGACGGCCGCATCCAGCCGCACTTGATCTACAGCGCCGACGGCATCACTTGGCATCGACTGCCGGTCCGCGAGCCGTTCATCCCTTCCGGTCCGGCCGGAAGTTTCGAGTCAGGCAGCATTTACACCTCGGGCGACCACCCGGTCGTGATCGGCGAGGAGGTGCGCTTCTACTACTTCGGCGTCAGCTACACCCACGGTGAGACCACCCCTGTCAGCAGCCCGAAGAACCACTCCGGCGTCGGCCTGGCAACGCTGCGGCGGGATCGTTACGTGGGCTGGCACGCGGGCACGGACGGCGGAACGCTCCTCACCAAGCCTCTGAAGTTCAGCGGGCGGCAACTGCACTTGAACATGGACGCCTCCCGCGGCGAAGCGCGCGTGGAGTTGCTGGACGTCGAGGGCAAGGCGCTGCCCGGCTTCGGCCTGGCCGATTGCAAGCCGATGTCGACCGACAGCCTGGACCACGTCGTGACCTGGACGGGCGGCAGCGACGTGTCGGCCCTCTCCGGCCGGGGCGTGCGGCTGCGGTTCTCCCTCCGGCACAGCGTCCTCTACACGTGGGAGTTCAAGTAATCAAAGGACGACTCCGTGCCGCTTCACGGCCTTGCCCGGGAAGCCGCGGCCGCGGGCTCTCCTTGCTACGGCCGGCCGCGGCGTGTAGAAATAAAAGGATGGGCCGGGACGTGCACACGCCGGCTAGAGCTTGAAGACCCGAATGAGAGGTAACGGCTGATGCAGTTGATGTCCATGCAGACGGAGGCGGTCCGGGGCCGGAGGGCTCGCCTGCGGATAATCTGTCCGGCATATCCCGCATTCAACATCTATTCCCGCCCCGCCAGGGTTATGACCGCGCTGGGGCCGGTGTGCGTGGCCACGGCCGTCAACGACGTGCCGGGATGGGACGCCGAGATCATCGACGAGAACAACTACCGCCGCGGCCCGAGGGACCCAGCCGGCAAGCCGGACCACGCGGCCCTTCAGCAGGCCAGGCCCGCCGACGTCGTGGGGCTGTACGGCGGCCTGACCAGCACCATCCCGCGGCTGCTGGAGATCGCGCGCCTGTACAAGTCCCTGGGCGCGTGCACCGTCGCCGGCGGACAGCACTTCATCGAGGACAACGTCGAGCAGGCCCTCCGCAACGGCGTCGACGTCGTCGTCATCGGCGAGGGCGAGAAGACCATCGCGGAGCTGCTGGCGTGCTTCCAGAGAGGCGGGGACCTGGCGGGCGTCCGCGGCATCGCCTTCCTCAAGGACGGCTCCCTGGTGCGGACGGGCGAGCAGGAGCTGCTGACGGACTTCGAGAAGCTTCCCATCCCCGACTTCGGCCTGCTTCGCTACGCCCGGATGAAGTACTACTCCGTCTCGGGCGTCCGCGGCTGCGGGATGAACTGCGAGTTCTGCACCGTCAAGGGCAAGCCGCGCGCGGCCTCGCCCGAGCGCATGATGGAGCAGTTCGCGTCGGCCTGGGAGAAATGGCGCGGGAAGATATTCTTCATCGTCGACGACCTGTTCGGACAGAACCGCAACGACACCCTGCGTCTGTGCCGGATGCTGCGGGACTACCAGAGACGGGTCGGAAGGCGCTTCAGCATCACGGTGCAGATCAGGCTGGACAAGGCCCGGGACGGCGAGCTGCTCCACGCCATGCGCCAGGCGGGAATCAACGTCCTCGCCATCGGCTTCGAGTCGCCCATCGCCGAGGAACTCAAGGCGATGAACAAGCGCCTGGACCCGCAAGAGATGATCGCCCTGGCCCGGCTGTACCGCAAGGCCGGGTTCCGGCTGCACGGCATGTTCATCTTCGGCTACCCGGCCAGGGCGGACCAGCCGTTCCGAATGAGCGCCGCCGAGAGAGTGCGGCACTTCCGCCGGTTCATCCGGAAGGCGCGGCTGGACACCGTGCAGGTCATGCTGCCGGTCCCCCTGCCCGGGACCGAACTGACGCGCAGGCTCCGGGCGGACAACCGGATCTATTCCACCGAATGCGTCGGCCTGGAGTACTACGACGGCAACTTCCCTCTCTTCCAGCCCGACGAGCCGCTGAGTCCAGAGGAGATGCAGGCCTCCGTCGGCAAAATCATGGGCCGCTTCTACCGGCCGCACCACATATTCTCGGTGGGGCTCAACATCCTCTCCTTCCCCGCCATCGCCTTTCATTTCCACAGGATCAAGTCCGGCTGGCAGAGCTGGTACCGCAAGTGGATGCGGAGCCTGTATCGGACCGGCGGCTGGCTGCTGCTGAGAAAATGGACCGCCGCCTTCAAGAAGGGCGGCTTCCTGAACAAGCTTGCGGAGGCGAAGAAGCACCAGCAGCCCGGCTGAAGGCAGCCGGGGCGGTGAGTCAAGCCCGCCCGACGGAGGCGATGCGATTGGCGGCCCGCGACTCTGCCGGCAGTTGCAGGGCAGCCACGGTCCGATTATGCTCCGCGATGCCCGGGCCTTCGCCGAAGGCGCCCGCGCCCCAGTCGGCGTCGGCAAGGCCGGCGGGCGAGGGCATAAACCGAAGCACAGCCAGACAGGAGATGCACGATGGCAGCGAAGACGAAGTTGGCCGAGACCCAGAAGCAGTGGACGTTGAGCAATTCCAGTCTTTCGATCGCGATTGACAAATCGACCGGGACGATCGTCAGCCTGATCGACGTTGCCGACGGATTCGACGCCTGCCGGCCGGAGGAGGCGAACGCCGCCATGATCGGCGGGCTCCGGATCGCCGATGAGTTGACCGATCAGACGTTCTCCGACCTCTCGACGCCGTCGACCGTCACCGCGGCGGAGGCCGGAGACGGCCCCGACGGATCGCAGCAGGTCGTTCTGGACAAGAAGTTTGACGGGGCCCAGTTCAAGCTGCGGGTGACCTACCGGCTGGAGGCCGACTGCCTTTTCTGGCTGGCGGAGTTGAGCGAGCCCGCCGGCGACGACCGGTCGGTCCGGATCACGTTCATCGTGCCGCAGCCGTCGCATCGCCTCTGGGGTCCGATGCACGATCCGTTCATCAACCTCCAGCCCGACCAGCCGATCGTGATCCGTCACGGGCTCGCCCACGGCCGGGCGGTGGCGTCGCAGAAGCGAGCGGTGCCGGTGCCGCTGCTGTCGTTCATCCGCGAGCAGCGGTGCATGGCGCTGGCGCTGCCGGTCGAGGTGCCGAACGTGCTGGTGCGGTTCATGAACAACGCCGACGAGACGCACGTGAACGTCCGGAACTCGCTGACCTACGCCCGCGACCAGCGAGAGTACTTCAAGGTGTGCTACGACTTCCTCGGCCTGCGCCGGAAGGCGCCCGCCCGGGCGGGCGTGCTGATCAGCGCCCACGCCGGCCAGTGGCGCCCGGCCCTGGGGTGGTACGCCAGGCGGTACGCCAAGTATTTCCAGCCGGATGCGAGCATTCGCGACCACGAGGGCGTCTACCACGGCGGCCGGCCGTACCTGGGCGAGGAGGCGGACATCCGCGAGCAGATGAAGGCCCGCTACCAGCGCGGCGTCCGCTGGGCGGAACTGCACGCCCACTTCCCCCACTACGGGCTGTACGTCAACCCCACCGAGCCCTGGGTCGGCGAGCACAGCAACATCGAACTGACGTATGAACTGGTGCGGCGGACGATCCGCCTGTACCAGGAGCAGAACATCAAGGTCCACATCTACTACAACATCATCGACGGCTACTGCAAATACGTGGAGAAGGAGTTCCCGGAGTCCATCGTCGTCGACGAGGCCGGCGAGCGCGTGCGGGCGTTCCGGGAGTGCTGGCTGATGAACGCCGACCCCTCGACCCCGTTCGGGCGGCACTGCCTGGAGCAGTTCGACAAGCTGATGGCCAAGTACGGCAAGACGGACGCGATTTTCTTCGACGTGTACGGCCGGCACTACAACCTGGACTTCTCCCACGACGACGGCATCACGATGGTGCACAACAAGCCCGCGTACTGCCTGAAGTTCGCCTTCCAGCGGAACATGGAGCGGATCGCCCCGAAGCTGCGGGCGCTGGGCAAGCAGTTCTCGGCCAACAAGCCGGAGGCCATCGAGATGCTCGCCGACATCGACCTGATCATGGCCGACGAGGGCCACGACCCGTATCGGCTGGAGGCGTTCAGCTACTACGGGCTGTTCAAGCCGGTGATGGTGCTCGACG
>CAYNYF010000073.1:0-22826 GCA_964401385.1 uncultured Planctomycetaceae bacterium | reverse complement strand
TATGGCTTGAGAAGCTATGAGGAAGACCGCCGCGCTGTGCCCTATCAGTATTGAGTTTTCTGTTGCCTAGCGTAACAGCCGAATGCCGCCAGGTGAGCCTGAACCGCGGCAAGTGACCTCGACGACGGCTAGTTGGTATTCCAGGCTGCCATCTGTCCAACACATGAGGACAACGTGAAAGTGTAGGTGTGAGATGAAAAGCGAACCCCTCAAGTATTATTTGCAGAAGCTCGAAGAATACAGAATCCGGGACCAGGGTGTATCCAGGCGTGCTATGGCGGACGATCTGGGTATTCCTCCTGGAACCTATGAGAGCTGGTACCGGCAAAACGAGAGACGAACGAGGCCCTCTTCCAAGTACGGTGGACGGATAAAGCGATTCCTGCGAGCGCGAGAGGCTATCTCGGTTGATAGGTTTCTGGCGACGGACGGACCGGCTCTTTTGACAAAGATGGGTTTTGAGAAAGGCCTAACCGTCCTGGATTTTGGCAGTGGCAATGGCGACTACAGTCTCGTGCTCGCCAGGGCAGTGGGCCAGGGAGGGAAGGTCTATGCTGTAGACAAGGACAAGGAAACCCTAGGCTTATTGATGGGACGGGCCAGAGGAAACAGACTTAGGAACATCGAGGATAGATTTGTATCTCAACAAGCGGACCAACCGGTAGAAATACCTGTGCCGACTGCGTCAATAGATGCGATTTGGCTGTCTGATATCTTGCACGACGGGTATTTCAAAGACGATCAAAAGAAATTGAGATTGCTGGCCGAACTTCGCAGGGCCTTGAAGAAGAATGGATTTATAGCTGTACACCCGGTCCACATGGAAGCGGAGAGGCTGAAGCGGATTGTCCCAAGCGCAGGCCTTGATCTGGAAAAAGAATACCAGGAAGAGCTTCTGTTTCATGGCAGCGAATTCCATAAAGGGAAGGTATTGAAATTCAGGAAGGGCATAAAGCGAAAAGGAGTACGGGGCCGCGAGAAGAAACTGGGAGGCTTACGCTCTCTAGGAAAACGTAGAACGGCGGCGAGAGGGTCATGAGTGTGTGGTTCAGCATCGTGAGGAAAATGGGCCGGTTCCGAGTGTCATCGGCAGGAGCGGTGATGGCGTAGCTGTCCAAAGTCTGTTTGTTGGGGTGTGCGTCCGCGTGAACAGGTGTCGAGACAAGGCCGCCTTTGGCGATTCGGTGGGTGTAAGAGGTCACCGGCCGAAGAGGAACGCCCATCTGGATGGGATGAACCCTGGCCTGTTGAAGCGACTGTCGGGCATCGCGACTCTTCGCATGATTCGTTTGGCGGCCATTATGCCGCGCTGTGCCGGCGCTTCCTCGTCCCAGGCATCGTGATAGAATCGCAGGAAAGGCTCGCGGCGATAGTTGACTGGACTGCATTTGGGAGAGTCCAGGGCGACTCAATCGCGTCCCGGCGCTTGCGGCCCCCTGCGTACGGGTGGAAATGGTCGTGCGAAACTATTTGGGCAAACGCTGTCAGCGCGAGGATGGAAACATGATTACACTTATCTTGATCGGATGCATCGCCGGTTTGGTCATGGGAGCGGTGGGTGTCGGAGGCGGCGCGATTATCATCTTTTGCCTCTCGATCTTCGCGCATTTTCCTCAAAAACTCGCTCAAGGCACGACCTTGTTCATTGTGGCTGCGCCCATTTCTCTGCTGGCCGCGGCGCGCTACTACAGGCAAGATTATGTGGACATCAAGGCGGGCCTCATCGTGATGGCCTGTTTTCTTGCATTCAGTCTTATCGGTGCGCACCTGGCCGTTGCCCTTCCCGCCAGGCTTTTGCGAATCCTGCTTGGGATCATGTTGCTGTTGATGGGAACAAGATTGGTGGTCGGTTGACGCGGACCCAAAGGCAGGCAGGTAGACGGGAACGCGCCGGGACTACGACCGTGTCGGAAACGTCGGACGAGAGCATTCTTCACGTACGAATCTGTGCGGGGACGTCGGGTAGTCGGCGTTTCCGCCGGGACCATTCGAGGTGACCATGAACAGCCGCGAGCGCGTCCTCACCACCCTCGATCACCACGAGGGCGACCGCGTTCCCTACGACCTCGGCAGCACGCAGGTCACGGGGATCGCCATCCGGGCCTACGAGCGCCTGCGGGCCCACCTCCACCTGCCGCCGCGCCCGGCGGAGGTCTGCGACATCCTCCAGCAGTTGGCCCTTCCGGACGAGGACGTCCTGGAGCGGCTGGCGGTGGACACGCGGGGTCTGTACCCCCTGTGCGCGAACAACATTCCCGTCCCGCCCGGCGGCAAGGCCTGGCGGCGCAGCCACACCAAGGTCGAGGGCGGCTGGACGTACGTGGACGAGTGGGGCCTGACGCAGTTCCTGCCGGCCGAGGACGGGCTGTATTACAGCGTCATCGACCAACCCCTCGGCGGCGCCGACGTCACCGTCGAGCAGATCGAGCGCCTGGACCTGCCCGCCGGCGACGAGGCCTGGCGGTTCGACGGCCTGCGAGAAACCGCCCAGGCCTACCGGGATGCCGGCAAAGCCGTGGTGCTCAAGGGGGTTTGCGCCGGGCTGGTGGAGATGGGCGCGCGCCTGCGGGGCATGGACAACTTCCTGGTGGACCTCCTGGCCAACCCGGCAGCGGCAGAGGCCCTCATGGAGCGCTTCCTGGACATCAAGCTTCGCTACTGGGCCCGAGCGGCCGAGACGGTGGGCGACCTGGTGGACGTGGTTATGGAGGCCGACGACTACGGCACGCAGCAGTCGCAGCTCATCTCGCCGCAGATGTTCCGCAAGCTCATCAAGCCCCGCCTGGCGCAGCTCATCGCCCGGATGGGGGCGCTCCTGCCCTCTGCGAAGATCCTGTTCCATTCCTGCGGGTCGGTTCGGCCGATCATCCCGGACTTTATCGAGATTGGCGTCGACGTGCTGAACCCGGTTCACATCACGGCGGCGGGGATGGACCCGGCCGGCCTGAAGCGGGACTTCGGCGCGGACCTGTGCTTCTGGGGCGGCGGGGTGGACACGCAAGGCGTGCTTCCCCACGGCAGCCCTGAGCAGGTTCGCGAGCATGTCCGACGCAACGTCGAGGCCCTCGCCCCCGGAGGCGGGTGGGTCTTCAACACCGTGCACAACATTCAGGCCGACGTCCCGCCCGAGAACGTCTCGGCCATGTGGGAGGCCCTGCAAGACTTCGGCACGTACTGAGCCGCCGATCGCCGGCGCGGCCGCGCAAGCTCCGCCGGTAGCAGTTGGCGCGATCGTGTGGTAGATTGACAGCAAGGTTCGCATGCACGAGATGTCCATCGCGGTTGATCTGCTCAAGAACGTGCTCTCGGCCGTGGCCGAGCATGGCGGCGGGCGGATCGAGAAGATCGAGGTGACCACCGGGGCGTTCCGGCAGGTGGTGCCGGAAATGCTCTGCTCGGCCTTCGAGGTCATTGCCGAAGGCACGCTGGCGGCCGGGGCGGAGCTGAAGGTCACCCAGGAGGCCGTCCGCGCCCAGTGCCGCAACTGCGGCCGGAGCTTCGCCTGCGAGGCGTGGGAGTTCCTCTGCCCGGGCTGCGGGCAGGCGGACGTCGAGATCGTGGCCGGCTACGACATCATCCTGCAGTCCATCGTCTGCGAGAAGCAAGAGGCGCCCGCGGAGCCATGAAGATCAACGTCGTCAAGAGCGTTCTGGAGGCTTCCGACGCCTGTGCCGCCGAGAATCGCCGCGTCATGGACGCCGCTGGCGTGGTGGCGATTAACATCCTCAGCGCTCCCGGCAGCGGCAAAACCAGCCTGCTGGAGAACACCATCCCTCGACTGGCCGCCCGGGACCGCTGTGCGGTGCTGGTCGGCGACCTCCAGACCACGCGCGACGCCGAGCGGCTGGGCCCGCTGGGGGCGGCGGTGACGCAGATCAACACCGGCGGAGGCTGTCACCTCTCCCCGGGCCAGGTGGCCGAGGGACTCAAGACCCTCGACCTGAACGGCCTGACCTTCCTGTTCATCGAGAACATCGGCAACATGGTCTGCCCGGCGGTCTTCGATTTGGGCGAGCATTTGCGGGCCATTCTGCTGTCGGTGCCCGAGGGCGACGACAAGGTCGCCAAGTACCCCACGCTGTTCCAGACCGCCGACGTGATCCTGCTGACCAAGATGGACCTGCTGGGGGTGCTGGACTACGATGCCGGGCGCGTCCGGGGCGATCTGGCCCGGATCAACACCCGCGCCCCGCTCATCGAGCTGTCCAACACCACCGGCCGGGGGCTGGACGAATGGCTGGGCTGGCTGGGACGGCAGCGACCCGCCGGAGGCGGGCCTGGCGCCGCCGCCGCGGCCAGCCGTTCCGGCCGAGACGAGGACGTCGCCGGCTGATGGGCCTCCGCCTCGGCCGCGGGCGGTCCGCTTCCGTCACCGGGAGGCGGAAAGCGCCGAAGGTGATCGTCCCTCCATGCGGGCTATCTTTCGATCCATTTCACGCCTTTGCACGCGGCCGCGTAACGGGCCATCTGCTCTTGCCAGTCCCAGTAGAACCGGTCGTAGCCCCAGTCCGCCGCCAGGCCCAGATACGGCAGTGACTCGTCGTGCGTGTGGTCGGCGTTCCAGACCGTGTGAATCTTCCTGAGGTAGGCCTCGGCCTTCCCGGCGGCGGCGGCGCGAGCGGCGTCGCCGGAGGCGCCCGCCACCTTCATGGCGTCCCGCAGCAGCCGGTGGATCTTCAGGTCGTCCATTCCCTCGCTGGTCGCCACCATGGAGATGGAGCGCAGCAGCTTTCCGTCCACGCGGGCGGCCAGCATGTTGCGGACGGTCAGGTGCCAGTACTGGAAGTTCTTGGCGCCGCTGGCGATGAGCATCATCCCAACCTGGTACCGCACGCGCTCGTCCAGGTCGTTCTTGCTGCCGGCGAAGCCGAAGTCCTTGCCTTGTTTCCGCGTGTACTCGTACACCTCCGGGCCGACGAAATCGGCCGGCTCGTCCAGGTTGGCCAGCGTGTAGTACGGCAGGATCTTGTCCCAGACCCAGAATCCCGCGTCGATGGTGGTCAGGGCGTTGGGCACGGCCTCGGTCACCCAGCCCATCTTCTCACACGGCTTGCCGTGCCCGCGGGGGCCGAAACTGCCGTTGGGCTGCGGCTCGTCCCAGGTCATCCAGATCAGGCGAGGCCAGTCGGGGTGTTTCTGGCAGTAGCCCTCGACGCGCTTGACCTCCTCCAGGAAGCGCTGCTTGTCCTGTTTGACGGCCTTGATGAGCTTGCCGCCGCCCCACTGCGGACCCAGGTCGGCGTCGGACCAGAGGGTCACGGCCGCGGTGATCCCATAAGACTTGATCCACTGGAGCTTCTTGCCCAGGTCCTCCACGTTCACGTGCTTCTTGCCGTCGACGCCGGTGACGAACTTGAAAACGCCGCGCCCGACGTTGACGCCGGTGAAGCCGGTCTTCTGGAGGACGCGCATCGTCTCGTCGTTGAGCGGGTCGGACTGGAGGATGGGCCCGACGGATACGTCCCTCAGGATCGGCAGCGCCATGTCCTGCACGCGGAGTGTTGTGGGGATCGAGCGCAGCGGCTTACCGTCGGCCAGCAATTGCACCTCGCCGCGGTACGTCCCGGCCTTAGCCACCGGCGGCACGAGGAAGTTCAGCACGAAGTACGGCATTCCCCGCTTTTCGGTCAGCTCCACCGGCTCGGCGGTGGCTCGCAGGAGGTGCGACGGCTCTTGCCCGAGAAAGCCGGGCAGGTACTCCACCTCCGTCAGCGGCAGGCGGGCACCGTCCGGGCCAAGCAGGGCGCCGCCCTGGACGGCGACCTGGACCTTCCCCAGCGGGCGGGTGTGGTAGACGCCCAGGAGGAGGACCGCCCGCTGGCCCTTGCAGGCGAAGCGGTCCAGCCGCTCGGCCTTCTCGCGCGGGTACGGCATGGCGCAGTAGTTGTTCGACCGGCTCAGGCACAAGCCCAGATTCATCTGAGTCGGGCGGGTGAAGACGAACAGTCCGTCTTTCAGGTGCCCCTTGAGCAGCTCGTCGAAGCGGACGGTGACCTCGGGCTGCTCCATCAGCACCGCGTCGTCCAGCCACCAGGTGCCCGGCTGGTTGGCCGGGCGGACGAACTGCGGTCGCTGGTCCAGCGCGATCGTCAACTCGCCGGCGTCCGCGGCAGCGGTCATGCACATCTCCGGCAGGCCCCAGTCGGTGAAGCTGTGTACCAGCGGCAGCGCCTTGAACCAATCGCGGGTGTAGCACTGGGGGAAGATCCACGCCGCCCGGCTGGCGACGAAGTTCCGCTTGAGATTCCTCTGCGTTCGCTGGTCCAGGTCCTTCTTGATGATGTTGCCGTCCCAGTCGGTCAGCAGCGTGCCGCGCGAGTCGCTGAATCGCCCGCGCCAGCCGCTGTAGAACCCTTTCAGCTCGAAGTAGCCGCCGCGGCCGGTGTGGATGCCGTGGCGGGAGACCTCGTCGGTTTTTCCCCAGACGCCGAAGTAGTACCGGCTGCCCTTGTGCAGGGGGAACTTCGCGACGTGGCGGAAGCTCCGCCGGCGCGTGCCGCGCAGGCGCAGCGACGACCGGCCGGAGCGCTTGACCTTCTCATCCAGTTGACCGTTGCCGCTCCAGTCGGCGACGGGCTGGGCCTCGACCGAGCCTTTGTCCTCGAAGCCGGCGTTGCCGATCAGGTTGTGCGGGCTGTTGACAACGTCCAGCTTCCTCTGCCCCGAGGAGGCCTTGGCCGTGTTCGTGATGCGGTACCTGAGCGTCCGGCCCTTTTCGATCTCCGGGATGACGAAGACGATCTCGTTGTTGCCCTGCTGGTCATCGGGCCGGATCGCCTCAATCATGTGCGGGATTTCCACGCCCTTTGCGTTGTAGACGTGGTATCCGGCGGGATTGAGCGTGCCCGCGGGCAGGTTCCGGCCGAAGACCTTGTAGACCGTCATGATCACCGGCCAGTCGGTCTTCTTCTCCGGCGTCGTGTTCTTGATCTCCAGGGCCACGTCATAGTCGGCCAGCGGAGTCGGCCCCGCCGCGCGGACCGCGCCCGGCAGCAACGCCCACAGCGCAGCCAGGACGACGGCCCGGAATCCCATCTGCAACCACCACGTTCGATCTCTACTCATGCTGCACCTCCTGATCTCTCAAACCGCATGGACGCAAAGCGGACTCGGTCTATTTTGTCGGCGGCGCCAGCGAGCCCCTGTCGTGGAGCCGGCGGATCTCCGCGCCGCTCAACTGCCGGTTGAAGAGCATCACCTCGTCCAGGGCGCCCTTGAAGAAGCGGGGCTGGCCGTAGCCGCCCCCGCCAACGCCCAGGCCGACGCCCATCATGTCGTGCTTCAGGAAGCGGCCGGTCTGGGTGTGGACGAGCTTGCCGTCGAGGTAGAACTTCAGGCCGTCCTTGACGCGCCCCTGATAGGTCACCGCCAGGTGATGCCACTTGCCGTCGACGATCTTGATGTTCTTCGTGTGCATCAGGTTGCCGTTGGTGGTCCAGATCTCGTACGCGTAGGTCTTGCAGACGATGTACTTCTTGTACCCGACGCCGTCCGGGTCGCCCTTGAACCACAGCGCCACCGTACCCACGTCCGTGTTGTGCGGGCTCTTGGGATTCACCCTGAGTTTCCGGGCGTCCAGGTAGTCGGTCACGTCGACGAAGTCGTCCTTGCCGTCCAGCCAGACGGCCTCGCCGCGCACCCCTGGTACGCGCCGGATGCTCGGGTGAAGGTCGTCCCACGCCAGGCCGTCGACGCGCGAGGGCGAGAGGTCCTTCACGACCGGGCCCGACGGCACGTCGAACGACCAGTAGCCCACCAGGGCCGGCAGGCTCCTCAGCTCGAAGGGCCGGTCCTTCAGTTCTTCCATGACGTTGCCGGCCTTGGCGCGGTCGCGGACCCCGCGGACGCTCAGCTTGTGTGCCTCGGGCGAGAGGGGCTCGGCCACCGCCAGCCGGACGGTCTGGCCGTCGGGCTCGAGCTTAGCGGCTTTGATGGCTGCCCCGTCAACCGCGTAGTTGGCCGCGTCCTCGGCGGATGATTTCTCCACCGGCTCGTCGAAGCACATCAGCACGCTGGCCGGGTCGTTCACGGCCGAGATGAGCGTGATGCGGGGCTTCTGCTCGTCCGGGCCGAGGAACTCGAATCTTGCCGTGGCCGTCTCGCTGGGCTCGAAGCCC
Source organism: uncultured Planctomycetaceae bacterium (assembly GCA_964401385.1). Taxonomy (GTDB): domain Bacteria; phylum Planctomycetota; class Phycisphaerae; order SM23-33; family SM23-33; genus CAYNYF01. The sequence goes on along the minus strand of CAYNYF010000073.1, from coordinate 14,709 downwards.
TTCAGGAAGCTCTTGACCCTCAGCGTGGTCGTCTTTCTCAACTCGATGGGCCCGGCTATGACGGGCGAGGACTCCGTGGGCTCGCCCCCGTCCGTCGTGTAGCGATGTGCGGGGTTGGCCCACAGGCTGCGGACCTGGACCTTCAGGGACTCGTGGAACTTCCCGCCGGCCGGCACGATGGCGGGCGCGACCACCTTGCCCATGGACGCGCTCATGTTCTTGCGGATCTCGTCCACGCTCAGGGCGCGGTTGAAGACGTAGTACTCGTCGCGATCGGTCGCCCCTCGACCGCCCTCGGCGCTGACGCAGCAGATGCTCATGGCCGCGTTGCAGAAGGTCATCACGTGCCAGGGGGCGGCATACCAGGCCTGGTCGATGCTGGCCGCGCCGTTGAGCATGATCTCGCCGCTGAGCTTCTCGCCGTCGAGGTAGATCTCCAGCCGGCGCCGGTCGACGTCCCACAGCAGCGCCACGTGCCGCCAGTTCTCCGTCCACTCATACGGGGCCTGGACGTGGTATCTCTTGCCGCGCATCGCCAGGTAGGTCGCTTCCAGGAAGCCGTCGGTGAGGCCCTTGACCGCCTTGTACCGCCGCAGGCTGATGAAAGAATCGCTGCTCGGCTGGAAGGGCTTCCACGGCCGCGGGGCCTTGAGGTACCAGCGGGTGTAGATGGCCTGCGGCGACCAGATGTAGCCGACCAGCCCCTCGCCCTCGTGGCCGCGCATGGCCGTCGGGCCGATCCGCCAGGTCGTCTTCGGGTCGCCCTTGAAGCGGCCGGTGTAGGGGATCTCGGCCTTGCGGCGCGACTTGCGCATCCAGAAGCAGATCGTGCCGCGCTTGTAGTAGATGTTGTTCAGCGTTTCGTAGGCGAACTTCGACCACCGGTGCCGCGGATACGGCATGGCGTTCATGCCGAAGACCGCCCGCCCCCTGAGACCGCCGGGATGATACCAGATGCCCTCCTCCCAGAACCGCTTGTTGCCGGCGCAGGCGTCGAAGTGGTGGTACTCGCCCGCGGCGGCGTCGCCGCAGGAGAAGTACGCCAGCAAACCGTCGGGGCGGATGGGTTTCTTGTCGAGCTTCTTCTGGTCGCGGACGATGGTGGTCTTCAGGCGGTCGGGGAAGTTGACCGGCTCGTCGCCCGTCACCGTGACCTCCGGGCGGATGGTGTCCTCGCCTCCCCAGGCGGCGCACGCGATGGTGAAGACGAGTTGCTCCGAGCCGCCCGCGGCGAGGCTGAAGTCCTGCTTCGCCGGCGACGCCGCCAGCCCCTCGGGCAGCTTCTCGAAGCTGACCGTGCCCTTGCACGCGGCCGTAGCCTTCGACAGGTTGATCAGGAATACCTGCGTGTCGCCCTTCCGCAGCGGAATCCGCGGAACGGGGTCTATGTCCACGTCCAGGCCGTGGGCCCGTGGACAGACCGCCAGGCACGCCGCCAGCGCAAGCGCGATCCTGTGAAGTGTCATGAACTGTCTCGGGGTGCCGGAACGGCGAATCCGGCCTGTTGCCCGACGTCTCCCATTCCATGAGGCCGTGTCGGCCATGTCATTGTCTCCGTGTTCGTCGCGCCGCCGCTTCGCCAAGCACGCCACGGGCCACTGTTCGTAAGCTTCTTGGCTCAAGATGGGGCTGTTGTTGAATCACCAATCGGTTCCTGTCCTTATGCCGCGCCGCAGCGTGTATAGCAGTCTGGGTTCGGCGAGTCTGTCGTCGGTTTTCTGGATGTGCTCAACGAGCCGGCCGCGCCGCCATAGTAAAGCGGCGGCTCCCTTCTGGCGAACTTCCGCATCTGCTCCGGCACGTTGCCGGGCAGGCCCGCCTGCCGATTTGCGGGCAGGTCGAAGCGTGGCGCTCGTTCCACATCTACGAGTCGGCCTCGGAGGCCCCTCAAGGGGGGCAAGAAATCGTCGCGCTGGTCAAGGCGTCACTTTTGGCTCTCACCAAATCTTGAAATCTTGACGCCTTGACGCCTTCGAGAAGCCAGCCCAGGGGCGCCGGCGTCGGCGACTCTCAGCTCGATTGCCGTCACCGAGGCCGGCGGGAAGGTCCACTTCGCGCCGGCCGGCAGCTTCTTCTGGACGGGGGCGAAGCGATCCGCGTTCTGCCACCACACCTCCAGCTCCGGGTCCACGGCGATCTGGAAGACCTTGCCCGAGAGAATCTTCATGCCTTCGATGCGGATGGCCGCCCGGACGGACCTGGCGCGGAGCGTGTTCGCCACGTGCAGCCAGACGCGCTTGCCCGTGCGGCTGGCGGTCACGTCGAGGGCCGAGGGGCACTTCGTCGCACTCACCGCCTTCCTTCCCGTGTGTCCGCGGAACAGCGACATGACGCGGGCCACCGGCATCATGTAGGCGTTTCTCTCACCCGGGGTGGGCAGGATGACGGCGTTGCACATCCACCGGGTGCCGCAGAAGTCGGCCACCGTGGCGATCTTGAGGGCGTCGCCGTTCCGCTGGTACAGGTTGAATATCCTGGCGTAGGCCACGCCGGTCGCCCAGGCCGCCATCAGGTCGCAGCGGTTCCGCCCCGGCATGCCGTAGTGGCTCTCGGTCAGGGCCAGCGGCACGTCGTAACCGGCGGTCTGCCGGCGCATCTCCTTGAGCTTGCGGGCGGCCCAGTCGGCGCCGGTCATCAGGTGCCGCCAAGTGCGGTCCGGGTCTTTGGCGTAGTCGTCCTCGTTCAGCGGGGAGTTGGGCAGCGTGGAGTGGTAGCCGTTGTGGAAGGCGATGTAGTCGAGGTGTTCGCCGGCGATCTCCAGCACCCGCGGCGCCCAGGCCACGTCGCCCCAGCCGATGAGCTTGATGGTGGGGTCGGCCTCGCGCATGGCCTTGGCGAAGGTGACGGTCTTCCTGGCGGCCGTCTCGCAGTCGAAGCCGTTCTTGTCGTAGGAGGTCTCGTTGCCGATCTGCCAGATGGGCACGCGCAGCGGCGCCTTCGGTCCGTGCCGCCGGCGGCGCCTGTTGGCGGGGTTGTTGCAGTAGTCCACCCACTCGGCCGCCTCCTTGGCCGTGCCGAGCCGGTTCATTCCCCGGCCGGGCCTGGCCCACCTCTTCCGGCCGTCCGATTCGAAGTTGACCACGAACAGCGGGTCGGCGCCCACCAGCCGGCAGAAGTCCACGAACTCGCGCGTGCCGACCTGGTTGGTCTCCATGCCGCCCCACAGGAGGTTGTGCATGGGCACGCGCTTGTCGCGCGGCCCGACCCCCTCCTTCCAGCGGTAGTAGGACGCGAAGCACCCGCCCCAGCGGACCAGCGTGGGGGCAAGCTCCCGCGTCACCTCGACCAGGTCCCGCCGCCAGCGGTCGGCCCGGTAGTTCCAGGAGGCGTCGACCGACCCGTCGGTCGACCCCAGCGGCTCCATGAACTGCATGTACAGATACGGCGACAGGTCAAAGACCGGCGTCGGGTCGACCGCGAGCGTCCCCGGCGATTTGCGGGCTGCGGCAATGGGCATGTTCAGATCTCTCCTCTGCTGTTGGCGGCTGACCAGCTTACCGCAAGCTGCGTTCGCCGCAAGCGCCATCACGCGCCGACCCCGTCCTATTGCTCCGTTCGGCGGGGCCGGCGGCGGGGCCGTAGCCCCGCCCTACATTTCTGTTTTGGTTCGCGTTGTTCGCGGCCAAAAAAAGGGGGAAAGGTGGGTCGCCGGGCAGCCCAGCCGTCCCGCATGCAGCAGAGCTGCAATGCCCTAGCCGGGAAGGTGTGAATCTCTCCTCCGGCCGTGACAGCGGCGCCCAAAAGGATTATAAGGCCCCGGCGCGGCGCGGCCGCGCGGAGGATTCCCGGAGGCCCGGTGAGGCGATGCCGAAAGGCGACACCGACAGATCGGTCGCGGTCCCGTGCGTCGCGGCGGCCACGTGCCGCTTCGGCGTCGTGCCCATCTTCCTGCGATACCTGACGGGGGAAGTGGACCCGGCGGTGTACGTGGACCCCTGGACGGTCAACGCCATCCGATATTCCACCGCCGCCCTGCTGTGGCTGCCGTTCGTCCTCGTGCTGGGCCGGAAGCGCAGAACGCGGCCAGCCCCCCGCCGCCGGCAGCGTCTGGCGGGCGGCGCTGGCGCCCGCGGGCGTGAACCTCATCGGCCAGGTCGGCTGGGGCGTCAGCATGATCGTCTCCGGCTTCATCGGCATCGGCTTCGGACACATCCTCTATTACCGCGGCATTCACCGGCTGGGAGCGGTGGTCTCCAGCGGGATCATGCTGGGCACGCCCTTCGTGACGCTGGCGACGGCCTACGCGGTGCTGGGAGAAACCATGACCGCCGCCCAACTGGCGGGCGGGCTGGCCGTCGTCGCCGGGGGAGCGCTGCTGCTCAAGGCCAAGGCACAGACCGAGGCGGGCACGTAACCCCGCCCGGGCGCCGCGGCCGAGGCCATCGTCAAGGTGCCTCTCGCCGCCTACGTCGAGAAGATGTACGAGGAAGGCAACTTCGCCGCCCTGGGGATTGGGACATAACCCATGCGGCAATCACGATTCCATGCCCTTTGCGGATGCGAGACTGCGTCTTCCTGCCAACAGGACCCAGACACCCAGTGCCACGTTCGTGCATGCCAGGGCAAGGCCAATCCCTCCATTGGTTCGTTCGGCTCGAAGGGCATCGCCCGCAATGTACCGAGGAACGGAATTGCGGTAGTTTCCCGGCGCAAAGCCATAGCTGGGATGGAACTCAGCGAGCGCGTCCTCGTTGATGACACCCGCCCTGTCCAATTCAGTGTACCTTCCCCGGACGCTGAGGTCTGTGAGCAGGGGCTGGACCAGGAACAGGAAGGCAAAGCCAAGGATCGCCAAACAGTTCACCACCAAGAGTATCTTCATACTCTTCGGCACGCGTTTGCCCATGGTCGTCTCCCCGATTTGCCAGGCCGCTTCGCGCTGGCGAACCATGCCGATGTCGGAGGTTGCACCACGAATGAGTCTACCCTGATTCCGTGCTCTGGGCCAATGTTCCGAGGTGCCACATGGGCGACGCGCTGAAGAAGGTCAAGCCCGGCGATCCGCTGGTCATCCCAGCCGCAACGTTCAACACCTTCGTGGACGCCGCGCAGGAGGACCTGCGCCGCCAGCGGGATCATGCTGGGAACGCCCTTCGTGACGCTGGCGGCGGCCTACGCCGTGCTGGGAGAAACCATGACCGCCGCCCAACTGGCGGGCGGGCTGGCCGTCGTCGCCGGGGGAGTGCTGCTGCTCAAGGCCAAGGCGCAGACCGAGGCGGGCGCGTAGCCCCGCCCGGGCGCCGGGCCACCCGCCATCCGCCCGTCGCCCGGAATACCCCGGACGAGCCGGCGGGCCGCTCAGAGGCGCACTTCGAAGCCCTTGAACTCGCCCTTGTGCGACTCGTCCTTGGTCTCGACCTTGTCCACGCGAGCCCGCGGCGGGCCGCGCTTGATCTTGGCCAGCAGCTTTTTGACCTTCTCGGCCGGGCCCTCGATGATCGCCTCCACCCGCCCGTCGGGCAGGTTCTTGACCCAGCCGGTCAGCTTCAGGGCGATGGCCTCCTGCCGCGTGAAGGCCCGGAACCCCACGCCCTGGACTTTCCCGCTGAGAAAGACGTGCACCCGCCGCCCGGCCGCGGCGGCCGGCTGCGTGGCGGCCCGGGCCTTCTTCCGGATCTCGAGCAGCTCCTCCCACAGCGGCCGGCTCGGCGCCGGCTGGTAGGCTTGGCCCTCGCGGAGTTTGACCGTCAGCACGGCCTTGGCCGGGCCCGCATACAGCGTCTTCTTGCCGGTGACGACGGTTACGGGCTTGGTCATGTCCACGAGCTTGTCGTTGAGGTGCAACTGGAGCGCGGCGATCAGCTCGTTGGCCTCTACCTCGATCCGGTTGCCGTCCTTGACCTCGACGGTGAAGACGGCCTTGATGTCGGATGCGTCCTTGACCAGCGTCGAGTCCACCCAGAACGCCCGCGAGTACCGCTTGTGCTCGATGAGGTGGACGACCTTCCTGGGATACGGGTCGAGGCGGTGCTTGTCGAAGAAATCGGTCAGCAGCTTGACGTTCTGCTTGAACGGGAGGGCGGGCGAGTGGCCGCCGGCGTAGTTCTGCCAGGTGACGGGGCAGCCGGCCTCCTTCATCAGCTCATACTCGATCCGCCCGGTGCGGCGGAAGCTGTCGCCGGTGCCGTGGAGCAACAGCGTGGGGACGTTGACGAGGTATTTGACGTTGAGGTCGCGCCGGTTGCGGTCGGGCTTCTCGCGCAGGTCCGAGCACACCGGGGCGATGGCCGCGAACCAGTCCGGGTGCTGCCACGCCTGGATCAGTATTTCCTGCCCGCCGCGGGAAAAGCCCGTGCCGTAGATCCGGAACGGGTCGATGTTGTACCGGGCGGCGAGCTTTCTCAGCTCGTCGTGGATCTTCCTGGTGGCGACCGTGCCCTGGCCGCCGGCGTGGACCAGGAAATACGGCGTCCGCTTCATCCGCTCCGGGGAGGGGTTGTCCTGGGTGGAGACGACCACCGGCCAGGATTTCTCGGGGGTGTAGTCGTCGGGAACGCTCAGCAGCCCCGCCTGAAGCTGGGCGCCGCAGGCGAGAATCACACAAGCGGCCATCATAGTTGTTCTGAACATGGGTTGGTTTCCCTGCACGCGGCCGCGGCCGCGGCTGGCCCAATGCTCGCTGCCCGACGCCGCCGCCGGGTTCTCCGGCGGCTATTGTCCGCGGTTTCGGCGCGATTGCAACAGCGGCATGGGCGGCGTTTCCGCCCGCGGGGGCGGGCGGAATTGGCGGGAAATGAGGTTGGCGGGGCGGAGGCGAGGCATTACAATACGTTGGTCATGTTACCTCTCGCGCGACATTGGGTGTGGCGCCGGCCGGGGCGCCGGCCCGCTGTGCCGACGGGCGTTCCGGCCTGCTAAGGTCGTTCGGCGCTTGCGCCGATGTCTAAACTGTTGCACCCGATGTAACGGCTGCGATCGCCCCCGGCCCCCGGCGGGCGGGCGGTTTCGATCGCGGGCCGACGGGCGAGAGATGTCATGAAGCACTACTATCCCAATTTCACCGATTTCTGCCGCCTGGCCGAGCAGGGCAACTGCATTCCCGTCTACCGCCAGCTCCTGGCCGACGCCCTGACGCCGGTCAGCGTGTATCAGCGGCTGGCCCATCCGCCGGACGCCGAGCCGGCCGCGCATGCCTTCCTGCTGGAAAGCGCGGTCATCGGCGAGCGTGCCCGGTACAGTTTCGTCGCGGTGGATCCGACCGTCGTCTTCACGGCCACGCGCGACCGGATCGAGATTCGCGGGGCGGACGGCGCGGTCCAGGAAAAGCGCAGCCACGATCCGCTGGCGGAGTTGCAGGCCCTGATGAAGCCGTACCGGGCGGTCCGCGCCGCCGAGCTTCCGCGGTTCACCGGCGGGGCCGTCGGCTACGCCGGCTACGACATGATCCGCTACTACGAGCGCCTCGGCCGGGGCCCGGAAGACGACCGGAAGCTGCCGGACCTGAGCTTCGGGCTGTACCGCACGATGGTCGTCTTCGACCACGTGTACAAGACCGTCAAGGTCGTCTGTAACGCCCACGTCAAAGACGACCCCGGCATCGCCTACCGCAAGGCCACCGAGGCCGTCGAGAAGACCATCGACTCCATCCGCAGCGGCGACGCCCGCGGCGTGGGAGAGGTCACGCTGGACCACCTGCCGCAGATGCCGTTCGAGTCCAACTTCCGCCGGAAGCGGTTCGAGCAGGCGGTGGAGACCTGCAAGGACTACATCCGCGCCGGCGACATTTTGCAGGTGGTGCTCTCGCAGCGGCTGGCGGTGACGACGCGAGCGACGCCGTTCGAGATTTACCGCGCGCTGCGGGTGATCAATCCGTCGCCCTACATGTTCGTGCTGCACGCGCCGGAGGTAACGCTGGTCGGCTCCTCGCCGGAGATCCTCTGTCGCGTGGAGGGCGGCGTGGTGACCAACCGCCCGCTGGCCGGCACGCGCCCGCGCGGGGCCACCGAGGCCGAGGATGAGGCCCTGGAGGCCGAGCTGCTGGCCGACGAGAAGGAGCGGGCGGAGCACATCATGCTGGTGGACCTGGCCCGCAACGACGTCGGGCGGGTGGCCGAGCCCGACACCGTCAGGCTCTCCGACGTCATGACGGTCGAGCGCTACAGCCACGTGATGCACATCGTCTCCGACGTGCAGGGCAAGCTGGCGGCCGGCAAGACCGCCTTCGACGCCCTGCGGACGGCCCTGCCGGTGGGCACGGTCAGCGGCGCCCCCAAGGTCCGGGCGATGGAGATCATCGACGAGCTGGAGCCCACCCGGCGCGGGCCCTACGCCGGCGCCGTCGGCTACGTGGACTTCGGCGGTAACATGGACACCTGCATCGCCTTGCGGACCATGGTCATCGCCGACGGCAAGATCTACGTCCAGGTCGGGGCCGGCATCGTCGCCGACTCGGTGCCCGCGCGCGAGTACCAGGAGACCATCAACAAGGCCAAGGCCCTGCTCCGCGCGATCGAGGTGGCCGAGGCCGGCTTCGGCGACTGATCGCCGCCTCCGGCGGCTACGGCGCGGGTCGGGTTTCTCGTCCGGTCCGGCGTGTCAGTGCGATCGCCAGCAGCTCGCAGACGGCCAGCGCCGCCGCGGCGCCGAGGACGTCGGCCGTCCAATCTCCCAGCGAGGCCGACCGTCTTACCATCGGCTGAGTGATCTCATCCACGGCCGCGTAGGCCAGCGCCGCAAAAAAAACGCAGCCGACGCGAACGCGCCGGGGAAGCTGATGCGCCCGCAGCGTCGACCAGAAGATCGCCGCCAGCGCGAAATAGCCCACGCCGTGGAGGAACTTGTCGGACAGTTTCGTGCGCGGCAGCCGCTCGGGCGGCAGGTGCGTCCCCACCGCCAGCGCCACCCACAGCAGCACGCAGGCGAGAAGCAGCAGGCGGCGATGCCGGCGGGCGATCTGGCCGAGGCGGCTCATCAGCCGGCGCCCGCCGCGGGCGATTCGTCGCCGGCGCGTTCCTGGTCCGCCGGAAAGCTGTCCGGCTGGGCGGGGCGAGCCGCTTCCGGCGGCGCTGTCTGCGGCGCGGTCGTGACGTAGACGCCGGCGTCCGGTCTGCCCGCGGCTTCGGCGAGGTCCGCTGGCGGCGCCGCCTCGGCCGTCGCGAAGGACTCGCCCTGGCTGGCAAAGAGGGCGAGGAACTCATCGGCTAGCGCCGCGTAGTCGGCGGCCCCGTGCGAGGAAGGCTCGTACTGGAAGATGGTCGTCCCGTGGCTGGGGCACTCGGCCAGTTTGATGTTGCGGCGGATTCGCGTCTGAAAGAGCCGTGCGCCGGACCAGGGGCTCGCCCCGCCGCGGGCGGCGTCGAAGAAGCGGCGGACGTCTTCGGTGACCTCCGCGGCCAGCCGCGTGCCGCTCTCGAACATGCAGAAGATCAGCCCGCCGACGGTCAGGTCCGGGTTGATTCGCTTGCGGACGAGGGAGACCGTCTCCAGCAGCCCCCCCAGCCCTTGCAGCGCCAGAAAGTGCGGCTGGAGCGGGATGTAGACCTCCTCCACGGCGGCCAGGGCGTTGAGGGTCAGCAGTCCCAGGCTCGGGGGGCAGTCGATTAAGATCAGCTCGTACGGCAACTTCTGCGCCTGGATGCGATCGCGGAGGATTTGTTCCCGGCCGACCTGGCCGGCCAGTTCCACCTCCGCCCCCGCCAGGCCGATCACCGACGGGACGACCGTCAGGTTGGGCTCGGCGAGGATGGCGGCGCGGCACAGCGGCACCCGCCCGATGATCACGTCGTAGACGCTCAGCGGCAGCGCCGCCCGGTCGATGCCGAAGTGCATGGTCAGGTGGGCCTGCGGGTCCAGGTCGATCAGGCAGGTGTTGACCCGGCGTCGGGCCAGCGCCGCCCCCAGGTTCGCGACGGTCGTGGTCTTGCCGACGCCGCCCTTCTGATTGGTCACCGCGATCGTCCGCACGGCCGTTATTATAGAGCCGCGCCCCCGGCGGGCAAGTTCCGCTGCCGCCCGCCGCGATAAAGAAAAAGCGGCAGGTGCCGCCGTGGCATGGCACCTGCCGCTTCGCCTTGGGCTCTTTGCCTTTCCTTCGGAAGGGCGACCGCCGAGATCCTCGGCGATCAGAGCTCATTTCTTCTTGGCTGTTTCCATCTCAGCCGTGGCACTGCTACTTCTTCTTCTTCGTGGCTTTCTTCTTTGCAACTTTCTTCTTTGTAGCTTTCTTCTTTGCAGCTTTCTTCTTTGCCATTCTCACCACCTCCCTTCAGTGTTGGCAACAAGAAGAACCAAACGTATCACGCTACAGTTTTGTACACACATCGTTTCACTCTTTGCAAGCATCACTACTATTTTTCTCGACATTTTTTTAAGCTGGGCTTTAGCGCGAATCCGCGCCGGAAGACTTCTTCGCGTCCGTTCGATCCCGACTCGCGCATGCCAGCGACGCCGAACGAAACTTGATGATCGTTTTTCTCCGGTGAATCCGGAGTGATTCGCCGGGCATTTGGCGGCGCGCGTCGGCGATGCTCGCCGGCTCGCAGCGCGCGCTGCGGAAGTTTTGCGGCGGCTGTCGGCTGTAGCCGCCGCCGCCGACCGGGTAGAATAATTACCCGCGTGATGGACAGGAAGGCGTGCAAGTGGCTGGGCAAACACCGCAACTGAGCGAGAACGCGCTGCGCGTCCTGCGCCACCGGTATCTGGCCAAGCGCCCCGACGGGACGATCACCGAAACCCCGGCGGAGATGTTTCGCCGGGTGGCGCGGGCCGTCGCCCGGGCCGAGCGGGACCACGGCGTCGACGACCTCGACGCCGTCGAGGCCGAGTTCCACCGGCTCATGGTCGCCGGGGCGTTCCTGCCGAACAGCCCGACCCTGATGAACGCCGGCCGGGAGATGGGCATGCTCAGCGCCTGCTTCGTGCTGCCCATCGACGACAGCGTGGAGGGGATTTTCGAGTCGGTCAAGTGCGCCGCCATGATTCAGAAGGCCGGCGGGGGCACCGGCTTCGCCTTCGACCGCCTCCGCCCCACCGGCGACTACATCGCCAGCAGCGGCGGGACCACCTCCGGGCCGATCAGCTTCTGGCGCGTCTTCTCCGAGGCCACCAACGCCATCCAGCAGGGGGCGTTTCGCCGCGGGGCGAACATGGGCATGATGAACGTCACCCACCCGGACGTTCTCAAGTTCATCACGGCCAAGAGCCGGCTGGGGGCGTTCGAGAACTTCAACATCTCGATCAAGGTCACCGGCGAGTTCGTCACGGCCGCGGCCGAGCGCCCCAACAGCCCGCACGTCGTCGTCAACCCCCACACCCGGACCCGCTACGTCATTCCCCGCGGCGTCGACGTGGCCTCCTACGCCCTGGGCGACCTCCGCAGCCCCGAGGCGCCCGGCGACGCGTGCTACACCGTCGGCGACGTCTGGAACCTCATGGTCAACTGCGCCCACGCCAGCGGCGAGCCCGGGCTGTGCTTCATCGATCGCGTCAACGAAACCAACCCCACCCCCCACCTGGGCCGGATCGAGGCGACCAACCCCTGCGGCGAGCAGCCCCTGCTGGACTACGAGGCCTGCAACCTGGGCTCGATCAACCTGGCCAGGTTCGTCGGCGCCGGCGGCTTCGACGAGGCGGGCTTCCGCCGGACCGTCCGTATCGCCGTGCGCTTCCTCGACGACGTCATCGACGTTAGCAATTACGTCATCGACCCCATTCGGAGAATCTGCCTGGGCAACCGCAAGATCGGCCTGGGCGTGATGGGGTTCGCCGACGCCCTGATGAAACTGTGGATCGGCTACGACAGCGACGAGGGGATCGCCTTCGGCGAGCGCGTCGCGGCGGCTCTCACGGAGGAGGCCTTCGCCGCCTCCGAGCAGCTCGCCGACGAGCGCGGCTGCTTTCCCAACTGGCCCGGCAGCCTCTGGCAGACGCGCCACCGTCGGCCGATGCGGAACGCGGCCGTCACCACCGTCGCCCCCACCGGCACCATCAGCATCATCGCCGGCTGCTCCGGCGGCATCGAGCCGGTCTTCGCCCTGGCGTTCTGGCGGAACGTCCTCGACGGGCAGAAGATGCTGGAGATCAACCCCGTCTTCCGGGAGGCGCTCCAGCAGCGCGGGCTGTGGTCGCAGCGCCTGGCCGAGCGCCTGGCCGGTGGCGAGGACCTCGCCGACGTCGCCGGCATCCCCCCCGACGTCCGCGACGTGTTCGTTGCCGCTCACCACGTCAGCCCCGCCCGGCAAGTCCAGATGCAGGCGACGTTTCAGAAGTACGTCGACGCCGCCATATCCAAGACCATCAACCTGCCCGCGGATGCCAAGCTCGAAGACGTCTCCGAGGTCTTTTTCCAGGCTTACCGCAGCGGCTGCAAGGGCATTACCGTCTACCGCGACGGCTGCCGCCCGGCCCAGCCCATGGGCTGGGAAGGCGGGGCCGACTCCGTCGTCCACTGCCCCCGCTGCCAGGCGGCGCTGGACGAGCAGGTCGCATGCAGCCGCTGTCCGCGCTGCGGATATACGATCTGCTCGTAGCCGTTGCGAACTGCCCGCCGCATCCGCTACCATGTCTGCCGGTCCGGGCCCGGTCGGCCCGGCAGAGTCGGCGGCGCTTCCCTCATGCGTGCTTGCTGGATCATCTTGACCGGTTTGCTCTTCCTGGGCGGCTGTGCCGTCCACCAGCCGCAGAACACGCGCACCCAGCCCAAGCTGATGGTCGAGCCGACCACCGGCGGGCTGTACTACCTGTTCGTCCCCGACACCTACCGCCGGGACCGGCCCGCCCCGGTGATCGTCTCCTGCCACGGCACCGACCCGTTCGACGTGGCCGCCTATCAGGTCGGCGAGTGGAAGTGGCTGGCCGAGCAGCACGGGTGCATCCTCGTCTGCCCGAAGCTCAAGAGCACCGACGGCATCTTCGGCGCCGGCGGCATCCTGCAACTGCTCCGCGACGAGCGGCTGATCATGAGCATCATCGGCCAGCTCCATTACCTCTACAACGTCGACCGGCGGAACATCCTGATGACCGGCTTTTCCGGCGGCGGCTTTCCGGTGTACTTCGTCGGCCTGAGGCACCCGGACGTCTTCTCGGCCGTCGTCGCCCGCAACTGCAACTTCAACCGCAAGGCGGTGGAGGGCTGGTATCCGGCCGAGGCCGTCGGCACGCCCGTCATGGTGTACTACGCCCAGAACGATCCGGGCGCCATCCGCGGCCAGAGCGAAGATGGCATCGCCTACCTCCGCGGGGCCGGCTTCAAGGTCGAAACCGGCGTCGTTCCCGGCAGTGGGCACGAGCGCCACCCCGAGGTGGCCATGCGCTTCTGGCTGCGGCACTGGAACGGCAGGCCGCCCAGGCTACCTCTCATGTCGCCGATGAGGAAGTAGCGCCCGCCCTTGCGGCCGTTTGCCGGTATAATGCGCGGGTCCGCGGACCACGGTGTACGTGATGCTATATCAACCGCCAATCGCCGAGGAATACCACCAGATGCCGCCGGCCGAGGCGCTGAAGCGCATCGCCCAGCGGAAGGCCCAGCTCGGCCGGGACCTCTGCATCCTCGGCCACCACTACCAGCGCGACGAGGTCTTTCAGTTCGCCGACCTGACCGGCGACAGCTTGAAGCTCTCGCAGCAGGCCGCCGCCACCCGGTCGCGGATCATCGTCTTCTGCGGGGTGCACTTCATGGCCGAGTCGGCGGACATCCTCACGGGCGGCGAGCGCGTGGTGATCCTGCCGGACCTCTCGGCCGGCTGCACGATGGCCGACTTGGCCGAGGCCGACGACGCCACCGAGGCGATGGCGCGGCTCTCGGCCGCCGCCAGCGAGGACAAGGTCGTCCCCGTCGCCTACGTGAACTCCTCCGCCGACGTCAAGGCCCTCACCGGGCGCAGCGGCGGGGCCTGCTGCACCTCCTCCAACGCCCGCAACGTCTTCGAGTGGGCCCTGCGCCCGGCGGCCGAGGGCGGCGCCGGCGGGCAGAAGGTCCTGGCCATTCCCGACGAGCACCTGGCCCGGAACACGGCCGTGGCCATGGGCTACGGACTGGACGACTGCGTCGTGTACGATCCGCACCTGCCCGGCGGCGGGCTCAGCGACGCCGACGTCCGCCGCGCCACCTTCATCCTGTGGAAGGGATACTGCTACGTCCACCTGCGCTTCACCGTCGCCCAGATCGAGCGCGTGCGGGCGGCCCGGGCGGGCATCCAAGTGATCGTCCATCCGGAATGCCCCTTCGAGGTGGCGCAGGCGGCGGACCTGTTCGGCTCCACCGAGCAGATCCTGCGGGCCGTCAACGAATCTCCGGCCGGGAGCAGTTGGGCCGTCGGCACCGAAGCGAACATGGTCCGCCGCCTCGCGGCCGAGAGCCCCGACAAGTTCGTCCGCGTCCTCAGCGACACGCCGCCGCTGTGCCTGACCATGGCCCGGATCGACCCGGCCCACCTGCTGTGGGTGCTGGACAACCTCGTCGAAGGCCGCGTCGTCAACCGCATTCAGGTCGCCGCGGAAGTGGCCGACGACGCGCGCCTGGCTTTGGAGCGGATGGTCTCGATCAAGCCCTCGCAGAAGCCCGCCGCCACCCGCGCCGCACGCTCAAGCAAACACTCGTAGGGTGCGTCGCCCCGGCGACGCACCTTTTCTTTTCGCGCCCGCCCGACCGGCCCCCGCCACGCTCAAGCCCACGGGCGCTTGATCGTGGCACAAATGCCGAACGGCCCTCCCGCGGCCGGGACGCCATGTAGCCCCGAAGGGGCGCAAGAATTTAGCCGGGGCCGTGAGGCC
>CAYNYF010000072.1:0-22872 GCA_964401385.1 uncultured Planctomycetaceae bacterium | reverse complement strand
TGGCAGAGCAAGGGATTCATAAGCCCTGGGTCACTGGTTCGAGTCCAGTCGCCGCCAGTATACGTTCGCCGCTTGAGGCGAGCGAAGACCGGCGCGGAACGGTCCGAAACAGAGACGGTTTCGCCGCCGGGAACGATTGTTCCACAAAATTTCCTCTTGCAGAAGCCACCGGATCGCCGAGAAGAACGCAAATAAGGTTTTTTCTTGACAGCCCTTCCGGAGTGGGGCTATAAGGCGGCGCAAGTTACCGAGTCCATTCGTGTTCAAGGAGAACGTTATGACGAGTGTCATGCCGCTGGCCAAGATTTGGGGAGAGGGGGGATGGATTCACTGGTGGCAGATCGTATTGCTGCTCGCCGTGATCGCGCTGATCGTGTTCTGGACGATGTACCGGCGCAAGCAGATGTGACGCTGCCGTTTTTTTTTGTGAGTGGAACGGCAGGCGCAATTTGAGGCGGTGCCTGTCGAAGGCCCGCGCCCGCGGCCGATCTTGTCTTGGTCAGTCGCGGCTTGACATCGCCGGAGGATTGGGCATCGAGCGGCCTTTGGATACTCACTGGTGCAAGGCACCTTTATTTGCACTCATTAATCAGCCACATTTCCAAGCATCGGGTAGTCGGGCTATCCTCGCTGGCCCATTTCGCTTTGGGAGGCGGCCAGTCGTTTGGAGAAACGAAGGGTGAAGATGAGAAGCGATGTCAAGAAGCTGTCTAATGTGTTCCGTGTACTTTCCGACGAGACACGCCTGAGATTGCTGCTGGCGTTGCAAGGAGGGGAGCGGAACGTGAGTGAGCTGTGCAAGAAGCTGCGGTTAGCTCAGCCTACCGTCTCCCACCATCTGGGCCTGCTGCGGATCCACGGGCTGGTCAAGAACCGCCGGAAGGGCAAGCTGGTGTATTACTCGCTGGACGGCAACACGTGCAGCCGAGCCGCCCGTGCTGTCAGCGTCATGCTGTAACGGCGGCAAGCTGGCTCTGGTGAATTGGCGTTTTTTTGCGCCCGCACGCGGTCCGTCGGCAAGCCGCTTTACAATCGGGCCGGCCTCCCGGACAATGACATCTCCGCCCAGTTGGGCCTGGAGTCCGGGATGTCCGAAGCACCGACCAGTCCGTTCTGTCCCATATACATCCTCCACGGGGAGAATCTGCACCTGCGCCGGCAGCGGCGGCGGGAGATCGTCGAGCGTTTCGTGGCCGGCGCCGACCCGGAGCTGGTGGTTGCGCACTTCGACGCCTCGGCCGAACTGGCGGAGGTCCTGGACGCGGCAAGAACCGCGCCCCTGCTGGGGTCCCGCCGACTGGTGATGGTTCACGACGCTGACGAGTTTGTCAGCGCCCACCGTCAACGGCTGGAGGCATACCTGGCCAACCCCTCCTCGGCCGGATCGCTGATGCTGTTGATGGACTCCTCCCCGGCCAAGACCAAGCTGGGCAAACTCGCCCGCAAGGTCGGCCAGGTGATCGATTGCGCCAATCCGGCCGATTCCGAGCTGCCGGCGTGGCTGGCCCGGGCCGCCTCCGCCCTGGACAAGCGGATCAGCAAGGACGCGGCCAGGCTGCTGGCCGGGTGGGTCGGCAACGACCTGGTCAGGCTGGAAAGCGAAATGGAAAAGCTCGCCCTGTACGCGGGTGGGCGCCCGAGCATCTCCGTCGAGGACGTGGCGGCGGTGGTGGCGGCGTCGGCCGGGGCGGCCCCCTTTGCCCTGGTGGATGCAATCGACGCCGGCCGGGCCGGCGAGGCCCTGCGCTTGCTGACTGCGGTGCTGACCCGCCGCGGGGAGGAGTTCCGCCTGCTGGGACTGCTCGCCTGGCATCTGCGGAGCCGGCGCGGCCCGCGCCGCCGGACGCCGGGGCGGACCGCCCGCCGCGGGGGGCCGGCCGGCGGGTTCCGCCGGCTGCTGGCGACCGACCTGGCGCTGAAGACCGGCGCCGATACCTTGCCCGCCATGCAGGCGCTGGTGGTGAATCTCTGCCTGTAGCGCCGCCGCCGGCGGGAAGAGTTCGACGGGAACGGCCGCGTCGGGCTGCCGAACCGTTGTTTCCTGCGTTTTAGGCTTTGGCGAACGGGCAGCGGTTGCAAATTCTGATCCTGCAATTTGTCCGGTCGGACTGGTCGCGGGCTCGGCCGGAGTTCCGGCACGACTTGGGCGTGGCCGTGGCCCTGCTGAAGGCCGACGGCTTCGACGTCGCCCTGGTGCCGCTGAGCGGCTACCAGCCGGTCCGTCTGCGCCGGGCGCTGAATGAGTATCGCCCCACGCACGTGTTCGTGGACATTCCGCCGACCCGGATCACCGCCGCCCGGCACATCATCGTCGACGTCGCCGAGCGCCGCCTGCTGCCGGTGACCGTCGCCGGCAGCTACGCCACCTGCCAGCCCGGGCAGGCCATCAGCATCCCCGGCGCGACCGCCCTGGTCCTGGGCGAGTACGAGGAGTCTCTGCTCGAACTGTACCGGTCCGTCCGCGACGGGCGGGCCGAGGCCGTCGCCGGCCCGGAGGAAACGCAATTCGCCGCCCGCCCGGAGCTGCCCGGCGTCTGGCTCAACAGCGAGGAGGGACTCATCCGCAACGAGCCGGCCCCGCTGGCAGCCGAGCCGGACCGCCTGCCCTTTCCCGACAGGGAGATATTCGACTACCAGCGGATCGTTCGCGACAGCCGGGAGGCGGCCTTTGCGGCCACGCGCGGCTGCGATCGGTGGTGCTCCTTCTGCCCGAACGACTGCTACATGGAGCTGTACGCCGGAAACGCCGCCACGCTTCGCCGGCGCAGCGTCGGCAACCTGCTGGAGGAGGTGGAGGCGGTCGTGGCCCGCTACAAGGGCATCCGGCGCGTCGTCTTTTGCGACCACGCCTTCGTCGCCGACGCCGACTGGCTCGGGCGGTTCGCCGAGCAGTACCCTCGCCGCTGCCGCCTGCCGTACCGCTGCCACGTCCGGCTGAGCTGCGCCGACGCCGGCGTGGCCGAGATGCTCGCCCGCAGCGGCTGCGAGGTCGCCGAGGTGGAGATCGGCTCCGGCAGCAGGTTCATCCGCGAGGAAATCCTGGCGCTGCCCACCTCGGAAGGGCAGATCCTCTCCGGCGTGGCCGCGCTGAAAGCGCAGAATCTGCGCGTCCACGGCCGGGTGTTCGTCGGGGCGCCGTACGAGTCCGAGGTCAGCGTGGGCGAAACGCTCGACCTGCTGGCCAGGTGCCGGTTGGACGCGGTGCGTCCTCGGGTGTTCTTTCCGGTGCCGGGGACGCGGGCGGCCGAGATGTGCGCCGAGAACGGCTGGATCGGCGGGGGAGGGGAGGGCTGCTTCCGCGCCAATCGCAGCGTGCTGGAGATGCCGTCCTTTCCGGCGCGCCGGATCGACGCGATCGCCCGCCGCTTCGAGTCGCTTCTGGGCCGCCGTCGCCGGCGCCTCCGCGGCCGGCTGGCGAAACTCCGCAGACTCGGCGCTCGCCGGCTCCACCTGTTCCGTCGGCGGCCTAGGGCCGGCGGCCGGCGGTAGCACCTGCCGGGGTGGACCGGCCTGGACGACCGGCCGCGACCGCGCCGGGGCGAATGGCGACCCGTTGATCCCCAGGTATTCCTTGTAGAAAAAATGCACCCACTTCGCTTGCAAGGGGAGGAAGCAGTGCGTATAATTCCGATGACTGACCGGTCAGTCATGGGCGACCGTGGGTTGCTGGCCCGTGTGCAGCGATCCGGCGGACCCAGCGGAGACAACCATCATGTCCGAGTCGAGCGGCTCATCTGATCGTCGTCGGCGGATCATGGCCGCGGCCGAGAGGGCTTTCGACGCCAACGGCTATGCCGCCACCACCATGGCCGCGGTGGCTGCCCAGGCAGACGTCGCTAAGGGCAGCATTTACAACTACTTCCGAAGCAAAGAGGACCTGTTCACGCAGGTCTGCCTGCAAATGCTGGCGCTCGGCCAGACCGACGTGGAGCAGTCGGCGGCTCAGCCGGCGCCCGCCTCGGAGAAGATCCGGCAGTTGGTGGATAGCTGGTACGGGCGGCTGGCTCGGTACAAGCTCTACGGCCGGCTGATGCTGGAGTTCTGGGCGACGGCGGCGAGGCAGAAGCTCCCCGGGGAGCTGGCCAAGGCCGTCGAGCGGACCACCAGCCAGACGGAGCGGCAAATACAGGCCATCATCGAGCAAGGCGCGGCGTCGGGGGAGTTCCGCAAGGATGCCAACGCCGCCGTGGCTGCCTCGCTGATCGTGGGCGTCCTGCGCGGCATGACGGTGCAGGCCATCGTTCTCGGGTCGAACGTTGACGAGGAGTTTGTGGCGGAGATGCAGCGCGACCTTTTGGCCAGCCTGACGGCCGGGGCGGGTCGGGCCGGTACGGACTAGCATAGAATGAGCGAGATGGAACAGAAGCCGGAAGTGGAAGCGGCGGGCGGGCGGCGATCCGGGCGGCTGGCTCGGAGGCTCCTGCCGGCGCTGATCGTGGCGGCGGCCGCGGGCGCTGTGGCGGTGGTGGCGCGGATGCCGGGTCGTGATGGCGACCCTCCGCCGACCGAGAGGCCGCCGGTGAACGTGAAGGTCGAGCTGGTCCGCGCCCTGCCGGCGCTGGCGGACACGATCACGCTGCCCGGCGTGACCGAGCCCAACCGCATAGTGAAGGTGCCGGCCGAGGTGAGCGGGCGGATCGAACGTATCGCCTGCGAGGAAGGCCGCCCGTGTCGGGCCGGCGATGAGCTGATCCGGCTCAACACCGACCTGCTCCAGGCCGACTACGACCGGGCCGAGGCCTCCTCCGAGTTCGACCAGCGCGAGTACGAGCGCGTCGCCGAGCTGCGCCGGGGCGGGGTCTCGTCGCCGGCCGAGCTGGACCAGATCGGCACCCGGGCCGCCGCCAGCGAGGCCGCCTTCGACGCGGCTAGGGCCTCCCTGGACCGGGCCGTCATCCGCGCCCCCATCGGCGGCATCCTCGACAGGGTGCCCGTGGAACAGGGCGAGTACGTCAAGCCGGGCGACGTGGTGGCCGAGATCGTCGACGTCGACGTGCTCAAGGTGGTGCTGGACGTGCCCGAGCGGGACGTGCACTTCCTGGACGTGGGGGCCGCCGAGGAGATCTTCGTCAGGGGCGGCGACGGCGAATACAAGGTCACCGGCAAGATCGGCTACATCAGCGAACTGGCCGACGCCGGCTCCCGCACCTCGCGGGTGGAGGTCGTCGTCGACAACAGGCCGGTCGCCGGCTCGGGCAGGGCGACGACGGCGCCGGCGGTGCTCTCGGCCGCCTCCGGCAAGCGCCCGCTGCGGAGCGGGCAGATCGTCCGCGCCCGCCTGACCCGCCGGGTGCTGAAGGGCGCGATCATGGTCCCGCTGGCGGCGGTGATTCCGCTGGAGGACGGTTACCTCGTCTACGTCGCCGAGGACGGCAAGGCCGAGAAGCGTCAGGTGCAGCTCGGGCTCATCAAGGGCAGGCGCATCCGGGTGCTTTCCGGGCTGACCGAAGGCGACCGGCTGATCGTCTCCGGGCACCGATACGTCGGCCCCGGCCAGCCGGTGGCCGTCGACGAGCAGAAAGGCGCCGTCCCCCAAGGCGCCGGGCGGGCGGCCGGGCGGTGAGGGCTTGAAGTGATTGTCTCTGACACAGCCATTCGCAATCGCACGACCGTCTTCGTGATGATGCTGCTGATCGTCGTGGCCGGCGGCGTCAGCTACTTCACGCTGCCGCGCGAGGCCGCCCCCGACGTGCCCATCCCCTACGTCCTGGTCACCACCGCCTATGAGGGCGTCGCGCCCGAGGACATGGAGTCCTCGGTGACGATGAAGATCGAGACCGAGCTGGCCGGCCTCAAGGGCGTCAAGGAGATCCGCTCCACCAGCGCCGAGGGGTTCTCCACCGTCCTCATCGAGTTCCTGCCGGACATCCGCATCGAGGACGCCCTCCAGTACGTCCGGGACAAGGTGGACCTGGCCAAGGGCGAGCTGCCCGTCGACGCCGAGGAGCCGGTCATCAAAGAGATCAACGTGGCCGAGTTCCCGATCATGATCGTGAGCATCTCCGGGTCGCTCTCGCCGGTGCGGCTGAAGGCCATCGCCGACGAGTTGGAGGACGCCATCGAGCAGATTCCCGGCGTGCTGAACGTGGACGTTCTGGGCGGGCTGGAGCGCGAGATCCGCCTGGAGATCGATCCGGACCGCGTCGCCACCTACGGGCTGACCATCCCGGAGCTGCTGAAGCTGATTCCCTCCGAGAACGTCAACATCTCCGCCGGCGGCCTGGAGACCCCCGGCACCAAGTTCAACGTGCGCGTGCCGGCGGAGTTCGCCGAGCCGGAGGAGGTGGATCATCTGCTGCTGGCCACGCGCGACGGCAAGCCCATCTACCTGGCCGACGTGGCCGCCGTCCGCGACACCTTCAAGGACCGCACGAGCTTTTCCCGGCTGGACGGGGCCGACAGCATCACCCTCAGCATCCAGAAGCGCATCGGCGCCAACATCATCCCCATTGCCCGGGTCGTCAAGCACATCCTGGCCGAGGCCGAGAAAGCCGCCCCGGCCGGCGTGAAGTTCGACATCACCATGGATATGTCCAGGGAAATCCACATGATGGTGGCGGACCTGGAGAACAACATCGTCACCGGGCTGGTGCTGGTGCTGGTGGTGCTGGTGGCGTTCATGGGCTGGCGGACCAGCATGATCGTGGCCCTGGCGATCCCCATGAGCATGCTGATCAGCTTCGCCGTGGTCCAGGCGATGGGGTACACGCTGAACATGATCGTGCTGTTCAGCCTCATCCTCGCCCTGGGGATGATGGTGGACAACGCCATCGTCATCGTCGAGAACATCTTCCGCCACCGGCAGCTCGGCTACGGGCGGATCGAGGCGGCGATGAAGGGCACCGGCGAGGTGGCCTGGCCGGTGATCACTTCCACGGGCACGACCATCGCCGCCTTCTCGCCGCTGCTGTTCTGGCCGGGGATGATGGGCAATTTCATGAAGTACCTGCCCATCACCCTGATCATCACCCTGTCCAGCTCGCTGTTCGTGGCGATGGTGATCAGCCCGACCGTCTGCTCGGTGGTCGGCGGCGGCGGGGCGGCGCGGAAGCCCCGGGGCGACCGGCTGGTGTTCCGGGCGTATCGACGGGTGCTGCGGACGGCCCTGGGGCACTGGGCGGTCACGCTGCTGCTGGCGGTGCTGCTGCTGGGCGGGCTGGGCGTAAGCTACGTCAAGTGGGGCCGGGGCACGGAGCTGTTCCCCAGCTTCGACCCGGCGCGGGCGTTCATCAACATCCGCAGCCCCCAGGGAACCAACATCCGCGAGTCCGACCGGCTGGCGCGAATCGCCGAGGGCCGCGTGGTCGGATACACCCGCGACCTCAAGCACGTGGTGGCCAACGTCGGCTCGGCCGGGGGCTTCAGCCTGACCGGCTCGGCCGGCGGGCCGCACGTCGCCAACGTCATGCTGATGTTCCACGACTTCGAGGATCGCCCCCGTCCGTCGGCGCTGGTGGTGGCGGAAATCCGCCGGGACCTGGCCGACGTGCCCGGGGCCGAGATCAAGGTGGAAAAGCAAAAGGAAGGCCCGCCCACCGGAGCGGCTGTCAGCATCCGCATCATGGGCGAGGACTTCAAGCGGCTGAAGGAAATCAGCGAACAGGCCCGCCGGCTCATCGCCGACGTGCCCGGGCTGGTCAACCTCCGCAGCGACCTGGAGCTGACCCGCCCGGAGCTGGTCTTCAAGGTCGACCGCCGGCGGGCCATGCTGCTGGGCGTGAACTCGCTGATCATCGGCAACTTCCTCAAGACGGCCGTGTTCGGCTCCAAGGTGAGCACCTACCGCCAGTTCAACGATGAATACGACATCACCGTCCGCCTGCCCCTCTCCCAGCGGGTGGACATCGAGGACCTCTTCCGCCTGTGCGTGCCCAACGCCGCCGGCAAGTCCATCCCGCTGTCCTCGCTGGGCGAGTTCGAGTACCGCGGCGGCTTCGGCACCATCCAGCGCGTCGACCAGAAGCGCGCGGTCACCCTCACCGGCGACGCCGAGGGCAGGCTGGGAGCGGACGTGCTGAAGGACGTGCAGCAGCGGCTGGAGAAGCTGGAGATGCCCGCGGGCTATCAAATCGAGTACGCCGGCGAGCAGGAGCAAATGGAGGAGGCCTCCAACTTCCTGTTCCTGCGGGCGCTGCCGCTGGCGCTGCTGCTGATCGTGATGATCCTGGTGATGCAGTTCAACACGCTGTCGGTGCCGCTGATCATCATGACGACGGTGATGCTGTCGTTCATCGGGGTGCTGGTGGGGCTGCTGGTCTGCGGCATGCCGTTCGGGATCATCATGACGGGCGTGGGGATGATTTCCCTGGCCGGGGTGGTGGTCAACAACGCCATCGTCCTGCTGGACTACACCCGACAGTTGCAGCGGCGGGGAATGGGCGTGCTGGCGGCCGTGGTCCAGGCCGGGCAGACGCGTCTGCGGCCGGTGCTGCTGACGGCCACCACCACCATCCTGGGGCTGCTGCCGATGGCCACGGGAGTCTCCTTCAACATTCACACCTTCCGGTTGATCACGCACAGCGAGTCCAGCCAGTGGTGGTCCAGCATGGCCCGGGCGGTGGTCTTCGGCCTGGGCTTCGCCACCATGCTGACGCTGATCGTGGTGCCGACGCTGTACGCCGCCCTGTACCGCGCGGCCGTACGCCTCGGCGCCGGCGGGCTGCAAAAGCCCGGCAGCGAGCAGCCCCCGCGCCAGCGCGAGCTGGTGGAAGGCTGATCGCCGCATAAACCTCTGGACGCCGCCGACGCCGTGGGGAATATTAGGGGGCCGTGAAAGTCGCTCACGTCATCACGCGAATGATCCTCGGCGGGGCCCAGGAAAACACCCTGCTGACGTGCGAGGGCCTCCGCCGCCGCGGGCATGAGGTCAGCCTGATCACCGGCCCGCCGCTGGGGCCGGAAGGCGAGCTGATGGAGCGGGCCCGCTCCGGCGGGTATGAGGTCATCCTGGTGAATTCCCTTCGCCGGGCGGTCAACCCGGTTCGCGACTGGCGGGCGTATCGGGCGCTGCTGCGGCTGCTGCGGCGGCTGGCGCCGGAGGTGGTGCACACGCACTCGTCCAAGGCGGGCATCCTCGGCCGGCGGGCGGCCGACCGCCTTCGCAAGAAGGCCGGCGGGGCGTTGGCGGGGATGAAGATCGTCCACACCATCCACGGGCTGCCGTATCACCGCTACAACAGCTTTCCGGCCAACTGGCTGTACGTCACGCTGGAGCGGCGGGCGGCGCGGCGATCGGACGCGATCATCTCCGTGGCCGACGCGATGACGCGGCAGGCACTCGCCGCCGGCGTCGGCGCGCCAGAGCAGTACACGACGATCTACAGCGGCATGGAGGTCGCGGACTTTCTGACGCGCCCCGCCGGCGCCGATGACTTCCGCCGGTCGCTGGGCCTGGGCGCGGGCGACGTGCTGGTCACGCAGGTGGCCCGCCTGGCGGAGCTGAAGGGCCACGATTTCATCCTGGACGCCGCCGCCAGGATTGCCAACCCGCGCGTGCAGTTCTGCTTCGTCGGCGACGGCCGCCGGCGGGCCCGAATCGAGCGGGCGATCCGCGCGGCGCATCTGGAAGGGCGCGTCCACCTGACGGGGCTGCTGCCGCCGGAGCGGATTCCCCTCATCATGCACGCCAGCGACATCGTGGTGCATTGCTCGCTGCGGGAGGGGCTGGCCCGGGCCCTGCCGCAGGCGATGCTGGCGGGAAAACCCGTCGTCAGCTTCGACGTGGACGGCGCGGCCGAGGCGGTCGGCTCCGATACCGGCGTGCTGCTGGAGCCGGGCGACGTGGCCGGGCTCAAGACCGCCATCGAGACCCTCGCCAAGGCCCCTGATCTCCGCCGGCGCCTGGGCGAGCACGGCCGGGACCGCGCCAAACAGCGCTTCGACCACAACCTGATGGTGGAGCGGATCGAGGCCCTCTACCGGCGAATAGCGTAGGCGGCGCCGACCGCCCGCGGGCGCGGGCCTTGGCGGAGTGCTACAATGCGTGCACAGTGGCTCCGCCCACGGCTGCCGCGCATTTCAACGGATGGGAACACGAATGACACGCCTGCCCGCCATCCTTCAGGCGGGAATTCTCACGAATTGCACGCCTGCCCGGCAGCTTTCAGGCAGGAATTAGGCGGAACTCGTTCGAGAAAAAGAGCCCATTCGCGGAATTCGCCGTAATTCGTGTGACGGAATGACCCAGTTTAAGGTAGGGCCGTTCTGTGAGAGGGAAGAGGGGGGAAATCTAGTGAACCACAAGAATTTGCTTGACGATAGTATCATTGAGTGGTACTATGCAGTGGATGGGCAAGCATGAACGGACCTTTGCTGCCATCTTTTCCGATCCGGTGCAGGCCAACATCACTTGGTCTGACACAGAATCGCTACTGCGGAATCTTGGTGCAAAGATGACTCAAGGCAGAGGTTCGAGAGTGCGAGTGGCGCCGAATGGCGTTCGAGCTGTCTTCCATAAGCC
Source organism: uncultured Planctomycetaceae bacterium (assembly GCA_964401385.1). GTDB lineage: Bacteria > Planctomycetota > Phycisphaerae > SM23-33 > SM23-33 > CAYNYF01. Next base: position 12,413 of record CAYNYF010000072.1, on the reverse strand, counting down.
CCATCCGGCGAAGGAGATAAACAAGCCCACAATCAGATCGATAAGGCGGTTCTTGACGGAAGCAGGAGTCAACCCGTGATTGAGCACAAGGGATATACCGCGAGTATCGAATTCGATCCAGACGCCGAAATTCTGCACGGCGAGGTGCTTGGCATCCGCGATGTTGTGACGTTTGAGGGTCGTTCGGTTGGCGAGGCGCTCCAGGCGTTCCGGGAGTCCGTTGATGACTACTTGGAGTTCTGCGAGGAGCGAGGAGAGAAGCCGGACAAGCCTTATTCTGGCAAGTTCATGATCAGAATCGGGCCCGATTTGCACCGACGAATTACGATGGCCGCTCGTGCGTCCAAAATGAGCATCAACACGCTGGTGGCCAAGTGCCTAAGGGACGCTGTTTCCTCTAGCGCGCCGTCTGTTAGTGGTGATCGTCTTGTCGCGACTAAGCCGAGCAAGGGCCGTGCCCGCAAGCCAGCAGTCAGAGGATAAAGCCTTACGGATCTGGCTTGATCTGTGGACGGGATTGGGCGATAGACACAAAAGAAGCGGCCGGGCCCGTACGAGCGACCGGCCGTCCCTGCTAGAGAAACAGTTGCTTGACGGCGAGGGCGAACCGTGCCAATGCCGCCAAGAACACCACTGCCTTCCTGAGCCAGATGAAGATGCGCTTCATCTGTACCCCTCCTAACAAAGAGTCCAACCGCCTATTGAAGCTCCGGCGGCGAGGGAGCCAACAGCCACCTGTTGGCCATCACCCCCATCAATGGCGCGCTGGCTCGGTTCATCGTCGGCCCTAGGAGAACAGGGCGCTATCGGTCAGATATTGTTTAGCTGGTCGAATAGCGGCATCGGCGGGTGCTTCGGCAATGAGCGCTCCAGCAACCCCTTAAAATCCAGCCACTTGTTACATGCTCGCATGAGGGCGAGCACGGCCGGGACCGCGCCAGGCAGCGCTTCGACCACAACCTGATGGTGGAAAAAATAGAAGGACTGTACGAGCGACTGTGGGGCATACGTCCCTGACGCTCGCTCCCCGTTCGGGCGCCTGGCGCCCTCCGCTGCCCCGTCATAGCCTCAACTGCTGTGGTGACGGACTCCTGCTGGTGAACCTCAAGATGAAGGGTGGGCTCTTTGTTCTGGTTGCCTTCTCTATCGCCTCCCAACCATTCACAACCAATCGCACCTGATCCGAGAAGCGCGGGTTCCTAATTGCCAATACCACGGCGCGCCCGGCGTGCTTGACGAGCTTCGCATGCTGAATCCGCCCGACGAAAAAGGCCAAGGAGAACAGACACATCGCCAGTGGCTAGCTCGCGACCCGGGCCATACGCGCTTGCGCGAGCACCTCGCTGCAGCGATAGCCCTATATAGGATCCTCCATTAGTTGGCGGGTCTTGAAGCGAGACCTGGAGCCGGCGCTTCCGAAATACTTGCCGGTGCCACTCTTTGAGCAGCCTAACTGGGCTCGTTGCCAAATGCGTACTGCCAGAAGCCCTTCAGGAGATCGCCCTGTAAGAACCCAAGTCGCCTACTCAAGTCCGTATGGCGCAGCTCGTAGATGCGTTCGGTGTGAATATGGCAATCCCGGTCTAATCCCGTGGCTGCAAAATCTCGATCTGCCGAAGATAGTGCAAAGCAGAGACCTTCGTAGCATTCCGAAGCAATCGGGAAGCAACCGAAGATATCGTCGCCCCTCTGGTCGATCAGCACCCATGGACGCGGATCAGGACACCCGTTCCATTCCACTGTAGCCAGCCAGATGGCGAGATCGTCCAACCTTGCTGCCCCCGCGGACAGATGCTAGGCGCGCCAAGGGGGAAAAGGCCGCTCCATTGCCGCCAGCATCGCCCGTGATACCACGGGCTTTCCCAGCCTGTACCGGCGACCATCTCCCGTCTCATAGTGCCGCAGGATCGTGTCGTATGGGATGCGAGTAGACGTCCCTGACCTGTACACCTCTTTGAATTCAGGATAAGTGTGAGTCTCATCAACGAGAGTCCACTTCCCCTTGTGGCCATGTTCGCGCAGCACCGCTGTCAATACCTCCAACTCCGAAGCCGAAAGCGCACTTGGCTCCCGATCCCCTCGCGAAGTAAAGGTAAAATCGTTCAGATGAACGTGCTGATAGCATTCTGCCGACGCGGGCAATTCGCCATCCAGCAAAGCAAGCGTAGCAGACGGAACCGGCCCCTTGTCCATGGCGACCTGATGATCGCCCGTGATCGGGTGGCCATGCTGGAGAAAATGGTCCCGGTCGGCGATGTACAACAGCTTTGTCAACTTGACTTTATCAACGTGGCCAAGGTTGGCCACAAGATAATGGGTCGCCTCAATCGCCTTCTTGGCATCCCACTTGAACTGAATATCGCCCATGACGCTCGCCCTTCCCCTATACTCTATTAGTATACCAGTATCGGCGCCTTAGGCAACTGGGGGCGGCAGAAAATATGAGGAATTCGGATAGGTGTCCCGCTTGCCGTAAGCCAGGACATTCCGTTGCACCAATTGGGGGGAGCTGATCAGGTAAAGGAAGGCTATTCGTGTAATTCGCCTTAATTCGTGGTCTCCTCCCTCCCGCGCAGACGCATCCTCGCCGGGTCAAGCTCTACGAGAATTCCCGTGGCCGGCCTATGCCAGGCCGTGGCGGAGGAGGGGCAGCGTCACTTCCGCCGGCTCGGAGGTTTCTTCGTGGACGACGACGCCGGACGCCACCAGCTCGTCCCAGTACTGCTGGTTGTAGATGCACCCGGGGTCGCCGGCGTCCAGCCGGCCGAAGTAGGCGTCCGACCGGGCCCGGCAGCCGCCGCAGTAGCTGGCGAACTTGCAGGTGGCGCAGTGGTGGATGCGGTCGGTGCGGTCGTTGAGCAGCTCGTAGTATCCGTTGCGGAAGATGTCGAGGATGTTGGAGGTGCGCAGGTTGCCCATCACCCGGTGGGGCAGGTACACGCAGGGGGTCACGTCGCCGTTGGGCTCGACGCAGACGTAGGTCCTGCCGGCGCCGCAGCCGCCGAGGTATTTCGCCACCACCCGGGCCTTCCGCCCGCTGCCGGAGCCGGCGTGGGAGCAGGCCGTCCGCCCGCCCTCGGCCGGCCAGCGCGACAGGCAGACCCGCCCAAGCTGCGGGGCGGTGGAGATCACGCCGATCCGCCCGGACTGCATGTATTCGCCCAGCAGCCCCAGCAGCTCCTCCCGCTGTACCGGCGTGATGTCGCCGGAGACCATCTTCAGCCCGCGCCCGACCGGAATGAAGTTGAAGTGGGCGAAGCACTCGGCCCCGATGGAGATGGCGAACTCGATCATCCGCTGGACCTCGTGGTAGTTGGCCCGGTGCACGCACATGGCGATGCCCAGCCGCAGGCCCTCGCTGGCGGCGATGATTTTGGCCCCGCGGACGGCCCGCTGCCACATGCCGGGCATGCCGCGGAAGGCGTCGTGGCGGGCCGGATCGACCGAGTCCAGCGAGACCTCCACGTAGCGGACGCCCGCCGCCGCCAGCTCGCCCGCCAGCTTTTCGGTGATGGTCACACCGTTGGTGGCGACGCTGACGTGCATGCGGTATTTCTGCGCCCGGCGCAGCACCGGCAGCAGGTCCGGGCAGATGGTCGGCTCGCCGCCCGCCAGCGCCAGCATCGCCAGGCGGGCCGCCCCCAACTGGTCGACGACGGCGAGCTTCTCCTGCCGCGTCAGCTCGTCCGGCAGCGAGCGATGCTGGCTGTTCTGGTAGCAGTGCCGGCAGCGGAGGTTGCAGCGGTTGGTGAGGTTCCACACGGCGAACAGCGGGGCGCTGAACCGCTGCGGCACGGTCAGCCCGTGCTCGGCCAAACTGCGGGCGACGATTACCAGCCCGTTCAGCATGCCGGCCTGGTCGAGAAGCCGCCGCCGAAACGCCTCGGGCGGAACCGACCCGCGCATGCGGTCGATGAACTTGTGGAAGGGCCAGTACTTGATCCGCTCCGCCAGGGCCGCCTTGTCGTTGCCATAGCTGGCGAGGACCCGCTCCAGCCGGGTCGCCCCCGCCGGTCCGCGCGCCAGCCAGCCGAGCAGCCAGCGGAAGGGCTTCCGGCCCAGCCAGTTTTCCAGCGGGTGGTGGTAGTCGAGGCTCAGCGGCTCCGGCCTTGCGGTGATCGGCGCCGGGCCCTGCCCGGAAGGCCGGCTGAATGGCACGGCTCGCTCAGTCACGTCGGATAGTCAGTGTGCCTTTGCCTGGTCGCGCTGTTCCTGCGTGAGGTGGACCCGAACGACGCCGGCGGCCCTCGGCTCCGGCCGGCCGTTCAGCTCGGCCGTGATCCGCAGCGGCTCCCCGCTGGGCCAGTCCGGCCCGACCCGAAGCTCCAGCGGCGGGAAGGTATGGGCCGCCCTGGCCGCCAGCCGCCAGGGGCTGAGGACTTGCGCCGCCGCTTCCGGATAGCGCACGACCTGCTCCCATCCGGCGAAGGTCTTGCGCCAGAGCGTCAGGTACACCAGCGCCCCGCTGCGGGCGGGGATGACCATGTCGGAGCGGGTGAGGTTGCGGGCGCTCACGGTGACGGCGACGATCTCGCCGCGAAGTAGGTGCTGCCGCGGCACGCGCAGCTCCAGCGACAGGCCGTCGTGTGCGGCCCGCGAGACGACCTCGCCCGGAGCGGGCTGGGCCGACTTTGGCGGGCAGCCGGTCAGGACGGCCGTCGAAAGCGTCAAACATGCCAGCGTGAAGGTTCGCATCAGCCCTCCTCCGTCGCCGTCTGCGTTGGCGGACTCTCGGCCGGGCCGGCGCGACGACGGTGCTTCCGTTCCACGTAGTGACGGTACTCCGGCCCGCAGTTGTAGCTGCAAAACGGGAACACGCCCTCCGGCGTGGAATACAGTATCACGCATCGCTTGGTTCTCTGGACATCGTAATTGTAGCGGTCCTGGAAGTGCATGCCCGCGCACAGCAGTGTCTTGTACGTGTTTCTTTCTCCGGCCCCGCGGCCGACGCTCTTGTCCAGCAGCCCTTGCAGGGAGCGGACGAACTTCTTGACGTCCAGCCCCGGCGGGGCCGCCCCCCGCCGGAAGTGACGCCGGAACATGCGCAGGATCGCCATCCTGTCCAGCCAGCTCAGCCTGGACTTGCCGTCGAGCCGCCGCGCCAGCCGGTTCATGTCGGTGAACATGCCCTCCACGTCCACCACCTGGGGGAAGGGATACGCCTGCCCGTCCGGGGAGACCAGGAAATACGTCCCGAACGCACAGTCCGGGTGGCAGGAGGGGCGAATCTTCGCATCGCCGGTGACGGCCTGGAGGAACTGCGCCAGCGGCACCACCATCGACAGCGGGTACATGTCGCGCAGGGGCGAGGCCCCGGAGGCCTCGGCGATGTCGTGGGCCAGGTCGCCCAGCGTGTACCGGCGCGCCGCCAGCTCCGTCGGGTCGGTCCGCCCGGAAAAGCTCACCGGCTGGTAGCTGATGCCGCTGACGACGTCGACGTTTTCCACGGCGAAGCGGAAGATCTCGCCCACCTGGTCGTCGTTGACGCCCTTGATGATGGTCGGCACCAGGCAGACCTTCAGGTCGAGCCTGCGGCAGTTTTCGATGCAGGCGAGCTTCTTCTCCCAGATTCCGGGGTAGTTTCGCGTCAGGCGGTACGGCTCGGGCCCGACGCCGTCGAATTGCAGGTACAGCGTGTGCAGCCCGGCCTCCGCGGCGGCCGCGGCAAAGTCCGGCTCGGTCATTCGCAGGCCGTTGGTGGCGACCTGGATGTGCGAGAAGCCCATCTGCCGGCTCTTGGCGACGATCTCCAGAAACCTGGGATGAACGGTCGGCTCGCCGCCGGTGAACTGCACGGCCGTGGCGGGGTAGGGGCCCATGTCGCGGAAAACGCTCAGCAGCTCGACGACCTGTGCGTACGTCGGCTCGTACACGAAGTCGCCCGCGCCGGCGTCGGCGAAGCAGACTGGGCAGTGCATGTTGCAGCGGCTGGTCAGGTCGATCTGGGCCAGGCAAGCAGTCGACTGGTGCTGGCGGCACAGGCCGCAGTCGGACGGGCAGCGCTGGCCCTCCGTCCGCCCGGGCCGGCTGGGGCCGGCGGGCTCCTCGAAGGTCCACCACGCGGCCTTGGACTGCAACAGCGCGTCGGAGTTGACGCAGTCGCGGAAGTGCCCGTGGGCGGGGCAGGTCTTCTCGATGTGCACGGCTCCGTCCTCGACGAAGTACCGCCCCAGCACCACCGCGGAGCAGACCGGGCAGAGCGTTTCCACGGTCCGCGGCAGCCGGCGCAGCACCGGCTGGATGGGCGCGCCGCTGCGGGTGCGGGTCGGGCTGCCGGGGAAGTCGCTGGGCTTCTGCGACCAGATGGCGTCGGCGTGGACCTGGCGGCTCTCGCCGCACTTCTTGCAGCGGTAGCTCAGCACGATTTGCCGGCCGACGCGGTCGAACGTCGCCGGCACCACCTGCCGGCAGAGGGGGCAGGTGGCGCGGGTCTCCACTGGCAGCTTGGCGTAGGTGTGGGCGAACCGGCGGATGGACTGGCGGAGGTCTTCGATGTCCCGGTCGGCGGCCGCAGCGCCCACCGGCAGGGCGGCCCTGCCCCGGGTGCCTTCAACGTCAGTCGGTGTGGCCTGGACCATCATCTCTGCCTCTTTCCCGAACCGGCCGGGTCGGACCGTGTTGGCGGGCCCGCTACCGGAACCACGGCGGATACCGCCGCTCGCGCTGCTTCCGCCGACCGTAGGAGATCGCCAGCTCCATGAATATGTCCAGATCCCGCTCCATGTTCGAGGTGCTGGCGTCGAAGTAGAAGTTGCGGATGGGGATGGCCTCGTGGTCGCGGGAGACGGAGTGGTAGACGGCCTCGGAGATGATGCCGTTCATGCACGAGAACGGGCTGATGTCGATCACGCCGTCGGCGCCCTTGGCGTACAGGTAGATGCTCTTGCCGACCGAGAGCACCATTTCGCCGAGGGCCCCGTCGGCCGGCAGGTACGGCCAGCCGGGCCGGAGCACGTCCGCGTACACGTCGTGGGGCTCTTCGTAGCCGATGAAGTCCTCCCGGAACGGACCCAGCAGCTTCTTCTCGTCCTTGTGCTGGAAGTAGCTCTTCAGGTGCGCCATCAGCATCTGGCCGCTGAAGCTCTTGCCGTCGCGCTTCAGCAGCGATTTCTGCGACCAGTTGGTGTACCAGATCCACTCGCAGACGTCGGAGAGCCACGCCTCGCCGCCGTGGGCCTCGATCCGCCGGACCGCCTCGCGGTTGCTGAAGTTGTTCAGCCGGCAGTAGATCTCGCCGACCACCCCGATCAGCGGGCGGTCCTTCGTGTAGCGGGCCGGGATCGACCGGAACCTGTCGCGGATGCGGACCAGGACATCCACCATGGCCGCCATCCGCCTGCGCCCGCGCAGTGCCGGATCGGCCACCACTTCCTCCAGCATGTCCAGGCCGCGCTCGCGCGCCTCGTCGCTGTCGCCTTGCGTGGTTTCGTACGGGCGCGTCTTCAGCAGCAGCTTGCGGCAGATGTCGGCGGCGACCAGGGCCCACCAGGTGCGGCGCATCATGTCGGGGGCGTGATCGGCCACGCCGTCGTAGGCGTTCCGCGAGGTGGGAGAGATCACGGGAATGTCGGCGTAGCCCAGGTCCTTCAGCACCCGCTTCAGATACGGGCCGTACTGCCCAAAGCGGCAGGGGCCCTCGGCCGTCGGCATGAAGAAGGCGGTCTTGTCCGGGTCGAAGTCGTCGGCGCGGATGATCCGCAGGAAATCGCCCAGGGTGACCTTCTGGGGGTAGCACTCCTCCCCGGAGGAGTACAGCCCGCCCAGCTCCAGGCTCTGCTGGTCGGATGGGGGCGTGACCATGGCGTCAATGCCGACGGATCGGAACACCGCCGCCGCCATCCGCGCCCCGGAGTAGGTCATCCGCGGGATCCACAGCGTCCGCCCGGCCAGGCGGTCCGTCGCGGCTTCTCTTGTGCGGGCTTTGGTGATCATGTTTTCCGTTACCCCGGTCTTGCCGGGCGCCGTCAGGCCGGCGCCGGCACGTCCTCGGCGGCCGAAGATTTCTTCCACGGACGCAGGATTCCCTTGGAGTCCAGGTACGCCTCACAGCGGGTGGTCATGCCGGCGTCGTTGCTGTGTCCGTCGAATTGCAGCGAGAGGAACGGCTTTCCTCCCGCGGCCGGACGGAGGAAGTGCCGGATGAACGAGTCCGGCCCGCACTTGAAGTTGGTCACCTGCAGGATGTGCAGGTTCGGGTGCTCGCCCACGATCTTGGCCGCGGCGATCAGCCGCCGGCCGTACTCCCAGTACATGTTCTCGTTTATGTCCCGGATGTCGAGGTTTTCGGTGTCCAGGCAGTCGATGGGGATGCAGTTGACCCCGTAGTAGTCGCGCAGCTTGCGGGCGACGTTGAGGTTGACGCCGGCGTCGTGGACGTTGTACGGCCGGCCCAGGATGACGATACCGGCGGTGTTGGTCTGGCGCAGCTTTTCCAGGGCCCGGCGTCCGGCCTCCAGCAGCCTGTCGCGGAAGTAGCCCTGGACGAGGTAGGCCGCCTCCAGCGCCTGCTCGACCCTCGCCGAGCGCGCGCCCAGCTTCTTGCAGAGCGGGCGCAACTGCCCGGCGACGGCGGCGCGGCCCTGGCGAAGCTCGATCCGCGGCGTCAGGAACTTGCCCATGTGCCTCTCGAAGGCGGGCGCCCGGCGAATCACGAACGGTAGCGTCTGGCCCCAGGGGCAGATGTAGGACTCGTTGTCTGTCCAGTGGGTCTCGGCCGAGATCATGTTCGGCAGGAACACGTAGTCCACACCGGCCTCGAGCAGTTGGGCGACGTGACCGTGGGCGACGATGATGGGAAAGCACGGTTCGGCCACGGCGCAGCGGATGCCGGCGGCGGCGATCGCCCGGTTGGTCGGGTCGGAGACCACCACCCGGAAGCCGCAGTTGGTCCAGAACGTCCGCCAGAACGGCAGATAGTCCATGGCGAACATCGCCCGCGGAATACCCACGCTGACCGCGTCGGCGGGCAGGATGGGCAGCCCGGACTCGTCGTTGAAGAGGCGCTCGCGATAGCCCATCAAGTCCTCGATGATCGGCTTGGTGGGGCTCTTGCGGCGCTTGCGGTAGCGGTCGGAGCACTTGTCGCCCCAGTAGGTTTTTTCGCCCTCGACGTTAAACTCCTGGACGATGCAGTGGTTGGAGCATCCGTTGCAGGTGAACTCCCGCAGCTTGTAGTTGACCTTGGTCAAGTCGTAGCCGCGGAAGCGGCTGGGGACGCCCTCGGCCGCGCCCTGGTCCGTGGAGACGTACGTTCCGGCCCGTTGGGCCCTGTCCCGGTCGCGGTCGTCGGCCGCCGCCGGCCCGGCCAGCATCTTCTCCTGCGCCAGCAGGGCCGCTCCGATCGCGCCGATCACCCCGTTGTGCGGCGGGACAACGATCTCCTTGTCCAGCACGGCCGCGAAGGCCGCCGCCACGGCGTCGTTGTAGGCCGTGCCGCCCTGGAAGAAGATGCACTCGCCGATGTGCCGCCCGCGAACCACGCGGTTGATGTAGTTGTACACGATCGAGTACGCCAGCCCCGCCACCAGGTCGGCCTTGTCGGCGCCGCGCTGGAGGTAGTCGTTCACGTCGCGCTCCATGAACACCGTGCACCGCTCGCCCAGGCGGATGGGGGCGCTGCTGGACAGGGCGAGTTCGGCGAACTCATCGATGATGGCGATGTCCAGCTCCTCGGCCCGCTCTTCCAGGAACGAGCCGGTGCCGGCGGCGCAGGCGTCGTTCATGGTGAAGTCCACCACCACGCCGTCCTGGATGGAGATGTACTTGGAGTCCTGCCCGCCGATCTCGAAGATGGTGTCGGGGATACGTCCGGCGAGCATTTTCCGGCCGATGAACATCGCCCCGGTCTTGTGGGCGGTGATTTCGTCGTTGATGGTGTCGGCCCCGACCAGTTCGCCGATGAGTTCGCGTCCGCTGCCGGTGGTGCCGACGCCGCGGATGAGGATGCGGTCGCCGACGTCGGCGGCGATCTGCTTGAGGCAGGCGGCGGCGACCTCGATGGGCCGGCCCTGGGTGCGGGTGTAGATTTGCTTGATGACGTTGCCGTCGGGGTCGATGACGACCAGGTTCGTGGAGACCGACCCGACGTCGATGCCGAGGTAAGCGTCGACCTTCTCCTCGCCGTAGGCGTTCTCGTACGGCTCCACCCGGTCGCGCAGCAGCAGGACGCGATCCATGCTCAGCGGCTCGGTGGTGGGAAAGCCGCCGCCGGCCGAATCCGTCGCCGACCGCAGCCGGTCCATCGCCCCCGCGAAGCCCGCCTCCCTAGCGCCCGCCTGCCTAGCCGAGCTGGGCACGGAGCTGGGCAGGCCCGTCGCCTGATGGTCGCCTGACGGCGTCGCCGCCGGCCGGGAGGCCGTCTTGCCGGCCGCCATCACCGCCGCCCCCAGGGCGGGCACGTGGGTGTAGCAGTCGGGCACGAACAGGTCGTCCTCGCCCATCTCGAAGGCCTCGCCCAGGGCCTTGACGACGGCGGCGTTGGCCGCCAGGCCGCCGATGAACGCCACCGGCGGCACCACCGGGTGCGACCGCACGACGGCCATGCGGAAGTTGCGGGCGACGGCGTTGCACAGCCCCGCCAGCACCTCCGCCGGCGTGTAGCCCCGCTGCTGGGCGTGGATCATGTCGGTCTTGGCGAACACGCTGCACCGACCGGCGACCTGGGCGGTGCGCTCGACCGCCAGGGCGATTCGCCCGACGTCCTCGACCGCGAATTGCAGCCGCCCGGCCTGCTGGTCGATGAACGCGCCGGTGCCGGCGGCGCAGTCGCCGTTGGTGGCGTAGTCGGTGATGGCGTAGCCGGTGTCGCTCTTGTCCAGCAGCAGGTACTTGCTGGTTTGTCCGCCTATCTCAAAGACGGTTCGGACGTCGCCGCCGGCCTGCCCGCCGGCGGAAGGCGGGCGGGCGGCGACCAGGCCCAGGGCGATTGCCTTGAACTCGTTGACGATGGGGGCGGCCAGCCTGTCGGCGACCAGGTGCCCGGCGCCGCCGGTCAGGCACACGCCGGCGACGTTCTCGGCGCCGACGGCGGCGACGACCTGCTCGAGGATCTCGGTGGCGGCCTGGATCGGCCGGCCCCGGGTGCGGCGGTAGGCGCTCAGGTATACTTCCGCCGAGTCCAGCTCGCCCGCCCGGCGGAACTGCCCGTCGCGCAGCGCCGCGCCGCCGCCGCGCTCGACCAGAACGGCCGCGGTAATGCTGACGGCGCCGATGTCTAATCCGACGTAGCACCCCATTCGCTTATTCCCTCATGCTCTCAGCCGCGCGGGCCTGCCCAACAGCTTGCAGGCGGGCCGTCGGCGAACGTCCGCCCCCGATTGGATCAAGGACTCTGTTCACCTCCAGGCACGCTGCCATTTCGAGCCTCTGCTACAGAGTAGGTCACGACGTTTCGGAAAAAGTTCGAGACATTATGCCAAGCCGCCGGCGCAGCTTTCAAGACAAAATCGGGACGGCCTTTGCGGGAAAGGGCGGCCGACGGGCCGCACGCCGCTGCGGCGCCGCCCGGGCCGTCCTCGGCCCCCATAAGAAAGGGCGCCGCTCCGACGACAAGTGGAACGGCGCCCGAACTCGCCCCGACGCGGGGACCCAGGCTCCCAAAGCCGGCCTGTCCACCAGCTTGCAGGCGGGCTCGCCCGCCCGCCGGAGGCGGGCAGGCCTTTCACGTTCGGAGCCTTCTTCCAGATCGCCCCGGAAAGCGATCTGGCGCCTCTGCCGCGCCGGGGCCTGCTCCGAGCATTCGGCGCTTCCCAGCGCCAGGCCCCGCGCCGCGGAGCCTTTCCCTCCGCCTACGGGCATCGGCGGCCTGCCCACCAGCTTGCAGGCGGGCCGAAGCCGCCCCTCGCTCCTCGGGCCCAACTCCCGTTGATCCGGCTCGACCCGGGCCGGCCAGACGCAGCTTCGGCTCCTCCAATGCCGAGCTGCCCGCACGCGCCGCTCAGCTTCGGCAGCCTCCAAATGTGCTGACCGGCCCAGGTCGGCGCGGACTGCCACTGCGCCCTGTCACTTGCTTAGCCTGCTCCAACAGACATGTATGATTGCCTGCGAATCCAGAGCCGCGAAGACGTTTGAGCGCCGCGCGCCGCCGCCTGAAGCCTGTTCCGGTCAACTCGCGGGCCGTATCGAGCGACGTGTAGGATCGTGTTTTCGGCCCGCGAAACTCTGGATCTGTCTATTCCATTCTACTCGCGCCGACTCCCCCCGGGCAGTGGGCCCGCGCCCGTCAGCCAAGCGGTGGGCGAGAACGCTAGGAAGCCGGCCCGATTCGGCGTGAAATGGGCAAGAAAATTCCCAGAAAAAGCACGGGACACCTGTTCTGGGCGCGGGGCGGCGTGATCCCACCCACAAAGACGGGATGCATCCCCCCCCCGGCCACGGGGGACATTTTCCTTGACAAGATCGCCGCTCATGCCAAT
>CAYNYF010000071.1:0-22994 GCA_964401385.1 uncultured Planctomycetaceae bacterium | reverse complement strand
ATCCGCAATCCGCAATTGTTACGCCCGTCCGGTGAAGTCGTCTTCGCCGACGTATTCACGGGGGTCGGTGATTCGGCCAGCCACGGCGCTGGCGGCCGCGGTCAGGGGGCTGGCGAGGTAGATGCGGGCCTCCTTGTGTCCCATGCGGCCGGGGAAGTTGCGGTTGGTCGTCGAGACAACGGACATGGGTTCGTTCGCCCGGCCAAAAGTGTCCTCCGGCCCGCCCAGACAGGCGGCGCAACTGGCCGGCCCGATGCGGCATCCGGCCTGCGTGAAGATCGCACGCAGCGATTTCCCGTCCACCTGGCGGCGGTCCAGGTTTGCGTCCACCTGAGTAGTTGCCGGGACGATGAACGTTTCAACCTTGACCGTCTTGCCCGCCAGGATCATCGCGGCCGCGAGGAAGTCCGTGGTCTTTCCGCCGGTGCAGGAGCCGATATAGACGCGCTGGATTTCCACGTCCGCGAGCTCGGCCGCGGCGGCGCGGTTGCCCGGAGAGTGCGGCATGGCCACCGTCGGAGCAATCTCGCTGACGTCGAACTCCGTCACGTCTGCGTAGGATGCGTCGTCGTCCCCCGGGACCGGCTCGAAGGGCTTGTCGCTGTGGGAGCGGACGAAGATTTCGGTAATGGCGTCCGAGGCGATGATTCCGTTCTTGGCGCCGGCCTCGACGGCCATGTTGCAGATCGTCATCCGCTCGTCCATGTTCAGGGCGCCGACGGCCTCGCCGGCGAACTCCATGGTCATGTACGTCGCGCCGTTCGTCCCGATCTCGCCGATGACGTGCAGGATGAGGTCCTTGGCCATCAGGTAGGGCGGCAGGTGCCCGTGCAAGATGAACTTCCGCGACGGCGGAACTCTCAGCCACAGCTTGCCCGTGCCCAGCACGAACGCCCCGTCCGTGCTGCCGATGCCCGCGGCGAACTCCCCGAAGGCCCCGTGTGTGCAGGTGTGGCTGTCGGTGCCCAGCAGCAGCTCGCCGGGTCGGGTGTGGCCTTTCTCGGGCAGCGTGACGTGGCAGACGCCCGAGTACTTCGTGTTGGTCGGGTCGCCGTATGCCGTGGGCATGCCCTCAAACCCGGCGGGCATGAAATCCGTATCGTAATAATGCCTGATGCCCTTGCGGGCGACGAAGTCTCGCATGATGTCGATGTTGCGGTGGGCCTTCCGATCGGCCGTGAAGACGTAGTGGTCCGGGATCATCACCACCTTGTCGGCGTCCCATACCGCGGCCTCGGGCCCGAAATTCTCGTCGAAAACGCCGATCATCTGCGGAGCGATCACGTCGTTGGACATGAGCACGTCCACGTCGACCCAGACGTTCTCGCCGGGGGCGACGGCCCGCCGGCCGGCGTGCTTGGCGAGGATCTTTTCCGTAATCGTCATGCCCATGGGATGAACTCCCGGCGGTCAGCGCCGATTTCGCTTCCGGCCCGAGGCCCGGCTTCCGGCGGCGGAGCGACGACCGCTTCGCTTGGACCTGGGCGGCAGGCCGACGACGGTGCCCTCGCCGGTGAGGCGCCGGTGGACGTCGGCGACCGCGGCCCGGCGTGACAGGTCGGCGGCTCGGGCCTCCTCGATCACCCTGACGGCCTGGTGCAGGCTGTCGGTCACCAGGAACAGGTCCAGGTCCTTGGGAGAAATGTTGTGGTAGCGGCGGAGCATCATCGCGTCCAGCCAGTCGGCCATCTTGCCCCAGAAGCCCCGCCCGATCAGCACGACGGGGAAACGATCGACCTTTTGGGTCTGGATGAGGGTCATCGACTCGAAGAACTCATCCATCGTGCCGAACCCGCCCGGGAAACAAACGAACGCGCAGGCGTATTTCACGAACATGACCTTGCGCGCGAAGAAGTAATGGAAGTCCAAGCTGATGTTGCTGTACCGGTTGGCCGTCTGCTCGTGCGGCAGCGTGATGTTCAGTCCGACGGACCTGCCGCCGGCATCGTCGGCGCCGCGATTGGCGGCCTCCATGATGCCGGGCCCGCCGCCGGTGATGATGGCGAAACCGCGTTCGGCCAACATGGCGCCCAGTTTCCGAGCAAGCCGGTAGTAGCGGTCCCCCGGCTTGGTACGTGACGAGCCAAACACGCTGACCGCCGGCCCGATCTGGCTCATTACCTCAAAAGCCTCCACGAACTCGCTCATGATGCGAAATACGCGCCAGGGATCCTCGGCGTACAGCTCGTCCTGCCTGTCCTTGCCCATTTGTCCACCTGCAATTCGCAAAGGTCGAAAGAAAAGCCCTGCCAAAGACCGGGTCTGTCCTCGTCCCAATACTACCACTGTCTCGATGGCAGAGCCAACACTTGACATGCAACGTCCGCCGGGCGCTAATCCGACGGAGGCTCCGAGCGGGACGGGTAAACGTATGCGACGGATGAGTTTGTTATTTGTGGCGGCTCTTGCCGGTGGTTGCGGGGGGGAGTTCCTCCTGACCGGGCCGGACGTGGTCGGCCTGCCCGGTCAAGCTGCGCCGGTGGTGGTGCGCCTACAGCGGCGCGAATTCTGGTTCTACGCGCCGCCGGTCCGCGACGCGCCCATGACCTTTCGCCTGGGCGAGGACCCGCTGCGCTGCGCCCGGACCGACAAGAGCGGCTACGCGGCCATCAGTATTGAACTGCCCGCCGGCACGGGCCGGCATCAGCTCTCGCTGCATCACCAGGATTCCGCCGGCGAGGTCGTCTCGAGGACGGTGACGGCCTACGTGCTTGCCCGGGATAAGCCCGTTGTCGTCGTCGATTTCGACTCGCTTCCTGCCGGCGGAAAGGCCGCGGCAGAGGCCGGGGCGGCCCTGAAACGAATTCAGGCCCGGGCGCAGCTCGTCTACCTGACGCAGCGATATCCGGCCCCGCCGCGCCGGCCCGAGGCGTTTCTCGAACAAGCCGGCTACCCCCGCTCGGCGGTGCTGCCCTGCGAGAAAAGCCGGACGTGGTATCGGAAACTGCCGTGGCGGCGGGCGGACGAGCCGAACATGCTGGCCCTGCTGCGGCAGCGGCTGCCCACTCTGCGCTGGGCCGTGGCGGCAAATGACGATTCGGCCGAGATGTTCCAGCAGGGCGGCCTGATCGTGCTGGGGGTGGCCGACGCCAGCGCCCGGGAGGCATCCACCGAATTCTTCGATTCCTGGGCGGAGCTGAAGCTTCCGCCCGCTCCGGCGCCGGATTAATCGGCCGGGAGCTTTTCGCGGAAAAAGTCCCATACGCGGGCGGCGTAGTATCGGTGTCCGCCGGCGCCTTCGTACAGCTCGACGTTGTCGGCCGCCGCGGCGGCGGCGTAGATCCGTCGGAGCGCGGCAAAGCCGGCGCGAACGCCGTCGATGGGGAAGATCGTATCCTTGGTGCCGGCGATGATCAGCATCGGACGCGGGGCGATCAGCCCGCCGAGATCGGCCATCTCGGCCACGGCCTGAATGCCCGGGACGAAATTGCAGGGGCAGTGCCACATGGCCATGATGCTGTCGGCGAAGGTGCAGAAGTAGCAGCTCGGCGCGGCGGCCGTTATGCGCCGGTCAACCGCCGAGGCGAACAGTGTCATCGTGCCGCCGCCGCTGTTTCCGGTCATCACCACCCGCCGCCGGTCCACGTCGTTGCGGGCCAAGGCCCAATCCAGCAGTTGCATCGCATCCGAAACGCGCTGACCGAGCAACGGCCGGCCAAGCTGCATGCCCCGCATGGCCAACTGCCAGCAGCCGCTGCGGCCGGCATTGACGTCCTCGGCCAGCATGAGTTCACCGAAGCCGCGCCAGTCCGGGCAGATGGTGAGATAGCCTTGCCTGACGGCCTGGACGCCGTAGTCGCGCTCGCCCTCGTCGATCAGCTTTCGGGCGTGCTCGTCGGGGGCGATGCCGACCGGCAGCACCTTGCCCGGCCCGTGCCCGTGGGCGGCCAGGCAGACGCCCATTTTTTCGGCGGGGGTGGGGTCCGGCTCGAGCAGGTAGAAGGGCACGGCCAGTTCGTCAGCAGCGGCCATGTAGCCGCGCCGGCGAACGTAGCCGTCGCAGCGTGCCTCCTCGACGAACCGCACCGGCGGCGCCGGCCGCGGCTTGCCGGCGATGGCCAGCAGTTCCAGCAGCTTCTCCCGAAGCCGGCGCTGCCAGGCTCGGAACGGTTCGCCCTTCCGCCGGCCGTGGGCGTGCGATTGCCTGGTTTCGGCAACCAGGCGGCGGTACAGCGTGTCGATCGAGATGCCCAAGCTTGATTTGCTCATGCCCGCAACCTCCTGCCTCATCGTGGGTGAATCTTAGTTGCGGGGCGCATGGCGGTCAACAATGCCTACGCGCGCACCCGCCATTGCCGATACAATGCTGGCCATGACCGGTGAGCGGGAACGGATCATGGTGTTTCTGCCCAACTGGGTCGGCGACGCGGTGATGTTCACGCCGGCGCTGCGCGCGATTCGGGCGCGCTATAGCGGCGCCGACCTGGCGCTGCTGGCCCGGCCGGCTCCGGCCGCCGTGCTGAGGCCGAATCCGTGGACGGAAGACATCATCGTCGATCGCGGCAGCCCGTTGCGCTTGATCCGGATGCTGCGGCGGCGACGATTCGACCTGGCCGTGCTCGGGCCGAACAGCTTTCGCAGCGCTCTTGTCGCCCGGTTGGGCGGGGCGGGCAGACGCCTGGGATACGATCGCGACGGAAGAGGCTTTCTGCTTACCGACAGGCTGACGCCGCCGCGGAACGCCGACGGCAGCTTCGCCGTCACGCCGACTCTGGACTATTACCTCGAACTGGCCGCATCTCTCGGCGGCGACGTTTCCGACAGGCGGATGGAATTGGCCGTGGCCGATTCCGACGCCGCCTCGGCCGAGGCGTTGCTCGAGGGCGCCGGCGTGGAACCCGGCAGGCCGATCGTGCTGCTGAACCCCGGCGGGTCGTTCGGGCCGGCCAAGCTGTATCCGGCCGAGCGCTTCGCCGACGTTGCCGACGCGCTGGCCGAGGGCCGCAAGGCCCAGATCATCATTAACGCCGCCCCCTCGGAACGGCCCATCGCCGACGCGGTCGCCGCGGCCATGAAACGTCCGCCCGCCCTGAACCTGGCGAGGATCGAGAACACGCTGTGTCTGCTCAAGGCGCTGGTGTGCCGGGCGGACCTGTTGATCACCAACGACACCGGCCCGCGACACCTCGCCGCCGCTCTGGGCGTGCCCGTGGTGACGGTCTTCGGGCCGACCGACCCGGGTTGGGCGGCGATCGACTACGCCCGCGAGCGGATCGTCCGCGTGGACGTGCCCTGCGGACCGTGCCAGCGAAAGCAGTGCCCCCTGCGCCCGGGGCCGGAACGGCATCAGTGCATGCTGAAGATCTCTCCGGAGATGGTCCTGGCGGCGGCCGAGGAACTGTTGAACGAAGAGGGACTTCGTGAGCAGCGTCGAACTCGACGATCGCGGCGAGAAGGCCCTGTTGAAGCGTGAGGGCCTCGACAGCTTGCACGGCGTCTTCGCCTGCGCCGGCGGGGAGCTGTTGTCCAAGCCGAACCTCCGGGCGCGGCAGCGGCTGCGTCTGCGGCTGGTTGACGAGAGCGGCCGGCCGGTCGTTTGGTATCTGAAGCGATACGGGCCGGCGCCGTGGCCCCGGCGGCTTTGGGGTTGGCCGGCGGGGCGCGAGCGGCACAGCGCGGCCAGGACCGAATTCGAGAATATTCGACGGCTCGAATCGGCGGGCGTGGCGACGATGCGGATGATCGCCATGGGGGAGGAGCCTGACCTGCTCGGCGTCCGCCGCAGTTACATCATCCTGTCGGCCGTGCCGGGCGAGGCGCTGGAGAGGTCCTTTACGGACTTCCTCGATCGGGCCGTCTCGCAGAAGGAGGCCGTGGCTCGGTTCAACGCCGCCCTGGTCGAGTTGGTGCGGAAGCTGCACTCGGCCGGCTACGTCCACCGCGACCTCTACGCCTCGCACATCTTCCTTGACGAAAGCCCGGACGGGCCCGAGCTTTATCTGATCGACCTGGCGCGTATGTTCGCGCCCCGGTGGCGCCGCTATCGGTGGCGAGTGAAGGACCTGGCCGAGCTGAAGTACTCGATGCCGGCCGCGTGGGTCGAAGAACACTGGGAGGGTTTTCTGACAGGTTACCTTGGCGGGCGGGGGGGCATGAGCCGGTGGGCGGCGTCGATCGACAGGAAGGTTGCGGCCATTCGCCGCCGTCAGCGCCGCAAGCAGGGCGCGCGGCCGAGAGTCCGAGAGGAAGGAGCGGTAAACTGAAGGTCGCCCTGGTCATCGAGAGGATGGATCCCAAGCGCGGAGGTCGCGAGCGCTCTGTGGCCGAGATCGCCGCCGGGCTGGCCCGCCGGGATCATGACGTGACGGTGCTGTGTCAGGCCGGCAGCCTGGACGCCGCCGGCGTGGAGGTGCTGGAGCTTGGCTCGGCCGGCCTCGGCCGGTCGCGGCAGACGGCGAGCTTTGCCAAGGCCGTCGGTCAGGCGGTCCGGCGCGAAGGATTCGACGTCGTTCACGCGACCCTTCCGGTGCCCTGCGCCAACGTGTACCAACCGCGGGGCGGTACGATTCCCGGGCAGATGGCGGCCAAGGACCGGCTCGCCGGACCGATAGGGCGTCTCTTGCGGCGGGTCGCGCGGCCGCTGAATTGCACTCGCCAGGCGGCCCGGAAGCGGGAAAGGCGGATCGCCGCGGATGGCGGCGTGAAATGCCTGGCCGTCAGCGAGATGGTGGCCGAGGAGTTCGCTGCGTATTACCGTCGGCGTAAGAACGTCGAAGTGATCTACGGCGGGGTGGAGGTCCCTCGGATCGACGAGGCGACTCGCGCATCCTGGCGGAAGGAGCTTCGCGGCCGCTGGGGGGCCGGCGAGGGGACGACGGTCTTCCTGACCGTGGCCCAGAACTTCCTGCTGAAGGGCGTCGCCGAGCTGATTGATGCCTTTGCCGAGTTTTCCGGTTCCCGCCCGGACCGGCCGGCAAAGCTGGTCGTCGCCGGCGGCGATGATGCCAGGGCGTATCGGCGGCGGGCCGCCACCGCCGGCGTGGCCGAGCACGTGCTATTCCAGGGGCAGGCGGACGATGTCTTCCCGTTGTACTCGGCCGCCGATGCGATTGTGCTCTTGAGCTGGCAGGACGCGTGCAGCCGGGTGGTGCTGGAGGCGATTCGCTGGGGCCTGCCCGGCCTGACTACGCGTTTCAACGGAGCGGCCGAGCTACTGGTCCGGGGCGTGGGAATAGTCGTCGGGTCGCCGCGGGACCGCTCGGGCATTCTGGCCGGCTTGGACCGGCTCGCCGATCCGGCCATGCGCTTGCGGATGAGCGATGCCTGCCGGGCAGTTGCGGACCTAGTCAGCCTCGAGCGGCACCTGGACGGCCTGGAGAGAGTTTACGGGGAGGTGGCCGGGCGATGATCGCAAGCGTTTTTGTGGACCTGGTGGCGATGCCGGTGGGGGCGTATCTGATCGGCTCGATTCCCTTCGGCGTTATCATGGCCCGTTTCCACGGCGTGGATCTTCGCGCCCGCGGCAGCGGCAATATCGGTGCGACCAACGTTGGCCGCGTCGTGGGGCGGAAGTGGGGCTGCCTCTGTTTCGTCCTGGATACGCTCAAGGGTTTCCTGCCGGTTCTGGCGGTCGGTGTTTATCTTCGCGGCTCCGGCCGGGTCGGCGCCGTGGACGAACAGGTCGCCTGGCTCGCCCAGGCCACCTGGCTGGCGGTGGCGTTCGCGGCCATTGCCGGGCACATCTTCAGCCTGTACCTGAAGTTCCGCGGCGGTAAGGGGGTGGCGACCTCGCTGGGCGTGCTCCTGGGCTTCTACCCGTACTTCACCTGGGCGGGGCTGGCGGCGCTGGCGGTCTGGGTCATAGTGGTGCTGCTGTGGCGGTACGTTTCGCTGGCCTCGATCACGGCGGCCGCCGCGTTTCCGCTGCTGTTCGTCGGGGCTTGCGGCCTGTGGGGGTGGTCGATCCGGCGGTACTGGCCGCTGCTGGCCTTTGCCTTCGCGATGGCCGCCCTGGTCATCCTGCGTCACCGCGGCAACATCGCCCGCCTGCTGGCCGGAACCGAGAACAAGATCGGCCGGGGCGGGCGGTCCGCAGCCGCCGGCGAGGCCTCGAACTAGCGCGGGTATGCGCCGCTGTTGTCCTGGACCATCAGACCGGCCTCGATGCAGGCTTCGAAGAACGGTTTCAGCCCCGCTTCCGGCATGCCGCCGGCCTCGGCCCTGGCCAGGCGTTCCACGGCCGGCAGGGGCCTGATGCCGTCGTTCCAGTACCCACCGGCCGCCTGCCAGCCGGACCATCGGCTGAAGCCCTCGCGCCGCTCGACCGGCAGCGTTTCCAGCGTGTACGTTCCCCAGGCTGCTCGGACATAGCGGGGTCCCTCGGCCGGCAGGTCCGGCAGAGGCGGCGCCCCGGCGGCGACGTACTTGGCCGCGGTCGGCTCGTAGACTGATTCGCTCACGCCCCAGCGGGCGAGGTCGCGGAACACGCCGCCGGCCGCCCAGCGGCGCAGGTGCTCGGCGTCGCCGGCTCCGCCGAGGAGGTTTTCCTCGACCCACTTTGCCGCCGGGCCGATCAGCTCGCCGGCGAGCTTGTCGTCCATCGAGGCCATGAGGTATGCCCACGTGGCCGTCAGAACGGTGTTGCAGCGCAGCGCATCGGCGCTGCACACTTCCGGCGTGTCGGCGCTGGAGTGGTAGCCGACGGAGTTTCCGCCCTTTCCCAGCCACATGGCCGGCACGCCGCACTTGGGGTCGGAGATCATGTCGTCGGCGTTGGGGATGAACCGCTTGAAGCGAAGGTGCCAGGCGTCGCCGGCCTTTTCCTTGATGGCCAGGCCGGCCAGCGCCGCGGCCGCCCAGGCGAAACTGGGATTGCTCAACGGGCCGAAGTTGAGGATGTACGGCTGGTCGGCCGGGGCGGGGTTGCCGCCGGCGTCGACGTTCAGCCCCGCCATCGCCCGGCGACGCAGGTCGTCATGCAGCGTGGCGAAGGCGAGCATGCCCACGCATTCCTCCGTGGTGATCGCGCGTATGCTGAAGCGCGGTCTCGGCAGCTTGCCGGCGGCGACCAGCTCCTTCAGCGTCCGCAGCGTCTCGACCAGGACGGTCACCCCGCTGCAATTGTCATGGGCGCCCTGTTCGCAGGCGTGGCCGTAGATCCAGATCTCGCGCGACGGGTCCGTTCCCTCCAGCACGGCGGTGACGTTCTGGCCGGAGCCCTCGTACAGTCGGGATTGGCAGAAGCCGCTCAGCCGCAGGCCCGGCCTGGCCGCCATCGCCTGCCGCAGCTTCCTGCCCGCCGCCGGAGACAGGCAGAAGCCGGCCATCACCGTGTCGTGGGCGTGGAAATACCATCCGCCCGGACCGTCGGACCAGCTGTTGCACCACTTGGTGGTGTCTTCGGTGTAGCCCAGCCCCTCGCCCAGATAATCGCTGACGACGGCCAATGGCTGGGTGCCGAGAAGGCGGCGTTTCATCTCCGCCGGCGGCTTAGCCGTGAGGACGAACTTTCCGTTCACGGCCTCCGGCGTGATCGCCCCCAGGGCGTCGCCGTCCACGACCTCGCCGACGGCCGGGGCCGATTCCGACCCCAGCGGGCCGCTCCAGTACACCGCCGCGGCCTGCACCTTCCGGCGGTCTGCCAGCACCTCGCCGCCCTCGGCCAGCGCCAGCCGCGCCGAGGGGCATTCCCAGGCCATGTGCATGGTCCAGTCCTGAAATCGCGTCTTGCCGTCGGCGGGGTAGCCGGCCAGGCGAACGTCAGAAAGGCCGGCCTCTTCCAGCACGTCCCGAGCGAACTCGGCCGCGACCCGCTGATGCGGCGTGTCGAACCAGCGCTCCTGCTCCCAGAACTTCACCAGAAAATCCCAGGTGCGCTTGGGTTGGTAGCCCCCGTTAACGGTTTCAATCAATGAATCCAGCATGCCCGTGTCCTCATTCGTAGATTAGTCTCAGCGTCACGATCTTCTTTTTTGGCATTTCCAGGCGGATGGTATTGTCGGACTTGTCAAAGGTCGGCGTGATCTCACGCGCCGGCGTTCGTTCATCGGCATTCACGGCCTCGACCGCCGCAGCCGGCCGGTCCAGGGCGATCTGGACGTCGATCTGGCGGTCCTCGGGGTTGGCGATGCGTAGGATGGCGCCGCGGCCGTCCTCGGCCCGCTTGAGCGCCCCCAGCATGATCTTGGGCGGGCTGATCCGAAGGAAGGAGTGCTCCAACGGCAGCGGCTCGGCCGGCGGGGCGGTGCACCTGCCGGCCTGTGCCGCCAGCGGCGGCGTCAGATACGCCATCGCCTCGTCCGGCACGTCGGCTTCGTTCCAGAACCCCGCGTGCGGGCAAAGCGAATACGACAGCTCCGTTGTCCCCAGCATCTGCGAGTCGACCTGGTCGGGATACTCGGCGATCCGGGCGAGGTTCCTCATCTGGAAGGCCCGCATCATGGTCAGGGCGATGGCGCGATCCGGCCGGTCGAGTACCTCGTACTGGAGCAGGCCTTTGTGGATGACGGTCAGGCCGACGTTGCCGTCGGAAACGTCCACGAAGGTGATGCTGGGCTGCTTGCCGGTCATCGGCTCGCGCCAGGCGTGGGTGTCGGGCACGTGGACGTCTCGGGCGACCACGTCATAGGCCGTCTCGGCGTGGGACTTCTCCGCCCCCGCCAGGTGCGTCGGGAAGATCGCCCGCAGGTAATGATCGCGGGCGTGGTTTTCGATGGTGGTGGCGACGTCGACCCGTCGGCAGCTCGCGCGCAATGTGTAGACGGACGTGATGACGTTGTCCACGTATTGGCCGCTTCGCTTCTCGCGGTTCGACCACGCCGGCAGCCGCAGGCAAATCTTCGTGCGGATCGACGCCGACAGCGGGCCGTCCTCGATAATCTCGACCTCGCCCCGGCAGCCCAGCGACAGTATGCGCTGCTCCCTCTGGCTGGTGAAGCGCGTCCACGGGTCGCCCACCTCGGAGGTGTCCTCGAAGTGGTTGAGCTGGGCGAAGACGTGGCCGGTCTGCTTGTGCAGCAGGTCGATGGTCCCGTTTGCGCTAGCGGTGAGGCGGAGGAACTCGTTCTCTATCGTGGCCGGGCCGGTGGCCATCGAGCCGCGGCGGTGCTGGTGGTCCTGAGAGGCCGCCACCCGATAGCATCGATACCCGATCGCCGGCAGTTGGTCGGCCTTGAAGTAGATCGTGTGCCGCCGCACCGGAAGCCGAAGCGGCAGCTCGCTGGGCCGCTGGAACGTCGCCTTGTCCTCGACGGCCGAGACCTCCTGTAAGGTGATCTCCCGCCCGGACATGTCGAAGATGCGATAGGACGTGACGCCCCATTCGAGGGGAAAATCCAGCGTGGCCAGGACGGCCTCGTCGAGCGGTCGGGGGGTGGGGTTGAACGCCACCAGGAAGATGTCCCTCTCTTCGGCCGAGGAGGTGTCGATCCGCCGGACGATCTCCTCCAGGGCCCGGCGGCGGACGCCGCCTGCGATGGTCTGGATCTTGGCGTTCCGCACGGCCGTCTCCCGGTTGATCAGGTCCATGCTGCCGCCGTTGAGGGAGTCGTGGGCCTGATTGGCCAGCAGCAGCTTCCAGGCCCTCTCCAGGTAGAAGGCGGGGTATTCCCGCCCCAGCGTCCAGGCGATGGTCGCCCACGGCTCGGCCCACCTCTGGAGCATGATCTCGCTGCGCCGGTGATCCTGGCGGCAGTCGGGGCGGTTGCCCAGCACGTCCGTCAGCAGGTCCGTCCAGACGCCCTCGTGGAGCGTGTGCCGCATCTCGCCGGTCAGGGTCTCCAGCCGGACGTCGTTCTTTTCGATGTGCTCGCGGACCAGCCGGACGTACTCCGGCAAGCTGGAGTGGCGGATCGAGCCTTCCCCCAGGCGGCGGTTGGCCTCTTCGATGATGCGGACCTCCGAGGCGTGGGGCTCGACGCTGTCGTCGCACTGCATCGCTAGGCCGTACGGCGTGGTTGTGCCGCGAATCTCCTCGCTGTCCAGCTTCATCAGGCTGTCGGCGACGTTCTCGGCGTGGAAGCCGCTGGCGGCCTCCAGGACGTAGTAGCAGGTGGTCGAGCGGCCGTCGCACATGCGGACGGGCAGCCCGCCGTCTTCCCAGTGGTGGGCCATCTGCGTGTTGTCCCGATTGTGGACCACCGGGCGGAAGACGAAGTAGAAGAAATTCGCCCGGGCGTAGTCGCCGAGCCGGAATCCCAGCACGCGCGAGCCGTCCGGGCCTTCCCACCAGTACTCGGCGTTGGGGCAGGCCTTCCGGCTGATGCCGCGGTAGAACATCGCGCTTTCCACGCCGAAGTTGCGCAGGATCTGCGGTATCTGTGACGGCTGGCCGTAGCCGGCGGGCGTGTACCCGACGTCCATCCGCGGCCCGAACTCGGCGCAGACCTTCATGCCCATCAACAGGTTTCGCACCAGCGACTCGCCATTGACCATGCTGACGGCCGCCAGCGTGTACCACGGCCCGATGAGGATTCGCCCGGCGCGGATGTGCTCGATCAGCCGCTGGCGGTTCTCCGAGCGGGCCTCCAGGTAGTCCTCGAGCAGAATGCACTGGCCGTCGAGGTGATAGTGCCCGTACTTCGGGTTGCCGTCCAGCAGGTCCAACAGGCCGTCCATCATCTCCACCAGCAGCATCCGCGTCTCTTCAAAGGGGAATCGCCACTCGCGGTCCCAGTGGGTCAGCGAGATCAGGTGGATCTGGTGCTTTAGCTTTGCCATTCGCCTACCTCGCCATCATTCGCTGCAATCTCGGTTCTGACCATTCTGCCGAGTTGCGGCGGATCTGTAAATATAACCGGACGGGAAATGAATGCGAAGGGCCCGCCCGAGACGGCCATTACTTTCGCGCCAGCAGCCGCTGCGTCCGTCCGCCGCCGGCGGGCCGGCGCGCCGGTCAGTCCTTCTCGGCCTGTTCCGGCCACGTGAGCTTGATGTCGTCCACGTAGATGTTCAGCTCGCCGGCCGACGGGGCGGAGGCGAGCTGCTGCCCGACAGATGGGGAGCACAGCAGGCCGACGGCCGCAACGGCCGAAATCAGAACACGCGCTTTCATGGTTGACTCCCGTTGGGCAGCTCAGCGTGGAACGCCGGCGGCGGGGCGGGCCTGCTTGCGGATCTCCGCCAGTTGCCGCCAGAGCGTGTCGCCGCCGTCCCGCGAATAGTCCGGCGCTTCGGTCAGCTTGATCGTGAGCTTCTCGGTTGGCTTGCCCTCGTAGAGCTTCCTCTGGCCGGTAACGACCGTGACCGGCTTGCCCATGTCGATCAGCTTGTCGTTGAGATACAGGTCCAGCTCGGCGACCTGCTCGTTGGCGTCGATCTCGATCTTGTTGCCGTCCTTGACGCGGACCTCGAAGATCGCCTCCATGCCGCCGGAATTCTTCGTCAGCTTGGCGTCGACCCAGAACGCGCGCGAGTAGCGATTGTGCTCGACGATGTGGCAGACCATCTTCGGATAGGGGTTCATCACGTGCTTGTCGAAGAAGTTCGTGAGCACCGTCACGTCCTGCCGGAATGGAAGCGTGGGCGCGTGGCCGCCGGGATACGTCCGCCACTCGACGGGGCAGCCGGCCTCTTTCATGTACTTGTGGACGACCTTTCCCGTCGCCAGGAACGAATCGCCCGCCCCGTGCAGCAGCAGCGTGGGAACGTTCTTGAGCTGCTTGACGTAGGGCGTCTGCTTGTCACGCAGGTCACTGCATACCGGGGCGATGGCGGCAAACCAGTGCGGGAATCGCCAGGCCACCACCAGGTCGGTATGCCCGCCGTAGGAAAAGCCGGTGGCGTAGACCCGCGTCGGATCGATGTTGTACTCGCGGGCGACGTCCTTCAGGTACGTGCGGGTCTTGTTCTCGACGTACGTCAGGCCGGTGGGGTAGCCCTTCTGGACGCAGCGAATGAGGAAGTAGGGGGTCTTGCGAATCTCTTTGTCGTTGGGGTCGTCCTGGTAGGAAATGATGATCGGCCAGGACTTCTTGGGCTCGTAAGCCTTGGGGACGATCAGGTCGTAGTGGCCCATGACGTTGGTGCGTTCGATCCACGCGACGCGAGTCTGCCACTTGCCGGCCGAGGAGGCGGCGGGGTCCTCGCCGGCCGCCAGTGCCGTGAGCCGGAAGCCCATGTCCGCCTTGAACCGGTTGGCGCACTCGGCGGGCGTGAAATGATCGCGCCGGTAGCGCTTCTTGTTCCGGTTGTACTCCAGGTAGAACGGCGTAAGCTTTTCCCGCAGCCGCGGGATGCCGGCCTTGACGACGGGCTCGTCGGCGTTGAGCGCGGCGATCTTGGCCTCGTATTCGGTGATGAGTTCCTTGATGGCCTTGTCCACGTCGGTCTTGGGGGCGGCCTTGAGCTTCTCGGCCAGCTCCGCCGGCGGCCAGCCGGAAGCCCGCTCCTGCGCGGACGCGGCAGACGCGGCGGAGACCAGCAGAAGTGCTGCCGTAAGACGCCGAACCAACGAGAGTTGCGCGCATGCCATTGTGCTTCTCCCATTCCTATTGCGCCGAAATGACGATTCGGTTCCTGCCCTTGTCAACGCTGACGGCCTTGAGCGTCACCAGGCCCCACTTGTCCGCCGTCACCTGGCCGGACTTGATCAGCTCGCCATGCTGTAGCGAGGTGTTGGTCCACTTGAACTTCTTGCCCGGGGCGGGCCTGAAGTTCCTGCAGTGGCGCGGGGTGATGTCCACCGTGCAAGCTTCCTCCGGGCAGGAAGAGATGACGCGGACGGTCATCTCCCAGCGGTCTTTTTCGTCCACGCGGCCGGCATCCTCCCACAGCAGCCAGCCGTTGATCTGGCCGTAGTAGTCGCCCTCGACGGGGTCGCCGCTGCCGGGGTTGTTGTCCAGCGAGCAGTTGGCAAAGGCCGGGATGGTCAGGTCCCATCGCAGCTTGTTGAGCCCCTGGGAAAGCTCCCGCGGCAGCCCGCAGCTCCAGGCGGCCGCGAACGGCTGGTGGGCCTTCAGCAGCCCCGCCCACCCGCGCGGGTCGTCCTGCCAGCCGAACTCGGACGTGTGCCCGCCGTCCTTGCCCGTGGCGGAGATGCAGATCAGGAAGGGGATGTCGCGGTCGGGGTGGGCGTTGACGTACTCGGCGACGCTGTACATCTTCCAGGCGTCCTCGCCGCGGGCGGTCTTGATGCCCTTGGGGCCCAGCAGGCCCGGCATGCTCGGGCCGCCCGGCGCCCAGCGCAGGTCGTAGCCGGCCGTGTAGCTGCCGAAGGACATCTTCGGGAAGATCTCCGGGTGCCGCAGCCCGAAGTGAAGCATCGTCCCGTGGACTCTGGACCGGTCGATCCCGTACTTGCCCATGATCCACTTGATCATGAAGTCCATGTAGTTCTCGGTGAAGTAGTCGACCCTGCATTCGGTCATCCCCCGCAGGGTTCCCAGGCCTTCGTTGTAGAACAGGTTGGGCATCCAGGCGTGGTGCGACTCGACCAGCAGCGTCACCTCCGTCCGCGGCGGCAGCCTCAGCGACCCGCGCACGTTGAACGTCCCGGAGATGGAGCCGATGTTCAGCGGGCCCGGCTGCTTGAAGTCCTTGGGGGCGCTGACGGCCACCCGGAACGACCGGCTGGGCAGGTGCCAGTAGGGCGGCGCCGCCCAGTAGCGGTACCAGTATTCCGGGACGTCCTTGTGGTAGTGATCCTCCTGGACCCACTGCGGCACCGGCCGTGGCGTGCCGGGCTTCTCCGCGATCGGCTGGGTGAGGCTGTTGGCGTCGCCGACCCGGATGAGGTTCTCCGTCCCGCCCAGGGCGGTGGTGACGGCGTAGAAGAAGCTGCCGCCTTTCCTGGCGGTGTGCACGTACAGCGTCTGGCCGGGCTGTATCGCCTTGCCCTTGTCGATGCAGTAGGTGGGTATGACCGAGTCCGGTTCCTCCCGCTGGTTGATGTACTCTCCCTGGAAGTGGATCTTGTACACGTCGCCGTCGTAGCCGCCCAGCGGGCCGATCTCGGCAATCCTCTCGGCCTGGCGGATGCTCCTTGCCGTGATCCTTTCGGTGTGGCGGTAGACGCGGTAGGTGATCGGCGGCACCTTGCGCACCCGCCGCAGGGGCTTGATGCCCTGGAAGCCGGAGGGCTTTATCCGCACGGCCAGGCCCTGAAGGCGGCGCAGGGCCTTGAGCGTAATGCCCGGGTGGTTCGGCATGTCGTAGGCGCCCTGGCCGGGGCCCTCGGCGAGCTTGTCGCCGACCTCGGCGAACTTTTCCACCCAGATCACTTCCTCCGCCTTCGGCCGGTAGTCCTTGACCTCGTTCCAGACGAGGAAGGTCTGGCCATCGTGATGCAGGGCGCTCAGGCTGGTTACCTGTTCGGGAAGGTCCTGGACTTTGCCTTCATACAGGATGTCAAGATAGCAGTCGCGCGCGATCAACCCCTGGAAGCGGTCTATGCCAAGGCCGAGGTTCTCCGAAGGACGTTCCGCCCAGCGCTTGACGGCCTCGGTGGCGTCAAAGCTTCGATACCAGGGCGCTTCCAGCTTCAGCGGCCGGCCGGCGTATTTCGGGTTGCCTTCGGCATCCAGCTTGTCCACCCGGAAGATCCTGGCCGGCTCGTTCGGCTGCCGGTTGCCCTGGGTGAGACAGTACAAGGAGGCGTGGTGGACCCTGGCGCCGCCCGGCAGCGCCGACAGGTCGAACACGAGCCTGCGCGCCTTGCCGGCGTGAAAGACCTGGAGCCTGTCGGGATGGGCGCAGGCGGCGTCTTTTCCGCCCCAGCGTTCGCTTACGAGTTCCGCGTGGCCGATCACGGCCACGGCCAGCACAGTCGCCGCTGCCGCCAGCATGCCTTTCACGAGTTCGATCTCCCTTTACACAGACGTTCCCGGGTCATCTTTGCCGGATGCTGATCCTGTTCTTGCCCTTGCCGATCTTGACGCCCTTCAGGGTTACCAGCCCCCAGCGGTCGGCCGTCTCGGTGCCGGACCCAACGACCTTGTTGTCGGCCGGCGACGTGTTGGTCCACGTGAACTTCTGCCCGCGGCGGGGCTTGAACTGCCGGCAGTGGCGCGGAGTGATGTCCACCGTGCAGCTTTCCTCCGGGCAGGTGTTGACCACGCGGATGGTCATCTCCCAGTGGTCCTCGGCGTCGACGCGGTCGCCGTCTTCCCAGATGAGGTAGCCGTTGATCTGCCCGCAGAAGTCCCCGTCGGCCGGGTCGCCGCTGCCGGGGTTGTCGTCCAGCGAGCAATGGGAGAAGGCCGGGATGGGCCCATCCCAAGCCATCGTGGCGAACTTCCCGGCGACCTCCGGCTGGATGGAATGCAGCCCCTGCGAGCCGCCGGGGTCGGCGTGCCCGACGCCCCAGGCGATCACGAACGGCTGGCGGGCCTTCTGCAACGCCGCCCAGCCCCGCGGGTCGTCCTGCCAGCCGAACTCGGAAGTATGCCCGCTGTCCTTGCCCGTGTTCGACCCGCCCATGATCAGCGGAATGTCCCTGCCGGGGTCCTGTCTGAGATACCAGGTCAGGTCCACCACGTCCCAGGCGCAGTCGCCGGCGGGCGTCTGGGCCAGGGCCCTCGGACCCATGACCGTTCCCAGCCCCCGGCTCGACGGCGACCACTTGAAGTCGTAGCTGGCGGTGTAGTTGCCGAGGAAGACTCTCCCGAAGATCTCCGGGTGGCGGACGGCGATGTGGAGCGGGCCGCTGTCGTGCTGGCCGCCGAAGATCCGGGCGGCATCGATCTTCCAGGTCGCCCGGGCCCATTCGATCACCCGCAGGAAGTACCTCTCGGAGAAGTAGTCCGCCTTGCAGTTTCTGTACGACCGCAGCGTGTCGAGCCCCTCGTTGTAGAGCAGGTCGCCGTCCCCGCCCCAGCCGATCTCATGCTCGATCAGCAGCGTCAGGGCGCCGCCGGCCGGCACCCGAAGCGCCCCGACGATGTTGAACCCCCCGTGGAAGCCGTCGACGACCATCGGCAGAGGCGGCTTGGCCTTCTCCGGCTCGCCCACGAGCACGTGCAGCGGCTTGTTGGGCAGGTTTGCGTACGGCGGGGCGGCCCAGAACAGGTACCACCTCTCCACCACGCCCCCGCCGTAGCGGATTTCCTGGAGCCGCTGGAGGACGGGCCTGGGCGGGTCGAGCCGTTCGGTCACCGGCTCGGCGAGGCTGTTGGCGGCGGTGATTTCCGAGGCGTTCTCGGTCCCGTCCAGCACGCTGGTGACGGCGTAGTAGCTCTTGCCCGCCTTGGCGGGGTTGTGCGCGTAAATGGCCTCGCCGGCCTGGACGGGCCGGCCGTCCTCGACGCAACTGGTCGGGATGATCGACTCGCCGACCTCCCGCTGGTCGATGTATTCTCCCTTGAAGGTGATGACGGCCATCTTCTGGTCGTAGGCCGACAGCGGGCTGGCCTGGCCGACGCATTCGGCGTCCTTGATATTCTCGGGGGTGATCCTGCGCGTGTGGCGATAGATGCGGTACCGCACCTCCGGCAGCTTGCGGACCTGCTTGGCCGCCCTGATGCCCTGGAAGCCGCTGGGCTTGTCCCGCAGCTCCACTCCCTGGAGTTCGCGCAGGGTTTTCAGAGTGATCGCCGGCACGCGCGGCAGCCCGCGCCAGCCGCTGCCGGGCTCTTTGGCCACCTTGTTGCCGCGCCGGGAGAACTTGTCCACGTAGACCACGCTGCCCGGCGGCGGCCGGAAGGCCTTCAGCTCCTTCCAGACCAGGAACGTCTGCCCGTCGTGGTGGACGGCCCGCAGGCCGGTCACCTGCTCGGGAATGTTGCCGGCCTTGCCCTCGTAGCGGACCTCCAGGTAGCTCTTTGCCGCCAGGAGTCCGTCAAAGCGCGCCGCGATGAAGCCGAAGTTCCGGCCGGGGTCCTTGGCCCAGCGTGCGACCGCCTTGGTGGCGTCGAACGACCGATACCACGGCGCCTCCAGCCTCAGCGGCTTGCCGCCGGGCACGCCATTGCCGGCCGCGTCCAGCTTCTCGGTGATGTGGACGTCCGCCGGCTCGGTCGGCTGGCGGTTGTCCTGGGTTAGACAGTACAGCCAGGCGTGGCGGACGGTCGCCCCCTTCGGCAAGGCCGACAGGTCAAATACGAGTCTGGGGCGCTTTCCTTCGTGCAGGACCTTCAGCGTTCCCGGGTGTGTGCAGGCCATGCCTTTCGGGCCCCAGCGCTCGCTGAGAAGCTCCGCCCGGCAGGTTCCCGCGGCCGCCAGCAGGGACGACACCAACACCAGCATGGGTTTCATCGTCAAGCCCTTTCGTGAAAGGCTTCCAGCAGTTTGCTCGGTCTTACTCTTTCGGCGTGACGACCAGCCGGCTGGACTGCCCGGAGAACTTGACGCCGCTGATCACCAGCAGTCCGTCGGCGCCGACCGTCGCCTCGCCGGACTGGCTGATCGCCGCCTTGCCTTCGCCGCCGGTGTTCTTCCAGACGTAGGTCTTTCCCTTGGCCGGCTTGAACCGCCGGAGCCGGCGCAGGGCGACGTCGGTGGTGTTGTCGCCTCGGCCCTGGAGAAAGATGGTTACCTCGTATCGCCCGGGCTCGTCCACCACGTCGCGCCAGCGGAAGTTGCGGTTGAAGCTGCCCATCTGCGGCTTGGTGACGAGGCCCATGGCCCCGGCCGAGGCGCAGGCCAGCATGGGCTGGTCCTTGGCCACGTCCAGGCGAATGACGTTGGGATAGGTGCCCGTGCGGGAGACGGGGATGTACCTGCCGCCGCCCCACCAGAACTCGGCCAGGAGGCCGAAGCGTTTTTGCAGCATCACCTCGTAGAATTTGCGGCTGTCGGCGTCTCTGTAATCGGAGGTCATGGTGATCAGCGGAAGACCGGCCGTCGCCGGCAGCTCCTGGACCACGCGGATCATATTGTGCTGGTCCCAGAAGCTCTTGCCGTCGCTGGTCTGGAGCTTCCATTCGGCCTTGCCCCAGATGGCCTGCATGCTCCGGGCGGCCGAGACGGCCCGCCGGTCCGTTCGCTCCGATACGGGCGCGTAGTCGACCGTCGGATGACCGGCGATGACCAGATTGAACAGATCAGGATGGCGAATGCCCAGGCGCAGCGCTCCGCTGCCGGAGGCCCCGCCGCGGCAGCCGGTCACGAGGATCCGCTTCCTGTCGGCCTTCCATTTCCTGGCGGCCCAGTCGACGAACCACAGCAGCCGGCGCTCGGTGTAGTTGTGAATCCTGCCCTGGCGAAAGCTCTTCAGCGTGCCCTGGCTTTCGTGATAGCCGTACCACCAGCTCTTGATCGGAAAGTCGTACGGGCAGAGCACGATGCTGTCGCGCTCGATCCGGTAGTGCGTCCGCCAGTAGGAGTAGCCGTCGCGGTGCAGGTTCAGCTCCAGCGGAGGATTCTCCGCGTGTTCTTCCGGCACCGCCACCGACCAGTTGTAGTACTGATACGGCAGGTTTCCATACGGCCGGCCGACCCAGCGGACGTAATGCAGCCGCTCGTCCGCATAGCTGAAGATCGGGCTGTGAGGGAGCTTACCCTGGAGGACCGGCTGACCCTCGCCGGGGGCTTCGTCGATCGGATTGGTCAGCGAGTTGGCCGCGGAGAAGTCGGTGGTGTTTTGCACCCCCTCGATCGAAGTGAGGACGGCGTAATACGCCTTGCCTTTCTTGTCGGTCGAGTGGACGTACAGGCCGGTCTGCCTGGCAAGCGGCGCTTGCCCTTCCCGGATCACCAGCCGGTCGACGGGGCAGTCGCGTCCGTAGTCGCCGTCGACGGAGGCCGAGCCGAACGGGTTCCAGTGCCCGGTCATCAACACGTCCTGTGTCGCGATGACGTGGTCGATGGGGCGGCCGATGTTCCGGCCGTTGACGTTCCAGGACGAAAGCGGCTTGACGGTGGCGATCAGCTCGGCCCGGTGGATCGTCCCGGCCGTGATGGGCTCCTCGCTGCGATAGACGCAGTAGCGGAGGCGACGCTCTCGGTCCAGGTCGCCCAGGATGAGCTTCAACTGGCCCCACTTGACCTGGTCGCTGCCGACCGGGTCCTCGATTTCCTTCCACGTCAGGAAAGTCTGTCCTGACCGGTGAAACGCCTTCAGCCCGGACGCCTGCGGCGGGACCTTTTCCGGCTGGCCTTCGTAGGCGATGTCCAGGCAGGTCGCCTCGGCGTTCCACCGGCGGCAGCTCTTCACGAAGAATCCGCCGTTGTCCGCGCCGCCGGCCCACTGGCGGACGGCCTCGGTGGCGTCGAGCCGGTCGTACCAGGGCCCGCGGAGCTTCAACGGCTCGCCCCGGACTTTGGGCTGTCCGGCGCCGGCGAATTTTGAGAACAAGGGATATACCTCGATGTCGATCAGCGCATCTTCGTCGCGCCCGGTGATCCGGGACGTTCGGAAGATCAGCAGGTCCGCGCGGTGGACCTTTGTGCCTTTGGGCAGTCCCGACAGGTCGAAGACGGCCACGCCTTCGCCGCCCTCGCAGGGCAGGACCTGAAGAAACTTTTTCTTGATTACGGGCTGGAGGGGCTTGGCGGGCCGCTCTGGTGGCGGCGGGGCCTTGAACAGCAGCCGTCCGAATCGCTCCGGGACGTGGCTGTCGCCGGAATACGTCGGCGACCAGGTGGCCTCTTGAAGCGAACCGGTGACGTAGCGGTTGCGGTTGAAGTTCGCGATCCACTCCGTCGGCAACTTGCCCTCCCCGGCCATCTTCGCCAGCGGAATGGCGACCTCCATTGTCCACTGGCCTCTGCCCTTGACGGCCGCAGCTTTGAAGAGCGAGTTCCACTCCTTGTCCTTGGCCTGGGCGTCGTAGGTCCTGCCGGCGGCGTTGACGCCGAAGTGGTAATACACCCCGCCCACACCCAGGAAGATCTCAATCGAGTCGTCGCTCCAGATCGGCCCGTCGTGGCTGCCGCGGGAGGCGCGAACCCTGTCCGTCTGCGGCTCGGTGCAGCGAACCCCGACATAAAGGGTTTCCTCGTCCCGGAGAAGCCTGACTTCGGTGGGCTGGGCGGGCCGGCCTGCCCCGTCCGGCGTTCGCGCCAGCCTCAGGATCGGCGCCCCGGCCCAGACCTCGTCGTTCAGCCTTCCGTCGATTACCGGGGCGGTCTTGGTCTTGGCCGCGTAGCCGGTCGGCGGCTTGGCCCGCCGGGCTGGCGGCGCTGCCCCGGCCGGAGCCATCGGCGGGGTGCCCCAACGCCGCGTGACCATCTCGGCCTTCAGGATCGGAACGAACCAAGCCGTCAGCGCTACCACACAGCATGCACAGGTCTTGCAGCTCATGGGAGATTGACCTCCAGAATGGGTCCACGCTACCTGCATTCCGCTCGTCGCGTTATAGGATCAAGGCCCGCGCCGGACTGCAAGGGACATTTGGCCCGGCTGGACGGAGACTATAAACACCTGAAGGGAGTCGGGGTTTCGCGGCCTCGGCGAGCCCGTGCGATCGCCCCAGAAAAACGCCGTCCGGCGGAAACGGCCGGGCTGACTTCCCGACACGCCTCCGTCGGACGGCGGCAATGCCAAAATCCCATGAGCGTTTGCCCCGGCTCAAGCGCCGTCGGCAAAGCGGCTCAAGGGTTCTCCACCTTGTCAATGTACGTGAGCAGCTCGTCGAGCAGACCCTTTATCTCGTCTTCATCATACTTATGAAGACGGATGTTAATCGGCTCGTCGTCGACGAGCAGCTTGTACTTGATATTTTCCAGGAAGAACTTGTGGGCCTCCTCGGCGTGCTTCTTCCTGTCTTCCCAGCGCGGGATCCTGTCCTTGCCTTTTTCCAGCAGCACAGGCAACGCCTCCAGGTTGTTGTTCACCCTCCGGACGCCATCCACTATGGAATAGCCATCCCGGCGGGGCAGCCGTCCCCGCAGCCGCTCGATTACCTTGCGCGCGCCGCTGACGAAGTGCTCGACCGTGTTTCGCTTTTCCTCCTTGCCGCCGCAGCCCAACATGGTGCCGCAGATCAGCAGGCCAATACTCAATAACGCCGTTGGTTTTCCCATAGTCGCCGGTCCTTGCCTAGACTGCTACTCCCTTTCCCCGTGCTTGGGGGGGAAGTTGTGCTCGTGGTGGCCGCGCGTGTCCTCGGTGCAGCCGTCCTCACCGACGAAGTTGAACAGCCAATCGCCGGAGGAGCCCCCGTAGCTGAAGAAGCTGT
>CAYNYF010000070.1:0-23252 GCA_964401385.1 uncultured Planctomycetaceae bacterium | reverse complement strand
GTTGCGAATCGTTGCGAATCGTTGCGAATCGTTGCGTTTCTTTGCGTTCCCTTGGGTTTTGCTCCCAATTGCTGAATTGCTGAATTCCGGCCACGGGCCGGCTAGGCAGGCGGGTCTTTGCGTTCAGGGCCAGGCAACACAGGGTGGCATGCTTCTGCCTGCCCACCTCCGGTAGGTAGGCGGGCCTGCCCACCAGCTGGTAGGCGGGCTGCAGAAGCATGGCACCAACCCAGGCAGGCAAGTCGTTGCGTTCCTTTGCGTCTTGCTGCCCCATTGCTGACTTGCTGAATTGTGTGATTGCTGAATTCCTGCCCGCCCCGGCGGGCAGGCAGTTATTTGAGGCGGATCTCCTTGTTCTGCCGGCCGGAGGCGTAGATGGCGTCGATCATCTTGCTGGTCCAGATGGCCTCGGTAGCGGGCACGGGCACGGCCTTGCCCTTGGCGATGGCGTCGACGAAGGCGGCCACCTCGGCGCTATAGCCGTTGATCTTGGGCAGGTGGTTGGGGGTGCAGTCCATCAGGTGTCCGCCCATCTCCACCTGGACGGTGAGCGGGTCGAGGCTCGCCCCGCCCTTGTCGCCGACGATGTGGCAGCCGAAGACGTTCCGGTCGAGGTTCACGCAAAAGGCCGACTCGATGATCATGGTCGCCCGGTTGGCGAACCGCACCAGGGCGACGGCGAAGTCCTCGACGTCGTAGGTCTTGTGGTCCCACGGCCCGAACTGGCCCACGTGGCCGGGGGTGGCGCCGATGGTTTCATAGGTTTTGCCGGAGACGCTGACGGGCCTGGGGCAGCCCATCAGGTACCAGGTGAGGTCGATCATGTGGACGCCGATGTCGATCAGCGGCCCGCCGCCCTGGAGCTTCTTCTGCCCGAAGACGCCCCAACTGGGCACGCCGCGGCGGCGAATGCTGAGGCTGCGGGCGTAGTACGGCTTGCCGATGGCGCCGCCGTCGATGGTCTTCTTGAGGAAGCGGGCGTCGGCGCGGAAGCGGTTGTTGTAGGCGATCATGAGCTTCCTGCGGGCCTTCCTGGCCGCGTCGATCATCTGCCGGCCCTCGCGGGCGTTCAAGGCCATGGGCTTCTCGCAGAGCACGTGCTTGCCCGCTTGGAGGGCCTTGATGGTCGAGCGCTTGTGATCGATGTTCGGGGTGCAGACGCTGACGGCGTCGATGTCCTTCAGGCGGAGCAGCCGGCCGGCGGAGGTGAACCACTTGGGGATGTTGAAGCGGGCGGCCTGGGCCTTGGCCCGCTCGGGGACGATGTCGCAGGTGGCGATCACCTCCACGTTGGGGCATTTCTGGTAGCCCTCCAGGTGCATCCTCGAGATGCCGCCGGAGCCGATGATCCCCACCTTGATTGTCTTGGCCATGGGATGGAACCTTTCTGCTGGCAAGTCCGACTGATTGACAGACCCGTGCGGGACGATTCTCCAGAGAAGGTGAAGCCGTCTCTGGCGCTGTTGACCACGCCTTCGGCCGCCGGGGGTCCGGGGGTGACGCGGCGACCGCGGCGGCCGAGGATTCTACGCGGCATGGGCCCCGGCGGTCAAGCCGTTGGCTCCGAATCCGGGCGGCGGTCATTCCGAAGAGCCGGGCGCGGCGGCCTGGGCCACGGTGAAGGCCTGGCCGCTGACCTGGCCCCTTTCCACGACCTTCAGAAAGGCCGACACCACGGCCGGATCGAACTGGGCGCCGCTGCCGCGGCGGAGTTCGTCCAGTGCCCGTTCCACAGACATGCTATCGCGATACGTGCGCGGGGAGGTCATCGCATCAAAGGCATCCGCCACCAGCAGGATCCGCGCCCCCAGCGGAATGGACGAAGCGGACAGACCCTCCGGATAGCCTCCGCCATCGTATCGCTCGTGGTGATGGCGAACGGTGAGGATCTCCTGGTCGAGGAACTCCATGCCCTCCATGATATGGACACCGATGAGAGGATGACGCTTGACCAGCTCCCACTCCTGGTCATTCAGAAGCCCTTCCTTCAGCAGGACGGTGTCGGGCAGGCCGATCTTGCCGATGTCGTGCAGGATGGCCGCCCGCGCGATGTGTTCAATGCTGCGCTCGGGCAGCTTCATCTCGCGGGCGATCAGGGTGGCGTAGTAGCGCACCTTTTCGGAGTGGTTGGCCGTGTGCTGGTCGCGGGCCTCCAGGGCCGAGATCAATCCGCCGATGGCCTCGACGAACAGCCGTTTGAACTTGCCGTCGAGACCCGTCAGTTGCCTGGCGAGCTGACTCAACTTGTTCTCGCGGTCGCCGTCGGCCAGCTCGGCGAGGTCGTCCATCTCGGCGGCGCGGACGACTCGATTTCTTCCGGCGCCCTTGGCGGTGTACAGCGCCTTGTCGGCGAGGTTGAACAGGGCGCCGGGCGTGTCCGCCTGACCGGCGGTCAGATCGGCCACGCCGATGCTCACCGTGGGCGAGATCTTCACTTCCCCCCGGCCGATCGACTTGGCGGCAAAGGAGGCGCGGATGCGCTCGACCACGGCGGCGGCCTGCCGCCCGTCGGCCTCCGGCATGAGCACGCCGAACTCGTCGCCTCCCAGCCGGGCCGTGAGGTCGGAAGTGCGAACGCTGTCCAGAACCACCTTCACGAAGACCTGCAAGATCAGGTCTCCGGTTTGGTGGCCCAGCACGTCGTTGGCGGCCTTCAGGAAATCCACGTCCATGATCGCCAGCGCCAAAGGTCGGTGATAGCGGCGGGCGCGCCGGAACTCGCGAGCGAACGCCTGCTGGAAAGAACGCCGATTGCTGACCCCGGTGAGCGAATCGGTCTCGGAGAGCTTCTCAATGCGGGCCAGGACTTGCTCAAAGCGCTTGGCCAGGCCCAGCGCCTCGCCCCGCAAGCCGGCCGAGAGGTTCTCCACAGACTGCCCCGATTGGAGGCGCTCGACTCGCTTGAGCAACTTGGCCGTCGGCCCCGAGACGAGCACGTGAAGGACGAGGATCACCAGCACGGCAAAGGTCGTTCCCCAAACCAAGCTGGTGGTCATGGCATAGGCGAGGGCCCGGCTCTGCCAGTAGCTGGACGCAGCCTTGCCGCGCACGAGGAGATACCCAGCCGGCTCCCCCGTCGAGAAGCGCAAGGGTTTGGTGGCGAGCAGAGAGTGATCCTCGCTTCGCCGAACGGACGGGCAGGGCGACAGCTCGGCCGCTTCGGCGGACGGCTTGGGATCTTCCCTGAGGTTGACAGTGGCGCCCACCATTGCCGACAGCTCGGCGAAGAACGAATCGTCCATGGGCCCGATGGTCACCAGAAAGCCGACCGGGCCGGCCCGCTCCGTCGGGCGCGCCGCACATCGGGCGAACACGGCCGGGCCCAGCGGCGTCTGGGTCAGCCCGGCAGCCCTTTCGTCGGCCCGGGAAAGCCGGAACACGCCCAGTTCGCTGAGGTCCTTGCCCGGCGGCAGGCGTTGTTCCTGCGTCAGCCTGCCATCGGGGCCGACCGTCCATGCCCAGATCACCCGGCGTTGGGCGTCGCAGAAGGCCGCCGTGGGGATATTGTGCTCCTTCAGCCATTCAGCGAGAACCGGAATCGGCGTGGGAGCCTGGTTGGGGTCGTTGAGGTATCCTCTGGTGGCGAGCCATCGGCCCAAGTCCATGGTGTTGCGCAGCAACTGGTCTTCGCGATCCTGGATGAAGTAGTGGGTCAGCCGCAGCCACGTCCCCGCGATTTGCTTCTCAGCCCGACGCGCCTGACTCTTGAAGCTCGGGCGAACGTATCCCAAGTCCAACAGGACAATTCCGCCGATCCAGACCACAGCGACCGCGGCGAGCACGTAGCACGACTTTACGAACCGCTTCTCCACGATCACACGAATCTCTTTAAGTCCAGTCCGCGCAAACAATTCCGCACTATTGCACCGGCGCTGGGGACTGTACAGCGGAGTCCGGGCGGATTTTAGGTCGACCCAAAGACGCGATCTCTTTAGGAAGGAATGACTTGCGAGCACTAATCCGGTACGATCCCGCCCGTGGAGGACCGGCCGTCCCGGCCCCCTCGCCGCCGGACGCGCCTGCCGCCGCGGCCGGGGCGGCGGCGGGACGGGGCCTCGGGGGGCGGCGCCCGGGTTTGAAAACCGTCTTGACCGCCGTTGCCCGGGAGGTTAAAAGAACAGGTTCGATTGGGAATTGCCGGCTGGACCGGTGTCACTTTCGGTGTGAAAGAATGCCCGAAACAGGCCCTGAACAGGGCGACCAACTTGACTTGGAGGCCCTGCGAAAGCAGATCGACGAACTGGACGGCCGGATTGTGGCGCTGCTGAACGCCCGGGCAGAGGTCGTGATCAACGTGGGCAAGACCAAGCGAGCCAACGGCGCGCAGATCTACGCCCCGGACCGGGAAAAGGCCGTTCTGGATCTAGTCGCGGGCCTGAACAAGGGTCCGTTGCCCCAGAGAACCCTCCAGGCGATCTACCGAGAGCTGATGAGCGGGTCCTTCGTCCTGGAACAGCCGCTCCGCATCGGCTACCTCGGCCCGGAGGGGAGCTTTTCCCATATGGCCGCGATGCGGAAATTCGGCGCCTCGGTGGAGTACCTGCCGCTGGCCGACATCCGCGCCGTGTTCGAGGAGTTGAATCGCGGACACGTCGACCTGGGGCTGGTGCCGATAGAGAACAGCGTCGGCGGCGGCGTCATCGAGACCATGGACGCCTTTGTCGACAACGACGTGTGCATCTGCGCCGAGGTGCTGGTGGAGATCCATCACAACTTGCTGGCCAACTGCGCCCCCGACGAGATCACAACCATAGCGTCCAGACCCGAGGTCTTCGCCCAGTGTCGCAACTGGCTCTCCCGCAGCGCTCACAAGGCCGACTTGATTCCCACGGCCAGTTCGGCAAAGGCAGCGGAGATGGCCACCCGGCAGGACGGACTGGGGGCGATCGGGTCGACGCTGGCGGCGGAGCTGTATGACCTGAAGGTGGTATTTGCCAATATCGAAGATACCTCCTCCAACATGACCCGGTTTTTCATCATCGGCGGCGAGACTCCCAAGCCCACCGGCTCTGACAAGACCACCCTGATGTTCACCACCGCCCACCGGGCCGGGGCGCTGGTGAAAGTGCTCAACGTGCTGGGCAAGTATGGGGTCAACATGACCAACATCGACACCCGCCCGAGCAAGCGACGCAACTGGGAGTATTACTTCTTCGTCGACTGCGAGGGACACATCCAGGAGGCCCACGTTGCCAAGGCCGTGGAAGAGGCCCGGCCGCACTGCCTGGAAATGCACGTGTTGGGCAGTTACCCCAAGGTCTCCACCCCGGTGTAGTTGCCGTCAACTGGAAGCGGCCAATGGCAAAGCAACAGGAGCTTTCCACCGGGACCGAAGGCGGTTGCCACGGGGAAGTGTGAATCGGAATGATCGTGATCATGCAACCCGGCGCCTCCGAGGCGCAGATCGAGCGCGTCCTCGAGCGAATCGGCGAGCTGGGGCTGACCCCGCACCTGTCGCGCGGGCAGTTCCGCACTATCATCGGCGCCATCGGCGACAAACAGCCCCACCACCAGGGCGCCCTGGAAGCGATAGACGGGGTGGAGCGCGTGGTGCCGATCATGCAGCCGTTCAAACTGGCCTCGCGCGAGTTCCACACCGACAACACGGTGGTGGAGGTGGCCGGCGTGAAATTCGGCGGCGCTGAGCTGGCGATCATCGCCGGCCCCTGCGCGGTGGAAGACCGCCAGATGGTCGGTCGAATCGGCCGCGCCGTCAGCCAGCGCGGGGCGATCATGCTCCGCGGCGGGGCGTTCAAGGCCCGAACCAGCCCGTACGACTTCCAGGGCCTGGGCGAAGAGGGGCTGAAAATGTTGCGCGAAGTCGGCGACGAGCTGGGCGTGCCCATCGTCTCGGAGGTGCTGGCCGCCGCGGACGTCGAGCTGGTCGGGCGATACGTGGACATGTTCCAGATCGGCGCGCGGAACGCGCAGAACTTCCAACTGCTCAAGGAGGTGGGCGACGCGGGCAAGCCCGTTCTGATGAAGAGGGGCTTTGCCGCCACCATCCGCGAATACCTCATGAGCGCCGAGTACATTCTCTCTCGCGGCAACCGCGACGTGGTGCTGTGCGAGCGCGGCATCAAGACTTTCGAAGCCGAGGTGCGGTTCACCCTGGACGTCTCGGCCGTGCCGGTGATCAAGCATTACTGTCACCTGCCGGTCATCGTCGACCCCTCGCACGCCGCCGGCAATCGCCGGTACGTCGTCGCCCTGGCCCTGGCGGGCATCGCCGCCGGTGCCGACGGCATCATCGTCGAGGTGCACGACCGGCCCGAGGAGGCGCGGTGCGACGGGCCGCAGGCCCTGCTGCCGGAGGTGTTCGGCGAGATGGTCGAGCAGATCAGAAAGATCGGCGCGGTCCTGGGACGCAGCGCCAGTTCGCGCTAATGAACGCCCCTTCGCGCGAACTCCGATGGATTCGCGCCGGCGGCGTGTTGGAGTTTTAAATGGACAGAAAGCCCTTTATCGCAGGCAACTGGAAGATGAACACCAATTCAGCCGGCGCGGCGGAGCTGTCTGCGGCGCTGGTGGAGAGGATCGGCGCGGTGGCCGCGGTCGACGTGGCCGTTTGCCCGCCCTTTGTGCACCTCGCCGTCGTGGGCGAGCTGCTGCGGCCCTCCAAGATCGCGCTGGGCGCCCAGGACGTCTTCTACGAGAATGACGGGGCGTTCACCGGCGAGATCTCCGCCGCCATGCTGGTCGACGTCGGTTGCCGCTACGTGATCTGCGGACACAGCGAGCGCCGGCACGTCATCGGCGAGACCGACGAACTGGTGAACCGCAAGCTGCTCAAGTGCCTGACGGAGGGGCTGCTGCCGATTCTGTGCGTCGGCGAGCTGCTTTCCGAGCGGCAGGCCGGCGAGACGCGGGACGTGGTGTCGCGCCAGGTTCGGCTGGGCCTGGAAGGGCTCTCCGGCGCCGACGCGGGCAAGGTGACGATCGCGTACGAGCCGGTCTGGGCCATCGGCACCGGCGCGGTCGCGACGGTTGACCAGGCCCAGGAAGTGCATAAGATGATTCGGGCCCTGCTGGCCGAGCTGTACGACACGCCCACGGCCGAGGGCGTGCGGATCCAGTACGGCGGGTCGGTCAAGCCCGGCAACGCCGCCGAGCTGCTGGCCTGTAAGGACATCGACGGTTGCCTGGTCGGCGGGGCCAGTTTGAAGGCCGACGACTTCGCCGCCATCGTGCAGGCAGGAATGTAACGATCACGAATTTCGATTGCCGATCCCGCAGCAGGGAGGCAATCGTGCGGGCCGCCGGCCGTATCTGCAACGGCAGCCGGTGGTCGCGAACCGACAACCGAACAAGAGAGCGAAGATGGCTACGTTTCTGGCAACGCTTTTCCTGATTGTCTGCATCCTGATGATCATTGTCATCCTGCTTCAGCGCGGCCGCGGGTCCGGCATTGGCGGGGCCTTCGGCGGGGCCGGGCAGTCGGCATTCGGCACCCGCACCGGCGACGTGTTCACCTGGGTGACAATCGTGCTGGTCGGCGTGTTCCTCCTGCTGGCAGTCGGAGTAACACTGGTGCATCACCCGCCCCATGACAAACCGGCGCCCAAGCCGGAGTTCTACCCGGCCGAGAAAAATATCGACAAGCCGTTCCCGGTGACCATCCGCTGCAAGCACGCCAAGGCCGAGATCTTCTACGAGATCGGCAGCATCGAGTACACCCAAGACGGGCCACGGGATATCCCGCCGGCGGACCCGACGCACGGCTCGCATCCGTACGACGCCCCGGTCCGGATACCGCCGGGCAGCATTCTCAAGGCTCGAGCGTTCGTCACCGGCTGGGAACCCAGCGAAGTGGCCGTGGCGCGCTACGGTGACGCGTCCAAGGAAGGGCAAGCCCGGGACTCGGCCGAGGCACGGGCAGCGACAACGGCTCCCGGCCGGTAGGAGAACTTGCATGATCCGGTCAATGACGGGCTTCGGGCAGGTACTCGGCGACATCGCCGGCACCTTGTACGCTGTTGAGATTCGCTCCCTCAACAGCAGGTACTTCAAGGCCATCATCCGTCTGCCGGAATTGTGGTCCAGCTTCGAGGGCGTACTTGAACGGCGCCTGCACGAGCGCCTGCATCGCGGCAACATCCACCTGACGGTGCGGATGAAGGGTTCCTCAGCGGACGTGGCCCACCATGTGAACATCCCCGCTCTGGAGCGCTACATCGAGCAACTGGAGGTTGTCCGCCCGGATCAGGCCGACCTGGACATGCGGTTGGATCTGGGCAGCTTGCTGCTGCTGCCGGGCGTCTGCACGCCGCCGGTGTTGGACCAGGCCAACGAAAAGGCGCAGGCGGAATTGACGGCGCTGGTCGACAAGGCGATCGACTCCCTGTTGGTCATGCGAACCGACGAGGGCAAGACGATCATCGCCGATCTGCAAGGCAACTGCGCCGTGATCGAGAAGTTTCTAGCCGGCATTGCCGATCGGGCGCCGCTGGTCATCCAGGACTATTATCAGCGGCTGAAACGGCGAGTGGAGGAGCTGACCGGATCGGCCGAACTCGCCCTGAGCGAACAGGACCTGGCCAAGGAAGTGGCCGTGTTTTCCGAGCGCTGCGACATCGCCGAGGAAGTCTCGCGCCTGCGCAGTCATCTGTCCCAGTTTCGGGCGATGATGACCACGGACGACCAGTCTGGAAGAAAGCTGGAGTTTATCACCCAGGAGATGCTGCGGGAGGCCAACACGCTGGCGGCCAAGGCCAACGACGTCAAGATCGGCCTGGCCGTGGTGGAGATCAAAACGGCCATCGACCGCATCAAGGAGCAGACCCAAAACGTGGAGTAGTCGCCGCCGGTCGAGGCCGGCGGCCAGTTGGGGCCGGTTGATCTTGCTCAAGAGCGGCGGCGTCGATGTGGATCATAGAATTGCGGGCGCAAGCGATGTAGGTTCGGCTGTCAATGCCCATGACCGAACGCAAAATGCCGAAGGTCGGCAAGCTGGTGGTCATCACCGGGCCTAGCGGGGTCGGCAAGAGCACCATGGTCCGCCAGGCGCTGCGGCGGACGGGCGCGACGTTCAGCGTCTCGGCCACCACGCGCCGCCCGCGCCGCGGGGAAGTCGAC
Source organism: uncultured Planctomycetaceae bacterium (assembly GCA_964401385.1). GTDB lineage: Bacteria > Planctomycetota > Phycisphaerae > SM23-33 > SM23-33 > CAYNYF01. The sequence continues at coordinate 14,177 of CAYNYF010000070.1, read as the reverse complement.
GGCAAGGACTACGGTTTCGTGGATCGGCCGGCGTTCGAGAAAATGATCGCCAACGGCGGGCTCCTGGAGTGGGCCGAAGTGTACGGCGATTACTACGGCACGCCGGCCGGGCCGGTGCAGGAGGCGACGGCGGCAGGAAAGACCGTCGTCCTCGAGATCGACCTCCAGGGCGGATTGCAGGTCCATCAGAAAATACCCGGGGCCGTGTTCGTGCTGGTGCTGCCGCCCCATCTGGGGGAGCTGAAGCGCCGATTGGACGGACGGAAAACCGAACCGCCCGAGGCCCTCGAGCGTAGATTTGCTCAGGCACAGAAGGAAGTTGACGCCGCTCGCCGCAGCGGCATCTATACCCACACGGTCGTCAACAGCGACCTGGAGCAGGCCATCGACCGGGTCGTCGAAATCCTTGGCCAGGAGTAGCCGAAGACATGATCGAAGCACTCAAGAGCGACGAATTGGTCTATAACGTGGGCGGGCGGTTCAAGCTGACCGCGCTGATCCAGAAACGCTGGGCGGAAATGCTCGAGGGCGGCCGCCCGCTGGTCGAGCGCAAGCCCGGCATGAGTGACATCGAGCTGATCGTCCAGGAGATCCTGGAGGAAAAGATCGCCATCGACTACGACAACTCCGACATCCCCAACCCCGAAAAGATCATCCGGCGCCCCGAGCGCTCCTGACGGGGGGAGGAAGCGTGAGCACTGAAGACCTGCCCAAGCTGGAAGGCTACGAAGTGCTGCTGAGCGTGACCGGCGGCATCGCCTGCTACAAGTCCGCCGGCCTGGCCAGCAGCCTTATCCAGTCCGGCGCCGGCGTGACCGCGGCCATGACCGAATCGGCCACGCGGTTCGTCGCGCCGCTGACATTCCAGACGCTGACGGGGCGGCAGGTCTTCACCTCGATGTGGCAGTCGACCGAGCGCTACGATCCGCTCCACGTGTCGCTGACGGAACGGGCCGATCTGATGATCGTCGCCCCGGCGACGGCCAACATCATCGCCAAGATGGCCGGCGGCATTGCCGACGAGCTGGTCTCGGCGTTGGCGCTCGCGGCCGGCGGGACGTGCGAGATCCTGATCGCCCCGGCCATGAACACCAGGATGTGGGAGGCCCCGGCGACCCGGGCGAACGTCGCCGTCCTGGGCGAACGGGGGGTGCACGTGATCGGACCGGGCGAAGGCTTCCTCGCCTGCCGAGCCTTCGGCAAGGGCCGAATGGCCGAACCCGACGAGATCCTCCAGGCCGCCGCCGAACTGCTGGGCAAGAAGCCGCCGAAGGGCAAATAGCTCTCACCCGGGGCGCCACGGCCGCTGGCAAGCAGTGCTTCGTGAAATGTGCGGTCCCGGCTGCACGCGGCCCGCAATTGCCGCCGGGGGAAGACCCCTCTGTGGCCGGTCGTGCCGCCGCTGTCTACTGACAACTGATTACGGGTTACCGAAGTTCTATGAGAGTGATCGTTACAGCCGGGCCGACGCGGGAGCGCATCGACACCGTCCGCTTCATCACCAACGCCTCCAGCGGGAAGATGGGCTATGCCTGCGCGGGCGAGGCGGTCGCGGCCGGGCATGAGGTGACGCTGATCACCGGCCCGGTCGCGCTGGACCCGCCGGACGGGGTCGAGGTCGTGCCCATCGTCACCGCGGCCGAATTGAAAGAGGCGCTGGTCAGCCGATTCGAGGACGCCGACGCGCTGATCATGGCCGCGGCCGTGGGCGACTTCACCGTCCAGCCGCGGCGGGACTCAAAGATCCCCCGCTCAGCCGGGCCGGTGCGGATCACGCTGGTGCCGACCGAGGACGTGCTGGCGGCCGCGGCCGAACGGAAGCGCCCGGGCCAGATCGTCATCGCCTTTGCGGTCGAGGAAGGCCCGCCGGAGAAGGCCGAGGCGAAGGCCCGCGCCGAAATGGCGGCCAAGGGCGCTGATTACGTCGTCGTCAACTCCCCCGCCGCCATGGCCGCCGACCACAGCCGGGCCTGCATCCTCTGCGTTGACGGAGTCGCCCTGCCGTGGACCCGCCAGAGCAAAGTGCAGCTTGCCCGGCGGATCGTCACGCTGCTCCGGAAGGATTAACCCGCCTTGCCGGGCGCGGGCCTGCTCGCCGGCGGCTTTGCCGATGGTTGGGTCGTCGGCGTCGTGGTCGCGCCGGCCGGTCGGGTCGTCGGGCCCTTCACAGCCCCAGCGGGTGCGGCCAGGGATCCCTGGGCGCCGGTCGCTGGCGGGGCGGTCTGAGCCTCGCCCGGCGACCGGGGGATGACGTAGCTCATGCCCATCCGCCCCCAGGGCCGGTACGGGTTTCGGCGCGGCACGGGCCGGGGCTTGAGCTCCTCGCTGACGCGGTCCGTTCGCCGCTCGGCCACGGTCTCGGACCGGTAAGCGTTGGTCAGGTTCAGCAGTTCCTGGGGCGTGTCCAGGATGTAGGGGGTAATGAAGATCAGCAGCTCGCTCTTGACGCGCCTTTTCTTGGTGCTCTTGAAGGCGTGCCCGATGATCGGGATGTCGCCCAGTAGCGGGACCTTCTTGTCGGTCTCGTCGATGGTGTCGCCGATGAACCCGCCGAGGCAGACGGTCTGACCGTCGCGAACCTGCACGTCCGTCTCGGCCCTGCGCGTGATCATAATGTTGGGCGCCAGGTTCTCGGTGATGGCGAACGTGTCCGGGCTGACATCGTCGATGTTCTGGATGATCTCCATGCGGATGAAGCCGGCGGCGTTGACGTGCGGCGTCACCTGTAGCCGCGTCGCCACCGTCTCGTAGCGCACCGTGGAGGTGGTCGCCCCCTCGGCGGTAATGTTGGTCGTCTGCAGCAGCGGAACCCTCTTGCCGAACTCCACCAGCGCCTGGCGGTTGTCCAGGGTGAGCACCTGCGGACGGGAAATGATGTCCAGTCGGGTGGTGGCCTGAAGGGCCCGAAGGAAGGCGTCCACGTTGTTGGAGATGTAGCTGTAGGTGAATCCCGTCTGCTGGAGGGACGCCTCGAAGTCCATGGCGTAGGTCTGCACCCGGGAGCCGGAGGTGTCCTGGTAGGTGAAGTCGACGCCCAGCTCCATGGTGTCGTCCAGGGTCACCTCGGCGATGAAGACCTTGATCATGACCTGCCGGCGCGGGCGGTCCAGCTCGGTCACGATTTTCAGGATCGTGGGCATGTTCTTGGGGTTGGTGCGGATCAGCAGGGCATTGTTGGCCGTATCGGCCACGATCTGCACGGTCCCGAAGGGAATTCCCAGATTGCCGCGAACGAACTCGCCGGCGACTTCCTCGCTGACGCCGGCGGCCGCAAGGACGGCGGTCGCCTGGGCGATCCGATCCTGCCGCTGCTGCTCGGTCACCGCCTCCAAAGCCGCCTCCGTGTAGGGCAGCCGCAGGGTGGTGCTGAAAAGTTGGTTCAGGATCCCGCGCACCTCCTGCGCGGTGGTGTTGTTCAGCGTGACGTGAAAGGTCTCCTGCCGGACCGACTCGGGCACGTCCAGCAGCTTGATCAGCTTTTCCATCTGATCGAACTGCTCGTACTTGTTGGTCCGCAAGATCAGCGCGTTGAGCCTGGGCTCGACGTAGCCGGAAATCTTGTGCAGGCGCTGGGCGGCGCTGGAGAGGTAATCGGCGGTGACGTAATTGAGCCGATACACCTTCTCCTTCATCGGCGGCGGAGGCTTGGGTTTGGGCTTGGGTTTGGCCGGCGGGCGCTTGGGCTTGGGCGGCGGGGCCTTGTCCAGCTCGGTGGCGATGAACTGCTTGATCGCCGGCAGCAGCGCGTCCGGGGCGCGGATGATGACCGCCTTGAGCCTGGGGTACGGCACGGCCGTTACCCGAAGCTGTCCGGCCAGCATGGCCGGGCCTTCCTTCTCCAACTGGGCCAGCAGCTTGCGGACCAGCTCGATGTTCTGGGCGGTGGCCTCGCGCAGCAGGTCGCGGGTCTGGAAAATCTCCGTGACAATTTTCGCCACCTCGGCCGGGTCGGCGTGCTTGAGCGTGACCATCTCGACCCGCGCAGTCGCCAGGCTGACCGGAACGACGCGGATGAGCCTGCCCTCGCGCCGGGCGGCCGCCCCCTGCCGCCGGAGGGCCACGTCGATCAGGGCCACCATCGCCTCCGCGTTGACCTTGCCGGCGCTGGCGACGGTCAGCCGCTGTGTCAAAGGCACCTCGCTGACGAACTGGACGTCGAACAGTTGCTCCAGCGCCGCCAGCACGACGTCCGCCTTGGCGTTCTTGAAGTTGAAGCTGGCGGTCCTCTCGGCCGGTTGGGCGGTCTGGGCGAGCACCACCGCGGGCAGGATCGCCGCCGCGACCAACAACACCCCCAGCAGCGCGCGCCTAAGGCCTTTGAGGTCTGGTTGTGGTTGTGGTTTCATGTCGAATCCGATCCTGAAATACCAGATTCCGCGTGACCCGGTGCTTCCCGTCGCTGCTGACCCATCGGATCACCAGCATGAATTCTCCGTCCCGGTCGGGCGGGGCCTGCCCCCAGTCCAACCGCAGCAGATAGCCGGGCACCTTGTCCTGGCGAAAACAGCGTTTGGCCTGTTCGGGCTCGATCGACCAGGCATACAGCGCCTTCTTGGCGGCCGGATCGTGCGGCCACTGAACCAGCAAGGCGAGCAACGACCCTTCGCCGCGGACCGGCCGGCTAAGGGCGTCCAGAAGGAACACGCGCACCGGAAACCCGTCGGGGCCCTCCGGCTCGCGCCAGTCGCGCCCGCGCGTGCTCAGGCTGAACAACATGTCGCGGACCCGGCCGTCGACGAGCAGGTCGCCTTCCTCTTCCCAGCCGTAGTACCAGCGTTCGGCCAGGCCGGCGTCCGGACTGGACGCGATCGGCGGGGCGATCCCCCCGGTTGTGGCCGTGGCCGGACCATTGCAGCCGGTCGCCACCACCGCGGCCAGCGCGACCGGCAGCGCCGCTCGAAATACCCGGACTGCGCCCGTCATCACAATTCGGCCTTCCCGGCGAACCTTCCGCCCACCGGCACGCTGCGGTGAGCGCCGGCGATCTCCAGCACGATCCCATCGTCGGAGATTCCCACCACCACGCCCGATCCGAGCCGGTCCTTCAGGTGAACCTGCTGGACGTTCTCTCCGTCGTCGAGCTGGACCATGGCAAATCTCTGGTCGCCCCCGTGGCAAACGCCGACCAGCTCGAAGCCTCCGACGAGGACGCGGCGCCCGGCCAGCAGGTCTGTCCGGGGCCTGCCCACCGCCAGGGCCGAGCGTTCCCCGCCGAGCTGGAACTGGACGTCGTCGGCGGTAATGGCGACGATCGTCATGCCCCCGATCTGCTCGCCGACGCCGGCCCAGCGGATTCGCCCGGAGGTGGGAAACTCAAACAGCGCCGCCCGCCTCTGAGCCGATGCGATGGTCCCGGTCAGCACGAACTCACCCGTCGCCGGCACCTGCCCTTCCGCCCCGGCCGGCACGCCGGGCGAGGCCCCCCCGCCCGGCAAGAACACGTTTTTCGCAAGCAACGGCGGCGCCCGCACCGCCGACGGGGCAAACGGACGGCGGGCGGCGCCGGGCTCGGACGTCGTGGAGGCAATCGTCGAGACCAGCATCGTGACCTTCAGCCTCGGATCCTCCAGAGAGCCGCCGGTGACCTCCAGCTTCTCGAACCGCAGCAGCTCCTCGCTGGCGTCCAGATTCTCCAGCACGGCCCGGAGGGCATCCTGCCGGCCGAGAAGGTGAAGCTCGTACGTGATTCGTCTCAGCTCGGGCGATTCCAGGATTTCCTGGTCCGAGATCTGGGCAGAGCTGGTCAGCTCCGCGTTCGGGTCGATCCGCCCCTCTAGATACCCGCGAAATTCGTTTTGGCCCTGCTCCGAGGCGACCCGCAGCCGCCGCTGGAGACGGGCGATCCGCTCTTGGCTGAGAGCCGTCCGCTGGAGGAGCTTCTCGGCCTGGGCGATTTCCCGTCGCAGCTCGGTGGTTTGGGCATCGGCGCCGGACACGTACCGCCACAGCGGCGAGATCACCAGCCGATCCAGCACCACCGCCGCCAGCAGCCCCAGCGTCAGAGCCAAAAGGATTCTTTCTCTCCTCGGCTCGAACATCAGCGCCGCCCTCTGTAAGAAACTGACACCGAAAAACTCTTGGGAAACTCTGATTTCGCCGAATCATCGGCGACCCGGCCGAGGCTGGCCCGCTCGAACATGGCCGAGTTGTTCAGCTTGGAAACGAACTCACTCAGCGGCCGGCTGTGGCGGGTCCGCCCGGTCAAGGTGACGGCCCGGCTGTCATCATCCTGGCCCGGCTGGACGAGCACGGTCTGAACGTAGGCGTCCTTCGACGGGAACAGTCCGGCGATGGCGTCCAGGACCTCGCGCTGAGCGGCCCGCCCGCCGCCGTCGGCCGCGGCAAGCCACGGCGAAATCGCCAGCCAGCGGTGCCGGGCCTGCCAGCCGAGCTGAGCCTTCTGCTGTAGCCGGTCGCGCTCGGCCGCCAGCTCGTTCAAGTCGCTGCGCTTGTTCAGGGCATAGCCGGCGGTCACGGCCAGGGCGACCAGAACGGCGCCCGCGGCGACCACGGCCGCCTGCCGCCAGGAGACGGCCCTCTTCCGCCGCGGCGGCTTTGCCGCCTGGAGAAAGTTCAGCCGTCCGGCGACCCGATCGCGCCGGGGGCGAGAAACGGCGATGTCCTGGAGGCCCTCCAAAGCCAGTCCGATGGCCGCGGCGTACTCGGCCGGGTCCGTAAGCTCGCCCTCCACGCCCAGGTTTGCCGCGCTGGCGGGGGAAACCAGCTCCACCGGCAGGCCGAGCCTGTTGGTCAGGCTCCTGGCCGCCTGGCGATCCCGATCGTTGACCAGGACCCGCACCGCCCCGGCCGGCGCTTCCGGGTGGGCCAGCTCGACCATCCGGAGCATCTGCTCCGCCGCCGTCAGGGCGCCGTCCCAGCGCTCGAGCCCGCCGCCGGCGGGACGCCCGCGGGTCTGAACGGCCAGAACCGCCCCGCCGTCGACCAGTGCGACCGTCAGGTCCGTCTCGCTGATGACGACCCCCAGCACCGCGGCTCCGGCCGCCGGCTGCCCGGCTGGTCCGGCGGGCTCGCCCGGTGCCTCGGAGACCCCCAGCAGCCCCAAGGTCCTCAGAGAGCCCAACGAGCGCAGCTCCACCGCCAACAACTGGAGCGAGGCCTGGTGGGCGATCTCGGCCTGTCGGGCCACGTCCGCGCGCGAGGCGACGCCCAGCACCGGCCTGCCGTCGGCAGCGGTCCAGCCGTCGCTGACATAATCGACCCGGGAGAAGACCTCCGCTTCCGACCGCTCGGCCGCCTGGGTTCGCAGGAATCCCCTCCCCCTCGGCAGTCCGAACACCGCCGAGGTGGCCGTGAAACCCTCCCCGTCGAGCATCTTTCTCAGGACGGCGGCGACGGCGGCGCTTTCGGCGGCGGCGGGAACGGTCCTGCCGGCCCAGCGGGTCAATACCGGGCGCTTGGAGACCTCGTCCAGGTGGACCTGCACCACGTTCAGACGGTCCCCGCAGAAGTCCACGCCTAGCACTTCTCGGCCTTTCATCACGTCCTTCCCCGGAAGCTTCCGTGAAGATCCTGTCGCGGGATCGTCAACACCTCATCTCACCGCCAGCCGGGCTTCTCGGCCCCGGAAACCTGTGACCATTTCAGCCAGAACAGCACGCTGCAGCTGCCGCCGGCGGCGGGCAGGTTCGGCTCCCGCTCCAGCACCGCCAGGGCGTAGGTGCTCACCCGGGCGACCGGGCCGAATTCCCCCGGCAAACGCGAACCCGCCGACGGCGCCGGGTCGGACCGCAGCGGGCGGGCCTCGGCGTGCATTCTAAACTGCTGGCTGCGCGTCGTCACGAACAGACATACCTCGGCGAAGGATTCTTCGCTCAACACGTCCAGCAGCCAGCCGATGCTGGCCAGGGCGTGCTCCGGCCCGAACGGGCCGGTGCCCAGGTCGGTCCGATGCGCGATGATGCCGGCCACGTCGGCCTCTGTCAAGCCCGGCAGGGCGCGCAGCACTTCGCGCGGGGCGGTGTTGACGTTGACGAGGCCGGCGAGGATCTCCTCGTCGGTGGCGGTGAGGCGGTCGGCGACCGGCTTGAGCTGCTCCCGACCGATGCGAACGACTTTGGTTTCTCCCTCGGCGTCGGGGATTTCCATCTCCCGCGTCAGCAGTTGGCCGATGCTCTCGAAGGCCTCGGCGGCGCGGGCCAGGAGGATCGCCTCGATTTGCTCGTCGCTGAAATGCCCGTCGACGGCCGCGAGCAGATCCGCCCGCGAAGCGGTGTTGACGTTCACGCGCGGGCGCCCGCGGGCGTCGAGGTTCCGCTGGCGAGTAAACACCGTCAGGTAATCCATCACCTCCGCGACGTCCGGGGGCAGTCCGGCTTGGTAGGCCCGCCAGCCGCCCGCGCCGTGCCCGCCGTCGTACTGGGCAGGCCGGGCCAGGCCGGCCTCGGCAAAGGCCCTGACCAGCGCGTCGGCCAGTTGCCTGGGCGTGGCGTAGGGTTCGGTCACGCCGGTCGCCCCGGCCAGGAGGTCTTCCGGATGTTCCGCCGCCCGGGCCGATTCGCGCGCCGCTGCGAACGCCGCCGCCACCGAGGGCGTCATTCCGGGAAGCTTGCCCAGCATCTCCGCCGTAGCCGTGTTCCCGTTCAACCGGGCCGACTCGTCCTCCAGCCCGCACCGATCCGGCGGGGAGAACACCCGGACCTCGACGCCGTCCAGGCTCAAGGTGAACCGGTCGGGCTCGGCGCCGCACCAATCGTCGGCCAGCGTGTCGGCCGCGGGCGGGTCGGCTCGCAGCCGCTCCCTGCCCAACGCCGCGGCGCTGAGCAGCGCTTCCTGGCCGATCAGCTCGCTGCGATTCCGCTGGAGATGAGCCAGTTTGGACCGCACCGTCCCGCCAAGGGCCAGACACACCACCGCCAGGATCGCCACCGCCCACAGCACGACGATCAGAACCACGCCGGTAGATCTTCGCGAGCCGCTCATCAGGGATTGTCCTGGCCCGCCCGGCCGATCAGCGGGCCCTCGACGACGACGGGCACGGCCTGGGTGTAGGTCCGGGCCCGGCCGCGCTTGCCGACAAACTCCAGCACGACCTCGACCAGCTTCGGCGGCCCGGAGCGCCGGGCGGTGCTCCACTGCGACGACCAGGCCTCTCCGTCAAAGTATCGCAGGCGGACGCCCCGAAGGCCGGCGGCGACGCCTTCGTAGCGGGCCTGCACGTCGTCCGCGGCTTGGGCGCTGGGGGGCCCGGGGCCTTCCCAGCCGGGCGCGTGCAGCGGCTCGGACCGACGGACCAGCGAGCCGGCTTCCGGGCCGGTCGGCATGAAGAAATAGTCCACCAGCATCTCCCGGGCGTCCGGGCCGGGTCCGCCATTGGTTCGAAGCCGCAGCAGGCAGGCGCCGGGCCGGCCGACCTCCGGCATGCCCAGCAGCGTCGGCGGCTCGGACGCGGCCACCGGCAGCGCCAGGCGCTGGAGGTCATCGGTGATCAGCCGGATCGCGGAATAGGCCATCGTGTCGCGATCGGAGGTGTCTCGGCAGCGACGGTAGGCCCCAACGCCCGACGACAGCGCCACGTGCAGGGCCGTCAGAATCATCCCCAGCATGGAGATCGCCAGGATTGTCTCCAACAGCGTCAGTCCGGCCGAGCTGTTCGAGCCTGCCTTCACGGGGACGACCCGCCTTCCTGCCGGCTCGGCAAATGGCGGCTGAGCATAACCGTCCGGCCCCGCCCGAGGCTTTCCCAGCGCACGATGCAGCGTAGGGGTCGCAGGCCGTCCGCTTCCGGCCCGGCCTGCACGCGCCAGCGATATTCCGCCCCGGCCAAGCCACTTTGACCCTCCGCCGGCAGGCTCGGATACTCCCCCGCGGCGGCCCGCTCCAGCCGATCGGCCGCGATTCGATAGGCGATCTGGTCTCGATCCATGCGCGCCGCCGCCGTCAGCGCGAAAGAGATGCTCTCCATCACGATCAGCAGCGCCGCCGCCAACACCGCCGCCGCCAGCAGCATCTCCAGCAGCGAAAACCCCCGCCCGCGCCGGCGCCGGCTGGCCGATGCCCCGGCCGGCACGCGCGCGAGTTGCTCTTTCCTACCCAACATGATCAGCGACCGATGCTGCTGCAATGCGTTTGCCAGTAGTTTTCCATGGCGGCCAGCGACTTCCGGTCGAAGGCGCCGGGCTCGTCGTCCGACAGCAGCCATACCAGCCCGCTGGGACGGTGGACTTCGATTTGCGAGCCCGCCAGGCCGAAGCCTTCGGCAAGTGCGATGACGTAATCCTCGTCCACCCCCCAAGGGGTGAAGCGAACGGTCAGCTCCTTGCGCCGGCTGATGCCGCGGTCGGGGGGGATCTGCATCAGCTCTTTGACCGCGGGCAGTTGCTCCAGTTGGGCCCACTCCTCCGGCAGCGGCTGGGGCAGACGCCCGTCAACGGGCACGTACGACACCTCGGCCGCGTAGCCGCCGGCCACCGGGCGGAGATGCACCAGGCAGGTCTGCCCCGTGCTCATCGACCACCACCGCGCCTGGCGAAGCAGCCACAGCAGGTCGTAACTGGCGGAGCGCAGCCCGATCCGCCGGGCGGTCGGGCCCAGCCGCGGAAGCACCAACGCCGCCGCCAGCGAAATCACCACCAGCACCAGCAGCAGCTCCATCAGCGTGAAGCTGCGATTACTTCTTTTGTATGCGGTGGACGTCGTCGTCCGTTCCTTTCTGACCGTCGGGTCCGACCGAGTAGAGTTCGTATTTGTCCTTGCTGATCCTGGTGTAGAAGTAATCGTAGCCCCAGGCGTCCTGGGGCACGGCCGGCAAGTACTCCATCCACTTGTCCGGGAACTTCAGGTCGGCGGGCTTCTCGACCAGGGCCCGCAGCCCCTGGGCCGTGCTGGGATACTCGCTCTGGTCCAGCCCAAACTGGCCCAGCGCCGTCTCCAGCGAGCTGATCTGGGCCTGCGTGGTCTTGATCTTGGACCGCTCGGCCCAGGGCAGCATCTTCGGCAGCACCAGCGCGGCCAGCAGGCCGATGATGACCACCACCAGGATCATTTCCATCAGGGAAAAACCGTTTGATCTACCCATGGCATCGCTCACATGCGGCCTGCCATGGCGGCAGGCGGCGAGGGAAAGCTGCTATCCAACCAGCGTATTCATCAACAATACCGGCAGCAGCAAGGCGACCACGGTCAGCCCCACCAGGGCGCCGACGGCTAGAATGATGGCCGGCTCCAGCAGCGAAAGCAGGGCGTCGGTCTTTGCCTGGAAGTCCCGATATCGCTGGACGGCGACGCGATTCAGCACCGACGCCAGCTTCCCGCTGGCCTCGCTGACGACGATCATTTCCGTGGTGGTCGCACCGAAGAATCGGCTGTTCCTCATCGGCCCGCTGAGCGGCTCGCCGCGCTCGACGGCCGAGGCCAGCCGTTTGATCTCCTCGCGGACGGACGCGTTGCCCACCACCTGCCCCCCCAGGCGCAGGCTGCGCAGGACGGTGACCCCCCCCGCCAGCAGCAGCGACATGGTTCCGGCCAGCCGGGACATCTCCCAGTCGCGCAGCACCGGGCCGATGACCGGCAGCCGCAGAACCACCCGCCCCCACCAGGTGCGAAACTTGCCCCACCGCAGCAGCGCCCGTCCGGCCAGCAGGGCCAGCACCGCCGCCACGGCCAGCTCCAGCGAGTGCCGGTCCAGAAACTGGCTCACCGCCAACAGCGCCCGCGTCGGCGCCGGCAGCAGCCTGTTGGCCGCGTGGTAGACCGTCGTGAACCGCGGCACCACCCAGGTCAGCATGAAGATCACCGAGACCAGCGCCGTCACCGCCAGCACCGCGGGGTAGGCCAGCTTGGCCTTGATCTGCTTGATGGCATCGGCCTGCCGGGCGGCGTGGGTGGCCAGGCTGGCCAGCGTCTTCTGGAGGAACCCGCCGGCGGCGGCGGCCCGGACCATGGAGATTTGCACCTCGGAGAAGTACCGGCCGGTGCGCTCCATCGCCCCCGCCAGCGAGGCCCCGTTGACAATGTCGGCGTTAAGGGCCTCGGCCAGTGCGGCCAGCGGCCGTTGAGAGGTCTGCCGCCCGATGGCCTTCAGCGCCCGGCTGATGGGACAGCCCGCGTCCAGCAGGTCGGAAAGCTGCACCATGAGCTGGCCGATGTGCCGGCCGGTAAGGCCCGGAATCCGGGGGAACTTGGCACCGCGGGCCGCGACGGATTGTGCGGGACCTGCTTTCACCTCGGCCGATCTTTCGTCTCCACGCCGCCTTCACGGCTGGCCATGCCGGCAGTATCTTCCTCGGAAACATCGCGCGTGGCTCTGTAAACCTCGTCGACCGTAGTCACTCCGGCCCGGACTAATTCCACCGCCGCCTGGCGGAGAGGAATCAGCCCCTGCCGAATCGCCGCCTCGCCAATGGCCACCGCCCCGGCGCCGCTGGTGATCATCTCGGCCACCGAGTCGGTCACGACGAACAACTCAAAGATGCCCGTCCGCCCGCTGTAGCCGGTGTGATGGCAGGCCTCGCAGCCCCGGCCGTGGAAGATCTCGCCGCCAGCCAGAACCGGAAAGTCCCGCAACACCTCCGGCGGAACGTCCGCGACCGCCTGCCGGCAGTGCGGGCAGATCACCCGCACCAGCCGCTGCGCCAGCACCACCTTTGCCGCCGAGGCGATCATGTATCGCGGCGCACCCATGCTCGCCAGCCGAGAAACCGCCGTGGGGGCGTCGTTGGTGTGAAGCGTCGCCAGCACCAGGTGCCCGGTGATCGCCGAATTCAGGGCCATGTTGGCGGTCACGCCGTCGCGGACCTCCCCCACCATGATCACGTCCGGGTCGTGCCGGACGATGCTCCGCAGCAGCGAGGAAAACCCCAGCCCGATGGACTCCCTCGCCTGCACCTGGGTGATGCCCTCCAGGCGGTACTCGACGGGGTCTTCGATGGTGATGATCTTCCGTCCGGGTCGGTTGACGTGGTTCAGCGAGGCGTACAGCGTGGTGGTCTTGCCGCTGCCGGTCGGCCCGGTGACCAGGATCAGGCCCTGGGCCAGGGAGAGCACGCGAAGGTAGCGCTGGAGCATTCCTTCGGACATGCCCAGCTCGCCCAGATCGTGGAACTGGGCCTGCTGATCCAGCAGCCGCAGCACCACGCTCTCGCCGTAGATGCTGGGCAGAACCGAGACCCGCACGTCCACCGGCCGGCCCAGGATCATCAGCCGAATCTGCCCGTCCTGACTCAGGCGCTTCTCGGCGATGTCCAGGTCGCCCAGGACCTTCACGCGCGAGATGATCGCCTGCTCGAGCTGTTTGATCGCCGGGGGAACGGGAATTTCCTGAAGCATGCCGTCGACGCGGAAGCGCACGCGAAGCTGCTGCTCGAACGGCTCGATGTGGATGTCCGAGGCCCGGCTCTTGACCGCCTCGATCAGCACCTGGTTGACGAAGCGGGTCACGGAGGCCTCCTGGCTGGAGTCGAGGCTCTCGCTGATGTTGACCGGCTCGGGGGCGACCAGCTTGATCGGCTCCGCGGCGTGGCCGTTCTCGGCGACCAGCTCGTTGACGGTGTCGGCCCCCAGGCCGTAGGAGCTGCGGATGAACCGGTTCAGCCGCGACGGCGGTCCCAGGACCATTCGCACCGGCGCGCCCACGACCGTGGCCACCTCGTCGGTGGCCACGAGCATCTCCATCTGGCTGGTCGCCACCACCAGCTCGCCGTCGCGCCATTCCACCGGGGCGATGTTGAGGCTGAGGGCGAATTGGCTGGGCAGGAAGCGTGCCAGATCCTCATCCAGCTCCCCCCCCGCCAGCGGCTCGAACTCCACGCCGAGGAACTCGGCCAGGATGCGATAAATCTCCGCCTCCGCCGCCGGCGCGCGCTCGGCCAGCAGCTCGTGAACGGCCCGGCCGGAGAGGCGGTTCTCTTCGACAGCCCATTGGATCAACGGCTCGCCCACGATGCCGGCAGAGCGCACGGCCGCCACGAAGCCTTCCGAGCTGTTCGGGCGCGCACCCACGGCGGCCCCCGGCACGGCCGCTCTGCGCTGCCGCTGATCAGGCATGGCCAACCTCCACGAAGTACATAATATCGGCCCTTTCTATGAAACCGTAAAACGAATCCGGCGGGCCGGGGATTTTGCCGCCTGACCGAAGCGGCCGGATGCCGCCGGCGGCACCCGGCAGAGGGTGCATCCCTTTTCAGTAGGTAAGATCGCCGGGTAATGCCGAAGACTCCAAC
>CAYNYF010000069.1:0-24029 GCA_964401385.1 uncultured Planctomycetaceae bacterium | reverse complement strand
ACAGCTTCTTCAGCTACGGGGGCTCCTCCGGCGATTGGCTGTTCAACTTCGTCGGCGAGGACGGCTGCACCGAGGCCACGCGCGGCCATCACGAGCACAACTTCCCCCCCAAGCACGGGGAGAGGGAGTAGTACCGCGGGCAAGGACGGAGGACTTCGCCGAGGCCAACGGCGCCGGTGAGTATCAGCGCCGCCATCCGTGAGTGCCGCTCAGGCGGTCGAGATCTTCCTCAACTGCCCGTCGTGGCTCCTTGCCAGGGACAGTTGTGAAAGGACGGCCCCGCAGAGGGCGAGGAACATGTCCCACTGCGCGTCCCAGGGATCGCCCTGGCTGCCGAGGAACGACTCGGCCGCCGCGCCGGCGACGACGGCATAGCCCCATTCAAACAGCTCATACGCGGCGCTGACGGCCAAGGCGACGCAGACGACGATGAAGAACAGCCACTTCCCCGGGCGCAGCGGCGAGGTCCGCAGCAGCACCTCGCGGGCAACCATGGCCGGCACGAAGCCCTGCAACAGGTGCCCGAAGCGATCGAAGTGATTCCGCTTCAGGTCAAGGGCGTCGCGAACCCAGTTGCCCACGGGCACCTCGGCGTAGGTCCAGTGCCCGCCGACCATCAGCACGACGGCAAAGACCCACATCAGCACGTAGGCGAGCGAGGTGAAGGTGAACCGGCGATACGTCGCCGCCAGCACCGCCCCGCCGATCAGCACCGGGGCGACCTCCATCAGCCACGTGAGCCGCTCCCGCGGGCAGATGCCCGACCAGATCAGGATCGCCGCCCCGCTGAGAAGCAGGGCCAGGTGCAGCCGGTCGACTTTCCCACGTGGGCTCATTGGAACCATTCTCGCACGGGCGTCAGTATCCTCCCGGCGATGCGGTCCTGAGTCAATCCCGCGGGGGGCTGACTTATCCCCAGTTCCATGGGTAGCCCCGGCAGGGGCGCCTTTGGCCCGGGCGTCAGCCCGGGGAGGTGGAGGGCTCCGCCCGCCTGGAGCCCCGTAGGGGCGTCTTGGCTCCCCACCCCGTCAAGACGCCGCGATGGGGCTGCGCTGCTTGCTCCGCCGATTCCCCCGGTGCTCTGGCACGGGGCTAACAGAGACGCCCCGCTGGGGCTGGGGCCAGGCGTAGGGTGCGTGCTCGCACGCACCGGAATTGTCTGGGCGATGTCGCATTCCATGGCTCTCGCCACGTGCACACTTGCCAGCTCCCAGGGCGGTTCGGCAAACTGGGGATAGGTCACCGCGGGGCGGCGACGGAGGGCGGATGACGTGCCGCAGAGCCGGGCTCAATTTTTTTCGGAGAAGCCGCCGCAATCGCTTGACGAGCCTGCCTGGATGGCGTATATTTGTGTTAGGTATATGTTAGGAATGGCGCGAGACGAAGCCAACCAGGGAATTTTTGCATAAAATCTTATTAACAATAGTCTTAGGCAAGCGATCGGCGGCGAGGTGGCGATTGGCCATGGGCGAATATGGAAAACTCATCCTGCACGTGGACGTGGACGCGTTCTTCGCGTCGGTGGAGCAGCTTCTGATCCCGGCCTTGCGGAACCGTCCGGTGGTGGTCGGCAGCGGGTGCATCGCCTCGTGCAGCTACGAGGCCCGCCGGTTCGGGCTGCGGGCGGGGATGTCCCTGGCCCGGGCGCGGCGGCTTTGCCCGTCGGCCGTGTTCCTGCCCGGGCAGCACCACGTCTATCGCTGCTTCGCCGAGCACATCTGGCGGATCTGCCGGCGCTACACGATCACCCTGGAGACCTATCTCGACGAGGCCTACGGCGAGGCCACGGGCACGCCCATCCTCCGCCGCGGCGACCCGCCGGCCCTGGGCAGGCAATTACAGAAAGAAGCGCTCGAGGCGGCGGGGCTTCCGGTCTCGGTCGGCCTGGCAGCCAACCGGATGCTGGCGAAAATCGCCTCCGGGTCGGTCAAGCCGCGAGGCGTGGCGTGGATCGCCCCCGGCCGGGAGCGAGCGTTCCTGGACGCTTTGCCGATCGACAAGCTCCCGGGCGCCGGCCCCAAGACGGCCGAGAAGCTCCGCGACATGAACATCCACACCGTCGGCGGGCTCCGCCCCCTGCCGCGGGGCATCTTGCGTTCGATGTTCGGCCAGCGCGGCGAGGTGCTGTACGAGCGCTGCCGCGGCCGGGACGTGCAGGCGGTCGGCCACGGCACGCCGATGCCGAAGACCATCTCGCGGGAGACGACCTTCCATCAGCCCACCTGCGACCGGCGGGAGATTCGCGGAATGCTGTATTACCTGCTGGAGCGGGCGATGCGGACGGTCCGCCTGACGGGGCTGCTGGCCCGGTGCGTGGAGCTGAGCATCCGCTACGACGACTTCAAGGAGATCGCCGTCCGCCGGTCGCTTTCGGCGCCGGCCGACGACGACGCCGAAGTCTTCCAGGCCGTCAGCGGAATGCTGGATCGACTGTACCGCCGGCGGGTGGCGCTGCGGCACGTGGGGATCGTGCTTTCGCAGTTCTCCCCGAAAGGCGCCGAAGCCAATCTGTTCGAGCCGCCCGCCCGGAGCCGCCGCCGCAGCCTCTACGCCGCCGTCGACAAGATCCGCGACCGCTGGGGCCACGCCGCGGTCGTGACCGGCAAGTCCATCGAGCTGCTCGGCCGGCTCCGGCAGAACGACTACGGCTTCGTCCTGCGCACGCCGTCGCTGACAAAATAGGTTAGAGGTGAAAGGTCAGAGGTGAGAGAACGAGTTCATCATCGAGTGAAAGGGGCAGGTCCATGACGAAGATATCGAGGGTCGGGGACTTGCAGGTTTACCGGAGGCTGGTGGACCTGCATTTGCGCGTGCACGAGCTTTCTCTGGTCTTTCCCCGATTCGAGTTACACGAGCTAGGTTCGCAGATGCGGCGGTCGTCGAACTCCGCGCCGGCCAACCTCGCAGAGGGATTCAACAACAAGCACAAGAACATCTACCTCGAAGCCATCAGCAGAGCCCTCGGCGAAATCCGGGAGACACAACACCACGTAATGATCGCTCGCCGGAAAGAATACCTGAGCGACAAAACCTATGAGGAGCTGGTGAACGAATACAACGAATGTAGCCGGATGCTGCGGGCGATCGAACGGTCCGTGGGAGGCAAGAAAACCCAAGGCGCTCTCTAACCTCTAACCTCTCACCTCCAACCTTTAACAAGGCAGGCCGACGTCCGACGGGCGAGGCGAGAAAAGCACGGAATATCATGAATGTGTCCATCACACCCCTGCACGTCCGCAGCGGCTACTCGCTGCTGCGTGGAACGGCCCTGCCGGAAAGCCTCATCCGGCGCGCCCGCCAGCTCGGGCACGACCGGCTGGCGCTGACCGACGTGAATAACCTCTACTGCGCGACGCGGTTCTGCCGGCTGGCGGAGCAGGCCGGCCTGGGGACAATCGTCGGGGCGGAATTGCAGGACGAGCCGGGCGCGGCCGTCGCCCTCATCGAGAACGAAACCGGCTACGAGAACCTCTGCCGGATCATCACCCGCATCCAGCGCCGACAGTCGCAGGCATCAGAGCGAACCTCGCAACTGGCCGCCGACCTGGCGGAACTGGGCGAGGGGCTGCACGTCGTCGTCGAGGACGCCGCCTTTGCCGCCTCACTGCTTTCGGCCGGGGCCGATCCGAAACGGCTGTGGCTGGAGCTGGACCCGGCCACGCAGTCGCACTCCCGGATCCGCCGCCTGAGAGAATGCGCCGAAAGCCTCTCCCTGCCGCTGGCGGCGACGGGCAAGTCGCTGTTCACCGACGGCGAGGATTACGAGGTGGCGCGGCTGTTGTCGGCGATCCGCCTGGGGGCGACCTGCGACGACGTCCGCCCCGACGCCCTGCCCCATCGAGAGGCATTCCTCCGCGGCCGCCGGGAACTCCAGAAGCAGCTCGCGCCCTTTCCCGCGGCGGTCCGCAACAACCGCCGCCTGGCCGAGGCGTGCTGCGGCTACCGGCTTCTGCCGCGCGAGCCGGTCTTTCCGGGCTTCGTCCCGCCGGAGGGGCTTTCCGCCCGCGCCTACCTCCGCCGGCTGTGCCGGGAGGGCATGTGCAAGCGCTACGGCCGGATTCCCCCCGAGATGGCCGAATATCGCCTGGAAAAGGAGCTCGCCCTCATCGGACGGCTGGGCTTCTCGGAATACTTCCTGGTCGTCTGGGACATCGTCCAGTACGCCCGCCGGGCAAGCGCCGCCGGCGACCGCGCCCCCGTCGCCGGCCGGGGAAGCGGCGCCAGCAGCCTGGTCGCCTACGTCCTGGGCATCACCAACGTCTGCCCGCTGGCCTTCCACATTCCATTCGAGCGGTTCCTCCACGAAGGCCGCGAGGACTTCCCCGACCTCGACATCGACTTCTGCTGGCGCGTCCGCGACGACGTGATCGACTACGCCTTCCGCCGCTGGGGCGGCGACCGCGTGGCCATGGTCTCCACGCACATCACCTTCCAGCCGCGCTCGGCCGTGCGCGAAACCGCCAAGGCGCTGGGATACTCCGACGAGCAGATTTCCCGCATGCTGAAGACTGGAATCGCCGAGGAGGGCTACCTGGAGCGGATTCGCCGCCTGGCCGCGAGGATCATCGACCTGCCGAACCACCTGTCGGTGCACCCCGGCGGCATCGTCATCGGCCGCAAGCCCATCGACCATTACGTGCCGACCCAGCCGGCCCCGAAGGGGGTGACGATCACGCAGTACGACAAGGACGGCATCGAGGACATTCGCCTGGTCAAGCTGGACCTGCTGGGCAATCGGTGCCTGTCCACCGTGCGCTACGCCTGCGACCTGATCCGGCGCCGGCGCGGCAAGAAAATCGACATCGAGTCGCTGCCGCCGTCCGACCCGGCCACGATCCGCACGCTGCGCCAGGCCGAGACGGTCGGCTGCAACCAGCTCGAATCGCCGGCCATGCGGTCGCTGCTGCGGATGACGCGGCCGGCCGACGTCCGCGACGTGATGAAGGTGCTGGCGCTGATCCGCCCCGGCGCGGCCAGCACTTGCCTGCCTGCTCGGCGGCAGGCGGGCAGGCAGGTAGGGATGAAGGAGGTCTTCGTCCGCCGCCACCGCGGGCTGGAGGGCGTTCCCGCCGGCCAGCCGCAGGTCGACGCCATCCTCCGCGACACGCACGGGGTGATGGTGTACGAGGACGACGTGATGCTGGTGGCGGCGGCCATGCTGGGAAGCTCGCTTCCCGAGGCCGACCATTTCCGCAAGGCCGTCCAGAAATGCCGCGACGACGACCAGCGGCTGCGGCTGTCGCGCGAGTTTCTCGCCCGCTGCCGGGCAAACGGCGTCGACGGCGACTACGCCAAGGACATCTGGGTGCAGATGGCCAAGTTCAACGCCTATTCCTTCTGCCGCGCCCACGCCGCCAGCTACGCCCTGCTGGCCTACGCCGGGGCGTACCTGAAGACGCACTACCCGCTGGAGTTCTGGACGGGCGCCCTGAACAACAATCAGAGCATGTACCCCCCGCGGGTGTACGCCGAGCAGGCCAAGCGCGCCGGCATTCGCTTCCTGCTGCCGCACGTCAACCGCTCCGCCGAGGAGTTCTCCATCGCCGGCGAGGCGATTCGCGTGGGCCTGAACTTCGTCGAGGGCCTGGGGCCGGTGGGCATCGCGGCCATCCTTCGCGCCCGGCGGCGCGGGCCGCTGGCGTCGCTGACCGACTTCCTCGTGCGAACCCGGCTCGGGCGGGAAGAGGCCAGGTCGTTGATCCTGTGCGGGGCATTCGACTTCACTCAGCGCAAGCGGCCGGCGCTGATGCTGGAATTGGACGTCTTCTTCGGCGTCGGCCCCCGCCGGCCGGCGGAGGCGGCGACGCTGCTGCCGTCCGAGCCGAACCTGCCCGAGGTGCCCGGCGATTACAGCCCGCGGCGAAAGTACGCCGACGAGCGGCGGATCCTCGGCCTGAGCGTCGGCCAGCACGTCATGCAACTGCACCGCCCGCAATTGAAAGGCGCGGTCGACGCCGACAGCCGCGACCTGCCCCGCCGCGTCGGCCGGAAAGTCCGCATCGCCGGCGTCGTCGAGGCACAGCGCACCACGGGCACGCAAGCCGGCCGGATGATGATGTTCCTGACCCTGGACGACGAATACGGGCTCTTCGAGGTGACCATCTTTCCCGACCTGCTCCGCAGAGCCCCGCCGATCACCCGCTACGGGCCGTACGTCGTCTCCGGCAAGGTCGAGGACCAATACGGCGCGATCACCCTTGCGGCCGACGCGATATCATTGCACAGGCCTCGTCCTTCCGGGCGACACTTGCTTCCCCCGGCGAGTAACATGATTGACCGCCAAGTGAATCAGTCCTATCCTGTTCCAGGGTCACTATGGACGCTAAAGAACTAGATCGTCGAGTCCGCAATGCGGTAGCGCATTTCTGGCAAACCCGTAGGCGCCAGACACGCTCGCAGCGCCAAAAAGGCAAGTCGGATCAGGGCTCCCGATCGGCAGTAACCGGCGGGGCCCAGATGGACGGGTTCGTTGAACTTGTCGGCGATTTGGTCCGATCAGCCGGTATTTCGGATGCGCACATTCATCGCCACAAGTCCCTCGAACTACCCGGCTTTTTCCGCCCGACCAAGGAATGGGACATGTTGGTTGTTGCCAACGGGCATTTGCTGGTCGCCATGGAAGCAAAGTCCCAGGTCGGTCCATCATTTGGCAACAACTTCAATAACCGAACGGAGGAAGCCATAGGGACCGCCGTTGACTTATGGACGGCCTACCGAGACGGGGCTTTCCTCGAATCGCCGAGGCCCTGGGCTGGCTACCTTTTTCTGCTCGAGGACTGTCCCGCTTCCCGCAGGAATGTCACCGTAAGAGAACCGCATTTCGAGGTGTTCCAGGAATTCAAGAACGCCTCGTACATGAAGCGTTATGAACTCTTGTGCAGGAAACTGGTTCGCGAGCGCCACTATGATGCGGCGTCCTTTCTGACATCGGAGAGAACCCCCGGGGAACGCGCCCCCTATTCAGAGCCAGCTCGCGATCTCGCGTTTGCTGCGTTCGCAAGCTCTCTTGTTGCTCACGCCTCAGCACATGCGACCCACTACTGAGAGTGCGAACATGGACAAGCTGCCGCCAACAGTACATAGAATAGTGCATGGAGATGCTCGCGACCTATCATTTATCCCGGATGCTTCCGTACACCTCGTGGTGACCTCGCCCCCGTATTGGACGCTCAAGCGCTACAAACCGAACGCGGATCAGTTGGGTCACGTAAGCAATTACGAAGAATTCCTCGACCAACTAAGTAACGTTTGGGTTGAGTGTTACCGCGTTCTCGTCCCGGGAGGGCGGCTGGTTTGCGTCGTCGGGGATGTGTGCCTCTCCCGCCGGAGGCACGGGCGACACCTGGTCGTGCCGCTGCACGCGGATATCTGCGTCATGTGTCGGAAGATCGGGTTTGATAACCTAAATCCGATCATCTGGCACAAGATTGCCAATGCCAATTACGAAGTAAACAATGGGACCAGGTTCTTCGGGAAACCCTATGAGCCGAACGCGATCATCAAGAATGACATCGAGTTTATCCTCATGCAGCGCAAGCCCGGGGGATATCGTAAGCCGACTCCCGAACAGAGGAAGCTCAGTAAACTGACAAAAGACGAATACGACGCGTGGTTTCGGCAGTTCTGGAACATCCCCGGCGCATCGACAAAGACACATCCGGCACCTTTCCCGGTGGAGCTGGCCTTCCGCCTCGTACGCATGTTCTCGTTCGTCGGAGATACTGTTGTCGATCCCTTCGTGGGAACCGGGACGACATTGATTGCGGCAATGCGCTGCGGGAGAAACAGCATCGGCGTCGAGATCGAACAAGCCTATCTGAACCAGGCGATCCAGCGTATGAAGAACGAGCCCAGGGACCTCTTCTCATCCGTTGACCTGCACTTCGAAGAACAGGCGCTCACGCGCTAGTCGACTGCCCCGGGAGGTGTATCGAAGGGAATGCGTTTCATCGTCGGCACCAGCGGCTATTCCTTCGCCGACTGGGTGGGGCCCTTTTATCCGCCCGGGACGCGGCCGGGGGACATGCTGCGGCTCTACGTCCAGCACTTTCAGACGGTCGAGCTGAACTTCACCTTCTACCGGATGCCGAGTGCGGCCACGCTGGACAGGATCGCCCGCGCCGCCCCGCCCGGATTTGACATCTGGGTAAAGGCCAACCAGCAGATCACCCACCAGGGCAGCCGCGACGTCTGCGGTGAGTTCATCGAGGGCCTCTCGCCCCTGCAAGAGCGGGGCAAGCTGGCGGGCGTGCTGCTTCAGTTCCCCCAGTCGTTCCACCGCACGATCGAGAGCCGCAAGTACCTGGCCGCGGCCATCGCCGAGCTGGAATCGCTGCCGCTGGCGGTGGAGTTTCGCCATCGCTCCTGGGAGCACGCCTCGACGCTGGCCGGCCTGGGCGAGCGGAACGTGACGCTGGTGGTTCCGGACGCGCCCGCGCTGCCGGGCCTGTATCGCCCCCGGCCGACGGCCACGTCCAGAACCGGCTACCTCCGGCTGCATTCCCGAAACGCCGGCAACTGGTACGCCGGCGCCGCCGACCGGTACGACTACAGCTACAGCGCCGAGGAGCTGAAGGCCGTCGCCGGCGACTGGTCGGAGCTGGCCGACCAGGTGGACAAGGTGTATGCGTTCTTCAACAACTGCCACCGCGGGCAGGCGGCCCAGAACGCCGAGGCCTTCCGCCGCATCGTGGGGCAACTGGATTGACTCACCCGCGCGAGCCTTGCCCCGGCAGCCGCTCCGGTCGCCAGGGCGGATCAGGCGTTCATCCGCCAGATGGCGAGGTTCAAGCCCGCCGCGAACGTCACCCACAGCCAGTACGGCGTCATCAGCACCCCGGCCGGGAGCGAGAGGCGATAGAACGCAACCGTGGTCGCGGCAATGGCCACCCACAGGGCCACGATGTCTGCGAAGGCCGCGGCTGGGCTGCGCAGGCCGAAGAACAGCGGCGACCAGGCGGCGTTGAGCACGAGCTGGACCGCGAACAGCACCAGGGCCCCCCTGGCCCCGGAGAACCCCCGCCCGCGCCAGATGAGCCACGCGGCCAGGGCCATGCTCAGGTACAGCGCCGTCCACACCGGACCGAACAGCCATGCCGGCGGCGCCCACGCCGGGCGGCGGAGATAGGCGTACCAGTCCTGAACCGACCTGGCGGTGAAGATGCCGCCGATCCCCGCGGCCGTGAAGCAGACCGCGATGAAGACCGCCAGGGCAATACCCTCTCGCAGCACATTCCGCATGCCAAGAGCCTCCCGCGGGCATGACAGGCATCGCGGACGATCACCGAAGATGCCCCGCCACAGAATGATACGCCCGAATGCGGCCGGGGTGGAGCGAAAGTTCGACGTGGCGGCCTACGTCGGCCGGGTGCGGGAATTAACCTGACCGGAAATGACCCCGCTCTGGCGCCCCCCGGCGCCTCCGCCATCACCGCCCTGGGCTACCTCCTGCGGCGGAGCAGAAGCAGACACCCCCCGACGGCCAGCAGCCCCACCGTCACCGGCTCGGGAACCATGAAGGCCGCGTCCGAGCCGAACTCCGCACGCACGCCGTTTTCGTAGAGGAACTCCAGGTCCGCAAGCGGCGCGTCCAGCGTCAGCACGATCACGACCGAATCGGCGACCGCCCCCAGCCCGCCGAGGGCCACGATCGGCGGATCGGTGCAGAGGCCGGCCTGCGGGCCGTCGATGCTCTCGGGCCCGTCCAGGTTGTCCCCGGGAAGGCGGGTCGCCTGCGCCCGGTTGCACGACACAAAGTTGGTCAACAGGCCGCTGCCGTCGTAATTGCCGTAGCCCCACTCGCCGCTGACGTCCGCGCCCGGGCCCAATTGCGGGTCCACCAGCTCGAAGTTGATGGATCGCCCGTCGGGCCCGATCACCACGATTCCGCCGGTGATCACCGGGTCGCCGTTGTAACCCGCCTCGCCGAAGTCGAACGAGATGCCCGTCAAGAGCTGGTGGGCATTGTTGAACCCCGCCGGCACTCCGGTCGAGGTGTTGATCAGCTCGATCCGCAGCTCGGTCGGGTTTTCCTCGTCCAGCGTGAAGATGGCGCACACGCTCAGCCCGTTCGGCTCCATCATGGGATCGGTCGACATCGTCAAGTCGAATGTTTCCGAGTAGGTAGCCGCCGACGCCGCGCCCGCAATTCCCAGCAGCAGCACCCAGGCCGCCAACCCTCCCGGCAGAACTCTCACCCGCATCGCTCCGCTCCTTTTCTGTCGCCCTGAGGCGGCTTCCCTCCGGTATCCTCACTCGGCACCGGAGCTGTCACTTGCGGAGAGGATTCGTGGCGCACTATAATGGCGGCCACGGTACCGATGGTGGTCCCTTCCTCTTGGTACTTCCTCCGCTCCAGTTACTATTATATACGAAGGCCTTTATGCGTCAAGACATTTCCCGACAAGATCTTTCCGCAGGCAGGCCGCCCGGCCGGCTGGACGCTCCCGCGGCCGGGGCGGGGCGGACCCATCCTGGCCCCTTCACACTGGGCAGAAATTCTGTGACGAGCTTAGCTTTTCAGTGAAGGCACTCGCAGGGTGATCCGCTCGTCGTGGGGCTCATTGTCGCAGCGGACGAGGTATTCGTGGGGGTCGGCGGCGGCGACCTCCAGGTGGCTGCGCAGCCGCCGGCCCACGCGCGGGTCCTCCTCGTACCAGAAGTGCTCGATCTCCAGGGGCGTCTGCGGGGCGGGCTCTCCGGCCGGCAGGTAGTGCCCGGCCACGCGGAAGGCGTGGGCCCCCTTCTTGGCCGAAAAGCGGACGTAGGCCCTGCCGGAATTCCCCGAAAGCCTCCCCTGCCCGAAGAGGACGAAGTGCCAGCCGTTGGGGTCCTCGAGGATCTCCCGTTCGGTGAGCGTCTGCCACGGCCCGCCGGGCGAATCGGCGATCTCCAGCCGGGCCGGCGTGCCGTCGTAGTCCTCCTGCGGCTTTCGCCCTTCGATCACGCCCAGGGCCGACACCCACGCCACCTTGCCGCCGCCGGGGGCAGCCAGCTCGTACACCACCCGCCACGGGCGGGACGCGTCCGCCGGACGCAGCCGGGGGAAACTCTCCGGCTCATGCCGCAGGTTCTCGCTGGCATGCAGGCGCTGGAGGAAATCACCGTCGCTGGTGAGCTGCTCGATCTGGAGCGTGCGTGTGTGCAGGCCGTAGCGGTCGCCGCAGTGCAGGCTCATGCGGTTGTCGCCGACCTTCCGCAGGGCCGGCAGGGAATGCGGCGAAACCATGAACCACAGCTTGGTCTGGAAGGCCCGGAGCCTGGCGCCGGCGCCTTCCAGCACGAAGCGCAGGCGGAGGCGGTAGCGGGCATCGGCCATCGCGGTAAAGTCGACTTGGCAGTCCACCTGCCCGGACCGGCCATCGGAACTCCAGAGACTCTGCCAGTCGTCCGACAGCTCCAGCGCCCCCTCGATGCGTGCGGCCGTCGATTCGGGCAGGTCGAACTTGGCCGAGACGACCGCCCCGTCGGCCGAGGGCACCCGCCGCAGGGGATCGGGTATGCCGCAGTAAATGTAAGGCGACTCGAAGGCGAAGACCGCTTGGCCGGACTCACCCTCGCAAAGAAGCCCGTCCTCAGTCAGGCTCAGGTGCTCGACCGCGTCGGCCCCCAGCTCCACGTCGCCATACGCGCTGGAGAGCTTCGGGGTGTAGTGGAAGAATCCATTGCCCCACTGCCGCCGCGGCCAGAAACGCTCCGTCGGCCCCTCCGGGCCGGTCTCCCCGGGATAGCGCTTGAAGGCGGCCGGGTAGGTTTCGAACACCACCCACCGGCCGCGGTGGTGGAAGTATCGGGTCATCTCCTCGCCCGGGCGGAGGCGGTAGTCCATCGAGTGGATCCGCTCGACCTGCACGTCGTGATACCGCGGCGGCGATTCGTACGAGCGGTAGAAGCTCTCCGGCAGCCTGTCGGGGAAGTGGTACGGGTTGGATGGGTTCGGCTGATCGCTGACGAGGGTGGGGTCCCGGTAGAGGTCCTCACGCGAGGCGATGATGTGCTCCTCCGGCGGGCGCAGCCGGTGAAACATCTGGATGTCGGCGTCGAAGTAGTGCCATCGTCCGTCGTAGAAGAACTCCGCTCCCTCGTGTCCGCTGATATCAGCGATCCGCGTCTCGAAGCCCGCCGCCCGGCCCAGCATGGCCAGGTTGTGCGCGTGGATGTGGCAGATCGTGAACCCGTACACGTTGAACACCTTCAGCGGGTCGAAGACCTCTCTGCCGGAGAAGATCTCATGGCCGGGGAAGTAGTGGAAGATCCCGAGGTCGCGATCGACCATCAGCTCCCACAGGGCGATTGCCAGGTCCTGTCCCTTCTTGCCGGCGAAGCGCGGGCTGCTCACGAGGTTCTCCAGCGTGGAGAAGTCCGGCACGTGCTCGGAAACGATCCAGGGCGTGTAGCGCATGTGAAAACTCCTTGCTTTGGCGCGGTCATCGACCGGAACCAGTTCGGTGATTATAGCAGGCTGCCGCCCCCGCGCCCCCCCTTTCATCGGCCGGCGACGAATCCGTCAGGACTTCCGACGGCATCTCGCGACGATCAGTCCGCCGGCCAGTAGCAGCAGGCAGGCCGGCTCGGGCACGGGCGCGCCGACCAGGCCAGAGCCGTAAGCGTCCGCCCAGGTGGTGTAGTCGGACCCGTCGGGCGTGCCGTCGCCGCTGAAATCTGCCTCCAACCAGCTCGCGTCGGCGGCGCCGTAATGGTCCGCCCAGATGGTGTAGTCGCCTCCGTCGGCCAGGCCGTCGCCGCTGAAATCTCCCTCGAACCAGCTCGCGTCGGCGGCGCCGTAATGGTCCGCCCAGACGGTGTAGTCCCCTCCGTCGGCCACGCCGTTCAGGTTGGCGTCTCCGGGCAGGTCCAGCCCGGGTGCGGGAAAGGCCCGCCAAGTCACGGCGCAGGTCTCCAGGTCCCCGGGGGCCGACGCGAACATCTCCGTCCCGACCACGTAACGGCCGGCGGTGGCGACCGAATAGTAGATGTGCTCGACGTTATCGACCGAGCTGACCGACGAAGCCACCGGCGTGAGAAGGTCATCGTCCCGGTAGAGAGAGAGGTTCAGATCGTCCATGTGGTCGGGATCGTAGATGATTTCGTCAATCTCCGCGCCTTCCGGCCTGGTGGTGACGATCCGGTCCCACGTCAGCGTGGCGGCAATGACCGCACCGGCCGGCAGGTCCACGTCCATGGCGTACAGATGCTCGCCGTCGTGGGCCAGCTCGCGCAGGTCCCAGCCGACCCCCGGCACGGCTCCCGGGCCGCGCTGGCCGGAGAGATACTGCCGGTGGGCGCTGCGGAGGTTCATCTGCCCGGCCCCCTGGCCGTAATCCAGCGGCTGCGTGGGCGTGTGGGACCAGCCGGCCAGTTTGTCGGCCGAGTTCAGCAGCACGCTCTTGATCACCTTCGGATCCGTCGAATAGCCCAGGGACTGGCCCATGTCGATCAGCAGCGCCGCCCCGCCGGCGACCATGGGCGTGGCGAAGCTGGTCCCGCTGCTGTCCGCCCAGCCTCCGCCCAGCGTCGGCACGTGCATCACCGAGCCCGGGGCGACGATGTCCGGCTTGCAGCGTCCGTCCGTGGTCGGGCCGCGGCTGCTGTAGCCGGCCAGCCTGGTGTAGTCCTCCGAAGGCACGACGCCGGTGCCGCCGGTGGCCCCGACGATGATGGCGTTGAACGCGCCGACGGGAAGGCCGTCGAGCGTTCCGAGGCCCGGTCCGGAGTTTCCCGCCGCCACCGTGACGGTCCGGCCGCTGGTGTTGACAACGTGGTCCAGCGCCAGGGACCACTGATCCAGCCCGCGGGTGTCGCCGGACAGGCCGATGCTCAGCGTGATCACTTCCACGGGGTCCCCGGCCAGGCTGCCCAGACCCTGGGCGAAGGTTTCGGCCGCAACCGCCTGGGTGCGCATCGTTGTCTTGAAGCTGCGCTTGGTGGTCTGGCCCGTCCAGTATCCCGCCCCCGGGGCCATGCCCGTATACGTCGCGTCCTGGCCGAGGGCCGTGCCCGTGACCTCGGTGGCGTGGTCGGACGCCCACAGCCCGCCGCCGGCGAAATTGATTTCGCCCAGGTAGCTGCCGCTGATGGCGGGATGGTTGTTGTCGGCCACGAACAGGTCCAGCACCCCGACCTCCACGCCGGCGCCGGTATAGCCCCGCGCCCAGAGATAATCAGCCTGGACGTACGGCACGGCCACGTCCAGCCCGGCGGCCGGCCCGGCCGCAAGCAACAGACAAATGCAGACAGCCGGGAACGTCTTGACCATGAATCGGACCGTACTCATCACTCGCCCTCGCGTTGCTCAAGACCTGGCAGAATTGTCCTCGCTTGCAGCCGCCGCGCTGACCGGGGCGAAGCGCGGAAGTCCCGCCGCGGCCTAGCCATATACCAGATTATACAGCAACATCGCGCCCACCGCTGACGCGGCTTCAGATTAAGTTGGGGGCGGCTGGGCAACGCGCTGAGGAAACGCCGGGTCGGGCGGCGAGCCGATCATCCCTTGACCGAAATCGGGCGGGCGCTTGCCCACATTCCGTGCTGGTTGCAGCGGGCGAAGGCGCGCAGCTCGCGGAAGTCGCCGTGGCCGAGGGCCACCCGCAGCACTGCTTCCGGGCAGGTGGTGCCGGCGGTGAGGCTGACCCGTGCCAGGTACGTATCGTCGGCGTAAAGCTCCACGAACTCGATGAAATGGTCGGGCTCGTTGGGGTGCGGGAGGGCCTTTCCGACTTCGATTCTCACCTCGAAGGGCTCGCCCGCCCTGACAACCTCCGGCGCCTGGATGACCGGGATGTGTTTGGTCTCAAGCTCCGAGGCGTTTTTGGGGTCGGCCCGCCGGTTGACGCCGACCTGAAGATTCGTCTTGGACATGCGGGGGCCTCCGGCCGGTCACGGGCGGAGTGTGGCGGCGGGACCGGCCTCGGGTTGTATCACGCCACCTGCTGCTCCATCGCTGCCCGCAGCTTTGTCAGGGCGCAGGCCTGGATCTGGCGGACGCGCTCCCTGCTGACACCGACGAGGGAGCTGACCATCTCCAACGTGTGCGGCTTGCCGTACCCGTTGAGGGCAAAGCGCGCCTCCACCACGGTATGCTCGACCTTACTCAGATTGGCCAGGTTCCCACCCAGCACGCGCTGAAGGTCTTCGATGGCCAGGTCGCGCTGGTGCCTGTGGCGGCGCTCCACCTCGTCGCTCTTCTCCAATTCGGGCCGATACGCGGTGGCGAAACGCTGGTGGAACTTTCGGGTCCGGGTCATCAGCCGGTTGAACGCCTTGAGGATCGCCTGGCAGGCATACGTCGAGAACTTGAACCCGCGGGAGACGTCGAACTTGTCCACGGCCCGCATCAGGGCCATGTTGCCCTCGCTGACGAGTTCGCCGAACTCGATCCTGCTGGCATGAACTCCCCTGGCCATGGCCAGCACCAGCGACATGTTCGCGCCGATCAGTGCCGCCCGCCCGTCCACGGCGCGACGGTGCCAGATCAGCGCCTGGCGGGCGCGGACGGTGGAGAAGTGTCGCCGCTGCGGCCGGATCGCCCGCGCCAGCCGGTACCGGGCATAGTTGTACCGCCTGAACAGTTCGGCCTCGTCGGCGCGGGAAAGGCGGACGCAGCCGGCCGCGGCCCCGCGGGCAGGCTCCTCGCCGTCGAAGTACGAACGCCACCGGTGCACTTCGATGTCCCTGGCCTCCGGCCCGAAGAGCCTCGCCTCCGTCGCCACCAGACGGTAGTCCGCGTGCGCGACGTAGTCGATCTCCTCCGGAATCGCATCGTACAGCCGGCGTTCCGCCTTGGTCAGCGCCCGGGCGAGTCCGGGCCGTTTCCTGCGACGCGGTTGGCAAACCGAGATAGCGCCCATGATTCGTGTCCTTCCCAGCCAGGTCGGCCATTCCCAAAGTAAGCAACGTGCGCTCGGCCGGCCTGTCCCACAGCACGCGCTTGCATCACCCATAAAGGTAAAGGCATATCGAATATGGCACAATCGGGGCGGACGCCGCAAATGATGTGGTGGCCGGCCCGCCCGGCGTGTGGGTGGTTGCCCCACAAGCAGCCGGGGGTCGACAAAGAGGATTGCGCTAAACCCCCTTACAAACGACGGTTACGACGTGCAGTCGGCGCCTCACGCGCTGCCCTGGGAGCGGTCCCAGGTGATGGCGTATTTCAGCAGCTCACCCGCGTCGGCCAGCTTGAGCTTGTCCTTGATGCGTTCCCGATACGTTTCAACGGTCTTGACGCTGACGTGAAGGGACTCGGCGATCTCACGAGTGGACTTTCCCTTGCCGATCATCTCCAGCACCGCCAGCTCGCGGTCGCTGAGCCGTTCGGTGGGCAGGCCGACGGATCCGCGCCGGCCGGGAAAGACGGTCTTCAGCACCTTCCCGGCCATCTTGTCGCTGAGATAGATCTCGCCTTCCAGCACCTTGCGGATGCCCTCGATGACCTTGGCGGTGCCCTCCTCCTTGGTGACGTACCCCCGGGCCCCGGCCCGGAGGGCGCGCTCGACGTAGAGGGAATCGCCGCGCATGGACAGCACGATCACCGACAGCTTGGGAAAGCGGATGGCGATATCCTTGATCAGCTCCAGCCCGCTGCTGTCCTTCAGGGCCAGATCCACCACGGCGACGTCCGGACGGGTGGCTTCAATGACCTTGAGGGCGTCGGCGGCGTTGTCGGCCTCGCCGCAGACGGCCAGGTCCGGCTTCTGCCCGATCACCTGGGCGAGCCCCTCGCGGACGATGGGGTGATCGTCCACCAGGACGACTTTGCGCACTTTGCCAGACGGGTTGTCCCCGCGATCGCTCATGCCGACACTTCCATTATCCCCGCGGTCGCTCGGGATGCAACGCGCACTCCACGATGGTTCCGCCGCCGGGGGCGGCAGCGACCCGAAACGTCGCCCCGATCATGTCCGACCGGTGCTGCATCGTGCGCAGGCCGATGCCCTTCTCGTCGTCGAAGCCGTCCGGCACGCCCACCCCGTCATCGCGGACCGACAGCCGTACGCTTCCGGCGTCGCTCGACAGCCGGATCCAGATGTGCCGGGCCTGGCTGTGCTTGAGGGCGTTGTTCACGGCCTCGTCGGCGATGCGGTAGAGGTGCGTCGCCACCGCCGGATCGCCCACCCGGGCGCCGTCGTCGCACTCCGCCGAGCAGCCGATCTTGAAGATTTCCGCCGTCCGGGCGGCCAGCTCCTGAATCGCAGTGGCCAGGCCGTGCTCGTCGGTGCGGATGAGGGCCAGGCCGTGGCTGATGGATCGGGTCTGCCCGATGGCCTCCTTCAGCAGGCCTTCGATCTTGGCGGCGTCGGCGGCTTCGCCGGGGTGGCGGTCCTGGAGCTTCTCGGCCAGGGCCGAGCACAGGAAGGCCGCGCCCGTCAGGTTCTGCCCGACCGTGTCGTGCAGGTCCCGGCCGATGCGCTGTCTCTCGGCCTCGCCGATCTGGAGCACCTGCCTTTCGAGCATTTTCTGCTCGGTGACGTCGATGCCGAGCTGCAGCACCACGACGGTGCCATCGACGTCGGAGAACGGGTACCCCCAGACGTGGAACGTCCGCCCGCGGCGGGTGGTCCATTCCCAGTCGTACGCCCGGCCGCTCTGGAGGACCTTGCGCGCCGGGCAGGGCTGGCAGGGCTGCCGCCGCTGTCTCTGGACGGCATAGCACGGCCTGTGCCCGGCGGGCTCGCCGAACAGGTCCAGATACCGGTGGTTGGCGTAACGGACACGGTGACCGCCGTCCACCAGGGCCACGTAGCCCGGGAGCATGTTCAGCAGGGAAAAGAGCCGCTGCCGCTCGGCCCGCACCCTCTCTTCGGCGTGCATGCGATCGCGCGCCTCGCCTTGAAGCTCCTCAACGGCCGCAGCCAGTTGGGCGGTGCGCTCCTGGACGCGCAGCTCCAGCTTGTCGCGGGCCACTTGGAGGGCCCCCCGGCTTTGCTGGAGGTCCCGGAACAGCACCGTCTGCGGCGCTACCAGGCCGATGTGGATCACCGCCCGGTAGATCAGATAGAACGAGACGATCTTGAAGTAGTGGCCCAGCAGGTTGAAGAAACCGTACGGGTCCCCGTACAGCGTGAAGGCCAGCTCCTCGAGAACCGTGATCAGGATCGACCAGACGATCAGCCGCAGCACGCCCGGATCGAAGCGATCGCGGCGCCGCATCAACAGCACGACCGAGGCCAGCAGAATCGCGCAGATGAGGTATTCGCTGAAGACCTTGAACCGCGTCAGTCCCGCCCCCTCGACGAAGCACGTCGGGAACACCTTCCACGGGAAGACCGACGCCAGCAGCAGCGCCGTCACCGCGCCGTACACGCCCAGCCACAGCCGCGCCCGCGGCTTTCGACCGAACATCAGCGGCGCGACCAGCAGCGAGATGCTCTCCACGTACCGGGAGGCGATCCAGAGTTGCGTGGACGGATTCGTCTGGCCCGCCGTGGAGGCGAACACACCCATGTCCTTGTAGGCCAGGGTATGGACCAGGTCGATGATGCCCACGAACAGGTAGGCCACCCCGGCGAACAGCACGTAGTTGTTGTCCAGGACCAGGCGCGAGTTCCAGGCGACCACGAAGATGCCCCACGCCACCAGCACCGCGAACAGCTCGGCCAGGGTGTGGATGATGAGATAGTTGTCGTGGATCCAGGCGTAGTGGGTCAGACTGACGATCAGGAGCAGGGCCAGGGTCAGCGCGCCGATGAGAGCGGGCACGGCCGACCGCCAGCCGGCAGCCGCACGGTCCTGCTCCGGCGTCGGGATGCGCGGAAACGCAGGCAGGAGGGCCCGGGCCAGCCGCCGGGCCTTCGAGACCGGGGTTTTGTCATCGTTTCTCACGGCGTTTGATCCGAGGCCGCCCGCGAAGAGACGTGACTGAGTCCGCACCGGATAGGATAGTCCCTTTGCCGGGGAAAGTTCAAGCGGCTAGGCCACCTCGCACGGCCGCCGGCAAGGCTCCGGAAGCGGGCGTTCGGCCCTCGGCCGGTCGGCAACTTCCGGGGGCCTGGGTCATTGGGCCGGGCGGGGTTCGAACCCACACGTCCGTTTCAGGACAGGGGATTTTAAGTCCCCAGCGTCTGCCAATTCCGCCACCGGCCCATCTATTGTGTCATAATGACTTACAGCGACTCGGCATTCGGCCGAGAACGTCTTGGGCACATGTTGGGTAGCGCGCCCGTTCATCCGGCCCGCTCCGCGATCCGCTTCATGGCCCTGCGGTGGGCCTCAGAAACGTCGCCAGTGTAGTGCTTTTCCACAACCGACACAACGGACCACCCGCCCAGGTCCTTGACCGTGTACTTGTCCACGCCGGCCCGCTGGGCAAGCGTGCTGAAGCTCCGGCGCAGGTCGTGCGGCGTACAATGGGCGGTTCCCGCCCGCTTGACCAGACGGGCGAATTCGTGCGTCACTCAATCCCGCTTGTACCGGCCGCCATCGGCAATGAGGTCGGGAATGAGCCCCGATGCGAAGACGACGCTGCCGGCCCCAATGAAGACGACCTTCTTCCTCGCCATCACCTCACTTCTCTCCTCTCGAGCCGGCCGCGGGAGGGGGACAGGCTCGACTCGACGACGCCCCACCTGCCCCGGCCGGCGTCGAATTCTCTCGCGGCCAAGTTGCTCTGGGCTCCGCTGAACGCGGCCGGCGAAGGCTTTCCGGGCTGCCAGAATGTATCTCGACAAGCCCGGAATCAGCAAGGAAGATTCGGCCTCCTATCTCGCCGAAGCCTCGACGAAGGCGGATCGCCCTGCGGCGGAAGTGACCCCCGGCCGTTGCGGGCCAGACGCAGGTCGCTGCAATGGAGCGAATTGCGGGCGCAGTAGGTTGCCGCCACAAGCCTCCCGGACCGAACGACTCTTGGACAAGTCAGCCCGCCTCACCTTGGATACCGGACGCCTTGGCCATTGACACCATTGCTGAGAAATGATGCGGGTCCTGCGACTGCATCAAGCTCAAGATGTCTTTCAGGATCGAGTGCGCTTCGCTCAACAGCGACAGGTCGTGCTCTGGTTCGCCGAGAGCTTTGCCGTGCGAGTGCGTGTGGACGAACCGCAGCATTCGAATCTTCTTCGTCTCATCGAATTCAACTATTTCCAGCTTCTGCGTAAGGCCACCAGACATGTTGGGCAGCCGGTATCCAAGAAACGTCTCCAACAGTCGCCTTGCTAGGTTGGGCAGCAGGTAGTTCTGCTCTAGGTGGGACCGCGGAGGTGCCGTTGCTGCACGATACACATAGGCGAACAGGTAGTGGTACTCCGAGTCAAACCGCTCGAGCAGAGGATCGAGCCGACGAATGCGGGCGCACCGGCCATCCACCTCTTGAGTACACTCCAGCATGTAGAAGCGGGCCGGGTGCTGCGTGACGTCGCTCTTCCTCTCCCGCCGATTAAGGTAATCATACCAGTTGCGGACCTGCCGGAAGAAGCTGAAGTTGTGTGTCAGCACAATAAGCTGCTTGGCGTGTTGCGTTCGCTCTTTTATGAATCCGAACGCTGAGAAGAGAGCATTCGAATCGAGGCTAGAAACGGGATCGTCTAACACAACGATCCCGTTCTGCAGATCAAAACCCTGAGCGCTTAGAGACTTAAGGAAATACAGTAACGCGATCGCTGTGGTTTCTCCCTCGCTAAGCTCTTTCGCGACTTCGCCTTGCCGAGTGATCTGGTAACCTGTATCTTTGACGTCAAGACGCAGTTCATCGTGCCCCAGGTAGCTGCATAGATCTCGGTTCAACTCCTCGGCCGATTCGCGATGCTCCACCATCTGCATCGTGAGTTTCGTGAATTCTCGCTTCAAGTTGTCGTTTTCGTTTTGCTTCGACTGGAATGTGATCTTCGCGTCTTCCACCGCTTTCCGCAGACGCCGGTACTCATCCACTTCAGAAGCTGCCAAGTAGCACTCCAACTTCTGGCGTGCCTCTTTCACCCGTGCACTGAACTCATCACAAGCCTGATTGTGTTTGCTGATTACCTCGTTTGCTCGGTTGAGCGACTCAGCGGGCACTTTGGTCACGCTTACTTCTAGTTGCTGAGCCTCGAATGGTTTCGCCTTCTTTCTCTCCAAAGCTTGTCCCAGTCGTGACAATTCGGCCTTAACCGAACGAACATCATTTTGGAACTCGGCTAGACGTGATTTGTACTCGTCGGCAAGATAATCGTATAAGCGTGCCTCATCGGGTGTTGAGAGAACTTCGGCAGAGCTCATAAGTTGAGAAACTTCTTCTCTCTCCTCATGGAGCGATTCCTGGAGTCGTTCGTACTCGTCATTGAAGTGGGCCGCCAACTCACTCATACGACCTGGGGGTAGCTCTTGACCGCAGAAGAGGCAAGATGTCGCATTTCGATCCTTGTGCTTCTTCAGACCCTCGAAAATCCACGCTGCAAGTTTGGGATCCATACTCAGCGAGTCGATTATGGCGGAAACGACTGTAGCGGAGAGCAATGCAGATACTTTCTTCGACAATGCTTCCAGATCGGGGATTTCATAAGTAATCCGGCTAACTTTCTGCTTAGGGGTCGCCGCATGCTGCTCAAAAAGCTTCTGTCGCGTAGCTTTGTCGAGGAGGGCCTCCGACGCGCTGTCAAGTTCAGCAAGCCGGGAGGCCATGTCTTGGAAGTTCCTCTTGTCATATGTGCTATAGTAGTTGCCTTCGCGGCCAAGAGTGTCCTTGATTGTCTTTGCCCGAGATATGCAGAAGTTGTCCAGCGCAGATTCGGTCATTGACTTGGTGTCTCGGCACTTGTGGACTTCCTTTTCCCCATCCTCAATCGACACCTTCATCGCGTCGAGCATCCTCTGTTTTTCGACGTTCTCCTTTCCGAGGACGTAGATCGGGGTCACAATGTGGTCGGTCGTGAAGACGTACTCCGCCATGAAATGCCGGTTGAATACTCGGATAGGTACGCTAATCTGAGCGAACTGCGAACCGAGCTTGTCCTGCTTGTCGATTTTGACGGTAACGTCAGCGTTTTCGATGTTGGAACGTGTCTCTATGGCCCGGAAGAGATTGCTAAGCGTGGTCTTGCCTGTGCCGTTCCATCCATAGATCAAGTTGTACCGGCCAAAATCAGCCAAGCCGCTGGGCCATGTGAATTCTCGAAAGATCCGCAGATTCTTCATTTTCGCAATACGCGTGATGACCACTTCGTATCCCTCGTAAGCGGCGCTAAGCGTTTGCTATGCGGGAGCCCCGAGAGTCTGAGACCCTCAGGCCCCTTTCGCTCTCGGCTTCCTATTTCCGTGAACCGGCGGGTAGGGGAGAGGGGCGAACGGCTGCTAGATCCCCGTGCTCGCCTGGGTCACAACGTTTGGGGTTCTGGCGGCTTGCCCACTCAAAGTCGTTCGAAATGCCCCACTGCCGGGATCATGCCACAGAGGCCAAAGCTTGTCAAGCATGCGGGATAGCTTTTCCTTCGCCCCTGACCCTCGCACGCTCAAGCCAACGTAGGGCAGGCCTACCGGCCCGCCGCAGGAAAGATGGCGGGCTTCGCGCGCTATCGAAGCCGGATTACATGTCCCCAGATAGGCTGAGATCAGTCCCCCGTCGGGCTTCCCAGAAGCTCTGGGGCCATCCGACGGTTGACCTCGGCGAAGTAGTAGCCGTCTCGACCGACGATGCTGGCCAACGTGTGTCCCTGGGCTACAGGACAGTCTCTGTCACATGCCGCGATCCGCTGGCTGATCTGCTCGGCAGAAAGGTGGCCTTGGCGGGGCGGCTTCCGGTAGTGCCTGTTGATGACGCGCAGACTGGGAAACGGCACCCGGATGATGCCGGGCCGATCGCCTAGACCGTCCCGCACGATGCGATGCACACGTGCATCACAGCAGACGATGAAGTCCGGGCGAAGCAGTTCCACCTCCAACTGGGAGAACCACTCCCAGCAGGCCCGAAGGCTATCCCGCTTATCGGTTGTCCGCTTCTTGTCCAAGCTCCGGAACGAGAACTTGGAGAGGTTCGTCGCGGCCACTTCAGGGTAGATGCTCTCCGCTGGACCGGGCAAGCGGCCCGATAGCTGCGACCGGATCAGCGAGGCAAGGATGGGAATGTGCCCCGTGTCGAATGGCTGCATCGCAGCCCTGCGCTCGTCGGCGAAGGCGCGGTTCTGTCTGTTCAGACCGATCGCCCAATCGGCGGCCCAAGTCGCGGCAGCGTCATAGCTCTCGCCAAAGTTCTGGCTCAGCGCGTAGAAGAGAACGCGACGCCCCTGCGTTCGATCCTCGAAGTAGTCCGTCCCGATGTACGGGGCGTATCCGGGAACGAAAGCGGTACCGCCTGCCTTGACCGGGTCAAGATCCTCGATCTGTTTCCGATGCGTTTCTGAAGCCAACCGCGCGTTCGCCACCAGTTGCGCCAGGACGTCCTCTCGCTGGATTGTGCTCATGGCGTCGGTCTCCTTTCGCTACCATTCTCGTGGTTTTGGAGTTGGCTGTCTCCAACTTTCTCCGCGCCCATCTCCTTGTTCAGCCACGGGGCGTAGTCGTATGGCATGCAGCTCTGCTGCATGCGGGATAGGCTGAGATCGGCCCCCACGCGGGTTGACCCTCGCACGCTCAAGCCCACGCCCGCTTGAGCGTGACACCATGCGAAAGCGTTTGCGCGCGCGGATGTGAACGTTCCGGCCGGGGGGATGGGGATTTTCTGAGATTTTTATCTCCCGCGGCCGGAGAGGCTTGGCGGTCGGCATGCGGTTTTGGGAAAGCGTTTGCGCGCGCATACGTGAACGCGCGAAGAAAGTACGGAGGGCGCGGATACTGCGCGCCGAGGCTCTTTGAAAAGTGCAGAGGACAGGGAATAGGGACCAGGGACCAGGGACCAGGCAAGAGACAGGGAATAGGGACCAGGGACTTGGGACTAGAAGCGGCAACAACGGAACACGGAACGCGGAACACGGAATCCGGAACGCGCCCGTGTGGGAAAAATAGGCAAGAGGCAGGGACTTGGGACTGGGGACTTGGGACTAACAACGGCAACAACTGCGGGACGCGCACCCTGGCCGTCTGGGGAAGATAGGCAAAAGACAGCGACTAGGCCCGCCCCCCGGCAGTCGCGC
>CAYNYF010000068.1:0-24123 GCA_964401385.1 uncultured Planctomycetaceae bacterium | reverse complement strand
CCTCCTTGAGGACCTCACGCTTCCAGTCTTTCAGGTCGTCGGGATTATCGAACAGGGAAACAGACATAGCGGCCGCTCCTCGAGGGGCGAATTCGTCCTGCGATCACATCAGACCGGCCCGGCGCCGGAGCAACCACTCCGCCGACAGCGCCAAAGCCAGTAAGCCAAACAGCAACGGCGTATCCCAAATGTCGCGCGTCTCACGGATGGTTTCATCCATCTTCATCTTCGCGATCAGCTTCTTCACTTCGCCGCAAACGTGCCGCGCCTCCTCGGCGGTGACGTACTTGCCCCCGGATTTGCCGGCAATGTCCTTCAGCAGGGCACGCTTCTGACCGGCGTCCCTGAACTCGGTAAGCGTCTCGCCCACGGAGAAGCTGGTGGTCTGGGAGAGCTTGGGGCCTTCGGTCAGCGAGGCAATTACCTCGACCTGATAGTCTCCGACGTCGGCCGGCTTGTACTGCGCCTGGTAGACCCCTTCGTCCGAAAGCACCCATTCCTGCGGCAGCTTGTGCTTGTTACCGAACGGGTCGGTGATGATGGCGACGACCTCGGTCACCTTGGCGTTGTCGATGGGGTTGAGTTCGTTGTCCAGGACCTTGGTGCGGATGGAGACCGGCTCGTTGGCGGCAAACACGTCCCGGTCCAGCCTGACGGAGATGTTGCCCTTGGAGCCGACGGCCAGCCAACGCACCAACTGCTTCCAGAACTTTTCGTGCAGCTCATCCGTCACCGGCACGGCCATCTGCCAGTGCCACGAGCCGCCGGTGGCGAACGCGGCCACTCTGCCGGAGCCGTAGTTCTGCACGACCAGCACGGGGTTGCCGCTCTTGGGCTCGGTCGCCAGGACCTCCGCCCCGAGCTTGACCTCCCGGATCGGGTTGTATCCGACGAGCGTGGGTGCCTGGGACCAGAGGCTCCGGTCCACGGGGCGGTTGCCGGTCTGCCGCATCACCGGGTGCTTCTCGCCGATCTTGGTCAGGGCGATGCTGAACTCCCGGTGCTGGTACGCCACGTTCGGGCGGGGCAGGATCACCGGCAGCATCTTTTCGATCATGGTGTCCTGGTAGTTGCCCAGGTTGAAGGAGTTGACCCCGCCCAGCATGAGCAGCCCGCCGCCGCGCTCGCGGACAAAGGCCTCGGTGATCTCCCGCTGCTTTCGCGTCAGGTAGGTGGCCTCGATGTCGCCGAGGATCACCGCCTCGAAGCGGTAAAGGTGCTTCTTGGTCTCGGGGTACCCGTTGATGTCCTTGTCCCTGGGCCCGCGTGCCCCGGGACCGGGTGCTTCCTTCAGGCCGTCCTCGGGCTCGGCGCCCTGAAGGATATACTTCTTCGGCCCTTCCGTCCGCAGGATGCTGGCGATGCGGAAGTCCTTGTCGCGGAACAGCGCCCGCCGCAGGAAGCGGTACTCCTCGCGCGGGCTGCCTTCCAGGTACAGCACCGGCAGACGCTTGTCGGTGACCTTGACGAGGAACTCATACCGGTTGTTGTCTTCGATCAATTCGCCCGGAGCGGAGGGGATCTCCACGGCGTAGCGGAACGTCCCCTGGTCATCCGGACGGAACGTCAGGCGAACCGGATGGATGTCCACGTCCGGGTCGGGAACGACGTTGACGGTTTCCAGCACCCTCTCACCGCGGGTCAGGATCACCTGGAACGGTTTGTCGAACCCGGTGGCCCGAATGCTGGCCTGGATCTCCACGGACGTGTTGCAGCGGACCTCGCGCGGGCAGTAGACGCGCATCACTTCGTAGTCGTTCGGCGGGTTCGGGTCGCCCACACCCACGCAGTAGATCGGGATGTTCTTCCGCCCCAGTTCGGCGGCCATTTCGGCCGGCGATCCCGCGGAATTGTCGGCCCCGTCGCTCAACATCACCCCCGCCACCAGCGGCACGCCCCGCAACTCCGTGTCGAGCACGCGCAGGGCGTCGTACAGATTCGTCCGCTCGCCGGTGCCGATGACCTCGTCGATCCCGCCAATCCGCTCGGCCCGGCCGCTGAACTTGAACAGACGAACCGTGGCCACGCCCTTGAGTTCCTCCAGCAAGGCGCCCTCGCCGTCCGGGTTCGCCTTCGCCGGCTGGGAGAGGACATCCTTGACCACCGACAGGCGGCTTTTCCGCGCGGCCTTGGCGGTGCGGGCGCCCTGGGCGCCGGCGTCTTCGATCCGCATGCTGCGGGAATCGTCCACCAGCACCGCCACGAAGCAATTGTGCGTCAGCGGCAAGGGGATGCTCAGCACCGGGCGAAACAGAATCAGCACCACCAGGGCCAGCGCCAGGCCTCGAAGCGCCGACAGCACAGCGCGTTTCCCGCGGCCGATGCCGCCGGGCGCGCGCCGATAGAAGTACACGGCCGCGACCACCGCAACGATCACCGCCAGCAGCGCCAGCTCGGGCCGCCAGCCGGACCCCAGGCGCACACTGCCGCTGGCGAACTTCTCCATCGGGTACTTAAAAAGCTTCTCAAACACGCTTGGATTCTCTCGAGGTCTCCGAAGACGGGCGACCTAGCTCTCCCGAGCCGACCGCTGGGTCCCTGGAGCCATTTTCTCGGTCAACGATCGTTCCTCGTAGCGGCCTTGCTGAGCGCCTCGTAGTAGGCGTCAACGTAATCCCGATATTTCGGCGGGCATTCCTCCCGCTGCTCTGCGTGGAGCCGTTTGGCCGAGAGTTCTTCCTGAAGCTTGGCTTCCATGTTCTCTCCGACGCCGAGGACGACGTTGGAGAACTTCATGGCCTCGGCCTTGCGGGCCCGGTCAAACATCTTTTTGAAGTCCTGGATGGTCGCGGCCTTGCGGCGAATGAATCGAATCGCCGGTTCGAGTTGCTCATCCTCAAGGCTGCGAAGGGTTCCGGCCAGCCGGCGCGACCTCACGAACAACTGTCCGATGTCCCGATTGGAGCCGGTGCCGCCGCCGGCGCTGCTGGGGCTGCCGCGATCGTCGCCGGGCTCACCCGACAACCGGCCCTCCTGATCGGTCAGGCGCTGAGCCAGTTCCGCCCCTGGCTTGGCTTCACCGGGCTGCGGCTTGCCGGGCTGACCCTGGCCGGGCTGGGCCTGACCAGGCTGACCTTGCCCGGGCTGACCCTGGCCGGGCTGGGCCTGACCAGGCTGAGCTTGTCCGGGCTGACCCTGGCCGGGCTGGGCCTGACCAGGCTGACCTTGGCCGGGCTGACCCTGACCAGGCTGGCCCTGACCGGCCATCGAGGCCACCCGGGTGCCGATGTCCTTGGCCTCGCGGGCGGCGCGGCGGAGGATACCCGTCCGCGAGCCGGCCAGGATTTCGCCGGCCTCACGCACGCCTGCCTCCATCCGCCACAAGGCTGCTTCCACATCTTTCTGGGCCCGCCGAGCCGAACGCAGATCCCTGGCGGCAAGCCCAACGGCCGCGTCCACCATCTTCTGCGCCGTGTCCTCCCGACGCAGGTTGCCGCTCACATCCGTTAACGAGCCGGCCACGCGACTCTTGGCCGCCTCGTCCGCCCACTTCTTCAGGTCATTGACGTAACCGGTGAAGGCGCCGAGGTCCTGGGCCAGCTTGCCCTGCTCGGCCGCCAGGCCTTTCAATTGCGGCCCAATGCGCGGATCCTGCGCGACGGCCTTTTCGACGGCCTGGCGCGAAGGGGCCTGAACCTCGCCCGGCTTGCCTGCGCCGGGCTGGCCTGTCCCAGGCTGCCCCTGCCCGGGTTGACGCGTTCCAGGCTGCGCCTGCCCGGGCTGCGTTCTCCCAGGCTGCCCCTGCCCGGGTTGACGCGTTCCAGGCTGCCCCTGGCCGGGCTGACCTGTTCCAGGCTGTGCCTGCCCGGGCTGACCTGTTCCAGGCTGTGCCTGCCCGGGCTGACCTGTTCCAGGCTGTGCCTGCCCGGGCTGCGTTCTGCCAGGCTGTGCCTGCCCGGGCTGCGTTCTGCCAGGCTGCGCCTGGCCGGGCTGGCCGGTCATTTCGCCGATGCGCCGGGCGACCTGCTCGGTGCTGCGACCGACGCGGTACTGGTTGGCCACCAGGGCAGCGGCGCCGTCCTGCGCGGCGGCAACGGCCTGTTCGAGGTTATCGTATTGCGAGACGTTCAGGCGGTGCATGGCCGTGCGGAGCAGGCCCTGGGCGCGGCGGGCGTGCTGGATTCCTCCACGCACGTCGCCCCGCTCGAAGCTGCGCGAGGCCATTCTCATCTGACCGGCGGCTTGCCGCATCTCGCTGACGGCGCCGCGGGACATCGAGTCCCCGGGCTCCATGTGCCGCGCCACGTCGCGGGCGAGCTGCCCGGCGGCCTGGCCCAGGGCTTGCTGCCAGGCGGTCATCTGTTGCAGCGACGCCTGCCCGCCCTGCTGCTGGCCCATCTCACCGGGCTGCTGCATTCCGGTCTGCGACTGCTCACCGCCGCCGCCACCGCCGCCGCTCGGCTGACGACGCGCCATGATTCGCTGCCGCATCCGGCGCAGGGCTTCCTCGTCCATCCGCTCCGGGCGTTCCCGGTCTTCGGGGTCATCGTCCCCACCGCCGCTTCCGGGGGCCTGACTCATGTAGGGGTTGGACCCGCCGCGGCGCTCGTTGTTGCGGAGCTTGTTGTACTTCAGCGGGGTCTTGACCCGGTCGACCTTCGGCTCGGAGAGTGTCTGCTTGTCGGCCCGAGCCACGGAGGCCCGGCGTTCCTCGGCCGTGACCATCTCCTTATAAGGAATGGCCCGCTTGTCGACGCGGATTTCCTCGCCCCCGGCGCCGCCGCTCTGGGCCGGGTCGTTGGGGGTGTTGTCGTCGACGGCCTCGCGGAGCTGGATGTGCCCCAGTTGCTCGCGGGCCATCTCGATGATCTGTTCCTCGGTGGCGTAGATCTCGCCGGCGATGCGGAGCTGTTTGACCCGGAAGGCCTTGCGCTCCTTGATCTGCAGCGCCCTGCGGTAGTCCGGGGGCAGCAGTCGCGGGGGGTTGTCCGGCTGCTGGAAGGCGGTCAGGGCGTCGGTCATCGTGCTCGGCGGGCGGAAGGCGATCTGCTCCATCACCGGGTCGTCGGCGTGACCGCTGGAGGGCTGACCGGTATGAAGCGGCTCGGGGTTCAGCTCCAGCGCCAGCACGCGCTTGTCCCGGCCGAGGGTCTCGACCATGGCCAGCGCGACGCGCATGAAATCGGCGGCCTGGCCCGGAAGGTGAAGCCCGTCGGACCCTTTCTTGTACTTGAGCAATCCGTGGGCGGTTTCAATGTGCCGGGTGGCGGTTGCCAGGATCTGGGCGCGGTTGGGCCCGCCGCCCTCGGGCGCCCCGCCGTGGCCCCAGAAGGAGGCAAAGTCCGGCGGGTCCCCGACTTCCATCCGCTGGGCGATCTTCTCACTCTTGGCGTTGAACTCCCCCGCGGGGATCTGGCCCCGCTGCTGCTCCAGGTGCCAGGCGGCCGCCAGGAACAGCATCAGGTCCATGGGGTCGTTGAAGGTCTCGTGGGGCAGGTCGGGCGGGGCGACGCTGTCGGGCCAGGTTGCGGCCACCTCCAGCGGCCACATCTTGATGTAGAACACGTCCGTCCTGGCCACCTGGCCTTTGCGGTCGGAGACCTCGAAATGATAGAAGATCATGTCCCCGGTCTGCATGCTCGGCTTGGCCGAGTCCAGTTCGAGGACGTATTCGGCTTCGCCGTCTTTCACGTTTTCGGTCTTGCCGGCGTCGTCGGTGGTCTTCATCTTGTACGTCAGCGGCTTGACCTTCTCGCCCTTGTACAACTTGGCCTTGACCAAGCCTTCCTTGACGCCGAAGTCGTCGGTGACCTTGGCCTTGAAGGTCACCTCGCACAGCGGATGGATGGACATGTCCACCCTGGGAGAGACCATCTCGACAGTGGGGGGCTCGTCGGGCACGGCCTTGACGTAGTAGAACTGGTCGGTGGTGACGGTGCTGCCGTACATGTCAGCGACGGTCAGCATGTAGCTGGTGTTGGTGCCTTCCGGAACGGGGAAGCTGGTCTTCGCCCCGTCGGCGGCCTTCGCGCCGGCGGCCAGCGGCACGGACTGCTTGTCCTGGATCTTCTCCTCGAAGACGACCTTGCCGCTCTTGATCTGATTGTTGGCCAGGACGCGCAGGCCCACCTGGGTGCCGGCCGGCACCATGATGTCGCCCTTGGCGTCGGAAACCACCTCCTGCGGCAGCTCCAGGTACTTCGGATAGTCATAGGTCAGCTCAATGCTCTTGATCCGCAGCGGGTCGTACACCTTGGCCGTAAAAATATCCGATTCCTGGCGGCCCGCGGCGATCTTGTACTCCATGTCCTCGGCAATGTCGCTGAGTTGGCGGCTGTAGCTGCGCAGGGCCGGGATCTCAAACATGGGCAAGGTTTCCCACTTGCCTTTCTTTGACCGGCACAGAAGCTCCGGCGTGACCGCCGTCGCACGAGAGAGCCTGACGACCACGGGGATGGCGCCGCCGCGAAGGACGTCGACGTTGCCGGGGCTGACCTCGAAGGTAAGCTTCTCCGGCGGCTTCGGCGCCATCTCTCGCCTCAGCTCGCGCTGGCGGCGGGCGCGATCCGTGTCCTGCTGGATCCGCGCCAGCGGGTTGAAAGTGCGGCCCTCGGGGCTCTGGAACTGCTGGACGCTGACGGTGGTGCCGACAAAGACCAGCAGCAGCACTGTCGCCACCAAGAGGTGCTTCCGCAGCCGGCGCAGATTCGACACCACGCGCAGCGGCGTCCTGTCGATCCGGTGGACCGCGTCGTCGACGAGGAATCCGACAAGGAAGCTGTA
This sequence comes from uncultured Planctomycetaceae bacterium, assembly GCA_964401385.1. GTDB lineage: Bacteria > Planctomycetota > Phycisphaerae > SM23-33 > SM23-33 > CAYNYF01. The sequence goes on along the minus strand of CAYNYF010000068.1, from coordinate 17,400 downwards.
CAGGCCGCCGCGGCGCTGGCGACGGAACTCCACCGCGGATATGACCGCCCCCTCGGCCTGCTCGGCGCGTTCCTCCACCAGCAAGGCGATCTGCTCGTCGGAGATGCGGCGGAACAGCGGATACAGCACGTGCCGGGTGAACAGGACCGCCAGCACCGCCCCACCGACGCACCACAGCCCCAGCAGGATTTTGCCGCTGAAGCTGTAGATCAGGTCCGCCAGCAGCACCAGCAGGCTGATTCCCAGCGCCTCAGTCGCCACCAGCAGCAGCCCGCGTACCGCGGCCGTAAGCTTCCACCGGCGACGGACTCGTCCCAAACGGCTTTTTAGCTCTGCTTCCGGTCCAGCCATGGTGCGCTCCCTTCCGGCCCGTGCGTCCGCGAGCCGCTGCGGCCCGGCGCCCCTACAGCCGATGGCGCCGAGCAATTCGCGCTGCCGCATGTGCAATCGCGGCCGGCGGATTCACCGCCGCTCAGGAGGTGCCCGCGCGGGCGGCCAGAATCATTTCGGCCACCAGCGCCAACAGCACCAGCCCGATCAGATACCACCAAAGCTTCTGTTGGTTCTCCACCCGTTCGCGGGCCGCCTTTTCGCCGACCACCGGACGGGCCTTGACTGCACCTTTGACGCTCTCATCCGCACGAGGTTGCACGGAAGAAACTAATTCCTTGATATCGTCCCCGCTCAATGGCCGCAGGTCCGGCTCGCGGGCATCCAGGTTGGCCGCGAACCTGACTTGGGTCTGGCCACAGGTCAGCTCGTAAACGCCCGGCCGTTCGGGGGTGAACGACACTGTTGGAAGACCATCGCTGCCGGTTTGGATGCCGGGGGGGGCCTTCTGGCCGTCGGGCGTCTGTAGCTCGACCTTGTCGACCTTGTGTACGATCTGGTAAGTGACCTTATCGCCGACGATTACATTCCGCTGGCCGGCCGAGTGCTCCGCCCACAGCCGCTTGGCCAGTTGGTGGACGAATGGCACGAACACGCTCTTGAGGCACAGATTGTTCCACTCCAGATCCATCGCCGAGGGGAATAGAATCGATTTGCCCTTGCCGAGCCGAATTTCCAGCAGAGCCGGGTGGCCGGTGCTGAAACGCGCCAGCACCGACGCCGCCTGCAACCGCTCCACTTCATAATACTGCGCGAACTCCGCCAGGGCAAGGTTGCCCGTATGCGGCCCGGCGAAGGGGACGAAGATTTCGTGTTTCAGGTCGACGACGCTGATGACGGCGGGCTGCTCGCCCTGCCCCATCGCCTTCCGGCGGAGTTTGCACGGCGCCAGGTCGGCCAGGGCCTCGTTGAACCGGTCGGGCTGGCAGTTCTCCCCGCACACAAAGCAAATCCCGCCGCCGCGCTCGAGGAACTCCTTGACCGCTTGGTGTGCCGTCGAGGAGATGCCGGCGACGTTGGTGAAGAACACCGCGTCGGTCTCGTCCAGATGCTTCGCTTCCAACTGGGCGGGGCTGACCTCGCTGACGGAGAAGAAGCCGGACCGGTCCTTGATCGGCGCGGCCAGGGCCACGCTGAGGAAGAAGCCGTCGTTGCGGGCGAACTGCCTGGCCGGGTCGCCGTTGACCACCAGCACCCGCACCTGCGGGGTAACGTGAACGCAGAAGTAGGCGACGTTGTCTTCGGACATCGCGTCCTTGGCCGTCACCGAGATGCTGCCGGTCACGTCGCCGGGGTCCTTGAAGGTATAGCGGAACCGAACGGGGACAGCCGCGCGCGGACGAAGGTTGACAGAGGTCCTTTCGACGACCTTTTGTCCGATTGTGAAGGCTACGGCCGCCCGCGGGATGAGCTGGTTGGTGGTGTTGACGATCTTGGCGGAAACGACCTGGGGCGACCCTCCGGCCACGATGAGCCGCGGCACCTGCACGCGCTCGATCAGGACGTTCGGCAACTCTTTCTCGGATACGTTCTTTACCGACAGCACCGTTCCGTTGGAGAGCCTCCAATTGCCGCCGCTGTCCCAGGCGCTGCGCTGAAAGTCGCTGATCAGAAAGATCTGGCGCCGATCCTTGGCCCGATCGGACAGGTACCGGTCGGCCGCCGCCAGTACCAGCGAGAGGTCTGTGCCCCGCCAGGAAGGCTGGATTGCCTGAATGGCTTTCCGCGCCTCGGCCGGGTCCGAGCCGATCTGGGAAAGGGGCTGCAACTGCCGGGAGAAGGAGGCGATGCCGACCTTGGGGCCCTGGCCGAGATCGCCCAACAGTTCCAGGGCCTGCTGTTTGGCGCTTTCCAGCCGGCCACCGACGCGCATCGAGTAGGAGTTGTCCACCAGGATCAACGCCGCCTGGTTTTCCAACATCGCGTCGCCGCTGAGGCCCTTGGGCCTTTCCCGGAAGAACGGACGGGCAAAGGCCAGCGCCAGGGCGGCCAGGGCCACCATTCTCAGCAGGATCAGCAGCAGTTCCGTCAGTCGGCGGCGGCGCACCACCCGCTGCGACATGGTCCGCAGGAAGCGTACCGAAGAGAACACCACCTGCCGAATGCGGCGACGCTGGACCAGGTGAATGATGAGCGGGACCAGCGCCATTCCCGCCCCGACCAGAAACCATTGGTTGATAACGTCCAGACTGCCCATCAGTAGCTTCGGCTCCGCTTGAAAAGGTACTCCGACAGCGCCAGCTCCAGCGGCATGGAGGTGTCAAACAAGGTGTAATCCACCTTTAGATCGGCGCATCCCTGGCGGTACCGCCCATAGAATTCGTCCATTTCCGACAGGTAGTGCGGGCGGACGGATTGAGGTGCCGTGAGCACGCGCTCATCGGTTTCCGGGTCGACGAACTCGGTGATCTGATCGAACGGGAACTCCAGCTCCGCCGGGTCGACGATGTGGAAGACGATCACGTCGTTGCCCAGGAACTTGAAATGTTGCAGCCCGCTGAGCACGTCGTCGGGCTCGTCCAGCAGGTCGGAGATCAGCACGATCAGCCCGCGTTTCTTGACCCCTTCGGCCAGATCGTGGAAGGGCTTGCCGCTGCGAGTGCTGCCGCCGGGCTGGAGGTTTTCCAGCTCCGCCAGCATCCGGTGCAGGTGCGCCGTCCGGCTCCGGGCCGGAAGCAGCGTGCGGATCTCCGTATCGAACAGCACCAGCCCGGTGGCGTCGCGCTGGGTCATCATGAAGTACGCCAGCGAGGCCGCCATGTAGCAGCCGTACTGGAGCTTGGTCAAATTCTTGGAGCCGTAGCCCATGGAGGCGCTTTTATCCAGCAGGATGTGGCAGTTGACGTTGGTCTCTTCCTCGAACTGCTTGATGTAATACCGGTCGGTCTTGCCGTAGAGCTTCCAGTCCAGGTGGCGGATCTCGTCGCCCGGCACGTACGCCCGGTACTCGGCGAACTCCACGGAAAAGCCCCGGTACGGACTGCGATGCAGCCCGAGGATGAATCCCTCCACCACGGTCTTGGCCAGAAGCTGCATGTTGCGGATCCGCGAGAGGGTCTCGAAATCCAGGTACTTGAACGAGGTGGTCGTCTGCTGATCAGGCACTCTTGACGCCTCACTCTCATGCGGCACGGGCCTGGCGGCCCGTGCGGCTGCTTTACAGGCCGGAGCTGGGCTTGGGCACAGTTTCCAGCAGCCTTTGGACAATCTGCTCTGACTTGACCCGGGCCGCCTCCGCCCGGAAGTTGGTGATGATCCGGTGCCGCAGCACCGGCATCGCCATCGCCTGGATGTCGCCGACGGACACGCCGAACCGCCCGTCAAGCACCGCCCGGGCCTTGCCCGCCAGCACCAGATAGTGGGAAGCCCGCAGCGAAGCCCCCCAGGAAACGTATTCCTTCACGAAATCCGGGGCCCCGGGGTGAGTCGGCCTGGACACGCTGGCCAGCCGCACCGCATACCGCGCCACCGGATCGGCCACCGGAATCTCCCGCACGATCCGCTGGTACAGCAGCAAGTCCTTTCCGTGCATCACGCAGTCCAGTTTTTCGGGCCGCTTGCTGGTGGTGCTGTTGACCACCTCGATTTCGTCGGCCTTGGGCAGGTAGTCAATGATGACGCTGAACATGAAGCGATCCTGCTGGATCGTCGGCAGCGGGTACGTGCCCTCATGCTCGATCGGATTCTGCGTGGCCAGCACGAAGAACGGCTCGTCCAGCTTGTAGGTGGTTCCGCCGACCGTCACCTGGTGCTCCTGCATGGACTCCAGCAGGGCTGATTGGGTCTTCGGCGGCGTGCGGTTGATCTCGTCCGCCAGGATGATGTTCGCGAAGACCGGCCCGCGCAGAAACTTCAACTCCCGCTTGGCGGTGCTCCGGTCCTCCTCCAGAATCTCGGTGCCGGTAATGTCGGAGGGCATCAGGTCGGGCGTGAACTGGATTCGCCGGAAAGTCAAATCCAGCGTATCTCCCATGGTCTTGATCAGCAGCGTCTTGGCCAGGCCCGGCACGCCCGTGATCAGGCAGTGCCCGCCGGCGAAAAACGAGATCAGCACCTGCTCGACCACCTCGTCCTGGCCGATGATGACCCGGCGGACCTGGGAGAGGATTCTGTCCCGCCCCTCCCGCAACTGCTGGACCATCTCGGCCGCGCGCTTTTCGTCAATGGCTTGCTCAAGCGATTCCGATGGCTGAATCATCGTACACAATCCTTACCTGCCGTGGCCGAAACCCTCAAGGCCCTTAGCCCACCCTCGCGGGCACGGGCATGTTCTCGACCAGCCTAGTAATGATGTCCTCGACCGTCACCTTGTCCACGTCCGCGCGGAAGCTCAGCCCGATGCGGTGCCGCAGCACCGGCGCCAGCACCGCCTGGATGTCCTCGGGCACGACGGTCATCCGCCCGGACAGCGCCGCCCGGCTCTTGGCCCCCAGGGCGATGTACTGCGAAGCCCGCAGCCCGGCCCCCCAGGCGATGTACTCCTTCACGAAGTCCGGGGCGGTCGCATCCGTCGGCCGGGAAGAGGAAACCAAGCTCACGGCGTACTCCACCAGTTCCGGCGGCACCTCCACCGTCAGGACCAGCTCCTGATACGCCAGCAGGTCCTGTTTGCTCAGCAGCCGCTTGAGTTCCACTTGGCCCCAACTGGTGGACTTCTTGATGACGGTCACTTCGTCGTCTTCACTGAGATAGTCCATCAGGATCGACAGCATGAACCGGTCCTGCTGGGCCTCGGGCAGCGGGTAGGTCCCCTCCTGCTCGAAGGGGATCTGCGTCGCCAGCACGAAAAACGGCTCTTCCAGCGGGTACGTGCGCCCGCCGAGGGTGACCTGCTTTTCCTGCATGGACTCCAGCAGCGCCGCCTGGGTCTTCGGCGGCGTGCGGTTGATCTCGTCGGCCATCACGATGTTGGCGAAGACGGGCCCCTGGACGAAGCGCAGCTCCCGCCGACCGGTCGAGATGTCCTCTTCCAGGATCTCCGTGCCGGTGATGTCCGACGGCATCAGGTCCGGCGTGAACTGGATCCGCTTGAACGTCAGGTCCATGATCTTGGCCAGGGAGGAAATCAGCAACGTCTTGGCCACCCCCGGCACCCCCGTGATCATGCAGTGGCCTCCGGCGAAAAAGCCCGTCAGCACCTGCTCCATCGCCTCGTCTTGACCGACGATCACCTGTTTGAGTTGCCCCACCACCTGCGCAGTGACTTCCTTGAGCTTCCCGGCGGAAACATCCAATTCGGCCATTCACTTGCCTCCGTCACAATAAAGTACAGTCATTCTTACCGGTCGAGACCCTCAGGTCGCGCGATCGCGACGCGCTCCCGGGATTCGCGGCCTCAAACCGGGACAGGGCTGCGCAATCTCTCTGCGCACTGCCTCTACTCATCGCCAGCCCATCCCTGGGCGAGACAATAAACCCTTCCAGGCTGGCGCCGTATCGGCCGGATTCATATTTTCCCCCAAGTCTCTGAAAACGCAAGATCTGCGCCCGCAATTCAAGCTGGCCCATTTCCCAGCCGATGAAAGCCCAGGACGTCGTCCCTGCGAATCGCAACCCGGAACGATCCCGCGTCTCGGCCGTTGGGGCCGTGAAGTCTGACCCGGGTAGTTCAAAGTTGAGGGCATGAAAACACGGAAACCGGCTATGTCGCTTAAAGTCCTCATCGTCGACCCGGACTGGCACTTCCTGGCCCAGGCGAGAAACGCACTGGAAGCCCGCGGAGACATCACAGTCCACGAGGCCCGACCCGACCAGGCCGTCCGCCGAGCCGAACACTGGTGTCCGGACCTGGTGATCATCAACGCCGAGCTGCGCGACTGCTGCGACGGCGACCTGCTGGAGCGGCTCGGCCGACTGAGCCCCCGGCCGGCGATCCTCCTGACGGCCGGCGTGGACCAGTTCGCCAAGGCCTGGCGGGCCTGGCAGCGCGGCGGCGATGAGCTGCTGCTCAAGCCGCTGATGCACCCCGGCGAATTGCACGTCGCAGTTCTCCACGCGCGGGAGAACATGCTCGTCCCGCACCGCCTGCTCATACCCGCTCAGCCGGTGGCCGTGTCGGCATAACCCGCCCGTGCCGCGCTCACCACGAGGCGCCCCGGCCGATGGCCTTTGCTCTCCACATTCCACGGCAAGGTTGCCTTACCCATGACTCACGCCCCGGCGACCGGCTGGCGGCGGTAATCCTCGCGGAGGACCATCTCATCCAGCAGGCGCTTCTCCAGCCCGGCGCGCTCGGCGGCGAAGGCCGGGTCGTCGTAGAGGTTCCGGGCCTCGGGCAGCTCGGCCGCCATGTCATATAGCTCCCCGTACTCCTTGCCGGCGTAGTAGGTCAGCTTCCGGTCGGGCGTGACGATCGTACGCAGGTTCTCGCCGGCGGGCGTGCGGTACTCCACGAAGGCCGCGTCGCGCCTGCCCGGGCCGCCGCGGACGAGATCGCCCTGGGCGATGCCGTCCATCGCCGGCGGGACTTCCACGCCCAGCAGCTCCAGGATCGTCGCCGCGACGTCGGCCGAGCTGAAGAGCCCCTCCGCCCGCGCCGCCCGCGCCCCGCCCGGAACCCGCCACAGCATGGGCACGTTGATCAGCCCCTCCAGCAGCCACGGGCCCTTGTGCGTCAGACCCATGTCGCCCATGAGGTCGCCGTGGTCGGAGGTGAAGATGACGACGGTGCTGTCGGCCAGGTGCGTCTCGACCAGCACGTCCAGCATGCGCCCGACGTTCTCGTCCACCAGCGTGACCATGCCGTAGGTCCGGGCGATCATGTCGCGGATCTGATCCTCGCGCCATCCCCGCTCGCGGAACTGCGGCGGCTTGTCGGCCAGCGAGTCCGGTGCGAGCCTGGGCATGACGACCTGTCCGGGGTCGTACATCTTGTCGTAGGGCCGTGGCGGGCAGAAGGGGTGATGCGGGTCGGGAAAGCTCACCCACAGCAGGAACGGCCGGCCGTCGTCGGCCCGCTGGCGGAGGTAGTCGCCGCCGATCAGGCCCAGCCAGTTGGAGCTGTGCGCCTCGGCCGGATACAGCGGCGTGAAGCACTCGGGGGCGCCGGTGGGCGACTGCTCCCAGTCGAACTGGCGGGCCAGGGCCTCGGGATAGTTTTTCTTGACCCACTCGTGCAGGTGGGCGCGGTTGAGGTTCGCGTACCCGTGGCCGACGCTGATCTGCACGTACTGGAAGCCGTAGTAGGGCCCGCACCAGGACGGGTCGTTGACGCCCTGCTCCCAGGCCGGCCCGCACTCGATCCCCAGCGCCCGGCCGTCGAAGCGGTTGGCGGTGATGCGGAAGTGCGGCTTGCCGAAGAAGGCCGTCTGATAGCCGCGCTCGTTCACCGCGTCGGCGATCGTCCGCTCGCAGTCCGGCAGGTCCACGCCGTTGCACCAGCAGCCGTGGTTCCGCGGCAGCCGCCCGGTGGCGATGGTCGCGCGGTTGGGCATGCACACGGGATTACTCACGTACGCCCGGTCCAGGCACACCCCGCCCGCGGCCAGTCGGTCCAAGCTCGGCGTGCGGATGACCGGGTTGCCGCCGCAGCCCATGTGGTCGCGCCGCATCTGATCGGTCGTGATCAACAGCACGTTCAACGGCTTGCCCATTGCTCGCGTCCTTTCCACGCAAAGCGCCTCCGCCGGCCGGGGCCGCTGCCGCCAAGTAAGTCGACCCCGTCGGCCGCTGCAAGCGCAAAACACCCGCGACTGCTTCGCCCGCCCGGCGACGACGGGCAGGATTTTCCGAGACGCAGGGAGGCCCGGCCGGTATTCTTGTCGCGGGCGGACCGGCGCCCGGGCGCACGGCCGGCAGCCGCGACCAAACCCGGCGGGAGAGCAGACCATGAAGAAAGTAAGGATGGGCGTCGTGGGCGGCGGCTTCGGGAAGAAGTTTCCGTGGCACGAGCACCCCGACTGCACGGTCGCGGCCGTGGCCGAGCTCGACCCGCAGCGCCGCACCGACCTCATGCAGACCTACCAGTGCGACAAGTCGTATGAGTCGCTGGAGCGGCTCATCCAAGACGGCGGCGTCGACGCCGTCGCCCTCTTCACGCCCGCGCCCGACCACGTGCGGCACGCCGTCGCCTGCCTCCGCGCGGGCAAGCACGTCATCTCCGCCGTGCCGGCGGCCACGAGCCTGGAGGACTGCCAACTCCTGCTGGAGGCGGTCCGGCAAACCGGTCTGACCTACATGATGGCCGAGACGAGCTGGTATCATCAGTCCGTCATCTCCGCACGCAAGTGGTTCGCGGAAGGCAAGTTCGGACAAATCTTCTACACCGAGGCCGAGTACCACCACCCCGGCCTGGAGCCGCTGTTCTTCGACGCCGCCGGCAACCGCACCTGGCGGTACGGCTTTCCGCCGATGCACTACCCGACCCACTGCACCGCCTACCTCACCGGCGTGACCGGCGAGCGAATGACCCGGGTGAGCTGCACCGGCTGGGGCGACGACTCGCCCATCCTCAAGGACAACGCCTACGGCAACCCCTTCTGGAACGAGACGGCCTTCTTCACCACCGAGGCGGGCAACTCCTTCCGCGTCGGCATCTACTGGCAGGGCCCCGTCGGCGGCTGCGAGCGCGGCCAGTGGTTCGGCCAGAACCTCACGTTCTACGACCCGAGCCCCAACGGCCTGGGCTACATCCTCCGCCGGCCGTCGGAGCAGGTCGAGGCCGACGACGCCGGCTTCCAGCGGAAGCTGCCCATGCTCGAGCAGTACGACCAGCCGCAGTGGTGGAAGACGGACATGCTGCCCGAGCCGCTCCGCCACGCCAGCGGCCACGACGGATCGCACACGTTCCTGACCCACGAGTTCGTCGACGCCCTGCTGCACGACCGCCCCCCGGCCGTGGGCGTCCGCGAGGCCGTGGCCCTGACCGCACCCGGGATCGTGGCCCACCAATCGGCTTTGAAGGGCGGGGCACAGTTGGAGATCCCCAGCTTCGACGCCAAGTCCTAGGCTTGCCGGCCTGCCCGGCCCGCCTGGCCCGCCCATGGCCGGAGTTCAACAGTCCACAATTCAACAAGTGAGCCATCGGGAGCAAAACCCAAGGGAACGCAAAGGAACGCAACGATTCGCAAAGATTCGCAAAGATTCGCAACGATTCGCAACGTTTCGCAACGTTTCGCAACGATTCGCAACGATTCGCAACGTTTCGCAAAGTTTCGCAAAGGGGCCGATGTCCATAACTCTTTTCTTGCAAATATGTTGCGTATTTCGCTTCTTCTCATTCGCGCGAATTCGCGTTGTTCGTCGCATTCGCGTTCTCTATCTTGCCCACTTTGCCCAAACGGCCGGAACCAAGCTGTACCGTTCGCAACCATTGAGTACCATTGAGTACCATTGAGTACCGTTGGGAACCATTGAGTACCATTGAGTACCATTGGGAACCGTTCGGAACGGAGGCAAAATCCGCAAGTCCTTGGGCTGCAAGGCCCTGTGGATTTAGACGTGCGATAACCTTGATTTTTCGTTCACGCCCGGGCTCCGTCGTTGCCGTTCCGTGGTGCCTGGTGCCTGGTGCCTGGTCCCTCTCTCTTCCCCAGCTTACCCATTTTGCCCAGACGGCCGTGTGCCGCATTCTGTCGTTGCCGTTGCCGTTCCCTAGTCCCGAGTCCCAAGTCCCCAGTCCCTTTGCCGTTTCTGGTCCCTATTCCCTGGTCCCTAGTCCCTGTCTTTTGCCTACTTTGCCCAGACGGCCGGATTGGGTTTGTTTCGCAGTTTTGGGTCTTTCCCGGGCTCCTGGCTACCGGCTACTGACTACTGCTTCCGGCGTTGCCGTTCCTGTTCCCTGTTGCCCGTTGCCTGGTGCCTGGTGCCTGGTGCCTCTCTCATGCACTTTTCAAAGAGCGTCGGCGCGCACGTGTAGCGCGCCCTCCGTACTCTCCCGGCGCGTTCACGTATGCGCGCGCAAACGCTTTCGCATGGGGAGGGCGAAGAGCGTAAATCCCGGCCGGGGCGGCAGAAGAAAATCTCGGAGAAATCGGATTCGCCCGGCCGGCGCGTTCACATTCCCGCGCGCAAATGCTTTCCCATGCAAGAAAGAGGTGCAAAGAAGGAAAGATTTCCGCTTGCTGCATATCGTCGCATTCAGTAGGCTTTGTCCGATCGGGGTACCCGATGCCGAACGTGCTGGGGATAGATTTGGGCGGCAAAGCCGTGGGGCTCGCCGTGGTGGAGCAGCCGGACAACCGCGTTGCATGGTGCGGGACCGTCCACCTTTCCGACAGGATCAAGGATCTGTACGACCAGCGCCGGACGCTGCGCCGGGGCCGGCGCTCACGCGTGCGTTACCGCAAGCCCAAAGTTGCCGAACGGGGTGGCGGCTCGGCCGGTCAGACTCAGTGGAGCGGATTCAAATACCGCCGGGCCAAGGGGCTCAACCAGTCACTCCGGACCAAGTGCAAGTACGTCGACCGGGAAACCGGCGAAGTCTGCGAACGGAACACGCCAAAGAAGGCCAATGTCCGCCATCTCCTTATCCAGGACATCCTGAGCTTTCAGCCGTTCGCCGAGGTGCCGCCGGATCACAGACAGGTCATCCGCGATGTCCTTGCCTCGCGCGAAGGTGCAGGAACCCGGCGTAAGCGGCTCCAGAACATCCTCAGCCGGCTCAACGTGGACACTTACCTCAAGAAGCAGGTCGACGACATCTGCTTCAACGATCTCCCCGGCCGGGCCGAATTCTGCCGCAAACACATCCTCGCTCACCATGAGCAGACGGACATACCGGCACAGGCCGTTTGGCTCCCGCCATCGATCCGCCTAAAGCAGGACTTTGTCCTGAAGCAGATTCGGGTTCTGTCGCGCCGATTCCGTATCGACAAGATCGTCATCGAGCGGGCGAACTTCGACCTCCAGAAGATTGCGGCGGGAGTGATCGATGATCCGGCGGAATATCAGGAAGGTCACCGCTACGGCTTCCGGAACACCCGCGCGGCGATGATGCAGGAGTACGGGGCGCGGTGCTGCTATTGCGGCAAGAGCGTGGTAGGCAAGAAGTGGCACCTTGACCACATCGAGCCCAAGAAGACCGGCGAGATCAACCGCTGGGATAATCTGGCCATCGCCTGCGAAAAGTGCAATCAGCGGAAGGGCAGCAGGACACCCACGGAGGCGGGCATGTCCTTCGCCGTCGTTTCCGAAAACATCGCGGGCAGGCGGATCAGGCGCTCATTGGCGCCCAAGCCCGTGGAGGGCGGCCGCATCCACAAGTACATGACACAGACCGATCAAGGCATCCGCATCCTGAAGCGCAACCTGGGGGCAATCATCCCCCATGCACCCATCGAAGAAACGTTCGGCTACGACACCGCGGCCTGGCGGGGCGTGTGGGGCCTGGAGAAAGGCAAGGAGAAGGGGGAACATCACAACGACGCAATTGTCATCGCCTCGCTGCGGTCACCGGAGGCGGGGCCGATCATCGAAGTGGACCCGGAAGTGAGCCGCCAGGCTGTCGGCGGGAAGCGGATATTCGACCAGAACCCCATCCAGCGCGCAGGCGACGGCAACCACTATCAGAGGATCCCGGTCGTCGCCGAGGTCGGCGGCATCACGCCGAGACAACTCCGGGCCGTGGTGGACGAACAGAAGAGGGCGCTCCTGGCACGCGAGTTCGAGCGGCTCGAGATCAAGGGGAATCGGTCGCTTCCGGATAGGGCCCGCCAGCGCTTGCCCTTCAAGAGCGTCCGCCTCCGCAAAAGAGACTGCACGGACGAGAACGTTCGCACGATGAAAAGCGGGCACCGCTTCAAGGTCTCCAACGTCGGCGGGACGCGCGTCAACGAGGCACTGGTCGTGTACCGCACACATGCGGGGAAGGTAGCGTGCTATCCGATGAAGAACCGGCGTGCCTTCGGGCCTACACTTCCGCCAGCGGACTTTGAAAAGGAGCTTAGGCGTTTCAGGCCCGCCGACGCGGTATACGAGGCTGGGGGGAAGGAACTAGGGCGGATCGTCGTTCTCTGGAGCAGCGGTCGCGTGAAGCTGGACAGTGGGGTAACCAGGGCGGCGACCAAATGCTTGAAAGGAGGTGGTTGAGCGAAGGTTGTCCATCTTGACTACGGTCGCAGCGTGCATGGGATGAATAGGCCCAGCCAGCGAAGGAGCAGCCATGAGCGAATTCTGGCCTCGCGTGCATGGGATGAATTGGCTCACCATCCTTTCCTGCGACATTGCAGACATTTTGGCCTCGCGTGCATGGGATGAATAGCTTAGCCAGGCGAAGGCAGACAACGAGCGGCTGATTTTGGCCTCGCGTGCATGGGATGAATTTCCCCAAGTGACCTACGACCCCGACATTGAGATTTTGGCCTCGCGTGCATGGGATGAATTCAGGAGAAATCAGTACAAAGGCTCCTGTGGAAATTTTGGCCTCGCGTGCATGGGATGAATACTGAGATGTCGCGTCTGCCAGATCAGAAAAGCCCAGGGTATTGTGGAAGTCGCCTCCCGAAGTATCGCCGCGGGGCCAACGACCGAGGTTTACCCATGCCCTCTAGGTCAAAAGCACGCCTCAGCGATTCCCCGACTGTTCGGGGAAGCCAGGGAACCCAACGAAAGGCGGGACCTGGCCAGGAGCTACGTTTGCAGGACAGCCAAAGACCTATGCCGGGATGTAGTGCCTCGTCTACCCAGTCCCGGCCTCTTGGAGTCTCGGCCCGGAAGATTAACGCCCTCGCCCTTCGGGGCAGGGAGAGAAAGGTCCTCGTGAGGGGACATCGCGTCGGGCGACCACGCGATCCCGACCAGAAACGTCGGGAAGACAAGCCGAGACATGTGCGACCTGCAAACCTTGGCTGGGGATAGACGAGATTCTTTTCGAGGAGTATGTGCGGTGGGTCGTGTCCCGACCTTTTGTGTCGGGATGGCGACCCACCGTTCATTTCGTGTACAATCAGCAGCCATCATGACGAAACATTTTGCTTTCTTGGGTTTGGCGTTCGCGGCCGTGTTGTCCTCGGCGTGTCCGGGGCAGGAGGTTGGCGGGTCGGGGCGGGCGGTTCCGGCCGCGACGGCGCCGGCCGGGATCAAGGCCGAGGCGAAGTGGCTCTTCAGCGGCGATGGCGGCGAGAAGTGGTCGGCGGCGGTGCCGAGCGTGCCGGGGGGGAAGGTCGCCACCATCCTCGCCCGGGCGAGCTTCAAGGTGCCCGACCCCTCGGCCGGGAGCTTCTGGGAGCTGACGCACAAGCTGCCGCCGCGGCTGGAGATGACCTTCGCCCTCAACGGCAGGGAAGTTCCCGTGCCGCTGAAGGGGATGTACTACAAGGCGATCCCTGCGATCCCGGCCGGGATGCTCCACGCCGGGCGGAACGAGCTGACGGCCAAAATCCGCATCGACAACCGCCCGCCGCGGGACGACCGCCAGCGGGTCATGCCGGCCTTCACTTTCGACCGCCCGGAAGAGCCGCCCGAGCTGGCCCGCCAGAAACTCCGAATCCAGACCGGCCCGGTGCTGGGCGCGTTCGGGGCGGACCACTTCACCGTCACCTGCCGCACGAGCGTCCCGGCCAAGGTGACCCTGCACGCCTTCGACGGGGCCACCGAGACGCTGCGGCTGGTCTCGCGCGAGGACGAGGCGGGCCTGTTCCACCGCCTCATCGTGAAGGCGCCCAACCGGGCGGAGCAATACGTGCTCACGGCCGTCAGCGCCGCCGCCCAGGGCACCTACGCCACGGCCACCATCACCCGCCCGGTCTTCCCGACGAAGGACTTGCGCTTCGTGATCATGGGCGACAGCCGATCCCGCACCGACGACTGGGCGACCGTGGCCGCGGCCGTGCTGGCCGAGAGGCCGCAATTCGTGGTCTTCACCGGCGACATGTGCGGCCGAGGGACCAACGACTGGGAGTGGGACGAACACTTCTTCGCCCCCGAGGCCGCCCGCGAGCTGCTGGCGACGGTCCCGTTCTACGCGGTCAAGGGCAACCACGAGGAGAACGCGCCGGTGTACACGGAGCTGTTCTGTACGCCCGGCGGCGACGGGCGGGGGGCCAACTGGTCCCAGCAGATCGGCCCGGTGCTGCTGATCGGCATCGACGGGCAGTGGTCGCCGCGGTGGAAGCCGATCTACGACGGCGTCGAGAAGACTCTGGCCGCCTCGAAGGCGAAGTTCATCTTCTTCATGTCGCACTATCCGGCGTACTCCTCGGCCGGGAACGGCAAGCTCGACGAGCGGACCGGCCAGCCCAGGCACTGGGCGTACCTGACCGGCCGGCGGGTAATCGTGCCGATGCTGGTGAGGCACAAGGCCACCGCCTTCGTGGTCTCCCACGAGCACCACTACGAGCGGTCGGAGCTTCCGGGGGGGCTGGTGCAGATCATCTCCGGCGGGGCCGGGGCGCCGCGGTCGGGCAGGTCGCCGGCGGCCGCCAGGCAGAACCCGTACGCCAAGGTGTTCGCCAAGACGCTGAACTACTGCCTGGTGGAGGTCGCCGGCGAGAAGTGCACGCTGAAGGCCAAGACGCCCGACGGCAAGGTCATCGACACACTCACCTGGCAGGCGCGCAAGCTCGACTGATCGGCCGCATCCTCTTGTTTCCGGCGAAATATCTGCTCGGGTTCTTCCGCTGAGGCGGCCCGTCGCGGCGCGGGGCAAGGCTCGGCTGCTCCCCGGTCGGGCAGCGACGGGACGGCGGCGAGGCGGTTGCACCGGGCAAGCCAAGCCGCGAAAAGCATTTGAAACGAGAGTGGAATTGCGGACAATTCTCGTGAGAAGCATCGGAAATGCCGGCGGAGCCGCTGAGGCAGACGCGCTTTCCGGCGGCCAACCGCGAGCATCCGGTCCGATGCATTGGGCAACGCAATCATGCTGAAGCGATTCCTTGAAGTTCTCCTGCGATCGCCGCGACTGTTCCGCTCGAGGGGCGGCTTCAATTACGGGCTTCTGACGGTTGCCGCCGCGTGCTTCCTCATCACGGTCCTGCTGCCGCCGCCCCGGAGCCTGGTGAGGCTGGTCTCCGCGGAGCATCCGGTCGGGTATCGCCTCCAGCCCCAGACGAAAACGATCACCCAGAGCGTCAACGGGATCCTCAAGACCGACCTGAGTCCGGAGCAGGTCGCCGGCAAAGCCAAGACCATGACCGTGGTGCTGTTCACGGCGGCGTTCCTGTGGGCGACGGAGGCGATTCCGCTGGGGGCGACCGATCTTCTGGTGGGGGCCTTGCTGTACCTTTTCGCGATTCTGCCGTTTGACGACATTGCCAGGGCGTACATGAAGGATGCGGTTTTTTTCATCGCCGGCGTGTTGACCATCGCCGTGGGGGTGAGCGCGACGGGGCTGGACCGGCGCATCGGCCTGCTTCTGCTGGGGAGAATCCGGAGCCTCAAGGCCTTCTGCTTTGTCTTCCTGCCGGCTCTGGCCGTCGCCGCCAGCTTCTTTTCCGAGCACGCCCTGACCGCGATCCTGGTTCCCATCCTGGTCAGGATGTACCTGCTCATTTGCGAGCACTATCGGATCAAGGCGGACAGGTACCTCGCGGTGTTTCTGATCCTGGGGGTGTGTTTCGCGCTGAACCAGGGCGGGCCCGGCTCGCCCGCGGCCGGCGGACGGAATGCGATCATGGTCGGCTATTTGCAGGACTCCGGGTGCCCCATTTCCTTCGGGCAGTGGGTGGTGATTGGGATGCCCTACGTGATTGTGGTCTCGCTGGCAATCGGCGCCTTCATGTACTTGACGCTGAAGAGGAAGCTGCGCGTGCCGGAAGTGGACTTCGCCAGGTTCCTCCAGGCCGAGGTCAAGCGTCTGGGCAGGATGTCGAGGCAGCAAATTCTGATGGCCGTCATTCTGGCGTCGGTCGTGTTCCTATGGATCACCGCCAGCCGCCGCTTCGGCCTGGGCGGCCCCTGCGTCTTCGGCGTCGTCCTCATGCTGGTGTTCCGGATATGCAGTTGGAAGGACATTCAGACGCGCGTGCGATTTGACGTGGTCGGCCTGTACGCGGCCGCGTGCGCCATGGGCGTGGGGCTGAAGATGACCGGGGCGTCGCTGTGGCTGGCACAGAGCATCGTCAACAGCCTGCCGGAGTCCATGCGCCACGGGGAAATGCTGGTGATTACCGTCAGCGCCTTCACCGGGGCGCTGACGAACTTCATGAGCGACGGGGCTACAGTGGCGGCGATCGGCCCGGTGGCGCTTTCCATGGCCCAGATCGGCAACGTGAACCTGTGGAAGGTCGGCCTGGCCTGCGCCTTTTCCGCCTCCTTCGCCAATGTCACCATCGTCGGCACGCCGAACAACGCCATTGCCTACGTCGGGGCCGTGGTGCCCGAAACCGGAGAAAGGCTGTTGAGACTGCGCGACTTCCTCATCTACGGCCTGCCGGTGACGCTGCTTGCGTGGATCGTTTTCTGGGCCTGGGCCCTTTTTGGATATTGGAAGCTGATTCCGTGGCTTTCCCCGTGACCGCCGATCGGGCGGCCGCGGCAGCCCCGCCGCTGCCCGCGGGCAGGGCGGGAAGAGCGAGCCGCCACCGAAGGGAAAACGCATGAGAAGTCTGAGCTACATTCTGACCGGGCGTCCCGGAAATCGAACCGACTGCATCGACCACGCCCGGACGCACCCGCCCAGGAAGATCTCCATCGAGCTGATGACGCAGGAAATACTCTCCGAGGCGTTCATCGCGAAGACGCTGTTCGTGACGTACGTGTGGGTCTTCGAGAGTCTCGTGGTCACGTATGAGGAGACTTACGGCCGCTGCTTCCAGCACGAGACGCACGAACGCCAATGCGTCAGCATCGACAACGCCAATCGACGGCTGACCAAGGCCCTGGAGAACCTCCAAGAGCGGACGGGAATGTCGATCGAGGGCCAAGACGCGCGGTTCGACCGCGACCTGGCGTACCAGAAGTAGAAGACGCCCGCGATGACTCTTGGCGTTTCCGCTGCGCCGCGCCGGCGCGGGCAGCGCGGCCCCGGCGGAGGCGGCGCTGCCGCCAGGGGCCTGACCTATCCCCAGTTTGCCGAACCAGGCTGGGAGCCGACAAGTGTGCACGTGGCGAGAGCCATGGAATGAGACATCGCCC
>CAYNYF010000067.1:0-24185 GCA_964401385.1 uncultured Planctomycetaceae bacterium | reverse complement strand
ATGGGGCTGCGCTGCTTGCTCCGCCGATTCCCCCGGTGCTCTGGCACGGGGCTAAAAAAGACGCCCCGCTGGGGCTCTTGCCACCCACGCCGTTGTCAGCTCCCAGCCCGGTTCGGCAGACTGCGGATAGGTCAGGAAACCATCCCCCTTGGCAGGAGCGCGGCGGGAAGGTACACTACGATCGCCCTGGGGATGTAGCTCAGTTGGGAGAGCGGCTGGTTCGCAATCAGCAGGTCAGGGGTTCGAGTCCCCTCATCTCCAGTGAAAAGGCCCGCGACGCGGGCCTTTTCACTGGAGCAGGAGAGCAATGGAAACCAGACAGGGGAGCGGAGGCTGACGCCTTGTCGAGCCCCCCTGACCACAACGCCGGGCGGTGAGGGCCCGCCCTAGTCATGCTCCACGATCGCGGCGATCTCGCGGTTGCCCGCGACCATGAGCTTCTCGTACGCGGCCGGGATGTCCTCCAGCCGGCAGCGGGTGGTGATCAGCCCGCGCAGGTCCAGCAGGCCGCGGGCCATCAGGTCCAGGACGCCGGCCATGTTGCGGTTCTCCGTCCAGCGGACGTAGCCGAGCGGATAGTCGATTCCCTCGCGCTCGTATTGCGGGTCGTAGCGACCGGGGCCGTAGGCGCGGGTGTTCTTGAGCGTCAGCTCCTTGGCGAACATCGCCTGGGTGAAGTCGATCCTCGCCGCCCCCCGGCCGATGATCACCAGCGTGCCGCGGTCGCGGAGGAGCTTTCCGGCCACCTGGATCATCTCGGTCAGCTCCCCGCCGGCGGCGACGACCGCCACGTCCACCAAGTCCTCGGGCGTCAGGGCGGCGATCGCCTCGGCCATGCCGCCGGCCGGGTAGACCTTGTCGCAGGCGCCGGCGGCATGCTCGGCCTGATGAGGGTACTTGGCGACGCCGCAGACGACGGCGCCAAAGGCCCGGGCGATGCGAGCGACGATCTGGCCGAACAGGCCCATGCCGATCACCGCCACCGATTCGCCCCCCGCCAGGCCCCCCTGCCGCAGCGAATGCATGCAGGTCACCGCCAGGCCGATGAAGGCGGCGTTGTCGTCGTCCACCGCGTCCGGGATGGGCACGAACAGGTTCCGCGGCACCACGACCTCCTGGCTGTGGGTGGCCACCGCCCAGCCGGCGCAGGCGACGCGCTGGCCGGCCTCGGCCTTGCCGCAGTCGGCGCTGACCTCGACGACGGTGCCCACGGCCGAGTAGCCCGGGCGGAGATCGCCCTCGGCCGGAGCTTCCCGGCGGGCGCGGATGACGGAGGCCTCGGTCCCCGTGCTGATGAGGCTGCGCGTCACCTTCACCCGGACCGACCCGGGCAGCATCTTCAGCGCCGGCTGATCGACGACGCGGACCGTCCCGTCGGCGGCTACCAATGCCGTTTTCACAACTGCCTCCCGTGCTCTTTCATGGCGGCCAGGATGTCAAAGGCCAGCCGGTGCGACTTGATCGCGTCGGCGGCGCTGCACTCGGGCGTAGAGCGCGAGCGCACCGCCTCCAGGAAATGGGCCACCTCGTCGGTGAAGCCGTAGTGCTGCTCGGACTGGGTATACCAGGTCTGACTTGCCGGGCGAAAGGCTTCCTCCTTTCCGTCGGCGTGCATGACGGTCCGGTCGGGCGCCTCCACGAACACGCTGAAGCCGGCGCCGTGGGCTTCGAAGACCTCCAGCCGCGTGCCGACGCGGGCGGAGGTGTGGAAAATCCCCAGGGCGCCGCTGTCGAAGCGGATCAGGGCCGCGGCCAGGACCTCCTTTTCGCCCTCGAAGTCCCCGGCGGCCTGGATCTCCACCGGATCGCCGCAGAAGAATCGCAGCACGTCCAGGACGTGGATGGTGTGGGCGATGAGATTCGCGCCCTGCTTGAAGACGCGGCACAGCTCGACCTGCCGGCCGGCGAGGAACTCCTTGGCCCTGCGGAAGACGGGCATGAAGCGGCGATTGAACCCCACCATCAGGATTCGCCCGTTCTTCTCGGCCGCCGCCACCATCTTCTCGGCGTCGCCCAGCGTCATGGCCATCGGCTTTTCGACCAGCACGTCCAGGCCGCGCTGAAGCAGCGCCTCGGCCGGGGCCAGCCGCACCGGCTCCGGGGTCAAGAGGAAGGCGCAGTCGACCTGTCCTTCGGAAATCTGCTCGACCGAAGAGACGGCCTTGCCGAAACGATACGCTCGGTTCATCTCCCGCCGGCGGTCGCCATCCGGCTCGACCAGCACCGCCAGCTCAACATCCTCCCTGGCCGAAAGTACCGGCAGATAGACCTTTCGGGCGATCTGCCCCGCTCCAACCACGGCCGCTCGCAGCATTGCACATCCTTTCCAAGACGCATGAACTCTCGCCATCCGCTTTGTGAGGGAATGTAGCCCCCGGCCGGGAAAATGCAAGCGTCGCTCCCGGCTCCGCGGGCCACTAGCCTCCTGGTGGGTGGTAGGCGCACATGGGATCGGCGGCCGTCCACTCGCCGGTGGCGGCGAAGGCCCGGGCGCGGCAGCCGCCGCAGGTGCTCTTGTACTCGCATCGGCCGCAGTTGCCGGCCAGCAGGTCGAAGTTTCGCAGCTCGGCCAGAACCGGCGATTCTTCCCAGATTTCCGCCAGGGCCCGCCGGCGGACGTTGCCGCAGCTCACCGGCAGGTACCCGCAGGGAAAGACCTCCCCGCTGTGCGAGACGAAGATCACTCCGATGCCCGCCAGGCAGCCGCGCCCGCGCAGGCCGGCCCGGACGCGTTCGGCGCCCGGGGCGTGGGCGTTCTCGTTCAGCCAGCGCGACCCCACGCGGTGGTACTCCGGGGCGCAGGTGGCCTTGATCTCGATCGTGCCCTCGGCCTGGCGCCGGCAGACCCACCCCAGCAGGTCCTCGCACTGGGCCGGCTTGAGCTGTTCGCGCTCGGCCAGTTGCAGGCCGCAGCCGACCGGCACCAGGATGAACAGGTGCAGCGCCACCGCCCCCAGCCGCCTCGCCATACGGTGGATCTCGTCGAGCTGATCGACGTTTCCGGCGTAGATCGTGGAATTGATCTGCACGGTCGCCCCGGCCTTTCGCAGGGCGCCGATCCCGCCGACGGCCGCCTTGAACGCGCCGCCGACACCGCGGAAGGCATCGTGGCGCTCGGCGTCGGCCGCATCCAGGCTAACCGCGACCCGGTGAAACCCCGCGGCGGCGATCCGCCCCGCCAGGTCGGCGTCGATGAGCGTGCCGTTGGTCGCCAGGGCCGTCGGCAGGCCCTTCCGGCGGGCGTATCCGGCGAGGGCCTCCCAATCCTCCCGCAGCAGCGGCTCGCCGCCGGAGAAGACGAAGATCGGCCGGCCCAGCTCCGCGACCGAGTCGATCAGACGCCGCGCCTCGTGCGTGCTCAACTCGTCGCCGGCGCCCTCGTCGATAACCAGCCGGCGGCAGTGTACGCAGCGAAGGTTGCAGCGAGCGGTGGACTCCCAGAACAGGAGCCGAAGATGCAGCCCGGATGAACCGACGTCCGTCACCTGTTGCCTCTACGCCGGGGCGATCTCTTCCTCTGTCAGATAGCAGGCCGGGTCGGGCCCCCAGGTCTCGCCGGTGGCGGCCTCGGCCCGGGCGCGGAAGTTGCCGTTGCAGACGTCCAGCCAGCGGCAGCGGCGGCAGCGGCCGTTGAGCGGTCGGGGCCGGCGGCGAAGCTCGGCCAGCAGACCGATCGACTCGTCGGCCCAGATCCGGCTGAACGGCCGGCGGCGAACGTTGCCCAGCACTTGGCTTCGCCAGAACTGGTCGGGCATGACGTCGCCGTCCGAGCCGATGCACGCCAGGCGAACGCCGGAGGCGTTGCCGCCGTTGGCCCGCAGCAGCTCCAGCGCCTCGGCCGCACGCGCCGGGTTCTCCCGCGCCAGCCGGAGATACACGAAAGGCCCGTCGGCGTGGTTATCGACGGTGAGAACCTCCGCCTTCCGCCCGTCGGCGAGCAGCTCGGCCGTGAGGTCCATGATCCGGTCCAGCACCGCCCGCCGCTGCCCGGCGGAGAGGTCCTCGCCCCGCAGCGTGCTTCCCCGCCCGGTGTACACCAGGTGGTAAAAGCAGACCCGGGGAATCTCGCGCCGGCGAACCAGCTCGAAGACGCCCTCCAGGTCGGCGACGTTGCGGCGCGTCAGCGTCATCCGCAGCCCCACCTTGACGCCGGCGCCCTGGCAGTGCTCCAGGCCGGCCATGGCCGAGGCGAACGCCCCGTCCCGGCGGCGAAAGGCGTCGTGCGCGGCCCGGAGCCCGTCGACGCTGACGCCCACGTAGCCGACGCCGATCTCGGCAAACCTCCGCGCCATCTCCGCGGTGATCAGCGTGCCGTTGGTGGAGACGACCGCCCGCATGCCGGCCCGGACGGCGTGAGCCAGCAGCTCCGGCAGGTCGTCCCTCAGGACGGGCTCGCCGCCGGTGAACAGCACCACGGGCACGCCCATGGCGGCCAGGTCGTCCAGCATTCCGGTGGCCTCGGCCCGGGTCAGTTCGTCGGCCGGGGCCTCGGCGGTCGAGGCGCTGTAGCAGTGGACGCAGTCGAGATTGCACTGCCGGGTGCAGTTGTAAACTACCACCGGCCCGCGGCCGGCGCCGCCCGCCCGGCCGTAGCGAAGCTCATGGGACGGATGCACCGCCCCGCAATACAGCGTCGATATCGAGATCACCGTCGTTCCCGCTATTCAGGGACTCACCACATTATAATCAACCGAATTGGGCGGGCCGAAAACGCTTCCGCGCGCGAAGCCGGCCTCCCGCATGGTCGGACCATCCGCGCCGCTTCGCGCGAACTCGCCTCAAGCCATCTCTCGGGCGATCTCCTCGACGACGCCAAGGCCCTCGGTCAGGGCGTCGTCCTCGATGACCAGCGGCGGGTTGAGTTTGACGGCGCAGCCGCCGACGCCGACGGGGGCAAAGAGCATGATGCCGCGCTTGACCGCTTCCCAGACGAGCTGCCAGGCCGGCTCCGGGCGCGGCTCAGTGGTGCCGGGGGCGGTGAATTGCAGGGCCCCCACCAGCCCGGCCGAGGCAACGTGGGTGACCTTGCCGCCGCTGGCCGCCTGGATGCGGGCCATCCCGTCCGCCAGCACCTTTCCCCCCCTGGCGGCGCGGTCGATCAGGCCCTCTTCCTCGATAACCGCCAGGTTGGCCAGGGCCGCCGCGCAGCAGATCGGATTGGCCGAGTGGGTGCTGGTCATCTCCCCCGGGCCGTAGAGGTTCATAAGCTCGTCGGTGCCCAGCACGGCCGAGAGGGGCATGCCGCCGGAGATGCCCTTGCCGCAGGCGGCGAGGTCAGGAACGACGCCCAGGTGCTCGAAGCCGAACAGCCTGCCCGTCCGGGCGAAGCCGGCCTGGATCTCATCCAGGATAAACACCGCCTCGTGCCGGTCGCAGAAGGCGCGGAGCTGGCGGGCGTACTCGGCCGGCATGAGCGTGGCGTTGCAGCCCTGATACGTCTCGCTGATGACGCCGCAGACCGAGCCGGGATCGACGCCTTGACGGGAAAGGGACTCGCTGAACACGTCGAAGGAGACGTCCTCCTGCCGGAACCCGTCGGGGAACGGGACCTGGACGAAGCGCCGGTCGCCCTGGCCCATCCAGGCCTTCAGCGCCGGCGAGCCGCCGGCGAGCTGGGAACCCATCGTCCGACCGTGGAAGGCGTTGTCGAAGCTCACGATGACGCTTTTGTCCGGTCCGCCGAGGGCCAGGCCGCGCGTGCGGGCCAGCTTGAGGCAGCACTCCACCGCCTCGCTGCCGGTGGTCAGCAGGAACACCCGCTTCAGCGGCGGCGGCAGCATGCCCGTGAGCTTTTCCAGCAGGGCCGCCCGAATCTCCGTGGGGAAGCCGTACGCGTGGTACATCCCCTGCCCGGCCATGGCCTCGATCGCTCGGCAGATTTTCGGATGCCCGTGCCCCGAGGCGGTCACCAGCACGCCGGAGGAGAAGTCCAGCCACATGTTGCCGTAAGGATCCAGCACCTGGGCGCCGCGGCCCTGATGCCAAAGGATCGGCGGCTGCCCGCCCATCGAGCGCGGCTCCAGATGCCGCAGGCGCTCGAGCGTCGCTACCGACTCGGGCACGGGGATCTTCGTCAGGATGCGGCGATATCTGGTTTTGACGGGCTTGACCTGCTCCGGAGTCAGGGGAAACTCTTTCGTCGCCATTGCTACCTCGTTCTCGCTTGAGGCCCTGACGGCCGCCGCCGGCTGGGCGGGCCGGGGAATCGGGACGACCGGTTCGACCGCCCGGAGCCGGCTTTGCATGCTCGTCCCGGCGCGATTAGCATGTGTATACACTGTCACAGCAGCGGCGGAAGGTCAACGGCCATGGCCGAATTCATTGGCGAGAAGATCGAGGTCGAGCAGGAGCCGAACTCGCCGCGGCCGATGCGGTTCACGTGGCGCGGACAGGTGCATCAGGTCGCCGAAGTGCTCGGCCGGCACGTCGACACCGGATTCGGCGGCCACCCGCCGCGCAGCCGCCGCTGGTACACGCGCAGGCACCGCCGCTATTACACCGTCAAGGATTCGGAAGGCCAGGTCTTCGAGATCTACATCGACTACGCCAACCGCGTCAGGAAGACGTGGTGGCTGGTCAAGAAGCTGCGCTAACCGCCGGCGGCGCGGCGGATCAGCTCAGGTAGACGCGCGGGTTCCGACCGTACTCGATCATGGCCTCGCGGCCGGCGCTGGCGAGCGAGAGCCGGGCGGCCTCGATGACCAGCTCGTTGTAGCTGCTGTTGGCCGGTGTGGCCACGATGCCGGCCTGGTCGATTCCGGCCAGCAGCTTCTGGCGCTTCTTCAGGTCGTCGCCGGCGTCGGCCTCGACGCGCAGGATGGTGTTGATGATGTGCTCGGCCGAGCGGTGCCCGTAGCCGACCGGGGTCAGCCCGCCGTCGCCCAGGTCCAGCAGGCGGAAGTAGTCCGGGTTCGGCTCGGCGTAGACCGTGTCGCCCGGCTCGCCGCCGGCGGCCGTGTAGCTGTGGGCGACGCCGCGGTACTGGTCGCTGTGCCGGATCAGGCAGCCGTCGGCGGCTGAGTCGCAGAACAGCGTCATTCCCTGGCTGTTGCCGCCCGGGCCGGCGTCGGGGTAGCCCATCCCGTTGAGCACGCTCAGGAACGCGTCGTTCTCCCACCGGACGCGCCCGTCGGTCCACAGGTAGCCCTCGTTGCCGTTGGGGTATTTCTCCACCACGCCGTACAGCGAAACGCTGGTCGGCATCAGGGCGGTGATGAAGTGCACCAGGTCCACGTAGTGGCAGCCAATGTACGTGAACATGTCGGAGTTCTCGCAGGTGCACCAGTTCTGGAAATTGCTGTGGCGGTAATAGTAGGGCTCGACCAGGTTGGCCTGGCCGGCGCGGAAGTTGCCCAGCCGGCCGGCGCGGTATTCCCGCCGGGCCATGAGGGAGCGGTAGTCGAAGCGCTTGTGATACTCAATGCCCACCACCAGCCCGCGCGCCCGCGCCATTTTCTCCAGCTCGACCGCCTGGGCGTGCTTCAGCACCAGCGGCTTGACCGTCAGCACGTGCTGGTCGTGGGCAAGGGTGAACTTGATGACCCCATAATGGAGCTGATCCGGCACGGCCACCACGACGATGTTGCGCGGCGGCATGGCGGCGACCACCTGGCGGTACAGCTCCGGAAACGTCTGGTCCGGGCCCACCTTGGCCGGGTCGGGGTGCGGCGTAAAGCTCCGCCCGGGGAAGCCCCGGCGAAGGGACGGGTCCTCGGCGAGCTGTTTCAGCGGGGCGGCGTTCAGGGCGCAGATGTTGATCTCGCCCAGGAGGCCGGCGCGCTGCATGTGGTAGATCGTGGGCAGCAACTGCATGCCCGTGATCATCCCCCCACCGATGATGGTCACCGCTGGCTTGGCCTGCTGGGCGGTCATGGACGGACTCTCCTTTTGAGGGCACGTTATCGCTGGCGGCGGGCAAGTTCAAGCCGGCGTCCGGGCCTTCGGGGAAGAATCCCGGCGGCGGGCGCTGAGGCGGCGGGCACCGGGCGGCGGGGCGAGGCCGAGATGTGACTCAGACGGCCGCCGCGGTCTCCCGTCGCGAAAGGTCGGCCTCCCTCTCCGCCGGCAGGGGCTCCAGTGCGGGCAGCTTGGCATGCCACGCCGCCGCGGCCGCGTCGATGGCCTGGGCAATGGGCCCTTCCAGATAGTCGGGAGGCATGTTCTTGGCGGCTCTGTATCCCACTTCGCTGCACAACTGCCGGAACAGCTCGGGCCGGTCGATCAGCAGGCACGGGGCCGCGCGGTCCCGGATGAGCTTCTGCTTTTCGCGGTAGCCGACGAACATGGGATGCCGCTGGACGAAGTCGTCCAGGCTGGTGTACTGGCTGCGGCCGGCGATGATCTCGAAGATGTTGCCGACGGCAACCGGGGAGAAGACGCACGGGCTGATGTCGCCGTTGGCGTAGATGTGGAAGTAGTACCTGCCGCCGGCGATGCAGCCGCCCACCAAGTGACCGTCGTTCCAGAAATCGCCCAGGAAGATGGGCCTCTGCTGCTCGCGCCAGCGATACACCGCCTCTCGCAGCTTCGCCCTGTGCTCGGCCGTCGCCATCAGGTCCGGCCGCGGCGAGCGCCCGATCGGCTGGAGCAGAAAGAACCACCCGAACAGGTCGCCCTCGGCGATGCGGAGGTCGATGAATGCATCCGAGGTGATCGCCTCGGCGTTCTCCCTGGTCACCGTGGCCGAGAACCCCACCATCACCTCGTGGTCGGCCAGGATCTGCCGCGCGCGGCGGTCCTGCCGGTATACGCCGCTGCCGCGACGGCGGTCGGTCTGGTGCTCGAAGCCCTCCACGCTGACGGCGGGAAAGATGTTGCCGGCCTTGCCCAGCCGCTCGGCGATCTCCTCGTCGATCAGGGTGCCGTTGGTATAGACCAGGAAGCCCTGGTTGGGGAACATCTCGCCCAGGCGGGAGACAGTGCGGTCGGCCTTTTCGCGCAGGAAGGGCTCCCCGCCGGAGATGGTGATCAAGGTCACGCCCATGTCGACGACCTGCTGGACAATCTGCACCATCCGCTCGAAAGGCAGGTCGCAGCCGTCGCTGGAACTCTTGGCGTAGCAGCCGGGGCAGTGCAGGTTGCACCGATCGGTCGGCTCGATGACCACGGTGCAGGGCGAGGCCCGACCCGCAACCTGGAAGGAGGTCCGCCGGTACATGTCCCCCGACCAGGTGCCGAGGAAGCGCACCATCGCCCGGGCGGCGGCGGGACGCTCGTTGATCAGGCGCATCAGGAACGGGCGCAGGTGCCTGCCCAGCCAGCGAACGTGCATGAGCTGCTCGGGGTCGTCCTCAAAGGTCTCATCGTAGGCCAGTTGCAGCCGATCCAGAACCTTCTCCAGGAACCAATTCCTCAGTCCGGGCACGCGCAGGGTCAGGTCCGCCGCCTTCAGAACCGCGGCAATGCGCAGTTGCCCTAATTCCTGTTTCGCCAAAGCCCAACGCTCACGTGCCATCCCTTCTGCCTCCCCATTCTGCACGCAAACTTCTCAAAACAAGCATTGACGTCTGGAAGTGTCGTCGCCGGGTCAACTTCCGGCGCTCGACGCCAAGCTACGTCACGGCGCCAGAGATTGCAAGCGCTTACTTGCCCGCTTCGGTGCCCGAACCCGGGCTCGGCAGGAGGTAGGCCTCTCCCTTGCCGCGAACGCGTTCCAGGTAAACCGCGGTTTCCCGCTTCCACTCCCGCAGCACGGACGGGGCGAGCTTCACGTGCCGGCTCAGCAGGCGCAGTTTGTCCGAGGGGCGATCGTCGCCTCCGAACAGCTTCGCCAGCCGCCGCAGCCCCGGCCGAACCGACCGGTAGTATCGCCCATGGGCTTTGAGGATGGCTTGCTGCAAGGCCGCGATGCCCATCCGCCTGTGGCGGTAGACGCAGTGCGTCCCGTCGTAATAGTTCCAGTCGCCTGGGAAATCGGTGAAGATCAACTCGTCCCGCATCTGCTCGAACAGCGGCGTGCCGGGCAACGGCGTCAGCACGGAAAGCTGAATGGACTCGATGCCGCCCTTCCGGGCGAACTTGACGATCTCCCGTATGTCCCGCTGGCCGTGCTCCGGACCGAGCATGAACATCCCGTGGATCCAGAAGCCGCAGCGGTGCAGGGTGCGGGTGTCCTCGTACAGGCGCTGGCGCAGCGTGTCCTGTCCGCAGTATCCCTTGCCCCACCGCCGGGCGGTGGCGTCGTCGATGGTCTCATAGCCGACGTAGAGCACGTCGCCGCCGCTGCGGCGCATGAGTTCGAGCAAGTCGTCGTCGCGACGGCGGCGGGAATCGCTCCAGTGCAGGTCCACCCGCGCCTGGGCGTTCCAGCGCAGGCCCATCGGCTCCATGCGGGCCAGCAGGTCCTTGGCCCAGTCGCGGTCGGCCATGAGGTTGTCGTCGTAGAAGAACACGTGGCGGAAGCCCCGGCGCTGGTACCGGCGGAGGTCCTCGATCACCTTCGCCGTCGACTGCCGTCGGACCTTGTGCCCGAACATCCGCGTGACCGAGCAGTACACGCAGCCGTGGGGACAGCCGCGCGAGGTCATCACCGGCAGCTCGTACAGAGGCCGGCTGCCGGCCGCCTGAACCAGGCGGTCGAAGCCGATTATCAGCTCGTGCTTCAGCGTCGGCAGAGCGTCCAGGTCGTCCGGCGGGGCCGGGTGGAGGATCCCCGAGCGGACCTGGCCGGACGCGATCTCGTCAATGATGTTTTCGGCCTCGCCGCAGACGACCACGTCGCCGTGCCGGGCGGCCTCCTCGGGCATGAAGGTGGCGTGCGGGCCGCCGAAGACGATCGTCGCCCGCGAGGAGGCGGCGCGAATGTGCCCGGCCAGATCGTATCCCCGGTTGGCCGAGGCCGTCATGATGGTGATGCCGATTACGTCGGCGCTGAGCACGTCCGCGCGGGCGCCGCCGTTTTGCTCCAGCGGCCCGGAGACGTTCTCGTTGTAGACCGCCACGTCGTAGCCGTGCTCATCCAGGATCGTGGCCAGAATGATGGGCCCCAGCAGCGGCCAGCGGTGGATCCATGGGTTGAACGGCCGGCCGGGGAGACTGCCCGGCTCGATGAAGCGAACCTTGCGCGACCTCGCAGACACCCGCCGCCTCCAAACCCACTGAAAAACGTCGCCGGTATGATAACACCTGCCTCCCCGCGGACCCCCCCGGCGCTGCCGGGAACTCGAAGGGACGCTAGAATTTTCGCGTCCCCATGAACTTCGATTCCTTCTGCGGCTTGCAGGCCTCCAAGACCTCCTCCCCGGACGCATCCTCAATGCGAACCGACTGAATGGCCTCGAAGTCGATCACCGTCGCCCCGCCCTCGGCCTGCTCGATAACCAGCGGGTTGACGCGGAGCAGCTTGCCGCTGACGACGGTATTTCCGGCGGTGACGGTTACGACTTTATGCCCGTTCTCCGCGAAAATCAGCACCTCTCGCAATCCCACCATTGCCATTTTCTTGCTCCCGCTGCGTGAATCGGAACAATAACGCCACTTTCTCCGACGTCCGCGGCCGGCGGACATATCGCTGATCTTATACAACATTTCCCGCGTCGGAGGCCAGAGGCTTCTTCAGTCAGTTTTCCCGCCGGGCCGCCCTACCGCTCCGTCCTCAGGTCCGCTCCGAAGTACGGCCGGAGATACTCCAGGCTCGCCCTGGCGGTCGCCGGCGGGTCTTCCGACTGAATCTCAAGGGCCGCCGTGCCGTGGAAATTTACCTCCCGCAGGGCTGCGGCCACGGCGGCGTAGTCGATCCAGCCGGTGCCAAGCGGTTGGTGGTCGCGTCCGTCGCGGACGTCGTGGACGTGCAGGTGCAGCAGGACGGGCCCGTAGTCGCGGATAAGGCTCACGGCCGATTCGCTCGGGCGGGCGGGCGGCGAGTCGGCCGAGCCGGCCGAAGCCACCTCCGCGTGCCCGATGTCGACGCAGATGCCCAGCCCGCCGCGGTCGTCGAAGGTATCCACCGCCTCCAGCGTCCGGTCCAGGAACGCGCGGGCGTGAATGTTCTCCAGCGCCAGCAGCACGCCGCGCTCCCGTGCGGCCGCCGCCAGCTCGCCAATGAAGGGCAGGTCCGGATGCTGGGACGGACGCTCCTGGCGGAACTCCGGCAGGCTCAGCACCACCGGATGCACCACCAGCGTCCTACCGCCGAGAAACGCCAGCAGCTCGATTTCCTCCAGCATGCGCCGGCGGTCGTTCCGCGTGTGGAAGGAGACCGCCGGCGACGGCCCGACGAGCTTCCGCAGATCCTGCCAGTACGGCCGGTCATAGCAGTCCGGCTGCGGTACCCAGTTCAGCCACAGCTCCGGCGACAGTCCCAACGAGTGAATCTCCTCGACGACGCGGGCGGCGGAGGCGTACTCGCCGCCGGCTGCGATGAAGTTCCACGTGCTGCACGTCAACGTCACATTCATCGTATCCCTTTCCCGACGCGGCTCCAGACGACCGCAACAATACCTCGCTACAAGAGAGGCCGGATTATAGTGCCCGCGGGCGCCGAAGGGGAGTGTGCCGCCGGCAGAAAGCCCTCGGCCGGCGGCGACGGGCAAAGATTCCCCGCGCGGGGTTGCCTTGCCGCCGCGGCCACGTAGAATGATTCCGGCAAGGCCGGGCAGAGGTCCGGCACGTTGGCGGCTTGGCAATGGGAGACATGCGCCATGGCAGAGGCATTCGCAGGAATCAAGAAGATCCGGTACGAAGGACCCGAGTCCAAAAACCCGCTGGCGTTCAAGCACTACAACGGCGAGGAGGTGGTCGAAGGCAAGACGATGGCCGAGCACCTCAAGTTCTCCGTGGCCTTCTGGCACACCTTCCGCAACGACGGCAAGGACCCCTTCGGCGTGGGCACGCGGCAGATGCCGTGGGACGACGGAACCGACTCGCTGAAGAACGCCGCCAACCGCGTCCGGGCGGCCTTCGAGTTCTTCGGCAAGCTCGGCGTGGGGTTCTACTGCTTTCACGAC
The DNA here is from genome assembly GCA_964401385.1 of uncultured Planctomycetaceae bacterium. Classification (GTDB taxonomy): domain Bacteria; phylum Planctomycetota; class Phycisphaerae; order SM23-33; family SM23-33; genus CAYNYF01. Next base: position 11,241 of record CAYNYF010000067.1, on the reverse strand, counting down.
CGGGACGTCGCCCCCGAGGGCAAGACACTCGGCGAGTCCAACAAGAACCTCGACGAGATCGTTCAGGTCCTCAAGGCCGAGCAGGACCGCACCGGCGTCAAGCTGCTGTGGGGTACGGCCTGCCTGTTCGCCCCGGCGCGCTACATGCACGGAGCCGCCACGAGCTGCAACGCCGACGCCTTCGCCCACGCCGCCGCCCAGGTCGCCAAGGCCCTGGAGGTCACCAAGGAACTCGGCGGGGGCGGCTACGTTTTCTGGGGCGGCCGGGAGGGATACAAGTCATTGCTGAACACCGATATGGGTCGCGAACTCGACCACCTCGCCAAGTTCCTCCACATGGCCGTCGATTACAAGAAGCAGATCGGCTTTGACGGGCAACTCTACATCGAGCCCAAGCCCAAGGAGCCGACCAAGCACCAGTACGATTCGGACGCGGCCGCCTGCTTCGCCTTCCTCCAGAAATATGGCCTGGTGGACCACCTCAAGCTCAACCTCGAGGCCAACCACGCCACGCTGGCCGGGCACAGCTTCCACCACGAGCTGGAGTTCGCCGCCGCCAACGGCATCCTGGGATCGGTCGACGCCAACCGCGGCGACCTGCTGCTGGGCTGGGACACCGACCAGTTCCCCACGGACCTGTACGACACGACGCTGGCGATGCTGACCATCCTCAAGATCGGCGGCTTCACCACCGGCGGGCTGAACTTCGACGCCCACGTGGCCCGGGAAAGCTTCGAGCCGGTGGACCTCTTCCACGCTCACATCGGCGGCATGGACACCTTCGCCCGCGGGCTGAAGGCGGCCGCCGCCATCCGCGCCGACGGCGTGCTCGACGACTTCCTCAAGCAGCGCTACGCCAGTTGGGATACGGGCATCGGAGCTGACATCGAGGCCGGGAAGGTCGGATTCCCCGAGCTGAGCGAGTACATGCTCAAGAAGGGCGACGTCAGCCCGAACGAGTCCGGGCGGGTGGAAATGCTGGAGAACATCCTCAACGATTACATCTAGGTCGGCGGCGGGCCGGGCGGCGGCCTTGCCCGGTGCGGCGGCCATCGGCCCGGCGGCCGGCGGGAATTCCGAGGAGAAATCCCTTGCCATTTGCCGATACGCGGAGTAGGTAGCCGGGTGGCTCAGTAAGGTGTGGCCGCGAGGAGATTGAGCGGTTGGCGACGATTCGATCAGGGACGATCAAGACGCTGGCTGCACTGGCGGGGGCCATGACGGTCGGCGCCGGCGTGCTGATTCTGCTGGAAACCGAACCCGCCCGCCCCACCATTCCACTTTCCCTGCAAGCCGTCAAGGCCGATCGCACCGGCGGCGAGCGGGCGATCGTCCGCAACACCGAAGTTCCCCTGCAATACATCAAATGGCGGAATATCGTCATCCACGACGCCCCCCGAGCCGATGCAGCCGTCGCCCGCGGTTGCCATTTCCTGATCGGAGACGATCACAGCCAGGGCCGGGCGGCAATCCAGGCCACGCGGCTGTGGCGGCGGCAGCAGGACGGCGACCACATCTTCGTTCCGGGCTATTCCTTCAATGACAACAGTATCGGCGTCTGCCTCCTGCGCGACTGCGGGCGGCAGCCCCCGACGGCCGAGCAATTCGTCGCCCTGGTCAACCTGGTGCAGGCCCTTCAGGTAACCTTCCAGATCCCCCCAGATCACGTCTACCTCCACTCCGACCTAACCGAGGAGGACTGCCCGGGGCGGCTGTTCCCGCACGAGGCCTTCCGCGCAAACCTGCGGCCATGCGCAGGTTAGGCCCCTCGGAGATGGTTGCTGGCAAAGTCCACCATCTGACCGGCCGATATCCACGCAGCAAGCCGCAGCGAACCGTGCGAGGATTGTTTGGCAGGATTACGGGCGCGCGGTTACAATGAATTAAGAACAAGCATCATCTATTCTTACTAGGTAGAATCAGAGGTACCTACAAACCGATGAGCCGTACAGGAACGAGGCTCCAAGTGCCCGGCTACCAAGTGCTGGAGTACCTTGGCAGCGGGGCCCGAAGCACAATATGGCGCGTCCGCGATCGCAGGAAAGGGGGCGTGTATGCGCTGAAGCGCGTAATCAAACAGCCCGGGGACGATAACCGCTTTCTGAACCAGGCCATCAACGAATTCAACGTTTCCAGCAACTTCGACCACGTCGGCATCCGCAAGTGCCTCCGTATGCGCCGCGTGCGGACGTGGTTTCGAATGCAGGAGCTGCACCTGCTGATGGAGTTCTGCGAGGGCACGAGCTGTCAGGCCAATCGCCCCACCGAGATCAGGCATCTGGTCAATATCTTCAAGGACGTGGCCATCGCCCTGGCCCACGTGCACTCCCGGGGCTACATCCACGCGGACATGAAGCCCAACAACGTCATTTACACCAGTGAGAACACGGTGAAGATCATCGACTTCGGGCAGAGCTGCCGGATCGGCACGGTCAAGGAGCGGATCCAGGGCACGCCGGACTTCATCGCCCCCGAGCAGGTGCGCTGCCGCCCGCTGGACGCCCGCACGGACGTGTTCAACTTCGGGGCGACGCTGTACTGGACGCTCACCGGCCAGCCGATCCCGACCGTCCTGCCGAAGCGGTCCGACGGCGTGCAGTTGGTCAACGACATGCGCGTGACCCCGCCGGAGGAGTTGAACCCGCAGGTGACCCCGGTCCTGGGCCGGCTGGTGCTGGACTGCATCGAGCCGGTGCTCTCGCGTCGGCTCGGCAGCATGCGCGACGTGATCGCCCGGCTCGACCTGGTCGCCCACACCCTCAACCGGGCCAACGGGGCCCGCGCGGAGTAGGTCATGCCGCACCCCGTGGCAAAAAGCTTCGACCAGGCGGCAGAGCTTATCTCCAACGACTCGGCCCGCCAGGGGAACTGCCTGCGTTTTGCCGCCGGAGAGGAAATCGTCTACGCCGGCGACATTCACGGGCACTGGCAGAACCTCGCCAAGATCATTGCCTTTGCCGATCTGGACTCCCACCGGCGGCGCAGGCTCCTGCTCCAGGAGATCGTCCACGGCAGCCTCACCGACAAGGGCGACGACCCCAGCGTAGACGTGCTGCTGAGGGCGGCCCGGCTGAAGCTGTCGCATCCGGAGCAGGTGTTCTTCCTGGTAGGCAACCACGACATTGCCGAGATCACCGGAAACGAAATCACCAAGGACGGCGCCGGCTCGTGCAAGGCCTTCGCCGCCGGGCTGGAAAGGGCCTTCGGGCCGGACGCCGCGGAGGTCCGCTCGGCCGTCTATAAGATGCTGCGAAGCCAGCCCCTGACGGCAAGGTGCGAAAACCGCATGCTGCTGTCGCACTCATTGCCCAGCCCCAATCGCATGGGCATGATCGACTGGGAAATCCTCGGGCGGCCCTACCGCGACGAGGACTTCCGGCGCGGCGGGTCGGTGTATGAATGGACCTGGGGCCGGGGATATGCCCCCGAGCAACTGACCGAGCTGGCCGAGCGACTCGACGTCGACCAGTTTCTCCTCGGCCACAAGCACATCGAAACCGGCCACGAGGTCCCGTGCCCGAACGTGATCATCCTGGCCAGCAATCACTCCCACGGGGCCGTCATGGTCATCGACGCCGGGCGGAAGATTCCCGACGAGGACCTGCCCAAGCACGTCCGGCCGATCGTGGCCTTGTAGCGCCCCGGCCGCAGCCTCGCGTACCGCTGCCCCCGTGCGCCTGATACAATGCTCTGCCGCCATGACTCCGCGCGAGAGATTGCTGAAGGTGCTGGCCGGCGAAGTTCCCGATTGCGTGCCGGTGGCGCCGGACTTTTCCAACATGATTCCGGCCCGGATGACGGGCAAGCCCTTCTGGGACCTGTACCTCTACCACGACCCGCCGATCTGGGAGGCCTACGTCGCCGCCGCCAGACACTTCGACATCGACTCGCTGATGGACGGATATTTCCCGCTCCGCTTTGAGAAGGAGGCCGCCGGCCAGCCGGAGTGGGAACCGTTCATCGTCCACAGGGACGGTCGGCGCATCGTCACGCAGGCTTCCCGCGCCGCCGGCGGCAAGCGCGTCTGGGCCGACGCGGTGGTGGTGTATCGCGTCGCCGACCCGCCGGTGGAGGTTCGGGCGGAGAGAATCGGCCTGCCGCCGGTGCCGAAACGCTACCAGCCGGTGGAGGGCGTCAAGCCGGTCGACACCGGCCCGGCGGGCTTGCGGCGCGTCAAGCGGCTGATGGGCGATCAGGGGCTGGTGGGCGTGTTCCTGGCCGGGACGGTGGCCTTCGGCAGCGAGCGGGACGTGTATCGCTACTACGACAACCCCGACAAGCACGAGCAGTGGGCGGCCGAGCGGGTCGAGGCGGCTGAGAGGCGCTTCGACAGGATCATGGCCATGGACGTCCGCCCGGACTTTCTCTGCGTGGGCGGCTCGGGCACGCTGGTGTTCCAGACGGTCGAGATGTTCCGCAAGGTTGCCTTTCCGGCCGTCAAGCGGGCGATCGAGCTGGCCAGCGCCGCCGGCATCCCCACGCAGGTTCACTCCTGCGGGCCGGAGAAGGAGCTGATCAGGATCATGGCCGAAGAGACGGACCTGACCGTGATCGACCCGCTGGAGCGGCCGCCGATGGGCGACTGCCACCTGGCCGAGATCAAGCGGCTCCACGGCGACAGGCTGGTGCTGAAAGGTAACCTACACACCACCGACGTGATGCTGCTAGGCTCCGCCGCCGACGTCGTTGCCGCCAGCAAGAAGGCCATTGACGATGCCGCCGAGGGTGGGCGCTTCATCCTCTCCACCGGCGACCAGTGCGGCCGGGACACGCCCGACGAGAACCTCCGCGCCATGGTCGAGACGGCCCGAACCTACCGACGGTACTGAAGCACCAAAGCACAAATCTCAAATTCCAAATCCCAAATTCCAAACAAGCTCCAATAAACCAAACTCCAAATCTCAAACGGTACATTCCGCGCGCAGTCCTGGTTATTGCGATTTGGAGCTTGGAGTTTGGAATTTCTCCATCCCCGCCAGTCCTAACTCCATGCCGGTCCTTCCGCCTCCAGCGGGGCCGTCAGTTCCACCACGCCCACCACATCGCCGAGGCTGTCGCGGACCGGGGCCAGCACGGCCACGAACTTGTCATCCGGTCCGACCGGAGCCGAGGTGATCTTCCCGGCCTGGAAGACTTCTTTCATCTCCGGCGGGGTGGCCAGTCGCTCCTGCCCGAACTGGTAGTAGTAATGGTGCGCCCCGTTCTGAACGGCGACGGTGACTTCCTCCCGGCCGGGCACCGGCACCCACACCGAGCCGTTCAGCCTGACGCTGCCCAGCCGCTCCAGCCGGGTGAGGAACTTCTTGGTCCGGAGGAAGGCGTCGTGGTCGACGTCGTAGTAATCGCCCGAGAGGTACCTGTGCTTCGGGTCGGGGTTGGCGATGTAGTTCATCGCCTTTTCGGTGATGATGGCCTTGACCTCCTCGCCGTCGAGCATGCCCGCGGCAATCTCGGCCAGGCGGGTCAGTTCGTCGCGGACGGGCTGTGGATCCACGGATTTCTTCACGTCGCTCATCATTTCGCCTCCTCCAGCGCCGCGGCGCGGACGTCGGCCCACCACAGCGGATCGACCGGCTGGAACTTGGCCATGCTTTCATCCTGTGACGCGGTGAGATTGGTGCTGTCCCAAAGCTCGGGCGGCTCCTGGCGGACGATCTTCGGCGGCGGATCCCACAGCCTCACCGGCGCGGTCTTGGACAGCTTCCGCCGCGCCTGCTCCAGCTTTCCGGCCGCCCTTGCCGCCGCGTCGATCAGGTTGATGTCCTGCACGGCGTTTCGCTGGAGCTTCAACCGGATCGACGGGATGGGCCCGGCGATGCCGAACCGCTCGCCCGGATAGATCATCCCCGTCTCCGCCCCCTCGCAGTTGAACCAGGGGTCGGCGCCGGGGATGACCGTCAGCCACTCGCAGTGCCCGCCGACGCCCCTACCCCACATCTTGTAAACGTTCTCCAGCAGGGCCGAGCTGGGGGCGGCCACGCCCGGCGTGCCCGAGTAGGTCCAGACGTCGTCGCCGCGCTTCATCGTGGCGGCGATCTCGTCGGGATACCAGCCGGCGAACCCGCCGCAGACCCAGTAGTTCACCACCCCGGCAAGGGCGGTGAAGTGGTTCTTCATCTGCCAACTGGTGTCGCAGCGGAAGACCCACGGCACGGGGGTGTCTTTGACGGCCTTGTGGAAGAGCCTGCCCATTTCCAGGTAGTACTTGTCGTCCTTGGCGTACTTGGGTTCGTCGCCGTCCCACTCGAACCAGCGGTAGCGTTTCTTGTGGTTGAAGAAGAAGTACGGGCGCGAGTGGACCCATCCCTTCTCGCGGAAGTGCTTGTCGAACTGGCCGACGCAGCGGGTGAACTCGACGTCATATCCCCTCTGGCCCCACCAGAGATAATCCGCCGGCCAGTCGGCGTTTATGGCCGTGTAGACGCCCCAGACCGGCTTTGCCGGCCGCCTCGGCCGCGGGGCGCCGGGCCCGGCCGTGGCAAACGCCGACCCGTCCAGCAGCGGACCGTAATGGCGGTCGAACAGCTCCCAGCCTTCCAGCGACTTTCCCCGCCCCGCCCCCTTCGTCCGCGGGCCGTAGATCGGGTCGAAGCCGCCGTGGTGGCCGGCGCCCAGATTGCTCAGCAGGCCGCGGTGCTCGTGGCAGATGCGGAAGTAATGGTGCAGCATCTCGATGGTCTTTTCCCAGCGCTGGCTCGGGTCCTTGCAGTCGGCGAAGACGCTGGGGTACATGCCGTGGAGCCATCGGCAGCCGTAGGAGTTGTGATCGGTGACGATCACGTCCTCGTCGGGGATGACCGCCTGCAGGACATCGACCTTTACCGGCAGCTCCGTCTGGCCGCCATCGGTGGTCAGGGCGATCCGCCCGGCTGCGACGCCCACCGGCGCGTCGGCCGGCACAAAGACGTCCACCCAGAACTCCTGGTGCGTCTGGCCCTCGACGGCGTTGTCCGGATCGGGGATGCGCTGGACCGCCTTATCGGCCAGCGGGATCAGGGCGTCCACGCAATACTCACAGCCGGCCTGCTCCCTGAGTGCGGGCGCGAGCTTGTGGTAGAAGGCCTTGAACAGGTCGATCTCGATCCCGCCGGAGACGACCTCGGCCCGGAGGCGGTACTCGCCGTCCCCTCTCACCCACAGCCGAAACGAGGCGTATCCGTTCCGCGCCGCCCGCAGCACGACGCCGCCGTCGCCGCTGACCGAGCAGCTCCGCTTCGACGCGTCGGCCGGCTTGACCTGCCCGAACGGGTCGCGGGCGACCCATTCGTTGCCCGCCTCCAACTTCCATTGATCTTTCCCGGGACCCATACGTTTCCCTTCCAGCAGAGATCGCCAAAGTCATCCAACGCCGTCGAGGCCGCGTTCATCTGGTCACATCAACTTTCTTCGCCTGGCGCGTTCTCGAACGCGGCCTCCGAGCTTATACACTCGCGGGCGGATGAGTGCCACCCCTACTGCTGATTTGCGGTCGCCGCCCGGGCGGCCCGCCTTTCCTCATGCGAGAGTTTGTCCCACGCCACAGGGCAGCCGGCACAACAGAAAGCGACCTTCTTCCCCTTGAACCGGCGAACCAGGTCGGGCGGCACCTTCGCCGGGTCGATCTTCGAGCCCATGATCGGGCAGAGGGAGTTCAGGAACTCGCCCGTGACGGCCGATTGCTGCTGCGGAGCCTTGCTTTTCGGCGACTCCTTCTCGCAGCCTATGAACGCCAGCGCGACAGCGCAGGCGAGAAGCCCTGTTGTCACGCGCACTTGCGATAGCCAATGCCGGTTGTTCATTCCCCTCTCCTTTCGATCGAAGTTCCTCAGGCAGCCGTCAACGCCGTCCGAAAACGGGCCCCGCGCTGCGATTGTGACGTCCCTCTCGGGCTCGCCGGGGAAGTGGGCTCGGGCCTTCCGGCCGGTCGGCGGCGAATTCGGCCGCTACCGTTCGGTGGCAAGGACCCCCGCGATCTCCTCGGGGTCAGGCCGGAGGATGCCCTTTTCCGTGATCAATCCCGCGATCAGCCCCGCCGGCGTGATGTCGAAGGCCGGGTTGCGCGCGGCCGCGCCTTCCGGCGCCAGCCGGACGCGGGTGAACTCGCCCGTGTCGGTCCGCCCGTAGGCGTACAGGACCTCCTCGTCGCCGCGCTGCTCGATGGGGATGTGGTCGCCGTCGGGGCAGTCCGGATCGAACGTCGACAGTGGGGCGGCGACGTAGAACGGGATTTCGCTGGCCTGGGCGCAGAGGGCCTTTTCGTAGGTGCCGATCTTGTTGGCCACGTCCCCGTTGGCGGCGATGCGGTCGGCCCCGGTGATGACCAGGTCGATCTCGCCGCGGCGCATGAGCAACCCGGCGGCGTTGTCGGCGATGATCTCCACGGGCACGCCTTCGGCCTGAAGCTCCCACGCCGTCAGCCGCGCCCCCTGGCAGCGGGGCCGGGTCTCGTCGGCGATGACGCTGACCTTGCGCCCGGCCCGGTGGGCGAAGTAGACCGGCGCCAGGGCCGAGCCCCAGTCCACGAACGCCAGCCAGCCGGCGTTGCAGTGGGTAAGAACCCTCGCCCCGTCGCGGATGAGCTCGGCCCCGTGCTGGCCGATGAGCCGCCCGGCCTCCACGTACGCATCGGCCAGCCGCTCGGCTTCGGTCACGGCCGCCCTCGCGCCGGCCTGGGAGGATTCGCCCGCCTCTCCGGCCGCGCGAACCCGGTCCAGGGCGTAAAACAGGTCGTGCGCGGTCGGGCGCGTGTTCTTGAGCCTGTCGTAGCCGGCGGCGACGTACTGCGACCGGGCCGGCTCCTCGCCCGGGGCCTCCAGGAAGACCTGAGCCATGCCGTACCCGGCGGCCGCCCCGATAGCCCCCGCCCCGCGGAGCAGCATGGTCTTGATCGCCGCGGACGTGTCGCGGTGCGTGGCCAGCGTGACGATCTCAAAGCGGTGAGGAAGCAGCGGCTGATTGATCGTCTTGACCGCTCCGGCCTCCATCCAGATCGTTCGGTAGTCTTTGCCGTCTACTTTCATGCCTGCGTTTTCTTCCGTCGGCTCACCGGGCCGAATGCTGCACGGCCTGGAGTTCCTGGACGAACATGGTGCGGTCGTTGGCCCACTTCTCGGCCTCCAGGGCGGCGACCTTGCCGGCGCCGACGAGCATCGCCAGCGACCTCTCCAGCGTGATCATCCGCTCCTCGGGGATGTCCTTGACCCGCGTTTGCAGGTGCGTGGCGATCTGCTCCATCTTCCGCAGCCGGATCAGGTTGGAGATGGCGTAGTTGTTGGTGAGGATCTCCATGGCCACCACCCGGCCCTGCCCGTCGGCGCGGGGGATGAGCTTCTGGCAGATGATGTGACTGAGCCCCAGCGAAAGCTGAGAGGCCACCTCGTCGAACTGGACCGGTGGGAACATGTCTAGCAGGCGCGTGATCGTGCCGCGGGCGTCGCGCGTGTGCAGCGTCGAAAAGACCAGGTGCCCGGTCTCGGCCGCCGTCATCGTCCACGCGGCTGATTCGCGGTCGCGCATCTCGCCGACGAAGATGACGTCGGGGTCTTCGCGGAGGCAATCGCGCAGGCCCCGGGCGAAGCTGGGGACGTCCCGTCCCACTTCGCGCTGGGAAATGACCGCCTTCCCGCCCGACAGGCGGTACTCGATGGGGTCTTCCAGGGTGATGACCCGGCACGGTCGGGTCTGGCAGATCCGATGGATCAGCGAGGCGATGGTGGTGGACTTGCCCGCCCCGGTGATGCCCGTCACCAGCACCAGGCCCCACTGTTTCTTGAGGATGTCCCGCCAGACGCTGTTGGGAAAGCCGATATTCTCCACCTCGATCGGCTTGGGCTCCAGCGCCCGGATCGCCACGGCCAGCCCGTCGTTATCATAAAAACAGTTGAGGCGGAACTGCATCTTCTCGGTGATAAAGGAGCTGTCGACCGAGCGATTCTCGTTCAGCTTGGCCAGCTCCGCCTCGGCCAGCAGCACGGAGGCCATGGACATCACCGTCTGCTGCTCCAAGGCCGCCCCGCCCATCTTTTTGAGCTCGCCGTCGACGCGGTACACCGGCGGGCAGCCCACCTTCAGGTGCAAATCCGAGATCCGCAGCGTCCCATGCTTGGTGAAGTACTCCAGCAGGTCGCCCACGCTGACGGGGCGGCCTTCGCCGTCGGTGTAAAGCTTCGTGTCGATGGCGGGTTTATCCGGCATGGCCCGTTCCCGCTTTGCCCGCTGGCCGGCCTGGCCGGCCCAGGCCCAGCGCCTCGTAACAATCGCCGCAGAGCCGCGCGCCCGAGTCCAGATAGTAAACCTTCTCGTCGGCCCGTCCGCAACGGTCGCACAATCCCCCGGCGGCCGGCGGCAGCGGCCTGCCGTCGGGCCCGAGCTTCTCCTCGGCCGCCCGCCGCTCGCCACGTTTCCTCGCCGAACCCCAAAGCAGAAGCTTCCCCGCCATGTACAGCAGGAACAGCACCACGCCCACGAGGAGGATGAAACAGATCACGCCCAGTGCCCACCACATTCTGAGCGTGACTTGCTCGGGACTCGGCCAGGCTAGGATTGTCGCCCACATCTCCGCCTAGTCTACGCCGCCGCCGGAGCAGGTCAAGCGGCCCGGGCGACGGGCGGCGCCGGGTCCTGCCGCCCCGATTGGCACCGTCGGGCTGCGGGGCAGCTCGGCCGTGCTTCGCCCGGGTGAGGATTCTCAGCTCTCAGTAAAACAAACTGGCCCTACCGACCGATATTATGATAACTGCCGGTGGGTTCGACCCCCGTCACCGCCGGTCGGAGCGGGCCGTTCGCCCCGCCCCGGCGGGCCACCAGTGGACTTGACAGCCAGGGGCGACAGAGGTATTCTGATTGGGTTGCGCCGCAGGCCTCGAGGCGCATTGAACCCTGCAATGTCGCCCGAGAGGCCGTTTAGGGAAAGGTTAATGCAGTGGCAAGGACCAAGAAACCTCCCGGTCGCCGTAGTGGGCAAAGGTCCGCCGTGAAGACTTCCCGAAGGAAGATCGCCGCCCCGCGCAAGGCCACAGCCAAGGTCAGCAAGACCAAGACAGCGGCGAAGGTATCGGCCCCAGCCAGGAAAAAGACCCGCCTCAGCAGGAAGGAGCTTGCCGAGTTTCGTGAGATGCTCCTGGCCAAGCGACGGACCTTGCTGGGAGACCTCTCCGGCATGGAAGAGGAGACGGCCAGCAAGAAGGGCAGCCGCAATCTCTCCAGCATGCCGACGCACATGGCCGACGTGGGCACCGACAACTTCGAGCACGAGTTCACGCT
>CAYNYF010000066.1:0-24522 GCA_964401385.1 uncultured Planctomycetaceae bacterium | reverse complement strand
CCGGATGACACGAACGCCCGAACACGAACTTACACACAATTAGTTACACCACTCGCAGGCTCCGAGCAAAAAAGACCGAGAATGTGCTTGTTGTGGGCCCTCCCGAATCGACAGAATTGCCCGCCTGGGGGCAGCCGGAACCGGCTGGGAAAGGAGAACTGCGGTGTCCTACTTCGACGACCTGTCCAAAGCGATCCGGGATTTGCAGTTATGGGCCGACCTGCGGCACGAGCAGGGCGTCGCCGTCCAGGGCAAAGTTTCGGCCCTGTCCCGCCAGATCGCCCGGCTGCGCCGCCAGCTCCAGCGCGCCCGGCCGGGGGCGACCATGCTCCGGGCGGAGCCCAACGATCTGGCTTCCATCCGCAAGCTCCGCCGGCCCGGACCGCGGAGGATGTGGCAGCGCTTCGCCGCCGCCGACTACGCCGACCGCATTCGCGGGGCGTTCCTGGGACGGGCGGCCGGCTGCACCCTGGGAGCGCCGGTGGAGGGCTGGCCGCCGGAGAGGATGGCCAAGCTCGCGGCCCACCTGGGAGTGAAGTTTCCGCCGACGGACTACTGGCCGGAGGTGGATCAACCTTACAACGTCCGCTACGGCCGCGACGCCCGAGCGGCCTACACCCGCGGCCGCATACGATACGTCCCCGTCGACGACGACATGACCTACACCGTGCTGGGACTGTTGATCCTCGAGGATTTCGGGCCCGCCTTCACCACCGAGCACGTGGGCAAGGGGTGGCTGAAATACCTGCCGATGGCCTGCACGGCCGAGGCCGTCGCCCTGGCCAACCTCCGCGCCGGGGTGAGCTGGCGGCGCGCCGGCGAGCGGAACAACCCCTTCATGGAGTGGATCGGCGCCGACATCCGCTCCGACCCGTGGGGCTACGCCTGCCCCGGCTGGCCGGAGCGGGCGGCCGAGATGGCCTATCGCGACGCCTACCTGTCGCACCGGCACAACGGCATTTACGGAGAGATGTACTTCTCGGCCGTGATCGCCGCCGCCATGGCCCTGGACGACCCGGTCGAGGCGCTGCGGATCGGCCTGAGCGAGATTCCCAAAACCTGCCGGCTGTACCGGGACGTCTCCTGGGCGCTGAAGCTGGCGCCGAGGGTTCGCGACCACGTCCACGCCAAGCGGCTGGTGGATCGGCGGTTCGCCGGCATGAGCACGGTGCACACCAACAACAACGCCTGCCTGACGGTCTGGGGCGTCGCCATGGCCTCCGGGAACCTGACAAAGGCGATCGGGACGACGGTGGCAATGGGCTACGACTGCGACTGCACGGCCGCGACGGTGGGCTCGATTGTGGGGGCGGCGAGCGGGGCCAGGAAGCTGCCGGCGCACTGGTATAAGCCCTTCCGCAATCGCTGCCGGACGTACATGAACGGTCGGGAGTGGTTCAAGATCACCGACATCTGCCGGCGCTACGCCAGTGTCGCCAGGGGGACTTTCCAGCAGGCTTGATCAGGACGAGCGGCCGACGGTCCGGGCGCGATGCGAGGCCGCCCAGACGGCGAGGATCGTCAGTTCACGCACGACAGCTCGGCCGCGGCTTGCAGGATGAACGCCCGCAAGTAGGGCAGCAAAACCGGGATGGCGGCAATCGTCTCCCCCGACAGCGGCGAGCCCCAATCGGTCGTTCGCGGCTGGACGCCGAATATCGAGAGGCGTTCTCGAACCGGCGCCGGCAGCATCGCCAGCAGGCCCAGCCCCGAGCCGGCGCCGCCGGCCGAGCGGTCCAGCAGCTCCTTCGGGTCGGCGCGGTAGAGCGAGCCCGGCGGCTCGGCGCCCTCAAGGCTGTCGACCAGGATGACCCGACCAAACTGCTCGGTCTTCTTCGGCAGCGAATCGTCGGGCCGGCAGAACACCACGCATGCCGGCCAATCCATCTGTGCCAGGCATCCCACCAGGTGCACCCCGATGCCCCCGTCGCCGCGGTCTTCATCGCCCATTCCGACCACCAGCACCCCCCGCCTCGGGTGGCACGGAGCGCCGAGGCCGGCAGCCCCGGCCAGTCCGCCCACGGAAGCAGGCGGCGATGAGCCGGCGCACGCCCGGCTCCCGCAAAAGGAGCCCGGATAGGTCGGCAAGTGGCTCCCCCAGCCGGCCGCGTTGCTGTCCACGCCGGGAACCAGGAACGAGCCCTCCACGGAGGGCACCTGTGACGCCGGCACCTGCTCACCGCCGGTGCCCGCGGCGGCATGACCCGGTGATCGCTGCCCCGCCGCGCCGCGTCTGGAGCCTCTGGCTTTCCTGCCGGCGCCGCGCTTGGCCGCACGGGTAGGGGGCTTGGCTCGACTTCTTCTCGATTTCCGATCCGACATAATCAAGTTTCCCTGGGGATACCCCGATTGCGCCGCACACGCAAGGCAGGAGGCCAGACGACATTTCTCAGGTATGCACTTCCGTTAAACTACATATATCACCTTATGCCGATAAAGACAAGCGATTTTTCCTCATCGGGCACCCGCGGGCCTGGTGGCTTGGGCAAGTGGCGGGCAGCCCTGGTCGCGCCGGCCGGGCCTCAAGCTGCGCAAGGCCATTTCCCGAAAGGGCTTGGTCAGCGGGCAGCGGCGCCCGCCGTCAGCGGCGCGGCCGGCAGTGTCGTGCCGCTGGTAAGTATAAACAAGTACAAAAACACGTTTTTTCCGACTATTGCGGCACCGGCGCGGCTCCCCCGCTTCCCCCGGCTCGATGGCGGGTTGGCTGTGCCCGAAGCGGCTGGGTATAATCCAGCCTGGCCAGGAAGGTCAGCCATCAACGCGAGCACGCTACACAGGGGACCGGAGTCATGGTCAAGAGGACACGTTCGCCTCGGCCGGGCGGAGCCGTCTTGGTCGAGGAAGTCTGCCAGGTTCTAGGAGCGATCGCCCCACCGTCGCTGGCGGCCGAGTGGGACAACGTCGGCCTGCTGATCGGCGACGCCTCCGCCGCGGTGCGGCGTCTGCTGCTGACGATCGACCTGACCGAACCGGTGCTGCGCGAGGCCGGGCGGCTGGGGGCCGAAATGGTCATGGCCTACCATCCGGTGATCTTCAAGCCGGTCTCGCGGCTGACGGCCGAGGCGACGCCCGCCGCCTACGCCGCCGCCAAGGCGGGCCTGGCCGTCTATTGCCCGCATACCGCCCTGGACGCCGCCCCGGGCGGGACCAACGACGTGCTGGCCGAGGCCATCGGCCTGGAGGAGACCGCCCCGCTGGAGCCGACGACGCGCCCGGGGCAGTCCAAGCTGGTGGTGTTCGTTCCGCCGGCGGACCTGCCGCGCGTGGCCGAGGCGGCCTTCGCCGCCGGCGCGGGCCGCATCGGAAACTACAGCGAATGCTCCTACTATACCCCGGGCATCGGCACCTTCCGCGGCGGGCGCGGGGCCAGGCCGACCGTCGGCCGGGCCGGCCGGCGCCAGGAGGCCGAGGAACTCCGCCTGGAAATGATCGTTCCCGCCGCGAAGCTGGGCGAGGTCACGGCGGCCGTCCGGGGCGTGCACAGCTACGAAACGCCGGCGATGGACATTCATCCCCTGACGGACGTGCCGCCCGGGGCGGGCATGGGCCGCATCGGGCGACTGCCCCGGCCGACGCCGCTGAAGGCCCTGATTGCGCGCCTGAAGCGGGCGTTGGGGGTCGGCAAGGTGCTGCTGGCGGGCAAGGCCGCCGGCCCGATCAGGACCGTCGCCTGCTGCGCCGGGTCCTGCGGGGGCATTTTCCGGTCGGCCCTCGCGGCCGGGGCGCAGGCGTACGTCACCGGGGAGATGCGCCACCACGACGCCCTCGCCGCCGGCGCGGGCCTGGCGGTAGTGTGCGTGGGGCACTCCCACTCCGAGCGGATCACGCTGGCGCGCCTGGCCGAGGCCCTGCGGGCAGCCCTGCCGCAACTGAAGGTCACCGTCTCACGCGCCGACCGCGACCCGTTCGAGATCGTCTGACCGGCGGACCGCCGGCGCCGGAAACCCGCTACGGCTAAGCGGACCGCAACAATGTTTGAACAGTGAACGCGCCCACGGTTTCCACACATGCCAACGAATGAGAACACGAATGACACGAATTCTAACGAATTGCACGAATTAGGCGGAACCCGCCCAAGAAAAAGAAGCCATTCGTGAAATTCGCCTCAATTCGTGTAATTCGTGGACTCCCCTGCCGGCCGCGCAGACGCATCCTCGCCTGGTCACACTGTGCCTGCCCACCTCCCTGCCCACCTCCCTGCCCACCTCCGGAAGGCAGGCGGGCGGAAGGCAGGCGGGCGGAAGGCAGGCGGGCAGACATTCCTGTGACCAGCTTAGCTGCGCTGGGGCTTGTCCCGGCGGAGCATGTCGTACCAGATGCCGGGGGTCGAATCGGGTATGGCGGCCGCCCCGCAGCACTTCTCGTAGAAGCCGGCCGGACCCACCGAGCCGATGACCGCGTAGGCGTAGCCCTTGAGCTTCATCTCCATCAGGCACGCCAGCAGCAGCACCCGGCCGATGCCCTTCTTGCGCTTGTCCTCGCGGACGCCCATCGGGCCGAACAGCCCCAGGCCCGTCGCGTCGTAGCAGGCGAACCCGATCGGCTCCTTGCTCTCGGTGGCGATCCAGGACGTCGGCGGAATGCGGCCCATGGACAGGTCGAACTCGCTGGCCCAGGCATCGGAGAAGTGCTCGCCGACCCAGTCGACCATCAGGTGCTTCTCCGGGCCGATGGGCTTGCGGACGATCACCCCCTCGGCGGTGCGGGCGAGGAAATCGAAACCCGGCGGCAGGTCGTAAAGCTTTACCAGCATGTCGGCCACGATCGGTCTCCTTCTTCGGCGGCGGCGGGCATACTATACCCCCTGACGGGGCCCGGGCGGCAAGGGACAGCGCATCCGCCGGAATCGGCCGGCGCCGGGCCGGTTCACCCATTTTGGCGACGGCGCGGATTTGACCTTGCCTTCGGGCGGCGGGGATGGTAACCTCCCGCCCCGGCCTGAAAGGGAGCCACATCCCCATGCGTAGGCTGTTGACCGCCCAGCAAGTTGGCCGCGCACTGAGCCGGCTGTACCGGCTGATCCGATCTAATTTGCCCGCCAAAGAGCCGCTGGCCGTGATCGGCATCCGCACGCGCGGGGAGATCCTCGCCCAGCGGATCGTCCAGCGCCTGCGGGCGGACCGCACCGGCGCCATCGACCACGGCGTGCTGGACATCACCTTCTACCGCGACGACATCTCCCTGCGCAAGGGCATGCCGCTGGTCCGCGCCACCGAGATCGACTTTGATCTGGACGGCAAGGTGGTCCTGCTGGTCGACGACGTGCTGCAAACCGGCCGGAGCATCCGGGCGGCGCTGGACGCCATCGCCGACTTCGGCCGGCCCAAGGTCATCCGGCTGGCGGTGCTGATCGACCGCGGCGGACGCGAGCTGCCCATCTCGGCCGATTTCGTCGGCGCCAACGTGACCGCCCCGGCCGAGGCCCGCGTGCAGGTCCACTTGAAGGAACACGACGACGAGGACGGCGCTTTCCTGGTCCCGTTCGCCAGGCGCCCGGAAAAATGAGCAAGACCCGCAGCGAATTCATCTGGAAGCGCAAGCACCTGCTGGGGCTGGACGAACTCACCGCCGAGGAGATCGTTCACATCCTGGACACGGCCGAGAGCTTCCGCGAGGTCTCCACTCGTTCGATCAAGAAGGTGCCCGCCCTGCGCGGCAAGGTGGTGGCGCTGCTGTTCTTCGAGGACTCCACGCGGACGCGGATGAGCTTCGAGCTGGCGGCGTCGCGGCTCTCGGCCGACACCTTGCTGTTCACCGCCAAGGGCTCCTCCGTGGCCAAGGGCGAGACCGCGCTGGACACCTGCCGCAACATCGAGGCGATGGGCGTGGACGTGTTCGTCATCCGGCACGCCCAGGCCGGCGCCCTGCACATGCTGGCGCGGAAGCTGACGACCCCGGTGGTCAACGCCGGCGACGGCTCCCACGAGCACCCCACCCAGGCGCTGCTGGACATCTTCACCATCCGCCAGCGGCGGGGGAAGGTGGCCGGGCTGAAGGTGGCCATCGTCGGCGACATCGCCCACTCGCGCGTGGCCCGCAGCAACATCTTCGGCCTGCGGAAGCTGGGGGCCGAGGTGGTCGTGGTCGGGCCGCCGACGCTGGTGCCCTCGGCCATACCGGCGTTGGGCTGCGAGATCTCCCACAGCCTGGATAAGGTGCTGGCCGAGGTGGACGTGATCAACATGCTGCGGATCCAGTTCGAGCGGTTCGGCTCGAACCTGTTTCCCTCGGTGCGCGAGTACAGCCGGCTGTACGGCATGAACGGCCAGCGACTGGCGCGGTGCAAGAAGAACGTGCTCATCATGCACCCCGGGCCGATCAACCGCGGCCTGGAACTGACCTCCGAGGTCGCCGACGGGCCCAATAGCTGCATCCTCCAGCAGGTCACCAACGGGTTGGCGGTCCGCATGGCCGTTCTCTATCTGGTCAGTCAGGGGAGCGAATAGCTATGAAAACAAGTGCAGCCGTCATTCTCGCAGTCGGGATCGTCCTGGGCTGTGTGTACATCGGCGTTCTGCTGCGCCCTGGTAGCTGTCACGCCCACGGGCAGCCCGGCGAGCCCCCGCCGGGTCGGTATCAGCTCGTCTCGGGAACCAGCAGCCAGGGGGGCTTCGTCTTCTTCTACCTGCTCGACACCGCGACCGGAGGGTGCTGGGTGCGGACCGAGACAGCCCACGCGGGCGTCGCTTCCGTAGATCCGCAAGCACATAGGTGGGCTGCGATCCCCCCGAAGTTCGCGGCCCAACGTAAGGGCAAATGATAGACATCCTCATCCAGAACGGCCGCGTGATCGACCCGGCGAGGGATCGAGCAGGGACTGCCCGGCAGCGAAGCGCGGGTTAGGCCCGAAGGGCCGCCCAGATGTTAGCCGGGCCCGTGAGGGCCCGGAAACCAGGGCGGCACACAAACACAGCCCCGAAGGGGCGGCAGGCCTATGGCAGCCAGGCCCGAAGGGCCGCCCAGATGTTAGCCGGGCCCGTGAGGGCCCGGAAACCGGGGCGGCACACAAACACAGCCCCGAAGGGGCGGCAGAAGGAAACGGCGATGTCGTACACGAGCCTGTTCTACCACATCGTGTTTTCGACCAAGGATCGCCGGGCGCTCCTGCGCGACGAAACATTGCAGAGAACCTGTCAGTACATGGGCGGGATCGCCCGCAAGCTCGACGGGCAGCTCCTGCTGGCCGATGGAATGCCGGACCACGTTCATCTGGCGGCGAGGATCCATCCGTCGCTGGCTGTCGCGAGCTTCGTAGGGCAAGTCAAGGCCAATGCCAGCGGGTGGATCCACGACACCTTTCCCGATCTTCGGGGTTTTCAGTGGCAGGACGGCTACGCCGCCTTTTCCGTGTCGCCGTCGGTTCTGCCGGCCGTCAAGGAATACATTCACCGGCAGGCGCAGCACCACAAGACGGTCAGCTTCGAGGAAGAACTGGTCGCCCTGCTGAGGAAGCATGGCATCCAATACGATGAAAGGTACGTTTTGGCATAGGCTTCTGCCGCCCCTTCGGGGCTGGCCCGTGTAGGGTGCCGGAGCCCGGGGGCTGACGCCCCCGGCTAACTTCTGTACGCCCTTTCAGGGCTGCCGGCAGGCGTCCCGGGGCAGAGCCACAAAGAGAAGGTGAGTGCGGTCTCGGACCGGAAGACTATGAACGACATCCTCATCCAGAACGGGCGCGTGATTGACCCGGCGAGGGGGTTCGACAAGGTCGCGGACGTGGCCATCGCCCGGGGGAAGATCGTCCAGGTCGGCAAGGTCGCCGGCAAGGCCAAGCAGGTCGTCGACGCCAAGGGCAAGATCGTCTGCCCGGGGCTGATCGACACGCACGTGCATTGCCGCGAGCCGGGCCACGAGGAGGAGGAGACCATCGCCACGGCCGCGGCCGCCGCCGTCGCCGGCGGCTTCACCACGATCTGCGCCATGCCCAACACGCACCCGCCGATGGACGACGAGGCGGCCGTTCAGTACGTCCTCCAGCGAGCGGCCGAGGCCAACTTGGCCAGGGTCTTTCCCATCGGCTGCATCACCAAGGCCCGCGAGGGCAAGGAGCTGGCCGAGATCGGGATGATGCTGGCGGCCGGGGCGGTCGCCTTCAGCGACGACGGCGACGGCGTCGCCTCCACGGCCGTGATGTACCGAGCCCTGCAATACGCCGGCATGCTGGGGGTCACGCTGATGCAGCACTGCCAGGACCCGGACCTGGCCGCGGGCGACATGAACTCCGGCGCGGTGGCGGTGCGGCTGGGGCTGGGCGGGATCGCCTCCGCCGGGGAGGAACTCATGCTCCAGCGCGACCTGGTTCTGGCCGAGCGGACGGGCTCGCCCTACCATGTGCTTCACGTCTCGGCCGCCGGCTCGGTGGAGCTGATCCGCCAGGCAAAGGCTCGCGGCGTCAACGTCACGGCCGAAGCCACCCCCCACCACCTGCTGCTGACCGACGCCGCCTGCGCCGGATACGACCCGGTGTACAAGGTCGACCCACCGCTGCGCGGCGCCGCCGACGTGGAGGCGGTGCGGGCGGGCGTGGCCGACGGCACGATCGACTGCCTGGCCACCGACCACGCCCCGCACGCGGCCGAGGAGAAGGAGCTGGAGTTCGGCCTGGCCCCGCGGGGAATGCTCTCGCTGGAATGTGCCATTGGGCTGTACGTCCAGGCCCTGATCCAGACGCGCCTGCTGGACTGGCCCGCGCTCATCGCCAAAATGACCATCAGCCCGGCCAGGGTCATCGGAAAAAACATCCCCGCGCTGGCGCCGGGGGCCGTCGCCGACGTCACCGTCATCGACCCGAAGAAGCGCTGGACCGTCCGCAGCGCCCGCTTCCGCTCCAAGAGCCGAAACTGCCCCTACGAAGGCTGGAAGCTACAGGGCAAGGCCCTGGCCACCATCGTCGGCGGCCAGATCAAGTTCATCGGCTGAGCCCGGCGGGACTCCGGGCGCGCCGCGGCGGCGCCGGACGGGCACCGGGCGGTTTTCCCCTCCGCGGCAGGCGATTCCGCCGCCGGAATCCCGGCCCGGCGCGCCGAGAGCGGGCGTTGCCGATTGGACCGGCCGGGGATATGATCGAGCCGTGTTCCGCACAAGCGACAAGCCGCTGGAAGAGAAGGAATACCCCGACGAGGCGGACTTGGCCAAGGCGGAAAACGCCGAAGACGGCGCAGTCCTCCTGACCAAGTGCCCGGCCTGCGGGGAGCTGATTCACGAACAGACGCAACAATGCCCGCACTGCAAGGAGTGGATCGTCCCGTCCGGGCAGAGTTGGCGCGACAGCCGGAAGTGGTACGTCCGCGGCGGGCTGTACATGATCAAGACGCTGCTGGTGAACTGGCTTTTCTGGCTGGCGCTGATGGCGATCGCGGGCATCGTGGCGATTCTGTCGCTGGTGGAGAACGGCAAGTGAACGCTGGCTACCCGAGGCAAAGGCTTCGCCGGCTGCGCTACAACGCGACGCTGCGGTCGATGCTGGCAGGCGTGCGGCTGCACGCGTCGGAATTGATCGCGCCCATATTCGTTCACGAGGCGCTGGCGCGGCGGCGACCGATCCCATCCATGCCGGGGCAGTTCCAAAGGCCCGTCGCCGACGCCGCCGATTTCGCCGCAAGCCTTTTCGAGAAGGGCATTCGGGCGGTGCTGCTGTTTGGGATTCCGGTCGAAAAGGACCCCTCCGGCAGCGGCGCCTGGGCGGAGGACGGCGCGGTCCAGCAGGCCATCGGGGCGATCAAATCGGCCGTCCCGGAGCAGTTGGTCATCGCCGACACCTGCTTGTGCGAGTACACCGATCACGGTCATTGCGGGCCGCTGGTGGAGCTGCCCGACGGGCGGCAGGAGGTGGACAACGACGCGGCGCTGGTGGGGCTCACGCGCACGGCGCTTTCGCAAGCGCAGGCCGGGGCGGATGTTGTGGCTCCGTCCGCGATGATGGACGGGCAGGTCGCCGCGATTCGGACGGCCCTGGACGCCGCGGGCTTCCAGCGGACGCCGATCCTGGCGTACGCGGTGAAGTTCGCCAGTTCGTTGTACGGGCCCTTCCGGGAGGCGGCCGAGTCGGCCCCGAAGTCGGGCGACCGCCGGAGCTACCAGATGGACCCGCTGGCGCCCAAGCAGGTCCTCCCCGAGGCCCGGGCGGACCTGGCCGAGGGCGCCGACATGATCATGGTCAAGCCGGCCGGGGCCTATCTCGACGTCATCGCCGAAGTCGCGAAAAAAATTGATGCGCCTCTGGTAGCCTATCAGGTCAGCGGCGAATATAGTATGGTAAGGCTGGCTGGCGCCGCCGGGGCTATCGACGAAAGACGGGTCGCGATAGAGCTCACCTCCGCCATCAAGCGGGCGGGCGCCGATCTTATCATTACATATTTCGCCGAGGCCCTGGCCGGATGGCTGTAGCGAGGGTATGCGTATGCTGCCGGTAGCGGGACAACGCGCGGGTACGA
Organism: uncultured Planctomycetaceae bacterium; assembly: GCA_964401385.1. Taxonomy (GTDB): domain Bacteria; phylum Planctomycetota; class Phycisphaerae; order SM23-33; family SM23-33; genus CAYNYF01. The sequence goes on along the minus strand of CAYNYF010000066.1, from coordinate 14,089 downwards.
TTGCCGCAGAGAGAAATTCCCCTACGATGCGGGCGAAGTCCGGCGGCAGTCAATGCCGATATCGTTAGCGGTTCCTCGCTGAGGCAAGGCGGCCTAGACAAGGAAAGACAAACCATGAAGGTCTTCATGCTCGGCTGGGAGTTTCCCCCGTACATCAGCGGCGGTCTCGGTACGGCCTGCGCCGGGCTGACGCGAGGACTGAATGAGGCCGGGGTGGAGGTGGCGTTCGTGCTGCCGATGGCGCTGCCGCACGATGCGTCCTCACACGTGAGCTTCCGGACGCCGACGACGCTGACGCAGCCGGGCCGCCGGACGACGGGCAAGGCCGGGCGAGCGAAAAAGGGCGGCCCGCCCGAGGCATCGCGGCCGGGCGTGACCATGCACGTGCTGCCGGCGATCCTCCAGCCCTACGGAACGCCGGCGGGCTACGAGCAGGCGATGAAAAAGCTGGAGGAGCTGCGCAAGCAGGGCCTCTCCGACGTCGCCGAGCTGCTGGGAAACTCCGACATGCCGGCCGAGCTCTTCGCCGGGATCGGGCCCGGCGGCTACGGCGGCGACCTGATGGGACAGGTCAGCCGGTACGCCAGCCTGGCGGTGAAGCTGGCCAGCGACGAAACCTTCGACGTGATTCACGCTCACGACTGGATGACTTACCCCGCCGGGCTGGCGACCTCGGCCTATACCGGAAAGCCCCTGGTGGTGCACGTGCACTCGACCGAGTTCGACCGCTCCGGCGAGAACGTCAACCAGGAGGTCTACAACGTCGAGCGGGCGGGGATGCACGGCGCCGACCGCGTCGTCTGCGTCAGCTACCTCACCCGCAGCATCGTCATTTCCCGCTACGGCGTGCCCGCCGAGAAAGTCCAGGTCATCTACAACGCCGTGGAGCCGCCGAACGACCGGAAGGTGCAGCTTTCCCCCATCCGGCGGGACGAAAAGATCGTGCTCTCCCTCGGCCGGATCACCATGCAGAAGGGGCCGGAGTACTTCCTCCTGGCCGCCAAGAAGGTCCTGGACAAGTTCAAGAAGGTCCGCTTCGTCATCGCCGGCAGCGGCGACATGATCGCCGAGGCCATCGAAATGGCCGCCGAGCTGGGAATCGGACGATACGTCACCTTCACCGGATTCCTGCGCGGCGACGACGTGGCCCGGGTCTTCCAGATGGCCGACCTGTACGTCATGCCCAGCGTCTCCGAGCCGTTTGGGATCGCCCCGCTGGAGGCGCTCAGCCACAACGTGCCCGTGATCATCTCCAAGCAGTCGGGCGTTTCCGAGGTGCTCACGCACGTGCTGAAGGTGGACTTCTGGGACGTCGACGAGATGGCCAACAAGATTCTCGCGGTGCTGCGGCATCCGCCGCTGCAACGGGTGCTGCGCCAGCAAGGTCAGATCGAGCTGCAAAAGTTCTCGTGGAGGGATTCGGCCGAGCAGTGCAAGAAGATGTACGAAGACCTCGTTCGCGCCAGCGCATGAAGCGCCGGCGCCCGCCGGGAATTTTTTAGCCGTTCGCGCCGGGCAGCGCCGCCGGCTGCGGCGGCTCCGGCCGGGGCCCGGGCCCGGGCCAGTAAGATGGAATGGATGTCGTCATGGCTTCAGTAGTCTTTTACTTCCAGGTGCACCAGCCGTTCCGCCTGAGACGCTACAGCGTCTTCGACAGCGGCACGAACTATTTCGACGACGGGGCCAACGCCAGCATTTGCAGGAAGGTCGCGGAGAAATGCTACATTCCGGCCAACCGCGTCATCGCCGAGATGATCCGCGCCCACGAGGGGCGCTTCCGCGTCAGCTACTCCGTGACCGGCCTGGCCATCGAGCAGTTCCGCCTGTACTGCCCGGAGGCGCTGGAAAGTTTCCACGAGCTGGCCGAGACCGGCTGCGTGGAGTTCATCGCCGAAACCTACCACCACTCGCTGGCCTTCCTCTACCGGCGCGACGAGTTCATCGATCAGACCGAACTGCACCGGCAGCTCATGACCGAGCTGTTCGGGCAGACGCCCAGGGTGTTCCGCAACACCGAGCTGACCTACAACAACGACCTGGCCAGGGCCGTCGAGGAGATGGGCTTCGAGGGCGTGCTCACCGAGGGCGCCGATCACGTGCTGGGCTATCGCAGCCCGAACTTCACCTACAACCCGCCCAACTGCCGGAACCTGCGGCTGCTGCTGAAGAACTACCGCCTCAGCGACGACATCGCCTTTCGCTTCGGCAACCGCACCTGGAAAGAATGGCCGCTGACGGCCGAAAAGTTCGCCGGATGGGTCGACCAGATCAACGGCAACGGCTACGTCTGTAACCTCTTCATGGACTACGAGACCTTCGGGGAGCACCAGTGGGCCGACACCGGCATCTTCGATTTTCTCCGCGTGCTGCCGGGAAAGATCATGGAGCGGTCCGATAACGACTTCCTCACCGTCTCGGAGGCGATGGACCGCTACCCCGTCTCCGGGGAGCTGGACGTCTCGCACATGATCTCCTGGGCCGACACCGAGCGGGACATCAGCGCCTGGGTGGGCAACTCCATGCAGGCCAACGCCCTGTATGAGGTGTACGCCCTCAGCGACGAGGTCCGCGCCTGCGGCGACGAGTCGGTGATCGAGGACTGGCGCAAGCTCCAGACCTCCGATCACTTTTACTACATGTGCACGAAGTACTTTTCCGACGGGGACGTGCACAAGTACTTCAATCCTTACGAATCGCCGTACGATTCGTACATCAATTACATGAACATCCTCGACTCCATCCGCTCGAGGCTGCAAAGCGCCCTTGCCGGGTCGGGGTAGCCCAATCCGGCGGCTGCCGCGGGCGGGGGACGCGCCGGCGGCAAGACCTCAACGATTCGATCGGATTCGGGGTCCATTTCGGATACGAGCATGACACGCGGCCAACAACGCAGCTCCCATCCGCCGGAGGCGGACGCCGGCGCAGCGGCGCCGGGCGCGGGCCTGCCCGCCCCCATCGTCGTGCCCTGCCAGGCAGACGCCGGCGACTTGCTCGGGCGGGAATGGCTGCTGGCCAACAGGATCGGGGCGTACGCCTCCTCGACCGTGATCGGCGCCAACACGCGCCGGTATCACGGGCTGCTGGTCGCGGCGACGCGTCCGCCCGCCGGACGCATCGTCGCCCTGAGCTGCCTGATGGATCAGTTGGTCCTGACCAACGCCGCCGGCGAGGAGAGGGCCTTCGACCTGACGACGTTTGAGTTCGTGGGCAAGTTTTCGCCCGACTGCCGGTCGAGCCTGGTCGAATTTCGCAACGACCTGGCCGCAACCTTCGTCTACCGCTGCGACGGCGCCGAGGTCATCAAGGAAATCATCCTGTCCGAGACGGCCAACGCCGTCGCCGTCCGCTACCGCCTGCTCCGGCCGGAGAAGGCTCGTCTGCGGATCTGGCCGTTCCTGGCCCTGCGAGACCAGCACGGCCTGCGCCGGGTGCGTCTGCCCGGGCAGATAACCTACCTGCACTATCACGACGAGATCCGCGTCGAGGACCGGCCGGCGACCCCGCCGGGGACGGCGCCGCCGGACCGCCAAGCCGAAGCATCCGCGCGTGCCGACTCGCCCGCACGCGCGTCGGAAACGGGCGGAGCCGGAGCCGACGGCACGGCCGGCCACGCGGTGCACATCGCAGTCGCGGCGGCGCCGCCCGGCACAGCCGCGCCGGGAAAGGTCCAGCGAGCACGATTCCACGACGACCCGCAGTGGTGGTATCGATTCCGCTACCGGGGCGATCTCGCCCGCGGCCAGGAAGGCCTGGAGGACTTGTACACCCCCGGCTGGTTCGACGCCGAACTGACGCCGCAGAGGCCGGTGCAGTTGACCGCATCCCTGACTGACCCGAAGGGGGTCCACTTCGACGCCGCCGTCGACCAGAAGCGTCGGCGTCTGGTGCGGATCGTCGATGCCCTCGGGACCGGCGCCGACGAGGCCACGCGACGACTGGCAGTGGCTACCGACGCGTTCGTCGTCGCCCGGAAGCGCCGCAACGCGCATCCGGGCACGACCATCGTCGCCGGCTATCACTGGTTCGCCGACTGGGGGCGGGACGCGATGATCGCCCTGCCCGGGCTGCTGCTGGAGACCGGCCGCCACGACGCCGCCCTGCAAGTCCTGCGGACCTTCGCCGAGGCCATTGACAGGGGAATGGTGCCGAACCGGTTCGATGAGCGCGACGGCCGGCCGCACTACAACAGCATCGACGCCTCGCTCTGGTTCGTCGTCGCCGCCGACCGGTACGTCGCCGCAACCGGCGACGAGGCGGCATGGGGAAACGATCTGGCCGGCCCGGTGGAGCAAATCCTCCGGGCGTATCACGACGGCGCCCGCTTCGGCATCCGCGCCGACGCCGACGGGCTGCTCGCCGGCGGAGACAAGGACACGCAGTTGACCTGGATGGACGTGAAGCTCGCCGGCGAGCCGGACACGCCGCGGCACGGCAAATGCGTCGAGGTTAACGCCCTGTGGCACGCGGCCCTGCGGATCGCCGCCCGGCGGCGCGGCCAGGACGAGCGCGGCAAGTTCTACGCCGACCTGGCCGGGCGCGTCGGGGCCGCCTTTGCCGCCACCTTCTGGAACGAGCAGGCCGGCTGCCTGTACGACTGCGTCAACGGCCCGCTCAAAGACGCCAGCATCCGCCCCAACCAGATCCTGGCCGTTGCCCTACCGCACTGCCCGCTGCCGCCGGCCCAGCAGCGCGGCGTCGTCGCGGCCGTCCGGTCCGAGCTGCTGACCCCCTACGGGCTGCGGACGCTCCCGCCCAAAGACCGGCGGTACCGCGGCCACTACGGCATCAGTTGGGAGTCGCGCGACCTGGCGTACCACCAGGGCACCGTCTGGGCGTGGCTGATGGGTCCGTTCGTGGAGGCCCACCTGAAGGTGGAGGGCTTCTCCCCGCAGAGCCGGGCCGAGGCCGGCGGCTGGCTGGCTGCGCTCGACGAGCACCTCGCCCAGGCCGGGGTCGGCTTCATATCGGAAATCTTCGACGGCGACCCGCCGCACGCCCCGGCCGGGTGCATCGCCCAGGCCTGGTCCGTCGCCGAAGTCCTGCGGGCCAAGCGACTGATCGCCCGGGGCACGCCAGAGAGCTAGCGAGCCGGGCCCGGCGGCGATACGCTGTACGGCATGATCTCCGGCCCGGTCATTTCCTTGGCGATTGTGTGGATGTCGGCCGGCGCGGACGGGGGCATAACGACCACCCTGAAGGCCGTCGAAGGCGACGGTCCAGCCGCGCCCGCCTACCGCAAGGCGGAGCTGACCCTCGCCAACGCCGCCCCGCGTCCGGTCGACGCCGTCCTGCTCCGCCCCGCCGGCGGCGGGCCGGCCGTGCGGTGCCGCTTCGCCGTCCCCCCCGGCCAGACCAGCCGGACCGTCGTGACGCTGCCCCCCATCTCGTTGGACTACACCGTCGCCGCGCTGGATGCCTCGGGCGAGGTCCTCGCCCGCAGCCCGGTCACGATCGACCGGTCAGGCGAAACCGACGGGGCGGGCGAATGGGTCGCCACCGACGCCTTCGTCGACGCTGCCTACTCCCCGTGGCTGCACGAGGCGAACCCCTGGCCGCGGTGGGCCCGACTGAACGCCATCCTGCTGCTGGCGTGCATTGCCGCGGCGGCGGCCGGGACCGTGTTCATACCCAACCGGTTCGCCCGGGTCGCGGCTGTCGGCGTGGTGGCTCTCGCCGGCGTCCTGGCCGCTCAGCACTTCCTGAAGCAGCCGGAGGACGCCCTCCGCGTCAGGGAATATTACCTCGTCCGCCACGGACCGGGCGGGCCGGCCGAGGTCGAGTCCTTTACCGTCCTGGCAGGTCGGCGGACGGACCGGGTCACCCGGCGGGCGGCGGAAGTGCCCTATCCGGTCTACACCGACGGTGCCCAGCTCAGCGGCAGCGACGCGGAAGTCGACCCCGCCGGCAAGGCGATTACGCTCACCCTCCGGCCGGGGGCGGCCCAGATCGTTCGCCCCGGCTCTCGGAAGGCATCCCTGCCGGCCGAGCCCTTCCACGGAACGGTCAGGCGAGTGACCGATGAAGCGCCGGGCGGCGATGAGCCGCGGACCGAGGACTACCGGCTGATCGTCCAGGCCAACTTTCCGCATCAGCGGGCGCTGGTCGTTCGCCGGCAGTGGTTCTGGCCGGTCCGACCGGGCCTGGGCCGGCTCCGCGCAAGCCTGCCGTCGGGCGAGGCCCAGCCGCGCTTGAGCGTGACCTTGAGCCCGGCCCGGTGGAAGCTCTCGCCGGAAGAGGCGCGGCTGTTCGCCCACTGGTGGGAAAGGTACCGGCCAACCAAGAAGACGTACCTGGTCAACTTTGCCGGTCTTCTCGGCCCCGCGGGCGGCGCCGAAGATGCCGGAGAAGGCGGCTTCGCCTCTTGCCGCATGGACGTGCTCGAGCTTTCCCCCGTCGAACCGGCGGGTCCCGCCCGGTGAAACAGGGCAGCCCGCCGGCGTCAACCCTCCGAATCTGTCTCTTCCAGCTCGACCGGGGGCACGCCCTTGGCCTTCAGGCGGCGCGCCGATTCGCTCCAGGCGTCGAAGTAGGCGGGGGGCTCTGACTTCTCCGGCCGCTGGGTGATGCGATGGGCGAGATAGTGAACGACCACCCCGATCAGGATGATGACCGAAAGGATCACCACCGCCCCCGTCAGCCACGCCACCTGCACCAGATATTCCCGCTGCCCGGGCTCGGCCAAGGCAATCCTGTCAAACAGCACGTAGATCAGTCCGCCCAGAAAGCCGATCACCGTCACCAGGGAAATCACGAGGATCGCGAAGCTCGTCGCTCGAATGTAGCCGGTTGCCGGTTTCACCAAGGCACCTTCTTTCGCGGGTCGTACGGGTCCGTCCGGGCCAGCTCCGACAGCAGTTTCCGCCCTTCCTCGGAGATCTCGCGCGGCAGGACGATCTTGAGCACCACGTACTGATCGCCCTTGCTTCCGGTCTTGGGATCGGCCGTGCCCTTGCCGCGCAGACGCAGCCGCGTTCCGCTCGAGGCGCCGGGAGGTATTTTCACGGCGGCCCGACCGTCGACGGTAGGCACGGCCACCTCCCCGCCCAGCGCCGCCTCGGTGAGGCTGATGGGCAGCTCGACGTAAATGTCGGCGCCGTCGCGGCGGAAATACGGATGCTCGCGGACGCGGGTGACGATCAACAGCTCGCCGCCGGCGGAGGTGCCGCCCTTGCCGCGAACGCGGACCTTGGTGCCATCCTGCACGCCGGGCGGAATCTTCACCTCGATGCGCTGGGTGCTGCCGTCGGGGTGCCGAAGCTCAAGGGTGGTCGTGCAGCCCTTGACGGCCTGCATGAAGTCGAGGGTGATGGGATACTCCAGGCCGGCGGGCGCGGGCGCGCCCGCTCCGCCCGGGCCGCCCCACCGACTGCCGCGGGCATACCCGCCCAGCGACGCCAGCAGCTCCTCCAGGCTCATGCCGCTGAACGCGCTGGAGGCAAAGATGTCTTCGAAGTCAGCCCGGCCGCCCCGTCCGGAACGCCCCGGCCGGCCCCTGGGCGAGGTCCAGGTGTACCTCCGCCCGCGACCCGGCTTTCCGAAGCCGAAGTCCGCCGGCCCGGCATGGCCGAACCGGTCGTACTTCTTTCGACGCTGCGGATCGGACAGCACCTCGTACGCGGCCGTGGCCTCCTTGAACTTCTCGGCTGCCCCCTTGGCCTTGCTCACGTCCGGATGGTGCTTCCGCGCCAGCCGCCGGTACGCCGCCTTGATCTGCTCGGGCGTGGCCGAACGATCGACCCCTAATATCTCGTAATAATCCCGCTGCGCCATGTCCGACACTATTATAGATTCTGCGGCGTCGCTCAACAATGGACCGTGCGCCGCCCCTCCGCGAAAGATCGCCCGAAAATTTTGCTGAAAATAGCACTTGGCGCAGACGGCCCTGTCGTTCAGAATAAAGACGTTAAGGCACTTCTAAAGGCAACCAGCAAGGAGGACTGGTGGTTGGTTTACGGGCGTCGGACGCCATATCGGAGGAACCACCGTGCCGAGAGAAGGAGGACAGCCTGTTCGGGGCTACCGCCCCAGCTTCTTCGGGATACCCGAGGAAGAGTGCGAAGAGGCTGAGATCGTGCGTCTGTCAAATCTGGAAGTCTACGCCGAACGAGCCAGTGCCGGCCTCCCCATCTTTGAGGAACCCAAGGTCCGCCCGCCGATGAAGGCCAAGCCCGGCTTGGCCTCCGGCTAGTGCCGGCGGCCGGGCAGCTTTGTCCGGGGCTGGACCCATCCGGGCCGGCGACGCGACTGCGGTCGCGCGCTCGTGACAGGCGGCGCAGGCGAGCAGCGGCGCGTCCGCCGCCGGCGCGTACTCCGGCGTGCTGACCAGCGCCGGGACTGTCGGCATTCGTCACAGCCGGCCGTGTTGGCGGCGCAGTCTTTCCCTCCCGTAGCCTACCGGCGCTCAAGCGGAACCTCGCATTCACCCTGGGCGGCACGTCGACGGATCCAGCCTTCCGCTCAGGCGAGGCTCACAGCCGCCGCCCAAGCGCGGAAAAAGCAAATTCACGGCAGCGTTGCCAACCGAGGCGCAGCAAATACAATCAGGGGGCTGGTTGGCGCGTGTCAGGATTTCCGGCTCGACGAATCGGCCTGGCTGCTTCGAGGCCTGGAAGGATCCGTGCGATGGGCGGTTTCTTTGGCGTGATCTCGCAAGACGATTGTGTCGACGATCTGTTCTACGGGACGGATTACCATTCTCACCTGGGAACCCGGCGGGGCGGGCTGGCGGTGATGAACTCCGGGGAGGTCATGCGGTTCATCCACAACATTGAGAACGCCCAGTTCCGCTCCAAGTTTGAAGACGACATCGCCGAAATGCACGGCGCGCGCGGGATCGGGGTCATCAGCGATTATGAGGACCAGCCGCTGATCATCAGGTCGCACCTGGGGGTGTACGCCATCGTCACCGTCGGGGTTGTGCGCAACGCCGATGCCCTCGCCAGGAAGGCCTTCGGCAAGAAGACCACGCACTTCTCGGAAATGAGCGGAGGCGAGATCAACCCCACCGAGCTGGTGGCGACGCTGATCGACCAGGGATCCTCCTTTGCCGACGGCATACAGAACGCCCAGGAAGCGATTGAGGGCTCCTGCTCGCTGCTGCTGCTGACCGAGCAGGGCATCTACGTGGCCAGGGACGCCCTCGGAAGGACGCCCGTGGTCGTCGGCGGAAAGGACGGCGCCTACGCCGCCGCGATGGAGAGCTGCGCGTTCCCGAACCTCGACTACGAAGTGCAGCGCTACCTCGGTCCGGGCGAGATCGTCCGCATGACGCCCGACGGCGTGGAACAACTGAAGCCGCCGGGCACGAAAATGCAGATCTGCGGCTTCCTCTGGGTTTACTACGGCTATCCGGCCTCGCACTACGAAGGCATCAACGTCGAGGCGGTTCGGAATCGCTGCGGGGCCGCCCTGGCCAGGAACGAGGAGGCCAAGATCGACGTGGTGGCGGGCATCCCCGACTCCGGGACGGCCCATGCCATCGGCTATGCAAACGAGGCCGGCGTGCCCTTCCGGCGGCCCTTCGTGAAGTACACCCCCACCTGGCCCAGAAGCTTTCTGCCCCACGACCAGCGCGTCCGCGACCTGGTGGCGAAGATGAAGCTCATCCCCATCCCGGAGATAATCCGCGGGCTGCGGCTGCTGTTCTGCGAGGACTCCATCGTCAGGGGAACCCAGCTCAAGGACACCATCCGGCGGCTGTACGACTGCGGCGCGCGCGAGGTGCACATGCGCCCGGCGTGTCCGCCGCTGGTCTACGGCTGCAAGTTTCTGAACTTCTCCCGCTCCAAGTCGGAGCTGGACCTGGCCGCCAGGAGGGCCATCCGGGAAATCGAGGGCGACGCCGAGAAATCCCTCGAGGGGTACGCCGACCCGCGCTCGGAAAAGTACCACGTGATGGTCGACCGAATCCGCAGAAGGCTGAACCTGACCACGCTGAGCTATCAGAAGATGGAGGACCTGGTCGAGGCGATCGGCCTGCCCAAGGAGAAGATCTGCACCTACTGCTGGGACGGCTGCGAGCGATAGCAGACGCGCCGGCTTCAGTGCCGGGCCGGCCGATTCCTGGCAGGAGCGTCCGCCCCCCTTTGCCACTGCCGGCGATGCCCGGCCAGGCGCCCCAGCAGCGTATCCATCGCCTTGGCGGCGTCGCCGTCGAGCACCTTCCGCAGCCCGTCCAGCCGCTGGAGCATCGCCAGGTTCCAGCCCAGGTCCGCGTACAGCGTCAGGCGCTCGCCCTCCTTCTCGGCGTCGACCAGCACCACCAGCGTGTAGCAGGGCCCCTTGGGCAGCGCCACCCGCGCGTTGGTGATGTCCCTTGCCCGGGCGAGGTAGCCGTCGGCCGACAGGAACTCAACGATCGTCTCGACCTGCCGCGCGGTCAGTTGCAGCATCGGCCAGAACTCGCGGCCCTGGCCCTGAACCTGCGAGCCCAGCAGCGACAGGTTGTAGTAGGGCTTGTCCTGCGGGCCGTTGTACTGGAGGATCAACGAGAAGCTCTCCGGGTGGGCCTTGAGCAGCTTCACTCGCGCCTGGGTGCGTTTGTCCGGCTTGGGTGCTTGCTTGTCCGGGACGGTGGCCGGGGCGGGCGGAACAAACGCGGTCGGCCGCGTGGTCGTCCGCGCCTCAGGCTCGACGGGCGCCTCCGTCGGCAGTTCGCCCTTGACGGCCGCATCGTTGAGCCGCTCCAGCGAGGCCACCGCGTCGGCCACCAGCTTCTTCAGGGCCGACCGCAGCTCCGGGTCGCCGGCGTCGGCAAAGACCTGCCCCATCAGCGCCAAGTGGGAATGCATCTGATCCATTCGCCATTCGCCGCTCGGCACCGGCCAATGCAGCGGGCGCAGCAGCACGAATAGGTTGTAGCGGTCGTCCTTGGCCACGGGCGTCTTCAGGCCGCTCTTGCCGCCGTGGTAGTGGGCGGCCCAGATGCTGACGCGCCCGGGGGGGGACTCACCGGCCAGGGCCTCCTCGAGCGTGCCCCAGTTGGTCTTCCTGAGCTGAGGGTGCGTTTCGGCCAATTGCTTCAGCCCGTCCCGGATCTTCCGGTCGGCCTCGGCCAGGATGCGATCGCGCCGCGCCCTCACCGCCGGGGCGGCCGCGAATGCCAGCTTCAGAACGACCGGCCGCTTGCCGCCTTTTACCGCGGCGGCGAGCTTCTCGATCCACTCGGCCGGCGGGCTCCCGCCCTCGGCTCGGTTCAGGCCGACCGTCTCGGCCAGATGGATCCGCCCGTCGATGATCCGCGCCCCATCGGCCCACTTCTTCAGCGGCCCGCTCCGGCAGGTGGCCTCGACGTGGCCGATGTCTTGCAGGGCCCGGCGCAGGGCAGCGACGTCGACGGGTTCGGCCCCCAGCGCCTTGAAGATCATCTGGCCGCGCTGGCGCATGGTCAGCTCCGGCCCGGCGGCGTCCTGGGCGAACGCGGTCGCCGCAGTCACGCACAACAGCAAGGTCAAGGTGATTCGCGCTCGTTTCATCTCTTCATTCCCCTCATTCTCACCGAAGGCCTGATCCTAGAATTAAACCCCCCGCAAGGCAAAGGTTCCACGCCCTTCCGGACAATTCCGGCGGCGCGGCTTTTAGCCCGGGCGGAAACCATATCGTAAGGTCCGTCTGGAGGGAGACCTGAGCAAAGACGCCGTTGCAGCCGGCGCAGCTTCCGATCTGCGCCGCGCGGAGGGAGTCCAAGATGTGCCATTGGTTCCTCAAGCCGATACTGATCGTGCTGGCGATCATGTTCGTGCTGGGGCTGGCCTGCTGGTTGTGGGTGAGTGTCGACCCGTGCCTGGCCGGGGCCTCTGAGAAAGTGTCCGTCGCCGCCTACCACCAGCGGCTGGAACAGGCCTTGCGCGAGACCGAAACCAGGCCCTAGGGACCGGTCCCGAGCCTGCCTAAATGGCTGATTGGGGGGCGCCGACGGGCATTGTGACAGCGCCCGACCTCAGAACCTTTTCTCCTCAAATGACTTAACTTCTGGCCCGCCCTTTGCACCTTCCTATCCCATTACGATAGGAGTGCGCCATGAGACTAGACAGACTGACAGTCAAGGCCCAGGAGGCTATCGCGGCGGCCCAGGGGTTGGCCTCAGACCGCGGGCACGCCGCCTTCGGTCCGCTGCACCTGCTGGGGGCCCTGACCGACCAGGCCGGCGGCATCGTCGCTCCGCTGCTGGAGAAGGTCGGCGTGCCGGCAGAGCGGATCAAGACCGTCCTGGATGCCGAGCTGAGCCGGCTGCCCAGCCAGTCGGCCCATGCGGGCATGGCCATGGATCCGGCCCTGAACCAGGTGCTCAACGCGGCCGAGCGCCAGGCCAAGCAACTGGGCGACGAGTACACCTCCGCCGAGCACATGCTGCTGGCGCTGGTGGAGGTCGCCTCCGACGCCAGGAAAGTGCTGACCGCACTGGGCGTCGAGAAGGACCGGATTCTCTCGGCCATGAAGGACCTCCGCGGCAGCCAGCGCGTCACCGACCAAAACCCCGAAGACAAGTACCGCGCCCTGGAGCGCTACGGGCGGGACCTGGTGGAGATGGCCCGGGCGGGCAAGCTCGACCCGGTCATCGGGCGCGAAGACGAAATCCGCCGCTGCATGCAGGTGCTCTCCCGCCGGACGAAGAACAACCCGGTGCTGATCGGCTCGCCGGGCGTGGGCAAGACCGCCATCGTGGAAGGGCTGGCCCAGCGGATCGTCAACCAGGACGTTCCGTCCGGCCTTTCCGGCAAGAGCATCATCGCCCTGGACATGGGGGCGCTGCTGGCCGGGTCGAAGTACCGCGGGGAGTTTGAGGACCGCCTCAAGGCCGTGGTGAAGGAAGTGACCGACTCCGACGGGCAGGTGATCCTGTTCATCGACGAGCTGCACACCGTGGTCGGCGCGGGCGCGGCCGAGGGGGCGATCTCGGCCGGCAACCTCATCAAGCCCGCGCTGGCGCGCGGCGACCTGCGCTGCATCGGCGCGACCACCATCGACGAGTATCGCAAGCACGTGGAGAAGGACGCCGCCCTGGAGCGGCGGTTCCAGCCCATCCTGGTCGACGAGCCCGACGTGGAGGACACCATCGCCATCCTCCGCGGGCTGAAGGAGCGCTACGAAACCCACCACGGGGTGCGGATTCAGGACGCGGCCGTGGTGGCGGCGGCGACGATGAGCCAGCGCTACATCACCGACCGCTTCCTGCCGGACAAGGCCGTCGACCTGATCGACGAATCGGCCGCGCGGCTGCGGATCGAGAACGACTCCATGCCGGCCGGGCTGGACGAGCTGCGCCGACGCGTCACCCATCTCCAGATCGAGCGCGAGGCCCTCAGAAAAGAGAAGGACAAGGCCTCCGCCGAGCGCCGTCAGCGGCTGGAGAAGCAACTGGCCGACCTGGAGGAGCGCGACCGGCAACTGACCGCGCAGTGGGACAACGAGCGCAAGCTGCTTTCCCAGGCCAAGAGCGCCCGCCAAGCCATCCAGACCAAGCAGACCGAGCTGGAGCAGGCCCAGCGGCAGGGCGACCTGGAGACGGCCGCCCGCATCCAGTACGGCGAGCTGGTCGAGCTGAAGAAGGCGGCCGCCGGCGCCGAGGGGCGGCTGAACGAACTCCACGCCTCCGGCGGCGCCCTGATTCACGAGGAGGTCACCGCCGATGAGATCGCCGAGGTGGTGGCGAAGTGGACGCACATTCCCGTCTCGCGGCTGCTGGTCAGCGAGCGGGACAAGCTGATGAAGATGGAGGACCGCCTGCGGGCGCGGGTGGTGGGCCAGGACGAGGCCATCGCCGCCGTCTCCGACGCGGTCCGCCGGAACCGCGCCGGGCTGGGCGACCCGCGCCGGCCGATCGGGTCGTTCCTGTTCCTGGGGCCGACCGGCGTGGGCAAGACCGAGCTGTGCAAGGCCCTGGCCGAGATGCTGTTCGACACCGAGGAGGCCATGATCCGCATCGACATGAGCGAGTTCATGGAGCAGCACGCGGTGGCCCGCATGATCGGCGCCCCGCCGGGCTACGTCGGCTATGACGAGGGCGGGCAACTGACCGAGGCGGTTCGCCGCCGCCCCAACAGCGTGATCCTGTTCGACGAGATCGAGAAGGACCACCGCGACGTGTTCA
>CAYNYF010000065.1:0-24697 GCA_964401385.1 uncultured Planctomycetaceae bacterium | reverse complement strand
TGGGAGTCCAAACCCCTTGCCGCCTGAATCTACCTACAAACAAGGGATGCACCCGCCGTAGGCCGGTGCACGGGAAATCAGTGTTTCCCCGGCCGGCGTGTGTCGTATACTGCCGAGTTCACAGGGGGGAGGAAGGAGTGCATCGAAATGCGGGACATCTGGGTTGGGGCGGCGCAGTTCGAGCACCGCGACAACAACAAGGCATACAACCTGGCGCGGATCGCCGAGCTCACGCGGCAGGCGGCAGCGGCCGGGGCCGAGATCGTCAGCTTCCACGAGTGCTGCGTCACCGGCTACACCTTCCTCCAGACACTCGATCGGGATCAACTGGTCGAGCTGGCCGAGCCGGTGCCCGGAGGGCCGTCGGTGGACGCGCTGATCGACGTCGCCCGCGAGCGTTCGGTGATCGTCATGGCCGGGCTGGTCGAGATCGACACGGACGGGAGGCTCTACAACACCTACGTCACCGTCGGCCCGGCCGGCTACATCACCAAGTTCAGCAAGCTGCACCCGTTTGTCAATCCGCATCTTTCGCCGGGGAAAGGATATAACGTCATCGACCTGCGCGGGGTGCGGGTGGGCTTTCTGATCTGCTACGACAACAACCTGCCGGAGAACCCGCGGATCACGGCCATGATGGGTGCCGAGGTGATCTTCATGCCGCACGTGACGGGGTGCCTGCCCTCGCCCATGCCCGGGCGCGGACCCGTGGACAAGGCCGTGTGGGCCAATCGCGAGCGCGACCCGGTGCGGCTGCGGATGGAGTTCAACGGGCCCAAGGGGCGCGGCTGGCTGATGAAGTTCATTCCCACGCGGGCGTACGAGAACGGCGTGTACGTGGTCTTCACCAACCCCATCGGCGTGGACTTCGACACGGTCAAGAACGGCAACGCCATGATCGTCGACCCGTTCGGGGAGATCCTCACGGAGAGCCACGTCCTCGGCGACGACGTGGTGGTGGGGCTGCTGACGCCGGAGAAGCTGGAGCAGGCGTCCGGGCGGCGCTACATTCGCGCCCGCCGGCCGGAACTGTACGGCAAGCTGGTCGAGCCACCCGCGCCGGGTGAGAAGCCGGTGACGCTGCCGGGCTGGAAGCGGACCTTTGACAAGTGAAGATGGCGACACCGGTCGGAGGATTTCGCCCGTTCGAGGTGCGCGCCGCTGGGCGGGCACTGTATAATAGAATGACGGTCGGCCGGCGGAAGGCCGCCTCTCGCTCGAAAGGGCGAGGGGAGGAAAGTCCGAGCACCACTGAACCGCGGTGATGGGTAACACCCACCGTCCTGCGTAGCCTTGGCGAAGCGGGATAGGGAAAGTGCCACAGAAAGCAAACCGCCTGCTCCGGGTAGTGCTTTGGTCGGCTCCCCCCGGGGCCGGCAAGGGTGAAAGGGTGCGGTAAGAGCGCACCGCGGCGATGGCGACATCGCCGGCACGGTAAACCCCACCGGGTGCAAGGCCAAGCAGCGGCCGTGGCGTGGTTCAGGCCTGTGGCCGCGGGTAGGCCGCTTTCCCGAGGAATCGGGAAGAGCCCGTCAGCAATGGCGGGTCCAGAGAAATGGCCTTCGCCCCCGTCCCGGTGGCCCGCCGGGACGGAGGAACAGAACTCGGCTTACAGCCGGCCGGCCGGGGCGTTTTTTGCGGGCTTGCTCCGCGGCCCGCGGCCGATACACTATTTGCCCTCGCGGCCGCGGCGCGGGCGCCGATGAAAAATGAAAACCACGGGGCGTAGCTCAGCTTGGATAGAGCGCTGCGTTCGGGACGCAGAGGTCGCTGGTTCAAATCCAGTCGCCCCGATTTTTCGCCCGCAGGGCGAAAAATAGAGCAGGGGAGCAGTAGAGCAGGTGAACAGTTGAGAAGAGGCTGACGCCTCTATGTCGCCCCCGCCAGTAAGTATGCCGGGACCGCTCACCTGCGGTCTCCTGCTCGCCTGTTCAACTGCTCAAGTCGTTGGGGATTGCCCATGGCCTTCATGTTCGAGAACTTGCAGGTCTACCAGAAGGCCGTCGACTTCGCCGACCGGATTGCGGCTTTGACCGAAGGGTTCCCGCGAGGGTATTATTTCCTGGTCGATCAACTCAACCGCGCGGGCCTGTCCGTCGCGACCAACCTGGCCGAAGGCAATGGCCGATTCACGAAAGCGGATCGCAAGAACTTCTTCATTATCGCTCGCGGGTCCGCCCAGGAATGCGTTCCGCTGATCGAAATCGCCCGGCGGCGGGGATTCATCAACGACGCCCATCACGGTGGACTCCGAGCCGAGTTGGAAGTCATCGCGAGGATGATAAGCGGCTTGATCAAGGGCCTGGAGAAAAGGAAGGTCTGAATCGACTTGGCCGCGAACGGTTCGAACTCGGCCAGTCAACTAGAGCAGGGGAGCAGTAGAGCAGGTGAACAGTTGAGAAGAGGCTGACGCCTCTGTGTGGCCCCCGCCAGTAAGTATGCCGGGACCGCTCACCTGCGGTCGCTTGGTCACCTGTTCAACTGCTCAAGTCGTTGGGGATTGCCCATGGCCTTCATGTTCGAGAACTTGCAGGTCTACCAGAAGGCCGTCGACTTCGCCGAGGGGCGAAGTCTGCCTGGCGACGCTCACGTGCACAGGCGGCAGCGGGCTTGCGAGCGGTCGAGCTTGCGACGGTGACACTGCCGGGCTAGGCTTGGGATAGGTCATGTCCGCGAAAAAGGACGACATCGCCGGAATCTTCGCCGAGATGGCCGACATCATGGACATCCTCGGGGAAGATGGGTTTCGCGTGAACAGCTATCGCAGGAGCGCCCGCGTCCTGTCCGAGACCACCGAGGACGTCGCCGCGCTGGCCGAGGCCGGCGCGCTGACGAAGCTGCCCGGTGTCGGCAAGGGCACGGCCGGCAGGATCGAGGAAATTCTCAAGACGGGCAGGTTGGCCCAGCACGCGGACCTGCGAAAGAAAGTACCGCCGGGGCTGCTGGAACTGCTGAGCGTCCAGGGGCTGGGCCCGAAGACCGTCGCCAAGCTCTGGAAAGAGGGCGAGATCAACTCCCTGGACGATCTGCGGGAGGCATTGGCCAAGCGCCCGGACAGCCTCGCGGCCATCGAGGGCATGGGCAAGAAGAAGGTGGCCCAGTTGCAGGAGGCGCTGACCTTCGCCGAAAGCGTGGCCGGCAGGTTCCGCCTGGACGAGGCCGAACGCGTCGCCAATGCGTTGCGCCAGGCGGTTCTCTCATGCAAAGGCGCCAGGAAGGTGGAGCTCGCCGGCAGCTTACGCCGCTGGCGCGAGACCGTCGGCGACATCGACCTGCTCTGTGAGGCCGAGAAGGCCGCCGCCGAGCGGATCATGGCGGCGTTCACCTCGGCCGAGGGCGTTACCAAAGTGCTCGCCAGGGGCAAGACCAAAAGCTCGGTGATCGTGGACGGGCGGATCCAGGCGGACCTGCGCGTGGTGCCGGCCGAAAGCTTCGGGGCGGCCCTTCAGTACTTCACCGGCTCCAAGGCGCACAACATCGCACTGCGGGAGATCGCCGTCCGAAAGAAGCTCAAGCTCAACGAATACGGCTTGTTCAAGGAGGCCGGCAAGGACAAGGGAAAGCAGCTCGCCGGCGCCGACGAGGAAGGCATCTACAAGGCGCTGTCTCTGGCCTGGACCCCGCCGGAGCTGCGCGAGGACAGGGGCGAGGTCGCCGCCGCGGCCGAGGGCAAGCTGCCGAATCTGATCCGCCTGCAAGACATCCGCGGCGACCTGCATATGCACACCACCGCCTCCGACGGGGCCAACAGCATCGAGGAGATGATCGAGGCATGCCGGGCACTGGGCTATCAGTACATGGCGATCACCGATCACTCCAAGAGCCAGATTCAGGCCAACGGGCTGAGTGAGAATCGGCTGGCCGAGCACGTGGCCGCGATTCGGGCCGCGGCCGGGAAGCACAAGGACATCATCGTCCTGGCCGGGATCGAGGTCGACGTGCTCAAGAGCGGGAAGCTGGACTTCTCCGACGACGTGCTGGCGAAGCTGGACTTCGTGACCGCCTCGCCGCACTCGGCCCTGGCCCAGAAGGGCGAAGACGCGACCAAGCGACTGATCCGGGCGGCCGAGAACCCCTACGTGCACGTGATCGGTCATCCCAGCGGGCGATTGATCAACCAGCGGGCGGGCATGGAAATCGACATCGTCGCCCTTGCCCGGGCGGCCGCCGCCAATAACACCGCCCTGGAGATCAACGCGCATCCCTGGCGGCTGGACCTGCGCGACGTTCACGTCCGAGCGGCCGTGGATGCCGGGGCCAAGCTGCTCATCTGCACCGATGCCCACGACGGAGGGGACCTGTCGCTGATGCGATTCGGCGTGGCCACTGCCCGGCGGGGCTGGGCGACGGCGGCGGATGTGATCAACACGTACACGCCGGCCGCACTGAAGAAATGGCTCAAGCGAAAATGATCGCCGACGGCCGGCAGTTCCGGCGGCGGCGGCGGGCGCCTGGCCGGCCTAGACCGGGGGCTTCTCCGTGGCCTTTCGCTTCTTTCGGATCTTGGCGGTCTCGGCGGACGATTGGATGGCAAAGCCGACAGCGGCCGGGACGGAGATTAGAATCGTCAGCAGAAAATCGTTGCTCACCAGTTCTGGTCTTATGGACTCGCGGATGCCCGCGTGGGCCAGGAGCAATGCAAACAGACCGGAGACGACCATGATTGCCCCCTGCAAGGCGGCGAAGATCATGACCGCCGGGCGGAAGGCGACGAAGGTGAGCATGCCGGCCGCGACCATTCCAATCACGCCGCCGGCCCAGGCATGCTGGATGATGTCCTGTCTGCCGAGGGCGTTGGCGACAAAGTGCCATAGAGCAAAGCCGATCAGGCCGCCGGCGACCGCGCTGAACAGGCCGACGGCGTATTTCACCGCGGGCTTGGCCAGCACGCCCAGCAGGATCGCCCCGGCCGCCCCCATCAGCAGCGGCATGTTGGGCGACGCGTGCAACGAGCCGAGGTAGGCCCCGCACAGGCCGCCGACGGCCGCTCCGTTGGCCACGACCAGGAACTTGAAGATCCGGAACCCGTACACGAGATATGCCACGCCCGCCAGCACCAGGAGAAATGCAACTAGCGTGCTGGTTGCCTCCAGCTCGCTGACGAACTCCGCGCGTGGAGGGAACTGGAGCCTGAGCAGATAGTCAAAGACTCTGAGGATTCCCGTGCCGGCGCCTGCCGCGTCGGCTGTTTGGGCCAAACTCATCATACAGGGTCCCAACGTTGTTTCCGCCCGGTCGGCCTGGCTTGGCCCTGACCGGCTTGCTGATCCTGCTTGCCGGACTTCTTCCGTCGCGCCTCGGCCGCCAGGCGAAGGGCGGCGCGCGTCTGGACGGTGAGGCCGATCAAGGCCAGCAGCCCGGCGGCCGCGGCCGGAATGTACATGTGTGTGCCCCAACCGACCAGCCACTGCGGCGCGCCAGCCCAGAGGCCTAGTGCGACGCCGGTCACCAATCCCGCGGCGCCGAGAAGGCTGGTGACGAGGATCAACATTGCTTCCCGCCAGAACAGCCCCAGGCCGATGCCGATCAGGGCGGGCACTCCGCCGGCAAACACGAGGGCCAAGGCAGTTTCCCGGCCCATGTGCCCCACCCACCGGCCGCCGTAACTGACCAGGGAAAGGCACCAAGTGGAGAAATACGCCGTCGGACTGTCTGTCCAGGCGGGCGGGCCGGCGACCGCGCCAGGGCTAACCCAACCGGTCACCGCAAGGGACACAGCCGCCAGCAGGGCCCCCAGCAATGCCGCCCAGATCAGACGGGCCAGCACAAAGACCACCAGCCCGGCAGTGAACGCTCCGGCCAGACCGACGACCCAAACGTTCTTGTAGGCGGTGTGCTGGACGATCGGCCGGGCGCACGCGGCGCCCACGCCGGCGGCGATGAAGGTCAGCAGAACTCGCCCGTTGGACCGGCCCCAAAGCAGCAGCACTGCCCCGCTCAATATGCACAGCCCCGCCAACACCGCCAAGAGGTACGCCGACGGCGCAGGTGGTAAGGGGATCGTAGCTGGCATACTCGGCCTCCTTGCCCTCAGCGGCTAAGGACCACTGCGACCGTCCATTTGCTCCGCTACGGAGGCGGGGCACTCGAAATCCGGCCATGTTCACTTGAGACGCCGTCGCACTTCTTCCAGTTCGCTGCGGGCCAGCTCCAGCTTGCCGGCGTCCGTCAGGCCGGGAACCGCGCGCGACAGGTACGTCTCCGCGAGTGCATCCTGTTGTAGATATCGGCTATAGATCAAACCGAGCATCAGTCGGATGTCGCTCACGTATTCGTAGTTGGCGTAGTGGCGGAGAAACCTCTCGTACGCGTCGGCCGCGGCCGGATACTGCTCCGTCGACATGAGATAGTTGGCCACGTCGAGCTGTTGATTCAGCGGCAGCAGCGCGTCGTCGGCCAACTGCACCAGTTTGAGGTAGCCTTCGGCGGCGGTGCCAAAATCGCCCCGGGCATGGGCCTCGGCGATTTGCCCGCGAAGCTGAAGTTCTCTGGCCTCCGGTCCGTCGGCGGTCTCGGTGGTCAGCGTTTTCGTGCGGACCCATCTGCGAGAGGGCGCGCTGCCGCCCGGCCGGGCGACGGCCGTACCGAACGGATCATAGCCGCCGGAGACCGCCCGTCGGTAGCTCTGCCGCCGCCGCCACGTGCGGATCAGGCTCAGCAAATCGTAAATGTCCCGCGGCAGCAGCTTGGCGGCCAACAGCCCCGCCGCCAGGGTGATGCCAAAGACGTAACCGCTGATGTGGGCGATGTAGGCGACCGGGCCGCCGGACTGGGCCAGCGAGGAGTACGCGTTCCAGGCAAACTGCATCAGCAGGAAGACCAGGCTGGAGATCTCCAACGGCAGCAGGTAGTAGATGAGGAGTACCAGCACGGTCACGCGCACCCGCGGAAACAGCACCAGGAACGCTCCCGTCACGGCCGATATCGCGCCCGACGCGCCCAGCACCGGCGCCTCGCCCGAGAGCAGCACGTATCCGATCCCGGCGATGATGCCTCCGGCCAGATAGAACGCCAAGTAACCGATGTGCCCGAGACTGTCGTTGACGGCGTTGCCGAACACCCACAGGAAGAGCATGTTCCCAATCAGGTGCATCCAACCGGCGTGCATGAACATGCTGGAGAAGTACTGATGCACCATCGGCTCGTCGGGATGGAGCAGGAACGCCCGGATGTTCGGGTTGTGCCCGGTGTTCTGTAGGAAGATGAAGACCAGCACGTTTACGGCGATCAGGGCATAGTTGGCCACGGGCGTGCGGTTGAGTCGTCTGTCGGTGCGAATCGGGATAAACATGCTATCCGGCCTTGCTGCAATTCATCCGTCAGTATTTGCTGGCGACGACGCGAGCGACCAGCCGCGAGGCCGCTTCCGCCCCGAGGTCGCTACACGCGATGCGAAACGGAGCGCTCTTGCCTCTGCCGATCTTGTCTGGCTGAATCAGCGCGCCGATGGCGCTGCCGGCCTGCACTCCATCGTCGGCAAAGTAATCACAATAAATCTTCACATTCTGCACGGACACCGGCGACGGGTTGCGCGTCACGCCGGTCCAAACGACGCTGCCGTCGGCCAGAGGTGCCGAGCGCATGACCTGGCGCGAGGGGATCGACCAGATGACCAGGTCTCTCCGGCGCGCCGACTAGCGCCGCGCCGCCGGCAGCCCGCTCTGACAAGCCATTGTAGCCCACGGGCCTGGCCTCCGCCAGTTGCATCGCCGCCGGAGGCCTGCGGGACTGCGGCCGGGCGCGGGTGCGAATCGGCATTGGGGATTTGCTGACAGATCGCGTATAGTACCGCCCTTTTGGAGGCAACCTATGGTGACATCGGCGTTGGCATTCTCGTTCGTGCCCGCCGGGGTGAACGACCCCGTCCAGTTCCTTCTGCTGGGCTCGCTGTCGCTGATCGTCATGGGCGCGGCCAAGTCCGGCTTCGCCGGGGCGGCGGGGCTGCTGAGCGTGCCGCTGATGATATACGCCTGCGGCAATGACAGCACGCTCGCCGCCGGCATCATGCTGCCCTTGCTGATCGCATGCGACTACGTGACGATCGTCATCTGGTGGGGGCGCTGGGACGTGAGGAACGTGCTGGTGCTGCTGCCGGGCATGCTGGCCGGCATCGCCCTGGGGGGCGTGACGCTGTGGTTTTTCCTTCATCTCAGCAAGGGCCAAAGCGGCGCCGAAAGGGCGGTGACGAACGCGGCCTTGAGCCTGACCATCGGCCTCTTGGCCGTGGGATTCGTGCTGCTGACAGCGGTGCGTTCCCTGCGGGGCGGGTTGCAGCCGTTCCGCCCGATCTTCTGGCACGGCCTTGTCGCCGGTTCGGCCGCCGGCTTCACCAGCACGCTTACGCACAGCGCCGGGCCGATCACCACGATGTTCTTCCTGGCCCAGCGAATGCCCAAGGGCCGGCTGGCCGCCACCGCCGTGCTGTATTACTGGATCGGAAATCAAGTGAAGCTGATCCCGTATGCGCTTCTCGGGCTGTTGACGGGAGGGTCGCTGTCGGCGGACCTGACCTTGCTGCCGGCCGTCATCGCCGGCGCGGGCCTTGGGGTCTTCCTGCACCATCGCGTCAACGAGAAATGGTTCCGCATCGTCATGCACGTCCTGCTGGCGGTTATCGGCGGGCATCTGGCGATCACTTCCGCGGCGAAGCTGTGGCTGTGAGCTCCTCCGCCGCGCATGGGCCGGCCAGGCGATTGGGCCGAAGTCGCCGCGTTGAAATGGGCTGCCGCTCACGCTAGCATAGCTCCGCAGGAAAGTGCCTCGGGGCTGCGACGGCTTTTTCGGCAGCCTCGTCACCAGCGAGGTGGGTATTGCATGACGCCATCGGCTGAGCCAGCTTCCGAGCAGACCCAGGCTGCGACCAGCCTCGTGCCGGCGCGTCTGCTCCAGGATGGGGAGATCATCATCCTGGCGATAAAGCCCAGCAACTGGTTTGTCCTGATCGGGTCGCTGCCGTGGCTGGGCTCGGCGGCCGTGGTCGCCATCGTGGCGTACGTGGTAAGCCTTTTCCATGCCCCCGCCCATCAGCAAGTCATCTGGTCCCTCTGCGCGGCCGCGGTGCTGGTGGGGATGATGGCGGCATCCTGGCAGTGGCTGGGCAGGACCTACGTCCTGACCAACCGCCGGATCATTGCCGTCCGCGGCCTGCTGCGGGTGCAATGGGTCGCCGCCGAACTCACCGACGTCGAGGAGGTCACCCCGGCCGCGGCCCTGCCGGAGCGCCTGGTCGGCACGGGCAGCATCTTCTGCCTGACCGGCCCGGACCGCACCGCCGCCGTCGCCTGGAACACCATCAGCCGCCCGGGCGAAGTCCATGAGGTCATCCTGGATGCCATCGACCGGGCGAAGCGCGCCAGTCAATCCCCGCGCGGCCGCAGCGCCGCCCGGTGAGCTTGCGATGCTCGTTGCGTTTGTCGACTGGCACCTCCTTTGCCTCCGCACGCCGGTTGGCCTCCTGCCTGGACGGACGTCGTCAGCCGGGCGGGTAGGAACGATACCGTTCGCAACCATTCGCAACCGTTGAGTACCGTTGAGTACCATTCGATACCATTGAGTACCATTGAGTACCATTGGGAACCGTTCGGAACGGACCCGAAATCCGGAAGTCTTTTTCCAAAAAGGCTTTGCTGTTTCTTCTCTTTCATTCGCGCGCATTCGTAGTAATTCGCCGCATTCGCGTTCTCTATCTTGCCTATCTTCCCCAGACGGCCGGGGTCCGTGTCCGGCAGTTGTTGCCGTTGTTAGTCCCAAGTCCCAAGTCCCTATTCCCTATCTGTTGCCGTTCCGTGTTCCGGCCTCCTGGTTCCGGTTTTTCCGGTCCCACGGCATTCCGGTCTTCCGGTCCCACGGTCTTCCTGTTGCCCGTCCAACCTTCGCAGCCGAAGCGACTCGGCTTCCGGCTCCGCTGAAGCTACGCCGGACAAGTCGGCGGAGTAGGCTTGCCCGTTGGTGCCATGCTTCTGCAGCAGAAGCATGCCACCCTGTGTTGCCTGGTCCCAAACGCAAAGACTTGCCTGCTTGGCCGGGCGCGGCTGCCCGGGCAGGTAGGTTCGCAAAGAAACGCAACGATTCGCAACGATTCGCAAAGATTCGCAACGATTCGCAAAGTTTCGCAAAGTTTCGCAACGGGGCCTAAATCCACACACCATTGGGCCGCACCGCCTTGTGGATTTGAACGTCCGATAACCTTCATTCTTCGTTCACGTCCGGGCTCGGCCTTTGCCGTTGCTGCTCCCTATTCCCTGCCTACCTGCGCGGTAGGCAGGCAGGCCTATTCCCTGGTCCCTAGTCCCTGTCTTTTGCCTACTTTGCCCAGACGGCCGGATTGGCTTTGTTTCGTATTTTTCGCCGTCCGGGTTCCGTGTTCCCGGTTCCGGGTTCCGCTTCTGCTGTTCCCTGGTCCCTGGTGCCTGGTCCCTATTCCCTGTCCTCTGCACTTTTCAAAGAGCGTCGGGGCGCGCAATCCGCGCCCTCCGTACTTACCGGGAGCGTTCACGTATGCGCGCGCAAACGCTTTCGCATGCGCGGGGCTGATGGGCCGAAGGCACGCCGGCCGCGAGGGATAAAAAATCTTGAGAAAACCCAACTTCCCCGGCCGGAGGGTTCACATATGCGCGCGCATGCGCTTTCGCATGGTGCCACGCTCAAGCTGCGGTGTGCTTGAGCGTGCGAGGGAGTCAATCGCGCGGGGGCGACACAATTGTCTCGCCCGGCGCCGGCATGGAGGCCGGGCGTAGGGTGCGTGCTTGCACGCACGCAAATTGTTTTCTCACCGGG
Source organism: uncultured Planctomycetaceae bacterium (assembly GCA_964401385.1). GTDB lineage: Bacteria > Planctomycetota > Phycisphaerae > SM23-33 > SM23-33 > CAYNYF01. The sequence continues at coordinate 13,921 of CAYNYF010000065.1, read as the reverse complement.
GACCGTTGCGCGATATGTCATTCCATGACGCGTGGCTGCAAGCAGCCACCCTACCGACTTGAGCGTGCGAGGGAACCAATCGCGCGAGGGCGAAAAGCGAGTAGGGCGGGGCTACTGCCCCGCGGAAGCTTTCCCGAAGGCTTGGCTCGCGGGGCGGCGGGGCGGTAGCCCCGCCGTACATCTCTGTTGTTCGCGTTGTCCGCGGCTTGAAAGGGAAAAGGTAGGTTGCCGGGCAGCCGAGGCTGCCGCTCGACGCCGGCGGCGCCGGATCGGCCTACTGCCTCTGGAAGACCACCTGGTGGTACGGCTTGTCGGCGAGGTACAGGATCAGGCGCTTGCCCTGGGCGGCCAGGCGGAGGTGCCAGGTGAGGCTGCGAGAGCCGGAGTTCACGGCAAAGGCGTAGGTCCCGTCGCCGATAAATCGCGCCTGACCGTGCAGCGACATGGGCAGGAGGGCGAGCGTAAAGGACTGCCCCGCGGCCGCGACGATCAGCTTGAGCTTCGGTGCGGTCCGCACGTGCTCCATGACCGGATCGTCGAAGCCGAGCTTGAGATATCGCCCGGCCTCGGCCCACTCGCCGACAACATCCCCGGCCGGGGACAGATGCAGGATGGGCAGCATCGCGAGCTCGACCTCGCCTAGTCCGGCGATCTGCAACGTTCCGCGGGTGAAGGCTTCCGGCACAAGGAACACGAGGGAAGCCTCTCGGGTGGCGTTGGCCGGCACGACGATGGTTCCGGCCCGGGCGGGCGTGGGGATCAGCCCCTCGGCCGCCGGCAAGCCCAACGGCCGGGTATCGCCGTCGCGCGTGCGCAGGGCGATGGCCCGGCCGGCAGTGTCGAGCTTTACCGGCTCGGGCCCGGCCGAGATGCGAACGTCAACGGTCAGGAACGCCTTTCCCAGCGGCGCCGGCACGAAACCGTCCCCGCCCAGCACCGCCAGCTCGGCCGCCAAGACGCGCAGCGCGCCCGCCCTGACAACGGCCGTGGGCGGCGGCTGAGTGTCGTCGGGCGACGTGCCTTGCGTCCAGGCCGGTTTGGGCGCGGGGGCCGGCCTAGCCGGCGGCGATGCCGGCCGACGAGGCTCGGGGACCTCGGCGTGACCTTCCCCGGGCGGGTGTTGCGGCTGGCCGGTGCCCGGGCGTTGCCGCACCAATCCAACGATCGTGCCACCCAGCCAGGCCAAGCCGACCGCCAGCAGAACAAAGGCCGCCAGTATCACCACGCGCTTGGCGCGCCTGCGCGGCGGCTTCCGCCGGAGGATCCGCCGGGGCACGGTCCGGGCCACGGGCGGACGCGCGACAGCGGGCGCGGCCGGGGGCGAGGCCCCGGCCTCGGCGCCGGAGGCCGCCTCGGCGATCACCTCGGCCGGAGCTCCGTGAACCTCCGACGCGGGCGAGGCCGACCCGCCCAGATCCAGCACCTCGGTCGGGTCCTCGGCATGGGGGCCGAGCTTCTCCAGTTCCTCCGGCTGTTCGTAGATGCTCGGAGCGGGAATATGAATCTGCCCGCCGCAGACCGGACACCGTGCCGTGCGCCCGGCCAGGCTCTGCTTGACCGTCAGCCGCTGCCCGCAGGCCCCGCACGCCAGCAACAGCCTCTTCTTCAGCGCCAGCCGCGCCTTGGTGACGAACTCGTTGGCGAACTCGTCCTCCGGGGTCAGCGGGGTGAGCAGCTCTTGCTCGTCTGCGGGCGCGGCCGGATCGTCCATCGCGGGCACGCGGATGACGCGCCCGCAATGGGGACAGTGGATTTCGCCTCCGGCGAAGCTCTCCTCGACCGTCAGCGTCTTGCCACAACCGCCGCAGAGTACTTCCACTTCCAACTCCCGCGTGCCGGGCGGAGCCGGGCGGGCGAGGCTTCGCGCTGGCAACCGGCCGCCGTCCTGAGTGTACCGTCGGGGCTTCCCTCTGCTGTCAGTCTATACCGCGCCGCGCCGAAACGGTATTGAATTCGCCGCCGGCGACGCCCTCGTTCCGTGCTCCTCCGGCAATCCGGACATTCACTGTTGCCGAGGCCCGGATTGGCCGATACATACTATGCGAGTTCGGGTTGCGGCCGCCGCTCGCCCCGCAACCGGGCGGCGCTGGCCAATGGCTTTCGGGTATTCCCATGGACATCGTCAATGCCATCGCGAAGGTTCGGTTCAGTTCAGCCCGCCCACAGCGCGTGCAGCTCTACAAGTTCGCCGGCCTGGCCTGCGAGCTGATCTGCCTGGAGCCGGGTCAGGAGCTTTCCTCCGAGGATAAGTGCGCCTACTATGTGATTGCCGGCAGCGGCGACGTTAGGGCCGGAAAAGAGGGCGGACCGATTGCCATGGGCAAACTGGCCGCCTGCGGGAACGGCGGCCCGCACGCCGTCATCAATTCGTCCGAACAGCGCCTGATCTGCCTGGCCGTTACCAAGCAATCCTGAAGAGGCCGGATCGGAGCGGCGGAAAACCTTGAGCACCAGCATCACAATCTCGGCAGGTTCACTTACGCTGACGGCGGAGCTGAACGACAGCGCCACGGCCCGGCGGATGGCCGAGGCCCTGGCCGCCGTCAAAGCCGACACCAAGATCACTGTCGCCGCCAAGCAGGACTGAGGGGACCAACATGCCCGTGGGCATCCTGCAATCCTCGCTCGACCCGGACCAGCCGGGCAGGTCGTTCCAGCTTGCCAGCCAGGCCGCCGCCGACGGCATCGAGCTGGCCTGCGCCAGCGAAAAGCAGGCCGACGCGATGCTCAGCGCGGAGGCCGTCGCCCAGGTCGCTCAGTGGAAGCAGCAGTACGCCCTTCAGGTCCCCGGCATCGCCCTGGCGGTGCTGTCGCAGACGGAGTCCCTGTTCGGCAAGCCCAACGTGGCCGAGGCGGCGGTTCGGTTGATCCGCCGGGCCCTGGCCACGACCAAGGCCATCGGCGCCGAAACCGTGATCCTTCCCTTCCTCGGCAAGGCGGCCATTGAGTCCGACCCGGAGCTGGACCGCGTCGTCGAGGCCCTGCCGCCGCTGGCCGAGGAGGCCGAGCAGGACGGGCTGACGCTTGGGATCGAATGCACCCTGAACGTCAACCAGCAGTTGCACCTGCTGGAGCACCTGTCGACGTACCCGTCCGTCAAGGCCTGCTACGACACCGGCTGGGCGTTGGTCCGGAGGCTGGACCCGGCCACTTTCCTGCGCGACCTCGGCCCCGGCAACATCTGCCAGATCCACTTTCGGGACGTTCGGCTGGGCGAGGACGGCCGGCCGCCGGAGTGGAACGTGGCCCTGGGGGAGGGGGACGTGGACTTTTCCGCGGTCGCCAGCGCGATTGCGGCCATGAGCTACGAAGGCTGGATCGTGCTGGAGACCCCCGCCACGGACGATCCCCTCGCGGCCGCCAAGGCCAACATGCAGTTCGCCCGCCAGGTCCTGACCCAGCGTTAAGACCTTCCACGAATTACATGCGTGCCAGCTTGCCCGCCTGCAAATCAGTGGGCAGGCGGGCAGGGATGGCGGGCAGGCGTGGACCCATTCGTCGGGACGCGTGCAAACCGTGGGCGGGCGCAGTGTTCAAAGATTCCTGCGGGTGGCTCAGTCGCCCTCGCCCAGCAGCTCCGACTCGATCAGGTCGTGGTAGGTTTCCCTGCGGCGGACGATCCGCCAGTGGTCCCCATCGACGAGCACCTCGGCGGCCCGCGGGCGGGAGTTGTACTGGCTGGACATGACGAAGCCGTACGCTCCGGCCGAGAAGACCGCCAACAGATCGCCCTTGGCCAGCGGCGGCAGCAGGCGGTCGTGGGCGAGGAAGTCGGTCGACTCGCACACGCCGCCGACGACGTCCACCTTCACCGCCCCGGGCGGGGCAAAGTCCAGCCGCCGCCGCGGCGCCGGCGCGCCCTCGCCCAGCCCGGCCGGATACACGAAATGCTCGGCCTCGTACAGTCCGGGGCGGAGCAGGTCGGTCATGGCCGCGTCCACGATGACGAAGCGCTTCCGGCCGCCGGCCTTGACGTACAGCACGCGCGAAAGCAGGATGCCGGCGTTGCAACTGATCTGCCGGCCCGGCTCCAGGATGACCCTCAGCCCGCTTCCCTTCAGCAGCGGCACGATCTCGGCGGCGTAATCGGCCGACAGCGGCGAGGCGCCCTCCTCGTAGTCGGCCGCGAAGCCGCCGCCGAGGTTCAGCGTCGTCACGGCGAAACCTTTCTCGCGCAACTGCCCGATCAGCGCCAGCGAGCGGTTGATGGCCTCGACGTACGGCCCGGCCGAGTAGATGGGCGAGCCGATGTGAAAGTGAATCGTGTCCAGCCGGGCGTGGTCGTCCCGGCCGTGGGCCTCGAAGAAGGCCACCGCCCGGTCGATGTCGACGCCGAACTTGCTCTCCTTCCTGCCGGTGGCGGTGTGGCGGTGGGTCTTGGGGTCGTACACGTCCGGGTTGATTCGCAGCGCCGCCCGGACTGTCTTTCCCGCGGCCGCGGCCAAGCGGGAGAGGTTCTCGAACTCGGCCTCGGACTCGACGTTGAACAGCAGGATGCCGGCCGAGATGGCCTCGCGAATCTCCCGGTCGCTCTTGCCCACGCCGGCGAAGACGATCTTGTCCGGCTCGCCGCCGGCCTGGCGCGCGCGGAACAGCTCCCCGCCGCTGACCACGTCGAAGCCGCTGCCCTGCTCGCCCAGCAGCCGCAGGATGTGGACGTTGGCAAGCGACTTGACGGAAAAGCAGATCAGCGGGTCCAGCGGCGCGAAGGCCTCGGCCATCCGCCGGTAGTGATGGCGGAGGGTGGCCGCCGAGTAGATGTACACGGGCGTTCCCACGGTCGACGCGATCGCCTCGACCGGCACGCCCTCGCAGTGCAGCCTGCGGCTCTTGTATTCGAAATAGTCCATATCCCGCCCACTCGCGCCGGCGCTGCGCGCCCAGCCACGTCAGCTTACCGGCTTGGCGGTGGGGACACAACGCCTCGGCAGGGGAGATTTCCCGGCCGGGCCGGCAGCGGATCAGCGGCCTTCGTACTTGTCCTTCAGCGCCGCCGGCAACGCGTCGACCTTGGCCAGCAGCCTCGCCTGGTTCCGGCCCAGGATCAGCCGCTTGTGGTCGTCGGGGATGTCGGCGTAGACCACCAGGCCGATGCCCACTGAGATCGGGTTCATGAAGGCGTCGGAGCCGAAGAGGAACTTCTCCGGGCCGACGCTGCGGACCCCGCGCGTCAGGAAGCCCAGGCTGCTGAGCGTCCAGATGTTGGCGTGGACGTTGGGATACTTCTTGAGGACCGGGTCCTGCCAGTGGCCGTAATGGCCGAAGATGAAGTCGGTGCCGGGGAACTCAGGGGCGATCCGGGTGATTTCATCCGGACTCCAGGAGTGGTCCAGGATCAGCATGTTGTGGGCGTCGGCGAAGCGGTACAGCGCCATCAGGTTGGGCCCGTCGCCGGGATAGTCCTGGTAGGCGTTGAGCAGCTTGATGCAGCGCACCCCGGCCGCGTACACCCGCTCCAGCTCGGCCAGCATCGCCTCCGGGCGGTCGTTCGGGTTGAAGTGGGCAAAGGGAACGATCCGCTCCGGCAGCCGCCGCCACAGGTCGATGAGGATGTCGTTGCCGATGCGGTAGTCGGTGCCGTTCCACATGTACCCGCCGGCCATGACGCAGGCGGCGTCGACGCCGTTGGCGTCCATGACCGCGGACGCCCCGGCGACCATCTCGTCGACGCTGTCGTAATTGGCCCCGTGGGGCCATTCGCCCACGTGGGTGTGCCCGTCGATGGCCAGCACGTCCGGCAGGCCCTCGCCCGCCCGCCAGCGGTCCAGGATCTCGCTCATCGCACGCCCTCCAGCAGCCGGCGAAGGTTGCCGCCGCAGATCATCCGCTTGGCCGCGGCGTCGAGCGTCTCGTCGTACTGGACGTTGCCCACCAGGGTCGCCGGGTCGTAGAAGGGCATGCCCGTGGCGAAGACCACGCGCTCGGGGCCCAGCTCGACCGCGACCTTGCGCCAATAGTCCACGATGCCCGTCAGGTCGATCCGCACATTTGCGGCGCGGTGCATCAGCGGGATCGTCGCGGGCGAGACGCCCAGCCCGCCGGAGTGGTGGGAGAGGATCATGGGCAGGTCCGGGTGGGCCAGGCAGATCTCCAGCAGCTCATTCAGCATGAGCGCGTCCGGCATGCAGTTGGTGGCCGGGAAGCGCACCGCCGCGAAGTCCAGCAGGCAGACCACGCGGTGGGCCTCCAGGGCGGCACACAGGTCCTTCCACATCCAGTGCAGCGGCGGGGCGTGGCCCATCATCAGCCGGGCCGCCCGCACGCCCGCGGCCAGCATCTCCTCGACCATCTTCGCCGCCCCGGCCGGGTCGGGGCCTTTCGGCGGCTCCAGAACCCACACCGGGTGCAGCCGGTCCATCCCTTCGATCTCCCGCAGGAGCCGCTCATTGCCGCGCCGCCTGGGGCGGATCAGGCGGGCCTCGTTGGAGTGCACCAGCGCCTCGGCGATGTCGTGGGCGTCCATGACGTCCAGGACGTTCCCGGTCGTCAGGTGCTCCGGCAGGCCGGGCGTGCAGGACGCCCCCAGCGTCACGCAACTGTCGAACAGCGCCAGCTCCTTGATGTTCGGCATCTTCCGCATGGCCCGCATGCTGCCTTCCTCCCCGGCGCCGGCCGGCGCCGTCAAGGCTGGCATGATGCTCCCGCCGACCCGGCCGGTCAAGAGCACCCACGGAAAAACACGCTCGCGGGAAGCTCTTCCTCGGCGGCGCCTCGCCGCCGGTCGAGCAGGCGGACGTACTACCCGCCCTCAGCCTACGGCGCCGGGGCGCACGGCGACAACGCATCAGGAGGGCGCCCAGCCACCCGTTCGGAAACGCAGAGCTCCCGATCCCAACCACAACCCGGAGCCTTCGACTTGAGCGAGGTGTTGCCGGAGGGCGCTATCAAGGCGGACATCATGCACGTGGTGTTTCCCCCCAGGCCCGAAGCGCTGGCAACGCGCGTCCACGAAGCGGCTCAGAAAGACTGAAAGTGGTGGGTCGAGCACGTCCGCAAGGCCAAGCCAGGTGAGCCCCTCGACTACCACCCCAAGCTCGGCCTGACGAAGGCTGAGTACCAGGAATTCCTCAAGCTGTCGGAAGATGGGCCGGCAGTCGTGAAGCGGGGCAGCGGCGGCTAATCAGACCGCCCTGCCCGTGCCGGGCATCAACCGTTCTTCTGGAGAGAACCCGCGTACCCCTCCGGCTTCGGTCGGGGTCTGCCCGGCCGTCGCATTATGGCTGCTGCTATGGCGCCCGCCACGGCGATAATCAACATCCCGGCTCCACCAATCAGCGAGATGCACCCGAAGGCAAACTGCCAGGCGTCGACGTGCGTGGCGGCTTGCCCCGGGGCAAGCATGAAGAAATATACGCCCGCAAGATACAGGCTGTAGCTCGGTGACTTCGTGCAGACGCCGAACGAAACAATGGTGGAAGCAAGCAGTACCACCAGCCCTGTCAGGCATGCGGCAAAGACGCTGTCGCGCGGCATGCCGACGCCCTTCCATAGGCCTAGATAGGTCAAATTCACGCCGAGGACCAAGGCGGGAACGATGAGTTGAACTGCGTTGACGCGTGTTTCCTTGTCCATGATGGCTCTCTCCCGCTACCCTGTTTGATCCCGCGAATCGTACCCGTCCAACGGACAAGCGTCAACTGGGACCCACCTGGAGGCTCCTCCGGGCCGGGAATTCGCAGATGGAGTTACATCCACGACCGTCATGAGCGCTTGCCACGATGACTACGGCTTCGGCTGCCGGGCCAAACGCTCCTCAATGATCTTGATAGCTCCATCGAACCTGCCCGGCTGTGTCTGGGCAGAGACATCAGGCTGCAACTTCCGTAGCGCCTCAATGGAACGTTGCGTCCCGACCGCCATCAGTGCGCTGACGACATAAGGCTGAAGTGACTCTGACGGAAGGAGTTGAATCAGCAACGGCTCGCTTCGTGGATAATACCAGCAGGCGAAGGTCGCCTGCACTTGGACCGCGGGCCGGTGCTGTAAGGCATAGAGCACCTGGCCCTCAGCGGCATCAAGTATTCTCTTCCACGGTTCGACATTCTCTTTCAGCTTCAGCCCCATGGCAACGCGCGATCCCACGTTGCGGACGTAGAGCAGCGCCGCCGCCACCAATTGGTCGCTCTCGTTTGCCAGATCCGCCAGCAAATGCTTCCGCACGAAACCATCCGGCGGGAAGCGTCGATTCTCCGTTTGGCCCAGCAAGCCCCACGCGCTCCTGCGGACCTCCGGCGCGCCGTCGTCCAAGGCGAGGCGGGCTCGCCCATAGCCGTCATGGCAGCCAAGAGCCGCCAAGGTGACCAAAGCTTCGGCGCGGACGCCAGCGTCAGAGTCCTTTAGCCTCAGCCTGACTGCGTCCGTGATCTGCTGCCTGTTGCTCGCGCTCACCAGGCCGTCTACGGCCAGCAGCGAGCGGATTGTTTTCTCCTGATATTCCTTGGTATTGGACATGTACGTCTGGACCCGCAGTCGCCAAATCGCCCAAGTTCGAAGCAGTGGTGCCTTCTGCTTAAGGCAAGCCAGCAGCAGCAAGATCGCCCTGGGCCTGCGCATGGAATTGTAAGCTTTTTGACTGGGAGCATGGCTGAACCGATAGATCGTCCGCCCGCTTACAGTGAGGCTTGGCCCGAAGTAAATCGCCAGTCGCTCTGCCGCCTGCAACTGCGCAGCCAGCTTGCCGCTGTTCAGGTTATCCAGGGCCGACTGGATCTCCTGATCCGAAAGCGGCACGCCCCGAGGCCTGTCGCTGGAGATCAATGTCTGGCCCTCTGCTGCGGCGACCCAGACAAGCATCACGCCCATTGTGGCCAGTAGCGGCGCAATCGGCTTCAGGCAATTTGACATGGTCTTAGTCCCCGTCATCTGACATCTCCCACGCGGCGTACTCTCCGAACCGTCCCGGGCATCGAACGCCAGTATACCTTCATCTCGGGGGTCTTTCAACGATGTCCGTGGCGGTTTGAGGTCCTTCCGCCCCGCCCTTACCCGCCTTGAGCAGCCTGCCCGGCTCAGTCGACGGCGGCGGGGTGGTTGACGACGTTCTGGGGCGCACCCGACAGGAAGGAGTGGATGTTGGCGATGGTGGTGTCGATGATCCGCTCGATGGCCTGATCGGAGTTGAAGGCCACGTGCGGGGTGATGATGACGTTGGGCATGGCCAGCAGGGCGTGGTTGCGGACGATGCCCTTGAGCGTTTCCACGTCGTAGCTGCTGGACATGATCTCGGCCTCCTCGCCGATGTCGGTCTCGCCCTCGAGCACGTCCAGGGCCGCCCCGCCCAGGTGCCCGCCGCGGAGGGCGTCGACCAGGGCCTGCGGGTCGATGATGCCGCCGCGGGCGGTGTTGACCACGATCGCCCCCTTAGGCAGCTTCGCCAGGGCGGCCGCGTCGATCATGTGCCGCGTCTTTTCGTTGTACGGCACGTGGATGCTGAGGACGTCCGAGCGGGCCAGCAGCTCGGCCGGCCCCACGTACTCGAAGCCCATCTCGGCCGCCAGCTCCGGCCGGGCCGCCACGTCGTAGGCGATCCGCTTCATGCCGAAGCCGCCGGCGATCCGCAGCACCCGCTCGCCGATGTTGCCCACCCCCAGGCAGCCCAGGGTCTTGCCGGCCAGGTCCGTCCCGCGCAGGCCCTCGATGCTGAAGTCCCCGCGGACGGTCCGCTCGTGGCAGCGGTGAATCTTCCGCGTCAGGGCCAGCAGCAGGGCGAAGGTGTGCTCGGCCACGGTGTCCTGGCCGTAGTGCGGCACGTTGGCGACCAGGATGCCGCGGCGGTCGCAGGCGGCCACGTCGACGTGGTCGAAGCCGGTGCTGCGGGTGGCGATCATGCGCAGGTCGCCCAGCCGGTCGAGCTGATCGGCCGTGACGCGGCTGTGGACGAACGTGCTGAGGACCGTTAGGCCGGGCGGGATGTCCCCGTCGGCGATCTCTTGCAGCGCGGCCGGCCGGGAGTGCACCTCGCAGGCGTCAGGGCACTTCTGCACGAGCCGATCATGCTCCCACGGCTCGGCCTCGACGAACAGCAGGCGCGAGCCCGCCTCTTTGTCATTCTCACCCGCCATGACCAGAGAATTATACCCGATGCGCGGCCGAAGGGTCTGGTCCGATCGGTCCGCCGCCCGCCCGGCGCGGCTCACGTTTTCCCGATCAACCGATCAACGGGTTAACCGATCCACCGATCAACCCATCACCTGTGATGCTCCGGATGATCCGTCGTCGGCGTATGCTCGTGGAACTGGCCGGCCTGATGCATGCGGTTGTGGATCTGTCGGTGGGCGCCGGTCAACACCAGCCGCATGCGCTTGTAGGCGGCGGTCTCGGCCCGGGTGCCCACCGTGTCCAGGTAGGCCAGCGCCCCTTCGATCTGCTCCAGGATGGTCAGGGCGTCGGCCGCGGCGTAGAAGGGCGAGCCGGCCAGCTCCACTATCACCGGCGAGGAATGGGCGGCGACGATCTCCGGCTTGTCGCGGTAGTGCCCGCGGACCAGCAGCGCCAGCCACGAACTCTTGTCGACCTTGACGGAGAAGTGGCCCTCGTCCTCGTCCGGCCGGACGGCGCGACTCTCGCGGATCTCGCCGTTGACCACCAGCTCGACGCGCGACATCGGCACCGTCACCGAGGCGAGGTGCCAGGTTGCGTCCACGGTCCCGCCGCTGCCGGTCATTTTCATCCGCGAGCCGGGCGGCTTGCCCTCGACGGCGAACTCCATCAGCGGCCCGTAGGTGACGAAGGTCTCGCCCCGGCGGATGGCCTCTTTCCACTCCGGGTAGGTGAACTCGCGCCCGGAAGCGATCCGGGCGTAGGTTCGGACGGCCCCGACGGCCGTGGTGGCGCCCATCTTGTCCGTGCCTCCGACGGCCGCCACCATGTAGCCGCAGTTGAGATACCGATACCAGTCCGACAGCGTGTACGGGTCGATGCCGCCGTACAGGTTGCCCCAGGCGGTCATCTCCACGGCGTCGGCGTCGCCGCCCAAAATGGTGGCGGCGTTCTCGGCGCGGGGGTTGGGAAAGTGCGGTATCACCACCACGCCGCCGCGGGCCTTGCACTGCCGGGCCCACTCCGTCAGCAGCACGCCGACGGGGTCGCCGATGGCCGACTCGTCCGGCCCGCCGGTGGTCATGGGGGCGATGATCCGGCCGCCGTAGCCCAGCAGCGAAATGTGCCCTAGCACGTGCTGGCGGTTTTCCGTTCCCACGCGGACGAGGTATTCCCCCTCGCCGCCGGCTTCCTTCGAGCCGAACGTGGTTTTGCCGTCGAAGTCGCCCACGTTGGTCATCATCTCGCCCCACTGGCTGGCCAGCAGGTTGACGACGTTGACGCCCTCGCCGGCGCCTTCCAGCAGGGCCGACGGCGGCGAGAGGAAGTGCACGTGCGTGTCGGCGCTGACCCAGCCCTTCTGCCGCCAGGGCAGCAGCCGCTCGATCTCGATGGTGACCTCGCGCGTGGCCCGGGTGACGCGGAGGAGCTTGCGGATCGGCCGCATCTCGAAGCCCTTCGAGACCTCCACGTACACCGGCCCCAGCGGCAGCTCGATGGTCGTCTCGCCGTCGATGTAGGTGCAGTGGTGCCGCCCCAGGTGGGTGAAGTCCACGCTGTAGTCCTGGAACCAGGAGGGGTTGGGGATGCGGTGGCGGTCGTTGGGGGCCAGGTATTCGCCGGCCTGGCCGTGGACGTGCAGCTTGACCGCCACGGGCTTGCGGCTGTCCTTCTCGAGAACGCGCAGGGTGACGCGCTGGTCGGCCGGGCGGACCGGGCGGATGGAACCGCCGGCGGACTGTCGCTCCACCTTGGCCGCGGCCACGCTCCTGCCGCCGGGCAGGTGGAAGCGGGCATCGGCGTGGCAGGTGTACTCGATGAGGATCTCGCGGTCGGAGATTTCCGGCACGCGATTGTTGTAGGTCCGGCCCCACGTCCGGTTGGGGTACAGCGGCCGGGGCGCCGCCGAGATGACCTGCCCCATGTCCAGGCGAATCTGCCTGAGGCCTCCCTTATCGTCCAGGGCGGCGTCGAACTTCTGTCCCTTCGGCAGCGTCAGAATGGCCTTGCGGCGGGTTCGCCAGCGCAGCGGCTGAGACGAGGCCCTCCCGGCCGAGACCGCCGAGACCACCACGGCCCCGCTGACCGGCTCGAAGCGAATGGCGACGATGGACTTTTGCGGGCGGGGGTTCTTCCACGCCCACAGCCAGTTCACCCAGGGGCGCTGGTCGGCCGAATCGGCCCGGGTCTGTAACCGGCCCCAGGCGGCCTGCGGGATCATCAGGTCCGGACGGCCGTCCAGCGGACGGGGCTTGGCGTCGGCGACGGCCTCGAAGCAGTTCTCGCCCCACCTCCGCGAGAACGTGCCCAACTGGTGGCGGCGGCGGATCGGCAGCCGCAGCTCGCTGCCGTCGGCGTAGACGATGACGTAGTCGGCCGCGTGCTCGCCCAGGCGCCCGCCGCCGCGCATGGGCGAGATGAGCCCGTGGGCGTTCTTCTCGATCGGGCGGATGTCGGAGGTGTGCAAGAAGATCAGCCACTGCGCCCGCGTCGGCTTGAGCTTGACGGCCACGGGCTTATCCCGGACGACCACCGCCTTGTTGATGCGGAAGGGAATGCCCCAGGCGACGCTCGCCCCGGTGGGGGCGCGCTTGGCCTGTGCCGCCATTTCCTTGGACACGCCGGCGCGGCGCAACTGGCCCGGGGCCACGCCGCCCCGTAGCGAAACCGGCGCGAACGACCGCGAACTGGGTCCGTCTTTTCGGCTCGGCATTTCGGGCTCCTTTGTCCTCTGAGTGGCGAATATGGCATAACCGGGCGGTTCAGTAAAGGCAGCATTTCCCCGGCGCGGAGCCCTCCAGCCGCGGACGGCACTTTCGGCGGACCTCTCGCGGGCGGATTTCGATTCCCGGCACAACTGCCTGAGCGCTCCGGCCTGCGGCATAACAAGAACGCGGCGGCCCGTCCTCGGACGGGCCGCCGCGCTTGCCGCCGCCGATTAACTGATCAGCGGATCAACCGATCATCCGTCTGCTAATACATGTCTTCCATGCCGCCGCCGGGCGGGCCCGCGGGCTTCTTCTTCTCCGGGATCTCCGAGACCAACGCGTCGGTGGTCAGCAGCAGCCCGGCCACGGAGACGGCGTTCTGGAGGGCGATGCGCTCGACCTTGGTGGGCACGATCACGCCGGCCTTGACCAGGTCGCAGTACTTGGCGGCCATGGCGTCGTAGCCGAAGTTGACGTCCTTGGCCTCGTCCACCTTGGCCGCGACGATGGAGCCGTCCAGCCCGGAGTTCTCGGCGATCAGCCGAATGGGCTGCACCACCGCCCGCCGGACGATGTCCACGCCGGTGGTCTCGTCGTCGCTGTCGCAGGCGACCTGAGCGAGTACCTTCCTGGCCCGCAGCACGGCCACCCCGCCGCCGGGGAGGATGCCCTCCTCCACGGCCGCACGACAGGCGTGCAGGGCGTCCTCGACGCGGGCCTTCTTCTCCTTCATCTCCACCTCGGTGGCCGCCCCGACGTTGATCTGGGCGACGCCGCCGGCGAGCTTGGCCAGTCGCTCCTCCAGCTTCTCGCGGTCGTAGTCGGAGGTGGTGGCGTCGATCTCGTTCTTGATCTGCTCGATCCGGCCCTTGATGTCGGCGATCTTGCCGCCACCCTCGATGATGGTGGTGTTCTCCTTGTCGATCCGCACCCGCTTGGCCCGGCCCAGATCGGACATCTGGATGTTCTCCATGGAGACGCCCATGTCCTCCATGATGGGCTTGCCGCCGGTCATGACGGCGACGTCGCGCAGCATCTCCTTGCGGCGGTCGCCGAAGCCGGGGGCCTTGACCGCGCAGCACTGGAGCGTGCCGCGAAGCTTGTTGACCACCAGCGTGGCCAGGGCTTCGCCCTCGACATCCTCGGCAATGATGAGCAGAGGCCGGCCGGCCTTT
>CAYNYF010000064.1:0-24713 GCA_964401385.1 uncultured Planctomycetaceae bacterium | reverse complement strand
GGACGTTCATGGCCCGAAAGATGAGGCTTTTCTACGGAGCATACCTGACCCCTTTCTCGCCGTAACCCCTTTCTCAGCTGAGAATCAGCCGTAAAAGGTACCTGACCCCTTTGTCTCAGCCAGAAAAGGTACCTGACCCCTTTGTCTGCTGACCCCTTTGTCTGTCAATCCGCCGGCGCCGGCGGTGCGTATTCGGGCTTGCTCGGCGGCAGCTTGGGCGCGGCGCGGACGTAGCCGATGTCCGGCAGGCGGCGTAAGTCCTTCGGCGGCAATGGGATCGGGCGGACGCAGCGCTTATATGCCGGCCGCTTGGCCGAGACCATCGCGGCGGCGCTGGCCCGCAGCAGCCACAGCGCGCCGGGGTCCGCCGCGTCGAAGCGGATCGTCCCGGCGTCGGCCTCGAAGGTCTTGAGGATCTTGCCGGCCAGGTTGACCATGTGCCTCGCGCCGGCCGCGACGGCGTAGGGAGGCTGCTCGTACACGTCGCCCAGCAGCGTCAGGTATTCCACGTCCTGCTGCCCGCGGCGGAAGGCCTTCACCCGCACCGACGGTGCGACCCCGCCGGCGTGCGGAATGAACAGGCCGGTCCGTGACCCGCTGGACATGTTGCCGGCGTTGCCGATGGTCTGCCAGGGGACCAAGCCGACGGCCCCTTCCGACCACGTCTTCAGGCACCAGACCACCGCCTGGGTGTTGGCCCCGGCCGGGTCGTTGGCCGAGCCGTACGGGCTGAAATAGCTCCGCCCGGAGAGCACCTGCTCGTCGCGCTTCATCCGCATCTTCTGGGCGTTGGCCCCGCCGAGCACCTCCATGTCCATCACGCCCCACAGCAGGTTCCGCCCGAACTGCGTGCGGGAGACGTCGCAGCGGTACCACATCCTGGCCTTGCCCTGAACCGGCGCGACCGCCTGGTGGAACAGGAGGCCGTACCACCGCAGCGCCCAGAAGTCCTGCGTGGTGCTGGGCTCATCGAACACCCACGGGCTGGACGCCCGCTTCCAGCCGCCGCGCTTGTTGTAGACCTTCCCGTTGAGGAAGAACTCGAAGATGGTGTCGTGCCAGCCGCGCTTGTCGCAGTGGGCGGCCATGTCGGCGAAGGCCTTCTGGAGCCCTTTGACGTAAGCGTCGGTGAAGGCTTCGTCGGCCCAGTAGCTGGGGCGGTAGTTGGCGTAGACGTCCATGGGCCAGTGCTCGTTGAAGGGCAGGTAGAACACGTCCACCGGCTCGCCTTTGCGGGGCAGGTCGGCGAAGGCCGATCCGTCCAGCAGCGGGGCGAAGAGCTTGTCCCACTCGGAAAGGTCCAGGCTCTGGCCGGTCCACTTGGGCGGGTAGTCCACGTCGCCGCGCCAGTGGTAGTACAGGCGGTTGAGGCACAGCCGGTGCTCGTGGGCCGCCCGGTAGTACTCCATTCCGGCCTTGGTCGGCCCGGCCGTGCCGTAGCAGTTCATCTCCGGGATGAACGAAAGCTTGTTCGGCAGCGTGAAATCCCAGACCGTCAGCTCCACGCTGATTTCCACGGACTCACCGCCCGAGGCGACGGTGAGCCTTCCGGCCTTCCTGCCGGCGGCCGCCGCGTGCGGGACGTAAACTTCGCACAGCAGGGAGACGTTGGTCGCCCCGGCCGCCTCGGGGTCGTCCTGGAAGGGCACGGCGAAGGTGCCCGTCAGCGGCACGCAGACGTCGGGCATGATTCCCGCCCGCGTCTTGACGCAGTCCAGCCTGTACACGCGCGTCTTCACGCCCGCCGCGGCGTCGAAGGCCAGCTTGACGTCGGCCGCGGCCGACTTGCCCGCCAGGTTCACCTGAAAGCACACCGCCTCGTTCCGCGCCGACTGGAGCCGGATGAGCTTCCTGGCGGCCGACCAGATGTGATTGCCGCCCTTGTAGCCGGCCGGGTGGGCGGGAACCATCTTTCCGGTCTCCGCGTGGATCTTGTCCACCAAGTCCACCACCGCCACTTTCAGCCCGCCGACCTCGGGCAGCTTCTCCGAGGGCGGGAACGGCTTCAGCTCGGCCGGGGCGATCTTGAAGACGGGCGGCTTGGCCGATACCCGGAACGTGACGGCGAGGCTCTTGCCCACGTTGCCGGCGCTGTCGACGGGCGCGATGGAAAGCTTCACCGACTCGCCCGGCTCGAACGGAAGGTCCTGGAGGTGCATGCGGACCTCCCGCCCGGGCTCACCGGCCATGGGGATGAGGTACCGCGGCACCTGCCCGCGCTTGCCGCCAGCCTCGTAACTGACGTGGAAGCCGAGGGTCTTTCCGCCGCCGCGGTCCGCCGGCGTCCGCCAGGTGACCAGGGCCTCGCCGGCCGGCAGATCGCCCGTCTCGACGCGGACGGCCGTCACCATCGCCGGCGGCACCTGGTCGGTCCCCGCCGTCCACACCTGAAGGTACGGCGCAAACTGGGGCTGCTCGCGGCTGTGGATGAAGCGGTTGGGCATGAGCATGTACTTGAACTGGCCGTCCTTGTACGACCACTCGCTGCCGACGTCGTCCTGGGCGGCGAAGCCGTGGCTCAGGCCGGCGGCCCGCGCGGCCACCACGTCCGCGTCGACCGCGCAGCTCTGCCAGCCGTCGGCGTCGGGTGCGGTCGACTCGGCAAAGCGCCAGATCGTCCGCCCCCGCCCGTAGGCGGCGTCCATGAAGGTGCTGCCGGGGTAGGCCCAGTCGCGCTTGCCCAGCTCGGCCTGGGCGAAGCAGGCGGCGCCTTCCTGGCGGGCGTACCTGCTGGCGGTGCCTTCGACCCAGGGCGCGGCCACCGTGGAGACGGTCACGCGCCGCAGCGGGTCGGCGGGGCTGGCGGTGTGGAAGTGCCACAGGGCGGCGGTGACGATCTTGCCCTTCAGCACCGACAGGTCGGCGTCGAAGAGGGTGTACTCCATCCGGCCCTTGAGCTTCAGCTTGGCCGCGCCGCCGTTGTTGCCTTCGCGCTCGCTGCCGGCCGACGAGACCCACGTGTCGCGCGCGATCTTGATCCTGAGGGGCCGGCCCCTCGGCGGCCAGCTCGGCTCGGCGACCGCGGCCGGGGCCGCGCAGCCGACGAGACACCCGACCGCCAGGATGCACGCCAAAACGCCCGGAACGCCCCTGCAAACGCGTATACGCATCGACATTACTCCTTTCCGCAAGCTCGCCGCGGCCGTCAGACGCGCCAGCCAATTGTCTCGCCAGCGTCGCATCGCCATATTCGCCGCTCACCGCTTCCGCACGGGGGCCGCTTCCCTGTCAGAACTTCTCCCGCAGCTTAACGAACTCATCCAGCATGGCCATGAAGTTCTCGTACTTGGTGTTCATGGCGATGGAGTGGCTGGGCCCGAGGATGAACCCCCCGCCGCCGGCGCCGCGCTCCATGGCCGTGCGGACCGCCCGGCGGACGTCGGCGGGCGTGCCCGCAATCAGCACCTCCAGCCCCACGCCGCCCCAGAAGCACATCCGCTGGCCGAACATCTCCTTGAGAAGCCCGACCTCCATGCCGGCCGTGGTCTGGAGGGACTGATAGCAGTCCACGCCGGCCTCGATGAACATCTCCATCAGCGGGATGTTGTTGCCGCAGTTGTGCAGGATGAGCTGCTCGTGGAAGCCCTTGGCGTGGCGGGCGCGTTCCTTGAAATAGGGAAAGGCCATTTCGCGGAACATCGCCGGCGAGATCAGCGGGCCGCGGGTCCCGGCCATGTCGTTGTCGAACATCACGCCCGCCGAGCCGGGGCGGATGTTGTGCTCGTCCAGGGCGTTCTGGCGCTTCACCTGCTGCCTCGCGGCCGCGCGCACCACCTCCGGGGCCAGGGCGTACAGCATCAGCCCGTTCTCCATGCCGCCCAGCAGCACCAGCCCCACCGTCGGGATGAGGCTGGGGATGTACCGCTCGTCGCCCAGCTCTCCCAGCAGGTAGTCCACGACCTCGTAGCAGCTCGCGTCCGGCGGCGGCGGGGCCGACTCGTCGGCGAAGTCGGCCACGGTGAACTGGCGCCCCCCGGCCGCGGGATCGTGCATGCAGCGGATCTCGTTGACCTCCGGGACGGCCTGGAAGACCCGGCCGTCGCCGGTCTGCCACTTGTCCGTATCGAGCCGCTTGGCGCCGATGGGCTCGTAGTCGGCCGGCGGCAGGACGTGCGCCTCCTTGGGAAGGATGACGTCCGCGCAGTCGATCTTGCGGTAGAACTCGACGGTGTCCTTCTTGAGGCTCTCGGCCAGCTCGTCGCGCCGCCCCTGCCACAGGGCGATTTCGGTCTCGACCTTGTTGCGGACGTAGGTCTTCCGCCCGAGGACGCGCTCGATGGTGTCGTGGTCGACCGCGTAGAAGCCCAGCGGCACCTTGTCCGGCGCCTCGCGGGCGATGGCCGCTCTGACGCGCTGCTTTCCGTTCATGGTCTGCCCGTGCTGCATTCGCGCCGCGGCTACGTTGCGGGAATGCCTGCCTCCCACGTCGCTCGTCGACTCGTCGCTCGTCGAAAAGTCCCGGCCGGGGTATCATGCCCGCCGGGCCCGCCCGGTGCAAGCCGCAAGCAGACTGACGTGTGGCCAGTTCCATGGGTAGCTCCCGCAGGGGCGCCTTTCTTAGCCCAGGGCGCCAGCCCGGGGAGGTGGAGGGCTTCGCCGCCCTGGAGCCCCGTAGGGGCGCCTTGGCTGCCCATCCGGTCAAGACGCCCCGATGGGGCTGGGGCCGGGCGTAGGGTGCGTGCTCGCACGCACCGGAATTGTCTCGGCGATGTCTCATTCCATGGCTCTCGCCACCCGCGCAGTTGCCGGCTCCCGCCCCGCCCGGTGCAACCCGCAAGCAGACTGACGTGTGGCCGGTTCCACGGGCAGCCCCGGCAGGGGCGCCTTTCTTAGCCCAGGGCGCGAGCCCTGGGAGGTGGCCGGGTTAGCCCGGCCGGAGCCCCGTAGGGGCGCCTTGCCTGCCCATCCGGTCAAGACGCCCCGATGGGGCTGGGGCGGGGCGTAGGGTGCGTGCTCGCACGCACCGGAATTGTCTCGGCGATGTCTCATTCCATGGCTCTCGCCACCCGCGCAGTTGCCAGCTCCCAGCCCGGTTCGGCAAACTCCGGATAGGTCAGGCAAGCAGACACTTGAGCATTGCCGCCAAGATAGTAGTATCTTTGCTCTGCGCCGATGGGCGGCGCGATCAGGCAGGGACGCCGCAGGAGTGAGGATAGAAATGCCCGGCTTGCAGGAAACAGAAATCTCCAAGGCGATCATCAGCACCTATCACGAGAAGCTCGCCGACAGGATCGTCAGCGACGTGCTCATCTGCGGGGCCGGCCCCTCGGGGCTGACGGCCGCGTTCGACCTCGCCCAAAAGGGCGTGAAGGTGACCGTGCTGGAAAAGCGCCTCTCCCCCGGCGGGGGAATCTGGGGCGGCGGCATGGCCATGAGCGAGGCCGTCTTCCAGGAGGGCGCCCTGCCCCTGCTGGACGAGGTCGGCGTGAGGCACCGTCCCTGCGGCGGCGGGCTGCACACGGCCGACAGCGTCGAGCTGGCCGCCGGGCTGTGCTGGAAGGCTTTGCAGGCCGGCGCGGTGCTGCTGAACCTGCTGACGGTGGAGGACGTCTGCGTGCGTCAGGGCAGGGTCGCCGGCGCGGTGGTCAACCGCAGCATGATCGGGGAAGCCCTGCCGATCGACCCCATCACGTTTTCGGCCGGGGCCGTCGTCGACGCCACCGGGCACGACGCGGCCGTGTTCGACGCCCTCCGGAAGCGGGGAATCGTGCAGGCCAAAGGTGGCGGCGAGGGGCCCATGGACGCCGCCGCCGGCGAGGCCTTCGTCGTCGAGAACGTCTGCCAGGTCTACCCCGGCCTGTGGGTCTGCGGCATGAGCGTCTGCACCGTCCTGGGCGGGCCGAGAATGGGACCGATCTTCGGCGGCATGCTCCTCTCCGGCCGCCGCGCCGCCGAACTCATCGCCGACGAACTGACCAAGGCCGGGCAGTAATCTGGCCCCGGCAACGACATACGGACCGTTGCCGGGGAGGGATATGGTGGCTGCTATCGACACCTTTGCTCCGGGCGGTATTGACGGCATCTTCGAACGGCGCGCTGCCGCCGCAATAGGAGAAGGCATCGTGGTGAATTCGCGCACCGTGTGTTCTTGCCGTTGGTTGCCTCAATAGCTCCTCTCGGGTAGTATTAGGCTTAGCAGACTCGGGCGCGACGGCCCACAGTGTCAGGGAGCACATCGGAGTACAGACCATGAAGCTCGCCTTGCAGAACGTTGGACCGCTCAAGGACGCCAATGTTGAGTTCGGCGACCTGACCGTGCTTGTCGGCCCCCAGGCCAGTGGGAAGAGCATCTTCCTTCAGTTCCTGAAACTGATGGTTGACGGCCCAAAGATCACCGACGATCTGAAGAGGTACGGGTATGAGTGGGAGGGCAATTTGAACCTCTTCCTAAACCTGTACTTGGGCGAGGGCATGCGGGGCGTGTGGACGGAATCAGGAAGCGGCGCCAGCGTCCTTGTCTGGGAAGAAGAGCATGTTGATCTTCCCACTAGGTTGAAGAACTTCGCGAAAGCCAAACGTCACAAGCGCATGGAGAAGATGTTGTACATTCCCGCCCAGCGGGTGTTGTCGCTGAGCATGGGGTGGCCGAGGCCGTTTACCGATTTCGCCGCAGGAGACCCATATGTTGTACCAAGCTTCAGTGAGAAGCTCCGTATGCAAATGCAGGCCGGCCTAGGAGGAGGCAAGACCGCAAGCGTGTTTCCGCAGGCAGGCAGGCTCAAGGCCGAGCTTCGCAAGGCCCTCGATGCCGCTGTCTTCCACGGATTCTCCTTGAAGCTTGACCGGATGGGAGGCGTTCAGCGGCGTCTTGTTTTGCAGGGCGAAGGCGACAAGCTTCCTTTCATGGTGTGGTCGGCGGGGCAGCGCGAGTTCGTTCCGCTGCTGCTTGGTCTCTACTGGCTCTGTCCTTCGGCGAAGACCGCTCGGCGAGGTGATACCGAATGGGTGATCGTTGAGGAACCTGAGATGGGCCTCCACCCCGCAGCAATTTCGGCCGTAATGCTTGTCATCCTCGAGTTGCTGTGGCGAGGATACCGCGTTGTATTGTCCACGCACTCTCCCCACGTCCTTGATGTCGTCTGGGGGCTGCGAACCATTCAGGGCTACGGCGCTCTGCCCGACAAGGTCATTGACATGTTCGGTCTTAGCAGACACAGCCCTGAGATGAGGAAAATCGCCCGAGCGGCTATCCGGAAGGAAAAACGCGTCTATTACTTTGAACGCTTACGGGGCTCTAGAGGCCATGTGGCCCGGGACATATCCGGGCTTGATCCGGGGGCAGACAATCCCGCAGAGGCAGGATGGGGTGGCTTGACGGAGTTCAGCGGTCGAGTGGGCCAGGTGATTGGCGAGATCGCAGCTGGCAGTCCCGAGGGACACGAATGAAGTTCAAGACCGCTGTCCAAGGCACACTCGAGATTGCCACACATTTTCGTGTAGGGCTCCGCTCGCTGAGCAAGGCCCATAGGTCCAGCATCAATGCACGTGACCCGCGCCGAATCGCAGGCAGCGTCAACATAGACGCTGCCTTGCGAGCGACCTACCCGAACGCCAACCGATGGGACTATGCAATCGGCTATCGCATAAGCAACAAGAATGACAAAGCGTTTTTCGTTGAATTCCACAGGGCGAAGGTCAGCGAGATCCAGCTCGTGCTCAGGAAGAAGGGGTGGCTCGAGAGCTGGATGACGGGCCAACCTCTGAACGAAGTACAGCGAGGCAGGTTTGTGTGGGTGAGTGCCGGAGGAATAAACATACTGCCGAACTCACCACAGCGAAGGGTGCTCGACAAGAACGGGATTCAGCTCGTGCGACGGCTCAAGCTGCGCTAGGGGCTCAGTTCTCAGCACATTTTCTCTTCTTCGCCTCATCGGCTACATCCTTCCACCAGGCGAAGAAACGAAGTTCGTCATCTGATGGCCAGATAATCACGTGGAAGCTCCGTATGGGGTGTCCCAGGCGCACGTAGCTCACTCGCCACCGGCGCAGGTCATGGGTGAATCCAAACTTGTGGCGAAGCGTTGCGGGGGTAGAATCCGGGAGACGCCGGCGGTCGCGGGCGGGAGGTCAGAGAGGCCCCGCGGCCGCGGAAAAGCATGTGCTGCGGGGCGGCGTCCGCTTATACTCCAGATCGCCCGGCCCGGGCGGGACCGCCCGGCGGCCGGCATTTCACCAGGGCGCGGGAGCCAGGCCCGACCGGATAAGGAGAAGGCATGCTGGTGAGCCTCAACGAGGTGATGCCCCTTCTGAACGCGAGGAAGCTCTGCCTTCCCGGCTTCGACATCGGCGGCGGGCAGAGCGACTTCCTGCTGGGGGTGCTGACGGCCTGTGAGGCGGCGCGGGCGCCGGCGCTGCTGCTGGTGTGGGCGCCGGGGGCCGGCTACATCGGGCTGGAGGCCTGCGCGGACCTGGCGCGGTCCTTCGCGGCGCGGTCGTCGGTGCCGGTGATTCTCCACCTCGACCACGGCCGGGAGGAACGGGAGATCGAGACCGCCCTCAAGCTCGGCTTCAAGAGCGTGATGTTCGACGCCTCGGCGTGCGAGTTCGACGAGAACGTCCGCAGAACCCGCGAGATGGCCGCCCTCGCGCACGCCCACGGGGCGACCATCGAGGGCGAGCTGGGCAGCTTCAGCCAGGAGCAGTCGGCCGGCGGCGAGCCGGCGGAGCTGGCCGACCCCGACGAGGCCGCCCGCTTTGTCCGGGAGACGCACGTGGACATCCTCGCCCCGGCCGTGGGGAACGCGCACGGGTTCTACAAGAAGCCGCCGCGGCTGCGGTTCAACCTGATCGAGGCGATCGCCTCGCGCGCGGGCGTGCCGCTGGCCCTTCACGGGGGCACGGGCCTGCCCGCGGCCGACATTCGCAGATCGGCCGAACTGGGCGTGCGGAAGCTCAACATCGCCACGCAGCTCCACAAGGACTTCAGCGACGCCCTGTGCGCGGCCGTTACCGATGCCGGCGGGCGGTGCGGCTGGTCGGCGGCGCTGAAGGCCGGCAGAGAGGCGGTCGCCGCCACCGTCACCCGCTACCTCGGCGAGCTGGGGGCAGGCGGGCTGATATGAACGCGGGCTCCGACAGCGGGAAGAAGGTCGTCGGCGTCGGGCTGGCCGTCCTGGACCAGCTCATCCTGTGGCAGGACGTGCAGGCCCCGCTGGTGGACAACAAGATCCTCGACTTCCAGGTGCAGGGCGGCGGCATGGTGGGCACGGCCATGGTGACGGTGGCGCGGCTCGGCGGGCGGGCGGAGCTGTGGGCCGCCGTCGGCGACGACTGGATGGGACGGATGATCCTGGACGGGCTGCGGCGCGAGAAGGTGGACACGCGCCATGTCGTCGTGATGCCCGGCGGCCGGGGGCCCATGGTCGTGGTCTGCGTCGACAGCCCCACCGGGCAGCGGCACTTCCCCTACGGGGCGGGCTTCTCCGAGCCGAAGGAGCCGATCGGCTCGCCCGAGGCGCTGAAGGGCACCGGCTGCCTGCTGGTGGACGGGACGTATCCGGCCAGCGCATTGCGGGCCGCCCGGCAGGCCCGGCGGCTCGGCGTGCCGGTCGTCGCGGACCTGGGCGGCGTCGGCGAGCGGACCGCGGCCCTGCTGGCCTACGTGGGCTTCGCCATCATCTCCGAGGGCTGCGCCCGGCGATTGGCCGGCAGCGATGATTACCTCGCCGCCTGCACGGCCGTCCGCGCGATGGGGCCGGAGCGCGTCGTCATCACCCTGGGCGAGCGGGGACTGGTGTATCTCGACGGCGAGGACCTGGCGGAGATGCCCGCGTTCCCGGTGAAGGTGGTGGACACCACCGGCGCGGGCGACACCTTCCACGGGGCCTTCTGCTACGGGCTGGTGGAGGGATTTCCGTTCGTGAAGAACCTCCAGTTCGCCTCCGCGGCGGCGGCCATGAAGTGCAGGCAGATGGGCGGCCGGGCGGGCATTCCCGGCCGGGACGATGTCATCCGCTTCCTGACCGAACGCAGGGTGGACTGGCCGTAGCCGGCCGGCCGTTCGGCTCAGCGCGGCCGCCACAGCTCGAGAGGCTGATAGGGTCCGCTCCAGTTGGCCCCGGCGACGGCCGGTCGGCCGCCGCCGTCCACGTCGGCAAGGCAGATGTCGTGGCTGCCCGTTTCCGCGAGGATCACCCGCCGCTACGGCGGGCGGCGCAGAAAGAGGCCCCGGCCGGGGAAGGCCCCGGCCGAGGAATGTCAGTCGCCTCTTTCGCCAGTCACTTGGCCCGGAGGCCCTAGCGCTTCCTGCGAATCATCAGCAGGCCGCCGGAGACCAGCAGCAGCAACGTTGCCGGCTCGGGAACACAGACGACGTCCAGGTACGGCTCGCTGTCGACATATTCCCGCGTCCGGATGTTGCGGTTGGCAAAGCTGTCCGGCGGCAGGTTATACAGCGCCAACCCGCGGTTGTTCGGGTTGGTCAGCATGTCCTGGAACAGCGCGGCGTCCAGGACCACGCTGTGGTACACGCCCGTCTGGTCCGGGTCGATCATCAAGTCCTGGGAGTTCCTGACCGAGTTGCACACTCCCAACCACGGCTGCCACGGCGTCAGCGGATCCGGAAGGGTGCCGCTCTTGTCGCTATAGTCCAGGAACGTCCCCATCATCGTGCATACGCCTCGGGTCGGGTGGACCCAGGGGACGGCACGGACGGGGTCCGAATTCCCCGGGTTGTTGGGGTCTTCGGTGTCCCCGGCGTACGCCTCCGTGGCCGCGAAGTTCTCGGTCGGGTTGGTCCAGTTGTAGTTCGAATACGTCCGACCAGCGTCACCCTCGACCCAGTCGTTCTCGCTCCACACCGCGGCGATCTGCACCGGGTTCATCGCCCCGGGCACCCAACCGCCCTCGCCCGCGTCGGGGACGACGTACAGCCGGGCCTCGTAGTACATGCCCTGTGGGCACGGATTGCAGTCCATGTACTCCAGGATCGCACCCATATCCCAGTCGCCGTACCACTGGTGGTCAGAGGCCTTGATGCGGGCAACGTTGTTGGCACCCTCGTTGCTGTGCCACTCTCCCGGCGGCGGCGGGCCGCCGGCCTGGTCGTTGGCGTTGTCCCGTTGGCAGAGGAAGGGCTCCCCCACCACCGGGACGGCGCATACAGCCAGCGCTGTTAGAATGACCAAAAGTGTCTTCATCGATACTCCCTCCTTCCATTGGAATGCCCCACTGTAGCGGGGATTCCGTCTCTCAGTGTCCTCACAATATGGACAATCGCTCACCGGCATTCTTCCACACACCTCCTTTCTGATTTGCTCTCCGTAAGGGCCACGCCGGGCTGCAAGAACCCGGCGGTCCGGATCACCGGAAGCGAAGCTCAACGCATCCGTTCTGCTCCCTGCGTCCGGGCGCCGCCCGGTTCCCCGGTCAACCCTCCCGGCCTCGTTCTTGGCCCAGGCGACCGGGCGAGATGAGGATCCGCGCCAGGCCGCTTGGGCCATTCGTCCTCGATTTCGAATGCTACTTCCGACGCAGCAGCGCCACAGCCCCAAGGCTGAGCAACCCCAGCGTCACCGGCTCGGGGATCTGCCCCGTGCCCGTGCAGCCGGGACCGCCGGTTCCGCCTACGTAGTGGTCAGCCCAGAGGGTGTAGTCCCCGCCGTCGGTGTTCATATCGCCGTTGAAATCGGCCTCTTCCCAGCCCTGCCCGCCGGGGTTTAGCTGATAGTTGTCAGCCCAGAGGGTGTAGTCGGCGCCGTTGGCGCAGCCGTCGAAGTTGGCGTCGCCGGGCCACATCAGCCGGATGTACGGCTCGTTGCCCTCGTTCTCCTTGGTGCACATCCAGAGGTTGTTCCAATTGGTCCAGATGTCGTTGTTCTCGTCGGCCAGGGCAACGCCCAGGGCAAAGACGTTCGCCCGCCCGGTGCCGGTGATATCCTCCACCAGCTCCTGGTCGAGCTTCACCCACGCCTGCACCATGTCCCCGAGGCCGATGATCGGCTCGGAGTTGAGCAGCTTGCTGTCGGCCGCTGAGTCGAACGCCCCCCAGCAGCACTCCATCTTGCTCTGGCACCACCCCGTCGGGTCGCTGCCGGCGGGCGGCCCGCCGAACGCGGAGCAGGGATTACCGATCGGGTTGCCGGCCGCATCCAGCCAATGCTGGCTGTTGGCCGTGTCCACCACGCCGGTCCCGAGATGGCTGCAAATGCCCCACTGGCAGATGGCCTGAGTGCCTGCGGTCCAGTTGAAGGCGTGGCTGTTGTAGTTCAGCGGATCGCCGTAGTCGTTCCACGTGAGCTGTCCGGACAAGTCCCAGTAACCGTCGCCTTCGGCGCCCCAGACGCTCTGGCTCTGCCACGTGTAGGGCATGAATCGCTCGTCCAGAGAGGGATCATCGCTATCGGCAGTCGTGATGTAGAGCCTCACCTCATGCTGAGGCCAGGCCGCCAGGACGGCCGCGATGGCGTCCCGGTCGAAGTCCGCCTGCCAGGTAGCAACGCCGGCCTTGATGAAGGCGTACTCGTTGGCGCCCATGTTGACGAACTCGGCCCAGCATTGCCCGTTCGTAGGCTCGTCCTTGGTGGGTATGTACTTGCCGTAACCCAAGTCCAAGGCTGAGGCCGGAGCGGCCAGCCAAGCCAGCGCAACCACGGCCGCCAACCCAGTCCACAAGGTCTTCGTTGTTATTGGCATAAGCTTACCTCCCAGATCAAATTTCCCGCTCTCACCACACGAAGGCGAGAGTCTGTATCCTCGCTCGTATGAATTGTGTCTCTACAAAGAATCCCACGGACATGCACATGCAACCCCGCCGCCCGCAGGTAAACTACCCAATATACCTATCTAATACCACAGTTTAGCTAAACTGTCCAGCATTCTTTTGCTCTGCACCTGCGCCCTTGCAGGCCGGACAGACCAAACAGCCTCGCCCTGTTCGCGCACGCCTATACTACAAGGCGAGTTATACGAATTTAGCCGCCGGACGTCAGGTCTTTTAGCGTCTCAAAATCGGCCTGAAGGCTTTCGAACGCGGCCCGAAGTTCCTCGGGGGTCACGCCGGTCTGCAACCGGACCTCCGGGCTGGCCATGGTCAGCTTCGGGGCAACCTCGGCGTCGAACCTATCGGCCAGCAGGTTCAGCTTGGCGATGACCTCGTGCTTGTTCGAGCCGGTGTAGTCCTTCTCGACCCGGCGCAGGGTCCTGCGGAAGCGCCCGCCGGCCGCTCGGACCAGGTTATAGTTGGGCTGGTCTGAGCGCAGGGTCTCGAGGGCGTCGGCGCAGGCCTTGTGCTGCCGGGAGAGGAGGTGGTCGGCCGAGCTGATCTTCTCGGCCGCGTCCTTGCATCCGGCCAGGCCGATCAGCCCGGTCAGGATGCAGGCCAGGATCACCGAGGGTGTGCTTTGCATGGTGGCCGCCTAATCTTCTGGAGGAACCTTGAACTTCCGCTGCGGGCAGATGTGCCACATCGTCCCGAAATCCTCGTGGTAGTCGCTCCAACTGACCGCCTTAATGCCGTTCCAACTGCCGGACGGGCAGGGCCCCAACTGACCGGGGTCGATCGCCTTGTTCACGTCGGAGGCGACGTGATGGTCGGCGTACAATACGTTCGGTCCGTTCGGGTGCCGCGCGGCGTTGAGCAGGGCCCAGCCGTTCGTGCCCCGCGACTGCGGCCCGACGTGCCAGCCGGGCACCACGCCCTCCACCGCGTAGCTCCCGGCGATGTTGACGTTGGGCGCGGCATTGACATCCCAGGAATCCCAGGCCTCCGCGACTGTCTGGGGCTGGTTGACCTCCTCCTGGTTGACCGCCTGCGTGCCGAAGCTGCCGACGGGCAGGTTGATCACCCAGTCGATCCACATGGTATAGTCGTGGTCGCCGGCGTCCGGCCAGTCTTCCAGGCAAGTGGGCCATCGCCCTGGTGAGAATTTGGGGTGTCTTGCCCGGAGCGTCGGGTTCCACTGGTAGCCGACCGCCCCCTTATGGAACGACGGCTTGCCGTCGTAGGACGCCCGTCCGGCATCGAACGCCTGGTCGGCGACCTGCCAGACCTCCAGGGCGTCCATCCCCGGGCACAGCGCCCCGTCCCATACCTCGTCGGCTTCCCAGATGTAGGTGTAAACGCCCCAGTTCGTGCGGTGCGTGCCCGTAACGCCGTAGGTCTCCATGATCCCGTAGAACTTGGGAAACGCCAGGTTCTCGTAGTAGAAGCCGGGGACGCCGATTCCGTACGGGCCGTAGTGGGGGTAGGAGTTGTACTCGGTCAGGTAGAGGGCGATCTGCCGGCCGTACACCCCCATCTGTGACGCACACCCCGCCTTCTTGGCCATGTCCCTGGCCTTGCCGAGCGTCGGCAGCAGCATCGAAACCAGCAGGGCGATGATGGAGACGACCACCAGAAGTTCGATCAGCGTGAAGCCTCGGCGTTCGCGCTGCCTCGGCGCCCTGTCCGTGCCGAAGCGCAATTCAATCACTGCGGGCCCGATCCGCTTCGTCATGTTCGTTCTCCTTGCCAGATCAGAGGCGCCCCACACTGTCCAGGTCGCCTGTCTACAGCTCGGCTGAAACTGCTCGTGACGAGGCGCTTATTGCATCAAAACCTGGGACACTACCACAGCAACGTAGACTTGAACGGTCCCACAGAGGAAGGATTCTATTGCGTCCTGTCCGTCTTTGCAAGCACAATTTGCAGCTTATGGAGTCCTATTTACATGCCGGGGAGGCCTGGTCAGAGGCGCCGGGCAAGGCGGGTTGTTGACAGGGCGTCGGTACAGCCCTACCTCCGACAGCGTGAGCGGTGGGCGGCGTACACCCTCGCCCGGCATGAGCAATGGCGGGGCGGCCTCAGCGCGGCCGCCACAGCTCGAGAGGCTGATAGGGCCCGCTCCAGTTGGCCCCGACGACGGCCGGTCGGCCGCCGCCGTCCACGTCGGCAAGGCAGATGTCGTGACTGCCCGTTTCCGCGAGGATCACCCGCCGCCACGACCGCCCCGCGCCCTGGTTGAGGTAGGCCATCACGCGCCTGCGGGGCGACTGGTGCATCTCGGCCACGACGATGTCCAGCCGGCCGCTGCCGGTCAGATCGCCCAAAGCCAGGCCGTGGGCGAAGTCCACCGAGTCGTCGACGACGTGTTCGGCCCACTTACCGGCCATCGGGTCGGCCGGCGGCTCGAACCACGCCAGCCGGTGCGGCCCCTCGGAGCGGGTCAGTATCACGTCGCCGCGGCCGCTGCCGCTCACGTCGGCCACGGCCACCACCGCGTCGGCCGGCCAGTCCGCCAGCACGTGCTCGCCCCAGTCGCCGCCCAGCACGTCGTCCGGGGCCTGATACCAGCGGGCGCCGATGATAACGTCCAGCCGGCCGTTGCCCGTCAGGTCCGCCACAGCCAACCCCTCGCCGGCCGGGCAGGCAATCGCCCGCTGGACCCAGGCATCGCCGGCCGTCCGCTTCCACAGGACAATCCGGTCTCCCGGCTGGCCCTGCTGGCGCGTGACGATCTCGATCGCCCCGTCCCCGTCGACGTCGCCGGGTCGGATGTCGTGGGCCCGCGGGCTGCCCATGACGTGCCGCTTCCACGGGTCCACGCGCGGGTCCCCCGCCGGGCGGGGGTTCTCGTACCACTCCAGGCGGTCGTGCGTGTACCACTCGGAGATCAGCAGGTCGGCGTCGCCGTCGCCGTCCATGTCGAGCAGCTTAGCGTCGCAGCTCCACCGGCCGGACTCGGCGATCACGTGCCGCTCCCACGTCGGGGACTCATACCACACCAACGGCCCGCCGGCGCTGCTGGCGGCGACGACGTCGGCCGCGCCGTTGCCGGTGATGTCGCCGGCCGTTTTCACGTGGGGGTCCTGCGGCGGGTGGGTGTCGATGATCTCTCGCGTGAACTTAGCCTCTGCATCGCCGGTCATTGCGGTTGCCCTTTCCCGGAAGTTGCCTTCGTCTCCGTCCGGCGGGCATTGTACCACGCGCCGCGGCTTGTGGGACACCCGTCGCGTCACATGCGTGGAATTGCATTGACCCGGCGAGTGCGCCGGCGTTCGGGCGGATCAGCCTCGACGGTGTCGGCGACGGGGATCGCCCCGCCGGGATAGCAGCCGGTCCAGCACGAACCACCGCTCGGGCAGCGGGCACTGTCGGACGGCCACCGGCACCGCCTCAGCGTCGCCGCGGCCGGGGCCGATCGTCCTGACGGCGATCCGAACGACGCTTATCCGGGCGTTCTCGACGCTCATGGCGGGCCTCCTCCCTGTGTCGGCGGTCCCTGCCGCGGTCGACCAGCACGACGCGGGGGCGCCTTCCGTGTCTGGCCACATACGGGCCGGGTTCGTGCAGGACGAAGACCTTGCGTTTGTGGCATCCGCCCAGCAGCGCCCCGGCGGCGAGGACCAGAATCACTGTCACAATCCACTTCACCGGCTTGGGCACACGCAGTCTCCTGGCGTTCATGTCTTTCTCCTTCACGCATCCGGGCCCGGCAATCGCCGGCCCTCTTCTCACTGCTTCTGCGCAAGGTGAGTGGACCGTCCGGCCGAGCGGGTTACATGCGAATTGGAGCACTCCTGAGAACCGGCCACGGCCGCCAGGGCCGCCCCGTGCCCCTCAGCCGCCGCAGATGCCCCGCGTGGGAGTGCGGCGGGCCGCCTCGCGGGCCCGCGAGACGCCCTTGCGCTTGCGGGTGGAGGTCCTGGCCCGCTGGCGCATGAACGCCCCGGCTTGCCTGAGCGCCGGGCGCGTGGCGGCGTCCATCGCCCCCAGAACGCGGGCCGAGTCGAAAAACAGCGCCTTCATCTGCATTTCGATCATGACTTCATCCCCTCCCGCAGCCCGCGCGCGGGCTCGACTCAAAAAGATCCCGATGGAGGATGAACTTTCCCGGCTGAATGGGTACATCCTTATGGAAACCCCCGGGATCCAGGATGGACTCGACTGAGATAGCGGCGTTGTACAGATTGGAAGCACCTCGACTGGCAGCGTACGTTCGCCGGCTGGTGGGCGATCGGCATGGGGCGATGGACATCGTGCAGGAGACATTTCGGGCCCTGGTGGAGCAGGCCAGCCAGAGCCACCTCCAGAGTCCGCGCGCGTGGCTGTATGCCGTGGCGCGGCACCTGGCGGCAAAGTCGCACCGACGGTCTCGCCCGCTTCCCCTCCAGGATGACTTCCCGGCCACTCCTGCTTCTTCGGAGCCGGATGAGCGAATTCAGATGATGCTTCGGGCCATTAGGCGGCTTGGGCCAGAGTTGCGCGAAGCACTGGACCTGCGGCTCGAGCACGAACTATCGTACCAGGAAATCGCGTTCGTCTTGGGCATCCCGCTGGGGACGGTCCGCTCTCGCCTGCACAACGCCGTCCGGACACTGCGGGAGCAGTTGGGAGGACAGGAGAATCAAAGATGAATGTCGAGCCCCACCTGCTTGAGCGACTGATGTTGGATCGGGCGCTAGGCCAGCTATCCGAAGACGTCGAGGCGTTGCTAGCAGCCGTTGTGGCCGAGGATGCCGGACGGAACTCGCGTCAGTCGGAGCTCCTCACGACCGCTGCCCAGGCGCACGAGGCGATGAAGAGGCGGAGCGTGTCGGCGGGGCTGGAGTTGCCGCCGCTGGCTGCACGGCCGCGTCAGCGATCACGATGGCGGGCCGCTGTCATGGCGATCGCCATGGCAGGCTGCCTGCTGGTGGGGCTGTCTGCTCGCTGGCTGTTTCCACGCGAACGGCAATTGCCCGCGCCGGAACCGTCTGTCGTCGTCGTGCCCGCGCCCACGCCGGCCATGAGGACGTCGGAGCTGTGGAGCCTTCAGGCATTCATTGATACAACCAAGGCCACTCAGGATCGGCGCAAGCCGCTTGTCAACTGGCACTCGCCCTCTGAAATGCAGGTTCGGGAGATAGAACAATGAAATCGTATCTGTTCGCATTACTGGGAATACTGGGCTTGAACTGCGGCGGCTGCCTGCCGGAGAAAATCTGCTGGTCGCCCGACGGGCAGCAGGCTTTGGTACTGGCCGATGGCTTGTATGTCACAGACGCCAAAGGAAAGCTGAACCGCCTGAAGGAATCACGTGTCGCTTTCGTTTCCTGGTTTGGCGACTCCAAGCGTTTCCTGGCCGTGGATAGCACGGACATGGCCAAATGGGACCGGGTGGAACGGGCCCTGCCGCCTGAAACGGAGCAGGAGGTCATCGTGCTAGCCGAGCGTTTCCGGTCGGAGATCATTCGCTCTTCCGAAAAGGACCTCGGCCGGATGGCCAGCACTCAAGGTCTCTCGTCCAGCACGCTGGGGATGATGAAGATGTACCTGGCGACCAAGCACGCCGAGGAGCTCAAGCCCAAGCTGGGCGAGCTCTGGCGGGAGTTCGGGGGTGCCAAGGTCGAGGGCTCGCGGATCATCATGGCACACGTCGAGAACGGCCAGGCCAAGGCCGACCAGGAGGTCCTGGAGTACCCGGGAGGGATTCTCCACGTCTCCGCCAGCCCGGATGGCAAGCTGCTGGCCTTCACGACCCAGTCGCTCACAAAGGAGGGGGGGTCTGACGTATCGTCCACTGGCGCTCGGCTGCACGTGAGGCAGCTTTCACAAGGGCAGGCCAAGACGGGCTCGCAGCTTCTGGAGACCGAGGTCAGTTGGCAGTTCGACTGGTCGCCCGACAGTCGGTCGTTGCTGTATTACACAGCCGTCGGCCGAGGCAAGGACCTCAACACGGGCAGTATCGTGAAGCGTAGGGTGGCATCGGAGGCCGGTGAGCTTATCGGACCGCCCGGCCAAACCGAGGAAGTCGCCGCCGTTCTCTTTTCGCCCTTTGCCCGACTACGGTGGCTTCCGGACGGGCGGATCATATTCAGCTCCGTGCGCGTTGAGCTGCCGGCGACGGCAGGCACGTTGCCGACAAACTTTACCTTGTTCGTCATCCACCCCGGCAACGCCGCCGTCGTCTCCAAGCTGCTGCCGGATTTGGCGTACAAGACGCTGCCGAGCTTGGTGCTTATGTTCCGCCTCAGCCCCGACGCGCAGTGGGTCAGTGTGCCCGGAGAGAAAGGAGAGGTCGGCATCGTCGAGTTGAAAACCGGACGGACGCAGAGCCCTGTCGAGAAGGGGTGGCTCCCGGAGAACAGATACATGCCCGCACCCCCGGCGAGTTGGCGCTCGGCGCGGGAGCTATGCGTGATGGTGCCGCCGGGTTCACCCCTCGGCTCGCCCAAGCGGCCGGAGGTCGTGCTGTACGGCCTCGACGGCAAGCACCAGTGCATCAGCAAGGACTGGCCCGACAACGTGATCAAGGGCCTGATGTCGGAATAGTTGAGCGACAGTGCAACAGAGCCTGCTGCCTGATACCCACTGCTCAGGGTAGGCCTACACTAACGTCAATCAGGAAAGTGCGCCAGCGAACGAAGCTGCTTTGTTGAGTATCCAGCCAGGAGAGCCGGTGATTGAGCAGATGGCCACGCGGACTACTGTGATAGTTCGGAAGGACCAAGTGGCGCTCCAAGCCTCCCGCATGCGGGCACGGCCGCCAGGCCCGCCCGTGCCCCTCAGCCGCCGCAGATGCCCCGCGCGGGAGTGCGGCGGGCCGCCGGGACGAAAGATGCCCTTGCGCTTGCGGGTGGAAGTCCTGGCCCGCTGGCGGATGAACGCCCCGACCCAGGACATCTCTCGGCGCGTGGCGGCGTCCATCGCCCGCAGAACGCGGGGCGAGTCGAAAAACAGCGCCTTCATCTGCATTTCGATCATGACTTCATCCTCTCCCTGGGCCCGTGCCCGAGCTGCCTGACGTGCCCGAACAGCCCGACGAAGGCCTGGCCGGGTCGGATGCCGTGTGAGGAAGTCCTCAACGAGAATTCGCCGAGTTTGTGTAAAATTTGCTTGACATCTAGTCCTTCTTTGATAACATCATGTTCTGTTACCTTGACGTGCAACTGCGACTACAGCCGGAAAGGAAATCCCGTGTGGCGAGCAATGCTAAAGGATGGATCGTGGATCGGACTCTTGGGACTGACCGGGCTCGGAGTCTTCGTCATGGCTCTGGGCGTCTTCCAACTCCAGCACAGCGCTTTGCTGGGGGTGTTATTGCTTGCTCTCGGATGCCTTCCTGTCGCGGCCGGGGCCCTTGCACTGACCTGGAGAAGGAGGCGGTACGGAGACGGCCCGACCACGGACGAGCGCGAGGAATCGATACGGGCTCGCGGCGACAACGCAGGCGCTCTCGCTCTCGTGATCCTGTGGACGCTGACCTGCGCCGTTCCCTGGGCGATCGCCACGGCACAAGGCGAGAAGACCATCTCGTTCAGCGCCAACTGGCTCCTTCCCGCTCTGTGTCTTGGCCTCGGCATCATGAGTGCTGTCCGAACGGCGGCGATCTGGTGCATTCGCAGGCGGGAGCTATCCCATGGCCAGGGATGATCGCCACCGTCTGACAAATCAGGTTCGACGGCTCCGCTTCGACCATGGCGAAATGACCCAGGCAGAGCTTGGGAAGAAAGTCGGCGTTACACGCCAGACGATCATTGCTCTGGAAGCCGGCGGATACGTTCCGTCGTTGGCATTGGCATTTCGCATCGCCCGGACGTTTGGCCGCTCCGTTGAAGAGGTATTCCAGTATCGGGAGGACAGGGGCTGAGGGGTTCAGGCAAGCCCTGCCGGATCAATCCTGTCTCTCCAGCGGCAGGGCGTACCAGCCCTCCGGCAGGTCCATCCGGCCGGGGACCGGCTGCCCGGAAGCGTCCAGGACCCAGACCTTCACGCCCTTGAATGTTTCCCGCAGGGGGACGGCCTCTCCGCCCGGGACGTAGATCGTCCGCACGCCGCAGTGCGCGCACGAGCCCTGCCTGCCCGCAGGCAGGTTTTTGTCGTGGGCCTTGTCCTGAGCCCGTTGAAGGGCGAACAACTCGACGAACGCCCGGCTGCCCCGGATGCCTCTTGCGCTGGCCACTTTTGGCTTGCCTCCGCTTGTCTGCCAGATATGCTCATGTCTGAGACTGAGCCGCGAATCAGGAGAAACGACATGCCGTGGCATGGGCCTTACCGAATCGATTACCTCCTGTCCCACACGCTTGGTGACGCTGTGGAATTGCCTCCCGATAATGGCACGGTCTATGTCTTGACACTCACCAAAGAATATAAACAAGAGGAAGTGGGTGGACTGCCGAATGTCCTCTACGTCGGCGGGCGGAAGAAACAGAACCGGTTCCGCATCCGGGTTGGTGATCTGATCGCGGATATGCTGGGGTTCTTTTCCGAACACAGACGATCGCGCCATTGCGCTGGGCCTCGTATCCGAGCGTGGTGTCAGGAGAACAAAATCGACCCGTCGCGGCTTTACTTGTGGTGGAAGACTCGAGGCTGCGCGAGGTGCGAGGAGATCGCCGCCTTTGACGAACTTGAGCCAGCGCTGAACAAGATAAAGCCACAACGATGCAGTCAACACAA
The DNA here is from genome assembly GCA_964401385.1 of uncultured Planctomycetaceae bacterium. Taxonomy (GTDB): domain Bacteria; phylum Planctomycetota; class Phycisphaerae; order SM23-33; family SM23-33; genus CAYNYF01. Next base: position 3,355 of record CAYNYF010000064.1, on the reverse strand, counting down.
TCGTGATGCTGAATGGGACCCTCGCGACTGTTGAGCGGTTTGAGTGGAGCGTCTCACGCATTCGCTAATGCTCCACCGGCTTGTCTTCCGGCATGGGCAGCGCGTACCAGCCCTCCGGCGCCTCCATGGCGCCGACGGCGAGACGCCCTTGCGCTTGCGGATGGAGGTCCTGGCCCGCTGGCGCATGAAGGCGCCGGCCTGACTCAGCGTCCGGCGCGCGGCGGGGCGGGCCCGAGCCCCGCTGCCGGCGGGTAGAATTTGTTTGTGGGCGCCGGTGGCGGCGGATAAGCTGATATCCAGATGATCTCGAGGTGGGACAATCGACGGTTCTCACGGGTCGTCACGAGGGGCGGCGGCTTTTCCCTGATCGACTTCAGGAAAGGCCGGCGCCGGAAACGCCTTGCGGGGATCGTTCTGTTCTGGGGTAGCCTGGCCCTGCTCGTGCTGGACATGACCACCAGCTTTCCGACGCCCGTGCGCGGACAGTACGCGGCGTGGTGGCTGGTGGTGGTGGCCGCCGGGACGGGCCTGTGGCTCTCGGCCAAACGCCTGCCGTTGGAAGAGACCATCGAAGTGGCCAAGTACTGCCGCGGCGAGCTGACCGTTACCGACCTGACCAGCGAGCTGCACGTCACCATCGGAACGGCCGAGCGAATCTTCACGGCCCTGGCCCGGAAGGGCTACGCCAAGCTCGAGCAGCGCGGCGAGACGCAGGTGTGGGTGGTGCCGGAGGTCAAGGCCTCACTGGCCGCGCGGTCCGCCGGCGAGTAACGAACAGCCAACGGGTGAGAAAGGATGCAGCGATGAGCATACTTCGACAGCAGCCGAGGCAGTCGGGCGACGAATACGGCGTCCGCCGAGGCGACCTGCTCAAGTACGGCGGGATCGCGGTGGGCGTCCTGGTCGTCGCGGCGGTGGTGTTCGTCTGGTTCTTCTGCCGCATCGAGGTGGAAAAGGGCGAGTTCGCGCCCCTGCTGAAAAAGACCGGCAAGGAGATCTCCAACGAAGACGTCCTCTCGCCCTCGGGGGAGTTCAAGGGTCCGCAGTTTGAAATCCTCAAGGAAGGCCGACACTTCCGCAACCCCTGGACCTGGTACTGGCCGAGGCCCATGAAAGCCACCGTCATTCCCAAGGGCAAGGTCGGCGTGCTGATCCGCCGCTACGGCGAGCCGCTGGAGGGCGGGCAGGTCGTGGTGGAAAACGACAGGCAGAAGGGCATCCTCCTCGAGCCGATCAAGCCCGGCCGCTACTACCTCAACGTCTGGGCCTACGACGTGGAAGAGACCGACATGGTCAAGATCGAGCCGGGCTTCATGGGCGTGGTGACCCGCCTGGTGGGCAAGGAGTCCGCGGAGAGCAGCGTCTTCGTGGTCAAGAAACAGGAGCGCGGCACGCAGCCGTTCCTCCTGCCGGCCGGGACCTTCCCCGAGTATTCCAACCCCTACGTCTACAAGGTCACGCCCATCGACGTCCGCTCGCAGAAGTTCGAGATGGGGCAGGAGTACATTATCAGGTTTCCCTCCAAGTACGGCTTCGACATTCGCGTGGAGGGCACGACCGAGTGGGCCCCGGACGTCAAGAAGCTGCCGGAGGTGTTCGTCAAGTACGTGGACAAGCAGGACCTGGAGGAATCCGGCGGGATCGACAACATGCAGCGCAAGATCATCCTTCCCTTCGCGCGGTCGTTCTTCCGGATGGTCGGCGGGCAATACCGGGCGGTGGACTACATCACCGGCGACACGCGGATCCAGGTGCAGAACGAGGTGGAGCGCCGCCTGCGAGACGCCTGCGCGCAGGAGGGCATCCTGATCAAGGCGTTCGTCATCCGTTCCACCGAGCCCCCGAAGCGCATCCGCGAGCAGTACGAGCGCCGCGAGATCGCCCGTCGGGAGATCGACCAGTTCACCAAGGAAATCGAGATGCAAATCGGCAACGTGGTCATGGTAGGCGCCGGGCCCGAGCTCGGCCCGGACGGAAAGCCCGTCCTCGACGAACGCGGCAACGTCGTGATGGTCGGGGGCAATGCCAAGCTAGGCCCCGACGGCGAGCCGCTGCGCAAGGGAGGCCGGCTGGCCAAGGTCATCCAGGAGCGCCGAAAGGACCGCGAGAGCAAGTTTGGCGAGGTCCGGGGCACCATTGCCGAGCTCGTCCGCGACGCGGAGCGATACCGGGGCGTCGAGGTCACCAAGGCCGAACGCGACTTCGCCGTGGCGAAGATCAACCTGGAGGCCGCCAAGGACAAGGCCGCCCAGGTCATCGCCACCGGCATCGCCCAAGCCGACGTGACGGTGATGAAGCACAAGGCCGAGGCCGAGGCCGTCAAGGCAAAGATCTCCGCCTTCAAGACCGGCGAGAAGTACGCCGAGTACCAACTGATTATGAAGTTCTCCCCCGGCGTGCGGCGGATCTGGTCCAACACCGAGGGCCTGTTTGCGGACCTGTTCAACCGGTTCGCAAGGATCCGCTCGTCGGAAGGCGAGAAGAACTGAGCGCGGCGTTGGCCGCGGAGATGAACGAACCGAAGGCGAGTTTCGAAAGGACCCGATCATGATGCCGAAAATCCTCTCCTCGATCCTCGGCGCGGTGGTGCTGGTGGCGGTCGTGGGGGCGATCTGGCTGGCCATGCTCTATCACTGGTGCCCTCACGGCACATCGCTGCAACTGACGCGCAAGACCGGCGAGTCGGCGGGCGAGCAATACGCCGCCGAGGGCCAGCAGGGCGTTCTGAAGCAGATGCGCGGCCCGGGGCGGCACTTCCTCAATCCCTGGACCTTCACCGCCAAGCAGGTCGGCGACGTGGAGATCCGGCCCGGGCAGATCGGGCTGGTGAAGAGCAACATCGGCAAAGCCCTGCCGCCGGAGCGGTTCATCGCCGGGCCCGATGAGAAGGGCACGCAGAAGCAGGTGCTCACTCCCGGCGTCTGGCGGATCAACGAGTTCGGGCGGGTCGTCCAGATCGTCCAGGCCACCATCATCGAGCCGGGCTACGTCGGTGTGCAGACCCTGCGAGAGGGACGGGAGAAGGGCATCCTGCCCGACGTGCTCCAGGCTGGCTACTACAACATCAACCCCCGCGAGAAACGCGTCGACAGCGTCGAGATCGGATACAGCGTGTGGGAGGTCCACACCAAGGGCAGGATGGTGACCGTCAAGGACAGCGACGGAAAGGCTCGCCAGGTCCGCCAGATCGAGGAAGGCACGGGCGTGTCGTTCCCGCTGGCCGACGGCAAGCAGATGTACCTGGACTTCACCGTCGTCTGGGGCATCTTCCCCAAGGACGCCCCGCGGATCATCCAGGAATACGGCACGGTGGCGATGGTCGAGCAGAAGATCATCGAGCCGCAGGTGCTGAGCA
>CAYNYF010000063.1:301-24853 GCA_964401385.1 uncultured Planctomycetaceae bacterium | reverse complement strand
GCCGGATGACACGAACGCCCGAACACGAACTTACACACAATTAGTTACACCACTGAGGTGCTGGAACCAGTATTTCTTTGCTAACCCGTGCGTCAGTCGCCACCAGCGCAAAGCCACGGCCGCAAAGAGGCTCTGCGTGGGCGACAGCTCGACAGCCAGGCAGCTCCCCGAACGGGCCGGTGCCCTCAGAATTCCAGGTTTCGGCGAGGGCAGGCCGACGCGGTCACGTGGAAGGTGTTCTCGCCGACACGCAGCTCCAGACGGGCCGTGACCGACTTGGTGTAACTCAAGCCTTCCTCGTCGATGTCGGTCTCGCGGGAGATGCTGAAGTCCTGGACCTGCACGGAACCCTCGGAAGAGATCAGCTCAATGCTTTCCTCGGACCCGGCCACCGTCCGACGGGAGTAGAGCGTTCCGTTTTCCAGTGCATATTCGATCTTGGAGAGGGCCTCTTCGTTTTCAGGCGGGATGATGCTGACTGCCTGTGGATCGGAAGCGACCGCGTCGGCAGTGCGGATCTCGCGCATGATCCTGTGCAGCACCACGCGCGAAGTTTGGGTGACCTCCGCGATCTTTGCGTTTTCCGTATAGCCGTGCATTGCGGCCTTGGTTGCCAGGGCGATCGCGGCCAGCAACAACGCCATAATCACCATGGCAATGAGGACTTCGACCAGCGTGAAGCCCGGCGCTGTGCCGGTTCGGCCGCCGGACAAGCGCCGGGCCGGGCGGACGGGGCTCCCGCCCGCCGAGGTGCCGGGCCTAGCGAAACGCTTTCGGCAAAGGATCATTTCTTACAGTTCCTCATATGTCCGCGGCAAAGCCACGAGTCTCAATGAAGAGGTCAACCCCGGCGGCTTTCCCGGCGAATCCGTGCGGTCAATCGTGAACTGCGAATTGCCGGAAAGTGTGGTCTCATGGTTGCCCCAAACGATTACCGGCCCCCGAACCGTTCCTTCAACGGTGCCGGCTACCTTCAGCTCGTCGGCGGCCACGGCGCCGCTGAGCGTACCGACGTTGCCCGTGAGCACCACCGAAAAGCCCGGCGCCAGCAGGAATGTGCCCGGCAAGGCCTTCAAGCCTGCGAACTGCGGCTCGTCCGGAAGCTCTTCCACGCCCGTGGCGCTCGTTGCGCCCGCAAAGTGGATGTAGTTGTTGTCCGTTGCGTCCTCGCCGGCGTCCTCGGTGACAACCACGCCAGTGAGCTCCACTTGGCCTGTAAACTCGACCCGATTGGGCGTCTCGATGTACACGACGCCCTTGATCGTGACCGTGCCGGAGAAGGTCGGATTCGTCCCGGCCAGAATGCGGATGTTCTCGAAGGTCTGATCGGCGCTGGTATCCGTGCTGGCATCGACGATGTTCGTGGCAAACGGCTCGAACACGCTCGGATCGGCCCCGGGAAACTCGACATCGCCGACGCCGACGTGGACGTGCTCGTCAATGTTGCCGCTGGCCAACGTCTCCCCTCCAACGGAGACGGGCCCTGCCAGCGTCACGTGAGCGTCGGGGTTGGAGATGTAGACATCCCCCTCAACCTCGCAACCGCCGGTCAGGCTGGCGGCCTCCAGGTCCGAATAGGAGGCGCTCAGGACTTTGGCCTCGGAAGAATTCACGGCCCCCCGAACGCTCGCACCGCCCTCGACGACTATTTTGCCCCTGGAGGCCACGCCGCAGTCAAAGACGAAGGAGCGTTTGTCGGCGGCCTCGAAATCCATGCGAACACGCCTGACACAACCCAGCTCGTAACCGGTGACGGCCGCCCGGACGTTATCGCCTTCCAGGGTCAGCGCCATCTCGAAGCCCGCGCCCTGACCATCGGTATCGATCCTTGGCACGAGGATCTGCGAGCCGTCGTACGTGACGAGTTGGCCGCCGAGGTTGGCGGTGCCGTTCAGTTTCTCTTGCAGCGCCGACGCCAGGCTGTCCAGCATGGCCTGCCCGGTGACCCCGGACGGGAGACTTAGGTCCCCCAGCAGGTAGGACAGGTATGCCATGCCGCTTTCCGTCTCCAGCCTGGCCGAATCGAGCCGCTGGAGGTTGCCGGCCTTTTGCAGGTTCATTCCGGTCTCGGTCGCGAACCCGGCGGCCAGGGCGGCGAAGATCGCCAGCAGAATCACGGCCAGCACAAAGGCACTGCCCCGGTCGGCGCGGCGCCGGTAGGACAGCACCCGTTGGCTTCGCCGCTGCCGGTAGCACCGGGACAGGCTCCGGCCGCCGGGCATCGGCGAGAGGCGATTCGGCGTCGGATGGTTTCTCATCCGACTATTTCGATGGGCGACAGACACAAGCTGTCTCCTTATGGCAACTTCTCGCGGAATGTTCGTGGAGCCACGTCCAGTGATTTCGGCGTCAGGAACCCGGCGCCCGGGTGCTCCTCGCCTGAACGGTCGATGACGACCTCGACATAGCCGCCTACGGACGTCGGATAATCCGCCAGGCCGATGACGGAGCCCTTGACCATTCCCTCGGCCTGTCCGCCAAAGGTCAGCTTGTCCGCGGCAATTGTGCCGTTGACCCCGGCGAAGTGCCCCGCAAAGCTGACGTCGAAGCCTGGAGCGACTATGAACGTGCCGTCCAAATCTTTGACCCCAGCATATTGCGGCAGATCCGGCAAGGCCTCGACACCGTGGGCATCGACCTGCGCCTGGAACGAAATCTTACAGGCCTCAATGGGATCGGATGACGGCTCGGTAGCCACCACGCCGTTAAGCGTCACCTTCCCGGAGAAGTTTACGATATTGGGCGCCTCGATGTAGACCACGCCGTTAATCGTGACGTCGCTGGCGAAAGTGGGGTTGGTACCCGCCTTTATGATGATGTTCTCAAAGGTGGTGTGCGGGGGGCTGACGTCCTTCTGGCTGTCGATGACAGTGGTAGCCAGGGGTAGGAAAATGCTGGTATCGACCTCCGGAAAGATCGGCGGGTCAACCGCGAAGTGAACGTGCTCAGCGATGGCCTCGAGATCCTCCGAGCCGGCAATGGTCGGTGACCCGCTGATCACGACCGACGTTTCCGTTCCCACGGAGGAGATGTCGCCCTCAACGACGGCGTCGCCGACCACCGACACCGCCACCGCCGCATTGCTGCTGGAGATGATGCTGGCCTCGGCCAATTCGTTCCTTCCGAGAACCTTGCCGCTGCCGCTGACGCTGATGGGACCCCGACTTGCGATGCCGTAGTTCAACGCGCTGTTGGGGTGGCCGTCCTTCAGCTCCAGGTCCACGGCCACGGTGCGTCTGGCGTCATTGGAGAGTCCCTGGACTTCCAGGCTCAACGTTTGATCGGCCTGCTGAACGACGCAGATCTCGAATGCGCCGTCATCGGTCGTGATCGCGGGGACATACACGGTGGTGCCATCATGTGTTACGGACCCTCCCGCGAGGTTGCCGGTGGAGTCAAGCCGTTCGCCCAGCTCCTGGGCGATTTTGGGGATGACGTTGTCCAGGTCCGTCGCGTGCGGCAGGGCCAGAAGCCGGATGTGGCGAATGGCAAAACTGATTCCGCTTTCGGCCGCAAGTCGGGCGCGGTGAATGTCCGCGACGTTCTTGCTCGTTTGAGCGTTGACGTTGGTGAAGGCCGCCAGACCGACCGCAATGGCCGCAAAGCACACCATGAGGATAATCGCCAACACGTAGGCCGCCCCACTTTGGCGCGTTCGGAGACGAACAGTGCTCATTCTGATACCCTCCTAGTAACCAGCCAACCGGTGGTCAGGACATCACGTTCATGAAGTACGATGCTCACGGTGACGCGAATGACGTCGGTCGCGCCCGGCGTAACCGTCGTGCAAAGCGAGTCCGGGTCCTTCCACTCCAGTGAGATGTGTTGCGACCAGCCGACCATGTCGCCGATGACCTGCCCGCACCCGTCGCGCGGCGGGCTGTAGGTCACGTCCATCAGGTCGTCGAGGTCGTCGACGAAGTCCTGGGGGTCTGTACCGTCCGGGCCCGGCGGGTTATCGGCATCGCCGGGGTCCGGGTCGGAAAATGGCAGCTTCAGCGTCCATTCGCGGATTTCCTGGCCGAGGTAGGTCGCCTGGGTGATCTGGCGTCCGGCGGCGTTGACCTCTGTGGCAGACTTGGTCGCGACCATCACGGAAGCGACGCCCAGGCCCACCAGGAACGTGGCGATCATCGCCTCCACGAGCGAGAAGCCGCTCCCGAGGCGCTGCCCGGGAGCGCATTCGGGAGGCATAGACTGCCTAATCATGCCTCAACCCTCCAACGGTTCCCTCCGGATCACTTGACCAGTTGGGAAAGCTTGAAAATCGGGAGAATAACGCTCATCGCGATGAAGCCCACGACAAACCCCATAACCACGATCATGAGCGGCTCGATCATGGACGTCACCGCTTTGATGGTGTTCCGGAGCTCCTTGGTGTAATACTCCGAGATGTCGGCCATGACTTCGCCGAGCTTCCCGGATTCCTCTCCCGCCGAGATCATCGTCACGACGTTCCTGGGCAGCATCGAATCGCGGGCTAGCGGCTCGGCGATCTTCTTGCCCGCCTTGACCGATTGAAACACGTGCGCCCACATATCCCTGAAGAGCACGTTGCCGGAAACGTCTCCGGTAATCCGGAGCGTCTCCAGCATGGGCACGCCGGCGTTGATCATCTCCCCCATGGTCTGAAGCCCGCGGGCGATGTACATGGCCCGGAACATGCGCTTGAACAGCGGCAGTTGGAGCTTCGTCTTGTCCCACCACCTTCGCCCAAACGGCGTTGTCAGCAAATAGCAGAATCCCGAGCCGACACCGGCCAGAACGCCCAAGATCACGTACCAGCGATTTCTCAGAAAGTCGCTGATCGCCAGCAGCGCAACTGTCGGTTTCGGGAGAAGCGCCTCCTTGCCGGAAAACAGCGTGGTGAACTTCGGCAGCACGAAGGTCAGCAGGAAGATCGTCGTGACGACGGCCATGACGCCGATGATGGCCGGGTAGATCATCGCCCCACGAACCATGGAGCGCATTTCCACCTGCTGACGCAGGTAGGCGTTGATCCGCTCGAGCATGTGTGCGAAGCTGCCAGAGGCCTCCGATGCCCGCACCATGTTAATGTAGAGGGGGCTGAAAACTTTGGGGTGCTTGGCCAGGGCCTCGGAGAAGGGTTTGCCCGCTTCCAGATCCTCACGCAGTTCCTGCACGATTCTCTTCATCTTGGGCTTGGTCGTCTGCTCGCCGATCTCTTCCACGGCGGTGCGGACGTTGATTCCGGCCTTGATCATCACGGACAGTTGAGAGGTGAAGTTCAACACGTCCTTGACGCCGGGCCCGAACTCCACGCTGAAATTGCGCAGTCGCGACAGGAGGTCCTTGGCCCCCGGGGCGGGGGAAATGTCAAGCAGGTGTCCGCCTTGGTTCCGCAGCAGGTTGGAAGCCGCGGTGATGCTGTCGGCGGCAATTTCACCCACCGTTACCGCGCCCGTCTGATTCCGTATTTGATAGCGATACAACGGCACCGCTTTCTCCTCGGGCCCGGACCTAGGCGCTGATAGCCTGGTTGAGCGAATCGCGCAAATTCGCCTTGGCCAGCGCGTCGGCCCGGCCGACGAACCCGTTCAGGAACAGCGTCTTGATGGACTGATCCAGCGTGATCATTCCCTTGGTTTTGCCGGTCTGAATGACGTTTGGAATCTCGAAAACGCGACTCTCGCGAATGCAGGCCTTGACGGCGCTGGTGCACACCAGCACCTCGGCCGCCGGGATCATCCCCTTCTGATCCGCGCGTTTGAACAACGTCTGCGAAACCACCGCTTGCAGCGTGTTGGCCAACATGGTGCGGATTTGGTTTTGCTGCTCGGCCGGATAAATGTCGATGATTCGCTCCACGGTCTGGGCCGCCGATTGGGTGTGCAGCGTGGACAGCACCAAGTGCCCGGTCTCGGCGGCCGTGATGGCGGCGCTGGTGGTCTCCAGGTCGCGCATTTCACCGACGAGGATGATGTCCGGGTCCTGCCGCAGAACGTGGCGCAGACCCGAGGCGAACGACGGAACGTCCGACCCCAGTTCGCGCTGCTCGATGAGGCACTTGTCCGGGACCAGCTCGTACTCGATAGGGTCTTCCACCGTGATCACGTGGTAGCCATACTTGTGATTGATCGCATCGATCATGGCCGCCAGGGTCGTGCTCTTGCCGGCGCCGGTCTCGCCGGTCACCAGCACCAGCCCCCTGGGCAGGTCCGTAAACGTCCGCACCACCGGCGGCAGGTTCAGCGCCTCCAGGAGCGGCACGCTGTTGGGGATGGCCCGGAAGGCGATGGCCACGGATTCGCGCTGGAAGTGGGCGTTGACGCGGAACCGCCCGCGACCGGGCACCTCCGTGGAGAAATCCAGGTCTCGCCGGCGCAGGAACTGGGCGTAGCGCCGCGTGCCCACCATGTCCCGAACCACTTTGGCGGCATCCTCGGCCGTCACCTCGGGAAAGTCGGCCGGGATCAGTTCCGTGTTGATGCGATAGATCGGGCGCTGCCCCACGACCAAGTGCACGTCGGATGCCCCGCGCTCGAGGGCCTCGGTTAGCAGTTCTGGCATCTCCACTGGATCTTCCTCCCGCGAGCACCTACACTTCGGTGGCCCGGGCGATTTCTTCCACAGTTGTCAGACCGTCGGCAAGCTTCTTCAGGCCGTCCTCGCGAAGCATCCGCATCCCGTGAGCCTGACAGGCGCGGCGGAGCTCCATCAGCGGGGGATTGGACGTCACCAGGTCACGCATGTCGTCGTCCATTTCCAGAAGCTCGTAGATTCCCATTCTTCCGGAATAGCCGGTTTGCCGGCACTTGTCGCATCCAGCCCCGCGGTAGATCTTGTCCACCGGGGCGTTGTGCTCGGCCAGGTAGTGAGCGACGCCTTCGCGCAGCGTCGTCTCCGGCGTCTTGCAGTTGTCGCAAATTCGTCGCACCAGCCGTTGCGCCAGGACGGCGTTGACGCTGGCGGCTATGAGGTAGGGCTCGATACCGATGTTGATCAGCCGCGTGATCGAAGAAGGGGCGTCGTTGGTGTGCAGGGTGGACAGCACCAAGTGTCCGGTCAGCGAGGCTTGCACCGCAATTCTGGCGGTTTCCTCATCGCGGATCTCGCCAATCATGATCACGTCGGGGTCTTGGCGAAGCAGGCTTCTCAGGGACGCGGCAAACGTCAGACCGATGTGCTCGCGCACGTTGACCTGATTGGCGAAATCGAGCTGGTACTCCACGGGGTCCTCGACGGTGGAGATGTTCAGAGTGTCGCCGTCCATCACTTGCAGGGCCGAGTACAGCGTGGTGGTCTTTCCGCTTCCCGTCGGCCCGGTGACCAGCACGATGCCGTGGGGCTGTTTGATCGCGCGGCTGAACTGCTCCAGCGTGTCCTTCCCCATGCCCAGCCGCTCCAGACCGATCATGATGGATCGATTATCCAGGATACGTATGACACACTTCTCTCCATGCGTCATTGGCAGCGTGCTCAGCCGAAGGTCAATGTGCTGGCCGTGGATCATCGCCTGGACGCGCCCGTCCTGTGGCAGCCGGCGCTCGGCAATGTCGAGGTTAGCCATAATCTTCAGACGCGAAATAATGGCAGACTGCATCTGCGGCGGCGGAGCTTGCTGGTTGAAGAGCATGCCGTCGATCCGGTAGCGGACGCGGAGCTTGCGCTCACCCGGCTCGATGTGAATGTCGGAGGCGCCCTCCTTGACCGCATTCACGATCAGGAAATTGACGTAGCGGATCACGGGGCTTTCGCCGGCGATCTTCTCCAGATCGGTCACCTCCTCGATCTCAGCCTCGACCACCTCCACCTCGTCATCGTTAATCCCCTGGATAATCTCCTCGACTCCCTGTGATTCGGAGATGTTCAGCTCCTCGGCAGCATCGCGAATGTCGCCGTCCGGGGTCACCACGAACTGAATGGGATGACGAATGCGCCGCTTGACGTCGTCGACCAGGAAAATGTCCGCCGGGTCGGAGATTCCGACAACGACCTTCTCATCCTCGCGCCGAATGGGAATCACACGCCTGCGCGTGATGAAATCGAACTCCAACATCTTGAATGTTTCGGCATCCACCTCGCCGGGCTTCAAGCGCGCGAAGGGCAAGCCGAAGTACGTGGCGACCGCCTGCATCGCCGCCGCCTCGTCGACGACGTTTCCTTCAACGAGGGCGTCCAGCACGCTGAGGCGCGGGTCCTGCTTCTGGCGCTCGCGTGCGGCAGCCAGCTGCTCGGGGGTGATGGCCCTCTGTTCGAGGAGGACTCCCGCCGGCCCGCAGTGCGAACGCCCGGCGTCCTCAGGCCGCCACAGCTGCTCGGCGAACTCCACCGGCTCCTCGCGGCTGGGTCCGCCGGCTGAATTCGGCTCCTGTGGGGCCTTCGTCGCCCTCTTCCCGTCCTTCTCCGAAATGCGCGGCACCACTCCTCCAGTCACGGCATCATCAGGACGTATTCCTTGCCCTGACAGACAAGCACAACGGACGTTGGGGTGATTCTTTTGACGGTGAAGCACTTGATGTGCGTTCCCACCGTCAGCAGGTTGTTGGAGATAATCGCCGTCCCATTGTCGCCGTTGCGTCCCATCATCACGGATTGCAAGTGCAGGACCTCCAGCTCGGCCGCAATGTTCTCCGGCGTCAGCGTACCCGGGTTGACACCGCGCTCGGGCGACGTTCGTTCGGGCTGCGGCGTGGACGCCGCGCGCTGTGGGTCTGGAGCCACGAACTCGAAAGGATTCTTTTGGAGCTGCTTCAGTGGGATCTGACGTCGGACCACATAATCGGAAAAGTTGTGAAGCAGGTCATGGGTGAGGCGGCCGGACGCCGGAGCCCCGTCCTTCGGCAACTGTGTGTTGAGTCGCAGGATGGCTGCGTCCACCTGTGTTTCATCCACCTGCCCCGCCGACGCCTTGTCCGGGCCGCCGCGAAGCGAGAGCCCGTAGACGGTGGCCGCTCCGGCAAGGAACAGCCCCGCCAGGATGACGTTCGCCCGCGTCATCTGTTGCTTGTAGTGGCCGCCCTTGCCCGCCTCACCGGAGGACTGGCTTCGCCCGGCCTGGCCCGAGACGACTTGGCGCTTACCGGTGGCGTCGTCGTCAGGGGCATTCATATCGTAAGGGTTACCGGTCATGACTGCTCCTTGCCGGCACGCTCAAAGAATACCGACACGGTGCATTTGGCGCGGATGATGCCTTCGGCACCGCGGGCAGGCTTCTCCAGGCTCATCTCGTGGATCCGCATGATTCTCGGCTGCCTCTCCAGGGCCAGCAGGAACCCGTAGAAGCCGGTAAACGACCCCTCCAACTCCATGGAGATTGGCTGTTCTGCATATGGCCCGGAGGAATCGACCACCATCATCGCCTGTTTGGTGTTGAGCGTCCGGATGCTCTTGGTTTTCAGTTGGTTGGCCTCCGCAAGTCGCCATACCTCCTGAAGGACCTTGTCTATTTCCTTCTCGTTGGGCAGCTTGGAGCGAAAGAAGTGGATGGCCTTCTCCAACGAGGTGATCTCCGTCTTCAGGTCGCCGATTGTGGCAGTCGCCTTGTTCAGCTCCCGAAGCTTGGTCTGCCGGGCTTCGACCTGGGCGCTCATTTCGGCCTTGCCGGCGGCGTTGGGGCGATAGACGAACCACCACGCGCCGATGGGAATGCCCACCAGCAGGATGGTGAAAACGGTTTCGCGAATGCCGAACTTCATTGGCCTTCTCCCACCCGCCCGGTCGCGTCGGCCCGAGCCAGCGCCCCGCCGCGCTGCTTCTCCGCGAAAAGGACGTCAGCGTTGGGATCAAGGCGCATGTTCACCTTGAACTCCCTGACCACGGCCTCCTGAAACTTCTTTTCCTCGCTATAGACCAGCTCCACATCCTCGATGAGCGGGCAACGAGCCATGGAGGCGATAAACCGCGCCACCTCCACGTCCGTGCCCGCAAGTCCGATCACCTCGATACTCAGATCCAGCCGCGAGGAGCGGTTGGCCGCGGCCCCGGGGTCGCGCTGGGCGGCAGTCTTGGCGAATCGCGACTTGGCGTTATTGCTCAGCGCCACCGTCCGCCGGCGCTTGCTGGACAAGCTGAACTTCTTCAGTGAGCCGCCGGGCGGAAGGGCGTTGGTGACCGTGGCAAGCAGGTAGCTGCGCGGCACGCGCTCCAGCAGGCCGCCAGCCAGCTTCGCCTTCTTGAACATCTGCTGCTTGGCCCCCTCTAGCTGCTGGACCTGCCCGATGAGCTTGCTGGCCTCGGAGTAGGACTGGTTGACGCGATCGTACACCTCGCGACTTTTAGCCAGCCCTTGCTCGGAGGCGATGGTCGCGCCGATCACGGCAGCCATAACCAGACCGAACAACACCAGGCTCAGCACATTGACCCGCTTCTGGGCCCGCCGGGCCATGTAATCTTCCGGCAACAGGTTGACGAAACTCATGGGTCCACCTCACGCGGCCTCGGGCAACTCCGCCCCGATGCTCAGCCCGACCGCGACGGCCCACACGGGTTGGGGCCGACGCCGGTCCATTCCCGGGTCCGAATCCGCCCGATTGGCACGCTGCATCCTCGCCAGAGGGTCACCAATCTGGGCCGGCAGATTCAGTCGCTGGGCGATGCCCTGACACAACCGCCTGTCTGCGGCCTGCCCGCCGAGGAAAATCGCCCGCTCCACCGGCTTGGAAGGAAAGACCGATTCGTAATAACGCAGACACTTGGTGATCTCCCCGACAACGCTCTCCATGACCTCCCGCATGCAGTCGTACACGCGGTCCGCCCCCTCCGCCTGGTCGACGGAGTCCAACATCTTCTTGCGCGTGCGGGCCGCCTCTTCCACGGACACTCCCAGCCGGGCGGCGACGGCTTCGTCCGCGTGGTGCGAGCCCAGCCAGAGATTGCGCGCGAAGACCAGCTTCGCCCCGTGGGCGATCACGACCTGCGTATTCGCCTGGCCGAGGTCCAGGAACAACGTCGCCCTGGCGATGTCTTCGCTTCGTCGGAAAAGCCGGGCGAAGCACTCAACGATCGCGCAGGGCTCGACGTCGAGGGCCACGATGCGCAGCTTGCTCCGGCGCGCCAGTTCGAGGTAGGCTTCGACGGTTTGGCGGGAGGCGGCAATAACGATCACTTCCTCGCCGGAGTCGCCTTCGTTGTAGGTTTCCCCGGCGACGACGTGGCGCACGATTGCCTCGCTCGGATCGAAGGGAGCCTTGCCCGCCAGCTCGTGGCGAAGGGATTGGGCAAGCTCCTCAGCGGTCAGCTTGGCGGTCTTGACGTGCTGGACGAATGTGGCTTCTGCGGGAAGGGAAAGCACACAGCGTCGGCCCGTGAAGGCGTCTTCCTTGAGCAGTCGATGCAACTGGCTGGCCAGGAAGTCCAGTCGCGAGCGAACGTCGCCCCGGCAGTCGGAGGGAACTTCCTCACAGACGGCGCCGCCGAGTTCAAGCTGCCCCTCCAAGCGACGCAACTGCACAATTTTGACCGCAGCCGTGCCGAGATCGATTCCAATAGGCAGAGCCCGGGTTTTCGCAACCTTAGACCACATCGTAGCAGTTCCCGTGGGTTAACAGGCGAGAGGGGCATCGAACACCAGGCCCGAGCGGACCACAAGCGGCTGCGCGCACGTGAGATAAAGCAAAGCCCCGCGCGCCGCCTCCGGGCATGTTCACGCCCGGACAAAGGCGCGCTGGCCGTGTGTTATTCCGCGCCAAACCACCGGTATCCACTGGAAGCATACGTTACAACCGTCCGGCAAACAAAAGGTTCCGTCGTTCAAGGCCTACAACACTTTCATCGGCGCAGATATGGGTCGGATTGAGTAGCTAAAGACTCCGCGGCGGGAAATGTCTGCCTGTTTGCCGGGGCCTGGGCGACCATATCCGGCCGGGGCTCGCCCTGCGCTCCAGTCCCCCTTCGGGGGCGATGCAGCCTGGGGCAAGACAGGTCTGCTCCTCCGTGAAGACGGGTTTTTCTGATAATGCGGTCTGTCTCGAGGGCCACCACAACCCGTCCTGAGACCCTAGCCCGTGGCCCGTGCGGGCGGCTGTTTTTGCTTGCACGTGATGACGGGGAACCTAGAATATGGTTTAGAGTCTGGCTACGTGCGGAAGCACAGAGTGTTGCGGGCGCGGCGCACCGTATCTCGGCGAGGTCCGAAGAAGGTGCTGAACGCGAGGGTGACGGCGATGAAAGCAAAACTGGTGATGTTCAAGTCCGACGGGCAGCGCAAGGACTTTGGGATCGCACACGACAAGACGCTCATCGGCCGGGCCGAGGACTGCGATTTCCAGATCCCTCTGTTGAGCGTCTCCCGGCACCACTGCGAAATCATCAAGAGCGATGACGATCTGAAAATTCGCGACCTTTCCAGCTCCAACGGCACCTACGTCAACAACCAGCGCGTCAACGAGAAGGCGCTAAAGGCCGGCGACCGCCTCACCGTCGGGCCGGTGGTGTTCACCGTGCAGATCGACGGCGCGCCCGAGCAGATCCGGCCCGTCACCACCAAGATAGGGAAAGCTGCCGTGGCGGCGACCACGGAAGAGGAAGAAGTGGTGGACCTCCAAGCCGACAGCCCTGAAGGCGAGGATGCCGACCCCATCGCCGCGCTGGAGGCGCTGGCCGCGGAGGCCGTCCAGGAAAAGAAAGAACAAGAAGAGAAAGAATAGGGCCTTCCAGCCAATCACGGCTCACCGGGCGAGACGGAATTGTCTCGCCTTTTCTTGCGCCCCGCCGCCGGCGTCCGGTTCGTTCGGTGCAAAGGCTTGAGGCCCCCCCGAAGTCGCCTCAGCCCGACGGGCTCTGCTCCGGCTCCTGCAAGCGCGGTGCCGAGTCGGGTCCGTCCAAGGCGAGGAAGTCCCCCAGCATTGCGGCCGCGGCCAGTGCGTCGTGGCGACGTTTCTTTTTCTTCCTGGTCAGCCGCCCCCGAAGTTGCTGGTCGGCCTGGAAACTGCTCAGCCGCTCATCCCAAAGACGGACGTCAAGGTGCGTTCTGCCAACCACGATTGCCGCAAACCGCTGCGCCAGCCTACTTTGCCGGCCCTCGCTTCCGTCGGCGTTTAGCGGCCAGCCGACCACGACCCCCACGGCGGCGTACTCTTCGGCCAGCTCCGCGATCCGGGCGGGAACGTCAACCACCCCGGCCAGCAGCAGCTCCACAGGGGAGACAATCCTCGAAACGGTATCCCCCACGGCCACGCCGATTCGCTTGACGCCATGATCGATGCCCAGCCAGCGCGCCATGTCAGAAGTTACACGTAGTCCCTGCCGAAATCGCGGTTGATTTTCTCGACCAGCTCCTTCAGCCGCTGAGAGTCGGACTTGTTGCATACCAGCGTGGCGTCGGGCGTGTGAACGACGATGCAGTCATCCATACCCACCACGGCCACCAAGTGCTGATCTTCGGAGAATATCACGTTTCGGTTGCCGTCCAGGATGGCCGTTCGCGATGCCACCACAGTGTTGCCGTCGGCATCCGCCTCCAGCACGCGCGCCAGCGCAGGCCAGTCGCCCAGGTCCACCCATTCGCAGGTCAGCTCCACCAGCAGCACGTGGGCCGCCTTCTCCATGACCGCGAAGTCAATGCTGATCTTCGGCAGCGTGGGATAGATCTTCGCCAGCAGGCCGGTGATGTCCTGACCGGACTTGACGGCGGGCCCGATCGGGCGGAGCTTCTCGGCCGATTCCGGCAACAATTCCTCCAGCGCCTTACGGATGGTCTCCACTCGCCAGACAAACATCCCGCTGTTCCAGAAGTACTCCCTGGACTCCACGTACTGTCGGGCCGTGTGGTGGTCGGGCTTCTCCTTGAAGCCCAGCACCCGACAGACGCCTTCCTTGATTCTCTCGGCGCAATGGACGTACCCCAGCCCGGTGTGAGGCCATCTCGGGCGGATGCCGAAGGTCACCAGGGCTTGGGGGTCTTCCTCGGCGGCCCGGCAGGCCCGCTCGACGCACAGGCGGAACTGATCGACGGGGCGAATGATGTGATCCGCGGTGAAGACCGCCATCGTGGCATCTTTCTCGCGCGCCGAAATCAGCTCGCCGGCCAGGGCAATGGCGTTGGCCGTGTCCCGCCCTTCCGGCTCCCCGATGATGTTCTCCCGCCGCAGCGACGGGCAGGACTGGGCGACCTGGTCGACATAGGCGACGTTGGTCACCACCAGCACCCTTTCCGGGGGAAACAGCCCTTCCAGGCGCTGCACAGCCAACTCCAGCAGGCATTTCCCGT
Source organism: uncultured Planctomycetaceae bacterium (assembly GCA_964401385.1). Taxonomy (GTDB): domain Bacteria; phylum Planctomycetota; class Phycisphaerae; order SM23-33; family SM23-33; genus CAYNYF01. The sequence continues at coordinate 10,683 of CAYNYF010000063.1, read as the reverse complement.
CGATCACCGGGATTAACTGCTTGGGCTTGTTCTCTCTGCTTGCCGGCCAAAGGCGCTTGCCGGCCCCGCCAGCCATGATTACCGCGTAGCGCATAGTCCCGTCCCATCCGAACTGTGAGTTGTGCCTTTCCCGCGCCGAGTATAGCCATTCGGGAAAACATTGTCACCGCCCGCTAAAGTGGATTTTTGAGCAAACTTGTCGCTCCCGGCGGCCGGGCGTCGACGGGCAAAGGACCGAACCCGGCTCTTTCCGGGTCCGGCGCGGCCGCCTATAATCGGTCCGTTCTTCAGGAGACAGCGGCGACAGCAGGCCCCTGCTGGCCGCATCGGGAGCAAATCCGTGGTGATCGTTGCAGGCATAGACGAGGCCGGCTACGGGCCCATTATCGGCCCCCTGGTCGTTTCCGTGGCGGTCTTCCGCGTGCCGGACGCCCTGGCCGGGCGGAGCCTCTGGCGGGCCCTGGCCGGGGCGGTCACCCGCCGGTCGCTGCGAAGGTCGGCCGCCCTGCCGGTGGCCGATTCCAAGACCATGCACGTCCGCAAAGACGGGGTAATCCACCTGGAGCGCGGGGTGCTGGGAATGCTGCGCCAGCTTGGCAGCGCGCCCGGCTCGCTGCGGGAATTCCTCCGGCGCACGGCCCCGGCCGCGCTGGAGCCGATGAACCAATATCCGTGGTACAGAGGCGCGGACCTGCGGCTTCCTCGACAGGCCGACGTCACGGACCTGGCCCTGCGAGCCAACGCCCTGGACGAAGCCATGCGCCGCCGCGGGATATCCCTGGAGGCCATCCGCACCGAGCCCGTCCTCACCGGTGACTACAACCGTCTGGTGACGGCCACGCGAAACAAGTCCGTGGCCCTCTTCGGCGTGACCAGCCGGCTGATCTCGTATGTGTTTCATACGCATTCCGGGCCGGGTCCCGCCCAGATCGTGGTCGACCGCCAGGGCGGGCGCATCCGCTACCTTAGGCAAATCCAGCGAATGTTCGAGGCGGCGGAGATCAAGATCGCCGGCGAATCCGACCGCGCCAGCGTCTACCTCGTTCGCGACCGGAACAGGTCCGCCGAAATCCGCTTCCTGAGCAAAGCGGAGTCCGCCTCGCTGCCGGTCGCGCTGGCCAGCATGGTCAGCAAGTACGTGCGGGAGCTGTTCATGGAGCTGCTGAATCGCTGGTGGGCCGAGAGGATACAGGGCCTCAAGGCCACGGCCGGGTACTACACCGACGGCCGGCGCTTCCTCAAGGACATCGACCAGGCCCTCTCGGACGAACCCACCTATAAGCCGCTGCTGATCCGCTGCCGGTAGCAGCCGGCGACGCAAGGCGCCTCCCGGTCCCTACGGAAAGTCCGTGATGTAGCTGTCTTCGCCTGCGCTCTGTTCCAGCAGCTTCTCCCGCTGTTGCCGTCTGCGTCTTCGTTCGGCTTGCCGGAGCGCCCGCATGATCCGATCTTCCCTTCCGGGCCCGCGCGGCCGCGGCATGTCAGCTCGCCGTCTCCCGGGTGGCGGCCAGCTCGCGAAGCGTGTCCATTTTCCAGCGGACCTCCGCCGCCATTTGGGAGTTGGGGTATTCGTTGACGATCTGCTCGCCGATGCCCAGCGCCTGGGACCACTGTTCGTCGGTGACGCGAATCGCGAACTGCACGCCGAGGTTATGCAGCCTCGCCCGGAACACGCCCCGGGCCGAGTCCTTCAGAGCGGCCGCCTCCTGGGGGGTAAGGTAACTGTCCAGCTCGCGAATCAACTCCACCGAGCTATCGATGTCGCCGGCCTTGACCGCCTCGCCATAGGCCTGGAGCAGGCCGCGCTTGTGCCTGGCCCGGGCGTCGCGAATCCGCTGCGGCAAGGCGGCGACCTTGGGGTTTCGGGAGAACAGCTTCAGCAGCCTCTGGGCGCTGCGGCCGGCCTGGACCCAGTCGTGGCCCTGGATGACCTTGCCGATGCGTTCCAAGGCCCTCTCCACCTTCTGCTCGATGGAGGTTTCCCTGGCGGCGGCGATCTCCGCGCGCATGCGATCGACTTGGTCGGCATAGCCCATACGCTTTTCGACATCGTCGACGAGCGCCTCGGCCTTGGCGTAGTCCTGCCGGATCAGGGCCTCGTGCAGCAGCTCGTGCATTGCCTCGATCTCGCGGTGGCGAAACAGCAGGCTCTTGGCCGCATCCGACATCTGTGACAGGTCCACCAGCCGGCGGGACGAATCGTGCAGGGATTCGGCAAGGCTCTCCAAGCGCTGAATCCGGTCCGCGGCCTGGTTGACGGCCCGTGCATTGCTCACCACCGCATCAACCAGGCCGTAGAACAGTATTGCCAGGATGCCCACGACCGCCTCGGCCAGCAGGGCCACGATCCACCAGAGCAGCTCCTGGATGTCGTCGCCGCGCAGGCTCACCCTCACCGCCTGGGCGGCGGTGACGACGATGGCCAGCCCCACCAGCACCAGCATCGCAAGCGCCCACACCCTGGCCAGCTTGATGACCCAGGAGAACGAGGAAGATTCATCCGACACTTGTCGATTCCTTTCGGCCTGCGCAACTTCCGTCCTGAGAAGTGGTTCCTATTACCAATGTAGAACTCTCAACGGCCAAAGTCAATTCTACCCGCCCGACGGGCCAGGCCACGCCCGCCCCGCCGGCCGCGGCCGCGCCGGCCCGGTCTTGACTTGCATTTCGGAACGGCCTATACGTTCGTGCCTCTCCGGCGACCGGCGCCCGGACAGAAGCGGCGCGCAGGTCGAAACGGCATGGTGAAAAGAGCAGGCAGATGACCTCGACGCCCCGTGAAAGTCCCTTTGAGACAGACGGCCGTTGGCTCAAGGGCGGTATCCACATCCACACCACCGCCTCCGACGGGGCCGTGACGCCGGCCGACGCCCTGGCGGTGTACAAGTGGTACGGCTACGACTTCCTCGTCTTCGGCGACCACTGGTGCATCACCGCCGCCCGCGACCCGGCCGGCAAGCTGCTGGTGATTCCAGGGGCGGAGTACGACGCGCGATCCCCCGAAGAGGCCAGCGGTTTCCACTTCATGACCGTGGGCATGCAGGAAGGACACGCTGAAGCGCTGCGGTCCGTTCGCGAGAACCCGCACGCCATGGCCGAGGCCCTGCAAGCCATGTGCGATTACCTGGTGGTGGCGCATCCGTACTGGTCGGCACTGACGCCAGAGACGATCGCGGCCCTGCCGGCGGCGGCCGCGCTGGAGGTGTACAACCACGGCTGCGAGCTGGAGGACGAGCTGGGCTATTCCATGTACGTGTGGGACCAGTTGCTCAATCGCGGCCGGCGCTGGGATGCCGTCGCCGTCGACGACGCCCACTGGCGCCGGGACGACCACTGCGGCGGGTGGGTGATGGTGAAGGCAAAGGCCAACACGCCCGCGGACGTGATCGCCGCCTTGCAGGCGGGGCGCTTCTATTCCACCTGCGGACCGGAGATCCACGAAGTGCAGTTCCTTCGCCCGCGGCGGCTTCGGGTGCGGACCTCGCCGGCCCGGGCCATCCTGTTCCGCAGCAACGGCGCCCTGGGAAACGGCCGCCACGCATCGGCCGAGGGCGCGATCACCGAGGCCGAGCACGAGCTGCCGGATCGATCCGCTTTCGTGCGGATTGAAGTGACCGACGCCGCCGGCCGCAAGGCCTGGACGAACCCCTTCTACTTCAGTGATTGACGGCCCGCGGCGAATCGGCGGAAGTCGCGCTGAGCCGGCCCGGCACGAACATGGAACGTTCAATTGACCTTGACTTGATGGGCCGGGAGATTCTACATTCGCCCTCTCAGGAGGCCTTCGGGCGCTCAAACTTACAGTCTTCCAGAACGTGATGGGAGCGATGGATCGTGGCATACGACTGCGTGGTCTGCATCAAGTACGTGCCGGACACCAAACGGGTCACCGGCGAGGCGATGAAGGAAGACGGCACCGTCAACCGGGCCGCGCTGCCGATGATCTGCAACCCCGAAGACCTGAACGCCCTGGAGGAGGCCCTGGCCATTCGCGACGCCCACGGCGGCACGGTGACGGTGCTGACCATGGGGCCGCCGTCGGCGGGTGAAATCCTGCGGGAGTCGCTGTATCGCGGCGCCGACCGCGTGATCCTGATCACCGACCGTCTGGCGGCGGCCTCGGACACGCTGGCGACCAGCTACATCCTCTCCTGCGCGATCCGAAAGTTGCCGCACGACGTCGTGCTTTGCGGGCGGCAGGCGATCGACGGCGACACCGCCCAGGTTGGCCCGCAACTGGCGGAGAAACTGGGCCTGCCGCAGATCACGTACCTGGAGGAGCTGGTGTCGCTTCAGGGCAAGACCATCCGGGCGCGGCGCAACGTCGGCAACGGCTACGAGGTGGTCGAGGCCGAACTGCCGGTGCTGGCGACGGTGATGGACGCGGCCAACAGCCCGCGCCCGCCGGCCGCCAAGCGGATGATGAAATACAAGAAGGCCCGGGCCGCGGCCGAGCTGGCCGCTGAGGCGGCCGAGCACCTGAGCGAAGGCGCCGGCGAATCGGCCGTGCGGGCGGAGGTGGAAAAACGCCGCCAGGAACTCGCCCAGAAGGGACTGCTCATCGAGCAGTGGCTTCTGGCCGACATGCAGGCCGATCTGACCTGGTGCGGGCGGTCGGGAAGCCCCACAAAGGTTCACCGCATTCAGTCCGTCGTGCTGACCGGCGGCGAGCACAAGGAAGTACCCGCCAGCGACGAGGGCATCCGGCAATTGGTGGGAGAACTCATCCAGGACCATACGATTGGCTGATCCACGAGTTCGCAGGTCAACGAGTTTACCGACTAACCAGAGAAGGAAATGATCGAAGTCAACAGAAGCGGCGAAGTCTGGGTGTTCGCGGAGCAGCAGGCGGGCGCGCTCTCGGACGTTCCGCTGGAGCTGATGAGCAAGGGCCGTTCGCTGGCGGAGAAGCTGGGTGTGCCCTTGGCGTCCGTGCTGCCCGGCAAGGGCGTGCGCGAGCTTGCCGGGACGCTCATCGCCCACGGAGCCGACAAGGTCTACGTCCTCGACGACGAGCGCCTGGAGAGCTACCAGGCCAGCAGTTACGCCCACGTGCTGTGTCAGCTCATCGAGCAGCACCGGCCGCAGATCGTGCTGTACGGGGCAACGCCCCTCGGCCGCGACCTGGCGCCGACGGTCGCCAGCGCCATGTGGTGCGGCCTGACGGCCGACTGCACGGACCTTCAGATCGGCGACCATACGCCGCCCGGCAGCGAACAGGTCCACAAGAACCTGATGTACCAGATCCGCCCGGCCTTCGGCGGCAACATCATCGCCACCATCGTCAACTACGACCGCTGGCCGCAGATGGCCACCGTCCGCGAGGGCGTCATGCCCATGCCGGAGGCGGACCCCGCCCGCAAGGGCGAGGTGATCGACTGCCGGGCGAGCCTGGACGGGGTCGCCCTGCCGCTGAAGGTCATTCAGTCCGAGCGGCGCGAGAAGAAGGTCGACCTCAAGGCCGCCCGGATCATCGTCGCCGGCGGGGCCGGCGTCGGCAGCCGGCAGAACTTCCGGCTGATCTGGGACCTGGCCAACTGTCTCGGCGCGGCCGTGGCGGGCTCGCGCGCGGCCGTGGACCTGGGCTACGTCGATGACGACCACCAAGTCGGACAGACCGGCACGACCGTGCGCCCGGCGCTGTACATCGCCTGCGGCATCAGTGGAGCGGTTCAGCACCGGGCGGGGATGTCGGAATCGGCCAAGATCGTCGCCATCAACACCGACCCGCACGCCTCGATCTTCTCGGTCGCCCATTACGGCATCGTCGGCGACATGAACGTGATCATCCCCAAGATGATCAAGACCATCCGCACCGGCGCCGGAGCGAAAAGCTAGGAAAAGAGATGGCCGCGAACGGCGCCAAGGGAGTGGTTTTCGGCCAGGCGCAGGGGCCGGAGGCACCTGCCGCGAAGTAGCGGCCTTCGCGGCTCGACAGGCCGCAGCGAACGTCACTGGAAGGCGGAAATGGCGAACTTCTTCACAGACAACGAAGACATTCAGTTCCTTTTCGATCACATGGACCTGGCCCGGCTGGCGGGGATGGTGGAGGAGGGCTTCCGGCACGCCGACCAGTTCGAGTACGCCCCGGTGGATGCGGCCGACGCGGTAGACAATTACCGCCGCATCCTGGACACGCTCGGGGAGCTGTCGGCGGCGCAGATCGCCCCGACGGCCGAGGAAACCGACCTGGTCGGCAACAAGCTCAACGACGACGGCTCGGTCACCTATGCCGCCGGCATCGCCGAGGCCATCAAGCTGCTGGGGCAGGCGGACCTGATGGGCTTCACCCTGCCGTATCGCTTCGGCGGGCTGAACTGCCCGAACCTCGTCTACACGATGAGCAATGAAATCGTCAGCCGGGCCGACGCCTCGCTGATGAACATCTACGGGCTTCAGGGCATCGCCGAGACGATCAACGCCTACGCCAGCGAGGAGATCAAGGCCGAGTACCTGCCCGACATGGCCGCGGGGCGGAGGACCGGGGCGATGGTCCTGACCGAGCCCGACGCCGGCAGCGACCTTCAGGCGGTCAAGGTCCGCGGCTACCAGGACGCCGACGGCAACTGGTACGTCCAGGGCGTCAAGCGCTTCATCACCAACGGCTGCGGCGATGTCCTGCTGGTGCTGGCGCGGACGGAGCCGGAGATCAGCGACGGGCGGGGGCTGAGCCTGCTCCTGGTCGAGCGCGGCCCGCGGGTGAAGGTCCGCCGGCTGGAGGACAAGCTCGGCATCCACGGCTCGCCGACGTGCGAGATCTTCTTCGACGACGCCCCCGCCAAGCTCATCGGCGAGCGCCAGCGCGGGCTGATCACCTACGTGATGAGCCTGATGAACGGGGCGCGGGTCGGCATCGCCGCCCAGTCGCTGGGGATCGCCGAGGCGGCGTATCGCGTCGGGCGCGACTTCGCCCACAGCCGCAGGCAGTTCGGCGTGGCCGTGGAGACCTTCCCCGCCCTGTGCGACCTGATCACGGAGATGCAGGTGGACATCCAGGCCGCCCGGGCCCTGACCTACTTCGCCAGCTTTTGCGTGGACATCCAATACGGCGCCCTGCGGAAGCTGGAGTTCGGCCGCGTCGAGGACGCCGCCGAGAAGAAGGCGCTCCGGGCCGAGTCGCGGAAGTACAAGCGCTACAACGGTATGCTCACGCCGATGAGCAAGTACTACGCCTCCGAGATGTGCATGCGCGTGGCCAACGGGGCGGTGGCCGTGCTCGGCGGGTCGGGCTACATGAAGGACTACCCCGTCGAGCGCCACCTCCGCGACAGCCGCATCACCACCATCTACGAGGGCACCACGCAGCTTCAGATCCTCGCGGCCGTGCGCGGCGTCTCGTCCGGCTCGGCCGTCAATCTGCTGAACGAGCTGATCCAGGCCCCCTCGATGAGCCCGGGGCAGGCCGATTGGCCGGACGCCCTGGCCGAGCCCGTCGAGAAAATCAAGCAGGGCAAGGCGCTGCTGGAAGAGGCCATCGCCTTTGTGAAGGAACAGCCCGGCACCGAGTACATGGACCTCGTCGGCCGCCGGCTGGTGGACATGGCCATCTACCTGATCGTCGCGGCGCTCTTTGCCGACCACGCCGCCGCCAGGGCGGAAAAGCAGGCCGTCCTGCACCGCTGGCTGGCGATCAAGATGCCGGAGCTGCGGATGAAACACGAAATCATCACCAGCGGCGACCGCTCGGCCATTGAGCATTTCGAAACCCTCGCCGGCCCCCTGCCCGTGGCGGAGTAGGCCGGGGCTACGGCTCCGCCGGAAGGACCGAATCGCGGGCAGCGTCCCCATGGGCGGTAGCCGCGCCCTACGGGGCATACGCCAGCCCGGTCGTCCTGGCCCCTTTCACCTGTAACCTCTTACCGCTGCCGGCCGGCAGCCAAGTGTAACCTCTTCTTGCGCTCGTTCGGGATGTCGGCTTCGTGCCACGCTCAAGCCCCTTCTTTTGGGCTTGAGCGTGCCGCCCGAGGCTCTCTAACCTTTCACCTGCAACCTTTTCTTGCACTCGGTGAGGATCTCTTCGGTCCGGCTGGCGCCGATGCGGCTGACACCGACCGCGCGGTATTCCAAGAGCCTGTCCAGCGTGCGGATGCCGCCGGCGGCCTTGACCCGCACGGCCGCCGGGGAGTGCTCGCGCATGAGCTTGACGTCTTCGATCGTCGCCCCCCCGTCGGCGTAGCCGGTCGAGGTCTTCACGAAATCGGCCTTCACCTGCCCGCAGATCTCGCACAGACGAATCTTGTGCTCGTCGGCCAGAAAGCAGTTCTCGAAGATGACCTTGACGACGGCCCCGCCGGCGTGCCCGGCCGCGACCACCGCCTGGACGTCGGCGCGAACGAAATCCCAATCCCCGCTGAGGACCTTGCCGATGTTGACGACCATGTCCAGCTCCTCGGCCCCATCGGCGAGAGCGGCTTCCGCCTCGGCGACCTTGATGGCCGTGGCGTGCCCACCGTGAGGGAAGCCGATGGTCGTGCCCGTCTTGACGCCGGAGCCGGCGAGGATCTTCGCGGCCGGGGCGACGAAGTACGGCTTGATGCACACGCTGGCCGCGGCGTAGTCGGCCGCCAGCTTGCAGCCGGCGCGCAGCTCCGCGTCGCTCATCTTGGGGTTCAGCAGCGAATGGTCGATCATCCCGGCGATGTCGTCGTAGTCGAAGTCCATGCTCGATCTCCTTTACACCCGCCATGGTACCGGCGGCGCGGCCTCTCGCCAAGGGTCGGATGCCCCGCGCAGACGCCAAGGGGCGATTGCGATACACTCTGCGGGCATGGAGCATTTGCCGGCCGGACAGCTCGAGCCGACCACCCCCTCCGCCCCCCCGGCCACCGGAGCGGGCGAGACCTTCGTCGTCGTCCTGCTGATCGTCCTGACCGCGCTGATGATCCCTCCCTGGGCCGAGTCCGGCACCGAGTACGTCCCCGACTTTCTCGGCCAGATGTTCAATCCCTGGCTGCTGCCGGCCCTGGGGCTGCTGTGGGTCGTTCGCTGCGGCGGGCTGGACCTGAGCGTGTGGATCGGCTTCGGTCTGGGCTCGGTGGTGGCGGGGTCCATCGCCAACGCCGGCGGGAACCCCGCCCTGGTGCTGGCCGGCGTGATCGCCGCGGGCCTGGTGCTGGGCAGCGTCAACGCCGCGGCCGTGGTCGCGGGGCGACTGCCGACCTGGGGGGCCACGGGCATCACCGCCGTCGTCGGCCTCAGCGTCGTCGCCCGCCTCGCCGGCGGACTGCCGGCCAGGCTGGAAGGCGCGTCGCTGCTGTCGTGGTCCGGCCCCACCGGCCCGCTGTTCCTGGCCGGCGCGGCGTACATCATCGCCCTGCTGTCGGCCGTGCTGGGCTGGCGCCTCTGGACCAGAGCCGCCCTGTCCGATCGCGCCGCCCTGGCGGCGGCCTTGGCCGGCTCCGGCGTGCTGTCGGCCATGGGCGGCCTGTGCTGGGTGGCGAAGTCCGGCCAGCTTCCCCGGCAGCTCTTCCTGATCGAGGACCTGCGGGTGGTGGCCGCCGTCGCCCTGGCCGGGGCGGTCGCCCTCCGGGGGCCGGGGCGCGGGCTGCTGACCGCGGTCCTGCTGCCGCCGGCGATGCTGCTGGCGACCATCTGGCGACAGTGGGTCTGGGACGTGGCGGCCGTCGGCTTCGCCGTCAACCTTCTCGTCCTGACGGGCACTGTCCTGGGCGCCCAATGGGCGATCGCGCAGGCCGCCGGCACCGAGAACAACCGGCCCCAACGGCGGGCGGCGATGGCGATGTTCCTCGGCATCATCGCCCTGGCCGCCACCGCCCGGGAGCTGCCGCGAGGGGCGCGGACGGTGCTGCGCGTCGCCGGCGCCGGCGCATGGCTGGTCGGCCTGGCCGCCGCCCTGCTGCTGTCGTGGCGCCGGCGGCGCGGGCGGAGCTGACCGCGACGGCATTTCCCGACTCGTCGCAAGTTGACAGCTCGCGGCCAGCCACAGAGCCGAAAGGCGTTTGGCAGCAGCTGACGCATGCATTCGCTCCACTACCGACTTGATTCCCGGCCGGGGAAGTCTATCATTGGCGTAACCGTTCGCGACCTGGAGAGGTGGCCGAGTGGCTGAAGGCGACGGTTTGCTAAACCGTTGTATGGGGTCATACCCGTACCCCGGGTTCGAATCCCGGCCTCTCCGTTGCCCATTCGCCCTTGGCCGATGTCTGCCACATTGGGCGGCGCGGTGATTCTTCTGGAGGCTTCCGCGCCTGGCCGGGATGAGAACACGGGCGGGGCCGAAGGCCACGCCACACGGGTTCGACGCCGAAGGCGCCTCCGAAGGAGAATCCCGGCCTCTCCGTTGGCCTTGGGGCGATGTTTGACCCACTGGGCGGCGCGGTGATTCTTCTGGAGGCTTCCGCGCCTGGCCGGGATGAGAACAC
>CAYNYF010000063.1:0-201 GCA_964401385.1 uncultured Planctomycetaceae bacterium | reverse complement strand
CCACACGGGTTCGACGCCGAAGGCGCCTCCGAAGGAGAATCCCGGCCTCTCCGTTACGATCTCGGATATGCCCGTCCCCCCGGCCGGGCGGGACCAAGCTGTACGAAACGCAACCATTCGCAACCATTCGCAACCATTGAGAACCATTGAGTACCGTTGAGTACCATTCGATACCATTGAGTACCATTGAGTACCATTGGG
>CAYNYF010000062.1:0-25418 GCA_964401385.1 uncultured Planctomycetaceae bacterium | reverse complement strand
ACGACTGCAAGTACGGCTACGACTTCCTGGACGGCGTGCTGCGGCTGACGCTGCTTCGCTCGCCGGTCGCGCCCGACCCGGACGCCGACCGCGGCGGGCATAAGTTCACCTACGCCCTGGCCGTCCACGAGGGGCCCTTCGCCGGCAGCGACGTGGTCCGGCAGGCGTACGAGCTGAACGTGCCGCCGACCGTCGAAGCCGGCCGGCTGCCGACGGGACAGGCCGGCTTTCTGCGGGTCTCGTCGCCGGCCGTCGTCGTCGAGACGATCAAGCGCAGCGAGGACGGCCGAGCGACCATCGTCCGCCTGTATGAATCCCTGGGCGGCACCGCCGCCACGAAGGTCCGGCTTTCTCTGCCGGTTCGGGCCGGGCGGGAATGCGACATGCTGGAGCGGCCCCGGCGGAAGCTGCGGCTGGGGAAGAACGGCTCGGTGTCGCTGCGCTTCCGCCCGTTCGAGGTGAAGACCCTCCGATTCGAATAAGGGCGCCCGTCACCGGCGCCCGGCGTTGGCGTCGGCGCCGCCCTGCTTCGGCCCGGCGTCTGCGGCCGGGCGGGTCGCCTGCGTGGTCGACTCCTCGCCCGGCAGCGGCAGGAAGGCCTTGCCGCCGCGCTCGCCCGCCGGTCCGCGCGGGTCAATCCTCGATCGGCGAGAAGTCGCTCTTCTCGGCGCCGCAGTCGGGGCAGACCCAATCGTCCGGCAGGTCCTCGAAGGCCGTCCCCGGCGAGACGCTGTTTTCGGGGTCGCCCTCCTCGGGGTCATACACGTAGCTGCAAAGATCGCACTGGTATTTCTTCATCTTCCGGCCCTTTCATCCGGAAAGCCGCACCCGCCCCCGCCCGCCCATCGGCGAGCCCGGCGGGAGCCCCGCTCCCGCCTTGCCTAAACGATCAGCGCCTTGACGGCCTTCAGCGCCGCATCGTAGTCCGGCTCGTCGCTGGTTTCGCCGACCAGTTGGAGGTAGCGGATGATGCCTTCCGCATCGAGCACGAACACGGCCCGCGCCAGCAGCCGCAGCGACTTGATCAGCACGCCGTAGGCGGCGCCGAAGGCGGCGGCGCGGTGGTCCGACAGCGTGACCACGTTGTCCACCCCGGCGGCGCCGCACCAGCGCGCCTGGGCGAACGGCAGGTCCATGCTGACCGTCAGCACTTTCACGTCCGCCGGCAGCTCCCCGGCGGCGACGTTGAACCGCCGGGTCTCGGTGTCGCAGACGGGCGTGTCCAGCGACGGCACCGACGCGATCACGCGCACCTTGCCGGCAAAGTCGGACAGCCTCACCGTCGACAGGTCGTTGCCCACAAGCTCACAGTCCGGGCCGGCCTGGCCGACCTTCGGCTCCGGCCCGATCAGCGTCAGCGGCCCGCCCTTGAAGGTGACCGCTCCCTTGCGCTCTTCCATGATCATTTTCCCTTCGCTATTGGATTTTTCCAGCGGCCTGCCGCTCAGTCCTTCCCCGCCAGCATCGCCTGGAGGTCCTCGGCGGGCGTGGAGATCGGCTTCATCTCGAATTTCTCCACCAGCACGTCCAGCACCGCCGGGGTCACGAAGGCGGGCAGGCTCGGCCCGAGGCGAATGTCCTTGATGCCCAGGTGCAGCAGCGTCAACAGGATGCACACGGCCTTCTGCTCGTACCACGACAGCACCAGCGACAGCGGCAGCGAGTTCACGTCGCAATCGAACGCCTCGGAGAGGGCCACGGCGATCCGGACGGCCGAGTACGCGTCGTTGCACTGGCCGACGTCCAGCAGCCGGGGGATGCCGTCGATCTGGCCGAAGTCCAGCTTGTTGAAGCGGTACTTGCCGCAGCCCAGGGTCAGGATCACGCAGTCATCCGGCACGGACTGGGCGAGCTGCGTGTAATAGTCGCGCCCGGGCTTGGCGCCGTCGCAGCCGCCGATGAGAAAGAAATGGCGAATCCGGCCGCTCTTGACGGCCTGGATCACCTCATCCGCGACGGCGAGCACGGCGTTGCGGGCGAAGCCGACGGTGATGGTCTGCTCGGGGCCGTCCTCGGCGAACCCCTCGGCCGCCAGGGCCGCCTCGATGACGGGGGCGAAATTGCGGTCGCGGATGTGGCGGACGCCCGGCCAGGCCACCAGCCCGCAGGTGAAGATCCGATCCTTGTAGCTGTCCGCGGGCTTCTGGATGCAGTTGGTGGTCATCAGGATCGCCCCGGGGAATGCGTCGAACTCCTCCCGCTGCCTCTGCCAGGCCCCCCCGTAGTTGCCCACCAGGTGCTTGTGCCCGTTGAGCCCCGGATACCCGTGGGCCGGCAGCATCTCCCCGTGGGTGTACACGTTTATCCCGCGGCCAGCGGTCTGCTTGAGGAGTTCTTCCAGGTCCTTCAGGTCGTGGCCGGAGATGACGATGGCCTTGCCCTTCACCGGGGTGACGCGGACCTGCGTGGGCATGGGGTGGCCGTAGGTGGTGGTGTGGCCCGCGTCCAGCATGCCCATGACCTTCAGGTTGACCTGCCCGCACTTGAGCACCATGGCCAGCAGCTCGCCGGTGTTGGCCGGCTCCCGTGCCAGGAAGTCCAGCGCCTCGTGGAAGAAGGCATACGCCTCATCGTCCTCGCGGCCGAGGATGCGGGCGTGGTCGGCGTAGGCGGCCATTCCCTTCAAGCCGTAGGTCAGCAGCTCCTGCAAGCCGGTGACGTCGTCGCCCAGCGCCTTGCGGCGTTTGACGATCGTGACCTCCTCGCCCTGGCGGATCAGGGCGTCGAGGTCGCCCGCCGGCTGCCAGGCGGCCGGGGCGGCGAGCGTTTCCACCTCGGGGCCGGCCTTGCCGCAGGCGTCGGCGTAGAGGGCCTTGGCCTTGTCGCGAAGTTCGGCGGCCCGAGCCAGAAGCCCGCGGAGCCGCTCCGGATCGAAATTGACGTTGGTGATCGTGGAGAAGAGGGCCTCCGGGACGAACGCGTCGATCTCGTCGTCGCGGGCGCCGAGCTGGCGGCAGCGGTGGGCGTACATGGCGAGGCCCTTGGTGGCGTAGATGAGCAGGTCCTGCAACGCCGCGGTGCGGGGGTCCTTGCCGCACACGCCGTGGACCGTGCAGCCCGTGCCTTTACCCGTCTGTTCGCATTGGTAGCAGAACATCGTCACTGTGGCTTCCTTTCCAAACTAAGCCCGCGACTATGCCGTCGCCGGCTTCCTTTCGGCCGGCGATTCGCCGACCACCTCGCCGGCCCGCCGGCGTCCGCCTCGGCCGGGGCGATTCGCGGCCTGGTCTGCCTGGCCATCGCGCCGGGGCAGCCGCAGGGCAAGGGCGGCGCCGGCGCCGCCTCTTGGCGGTGCTTCTGGACCGCCTCGGAATCGAACGGGCTGGGCGGCGGCGCTCGATGGTGATCGCCCCGCGCGGACACTCGCCCAGGCAGGCGCCCAGCCCGTCGCAGTAGGACTCGCTCACCAGGCGCGCCTTGCCGTCGACGATCTCGATCGCCCCTTCGGCGCACGCCGTCGCGCACAGGCCGCAGCCGTCGCACTTGTCCTGGTCAATCCTGACGATCTCTCGCAGCATGGGCGTACTCCCTCGAAAACGTGCCGGCCAGCTTGGACAGCTTCGTCTCGGCGAGCTGTTTGCGGACCTGACAGTTCACGGAGGCCAGCAGGTTTCCGAGAATGCATCGCTTGCCATGCCACCAGCACAATCCGCCCGTCACACAGCGCGACGCCGAATTGTCGCGCTGGATCCGGGGGGTAACTGCCCCGGCGCCTGAGCCGACCGCAACAATGTTTGAACAGTGGACCTGCCCACCTCCCTGCCCACCTGCGGAAGGCAGGCGGGCAAACATTCCTGTGACCAGCTTAGTCGGCCTTCCGCCGGCCCAGCTCTTGATCCAGCGTGAGCAGCCCGTTGGCGGACCCGCCCACGCGCTGGAGGTTCTGGACGATCTCGCTGGCCGAGGACTCCTCCTCCACCTGCTCGCTGACGAACCACTGGAGGAAGGCGCCGGCGGCGTCGTCGCCCTCGACGGCGGCGGTCTCGACGAGCTTGTAAATCAGGCCGGTGACCTTCTGTTCGTGGGCGTAGACCGCCTCGAACGCGGCCAGCGGCGAGGCCCACTTATCCGGCGGGGCCTCAATTGCGCTGAGGCTCACCCGGCCGCCGCGCTCGACGACGTGGTCGAAAAGTTTCATGGCGTGGGCGAGCTCCTCGGCGGCCTGGACGCGCATCCAGCCGGCGCTGCCGCGAAGGTTCTCCGACTCCAGGTACGCTGCCATCGACAGGTACAGGTACGCCGAATACAGCTCCGCGTTGACCTGCCCGTTGAGGGCCTTCTGCATCTTCTCGCCGATCATTGGCTAGGATCCTTTCCACAGCCCGTGCAGGTTGCAGTACTCCCGGGCGGTGACCTGCTCGGCCTCGACCTTGAACGTCGCCGCGGGCGGCTGGCCCGGTTGGAGGAACTGCCGGTAGACCTTGCCGTCCGCGATGACCTCGATCCACTCGATGAAATGCTTGGGCTCCATCGGATGGGGGGCGCTGCCGACCTTGACCGTGATCCCGCCGGCGCCGCTGCTGACGACGGGGACGTGCTTTTCCCTGGCCGCGTCCACGCTGTTCTCCCTCAGGAGCCGCATCGGCTTGCCGCAGCAGACAAGCTCGCCCGCCCCGTCGTGCAACGCCTCGACGATGATGCCGCACTCATCGCACTTGTAGACTTGCAGTCTCTCGGCCATTTGTATTCTCCTTCTGCCAGTGCTCAGAGAGCTCGGCAAGTATCACTGCCCCTCGCCTGCCGGGATGGGCCCGCCCGACCTTGGCGGATCGGCCGGCAGCATTCGCTCGCTTAACCTTATGTACCGCACCCGCGCCGTTTCAACTTGGGCGCCACAAAGATGCATTCCGGAGAGGAAAACCTGAAACCCGCCGGGAGCGCCAGGCCGATCGGGCGGAGAGGGTCCCGCCGGCGCCCTACGCGGCGACAAAGGGCCCGGCCGCGGTTTCATGGGGTCAGAAATCCGAGAATCGCACGAGCCCCCGCGCAAAAAAAAAGAAGGCTTACCCTCCCCTAGCCTTCCAGGAAAAACAGCGCATTCAAGGCCTCAGGCCCGAGACTCCAGCACCTGATGGATGTGCTCGGGAACGAAGTTGTTGACGCTGGCCAGGTAGCCGCGAATCGCCTTTTGCAGGCTCTCTCTGGCTTGCTGCTCCGTCTGCCCGACGGTGATGCAGCCCGGCAGCGACGGACAACTGGCGACAAAGCCGCCTCTTTCGTCTTGTCGAATCCGGACACAAACTCTCATGCCATGCCTCCTTCCATGCACTCCTCAATCTCGGCCGCGCCCTCCGTGTCGACTCGACCTTTCTCCTGCAATAATGTTTGACCCGCAAGAACCACCTTGCCACTCGTCGGCCAGCCCTGAGACGAGTCTCAGCACTCGTCTGACGCCGACTGTCCGAGCCGGTGAAACGCTACGAGGCCCCACGCCCCACCACCTCCAGCCAGAGCTCCGGCCCGCGCACATCCTGTAACTGCGCGGTCCATCCCCGGCCCTAACGCGGCCCGAACAGACACTCACCGCACAACTGAGGAAGGAACTAACAAAGATCTAGCGCCTTCCATGACTACCCAATGCCCGTCAGCACAACTCCGTATCTCAGCGGCGTGTTGAATGAACTACCCAAGAAGCTTCGCCGCCGGAAATGTTCGTCATGATTATACCGGAAGCGGAATTGCGATTTCAACAACAATCAGCGACCAATATGCGACTCCGGCACCCGCCCGGAAGTCAACGCTCCGCAAATTTCTTGTACTCTGTCTGTTACGGTTGGGGCCGCATCAAGGTTCGCTCCGGCGACGTCTGAAAAAATCTTTTCATGACTGTCCCCCTGGCCGGCCCCGCGGGAGAATTAGTCTGGAAAACCCTGCGTCGGCCCGGGTGCCTATGGTAAACTATCTGCGGTCGGTCGGAACCACGATCGCAACGGCGCTGGAGAACCCATGAGGCGAGCGGTCTTAGCCTGGCTCATCATGGCAGTGTGGGCGGTATCGGCCGGCGGCGACCACGTCGTCCTCAAGGACGGTCGAAGCTTCGACGGAATCGTAACGCTGTCCGAGGACAAGGTCGTCATCGAGCACGCCTACGGAACCATCAGCTTCCCCGCCTCGGAAGTGACCAGCATCCAGCGCGGCCCCACCCCGGCCCAGCAGCTCGAGACGCAACTGGCGCTGATCGACCGCAGCGATCCCGACGCCGTTTTCCAGCTCGCCGTCTGGGCCGCCGACAACGACCTGTCCAAGCAATCCAACGAGCTGCTCCGGGAGGTGGTTCAGCTGGATGGCGATCACGCCGGCGCCCGCAAGATGCTGGGCCAGGTCCGCGACGACGGCAAGTGGCTGGCCCTGCCGGCGGCGCTGCAAGTCGCCCAGGGCAAGCTGGAGGCGGGCAAGTACGAGGTGCTGTTGAATCAGTTGCTGCCGGCGCTGGAGGAGGTGGCCAAGGAGAGCAAGCAAAGGCTGCTGATCCTGCACATCCGCGGGCACAGCCAGCTCCGGTCGCGGCGCTTCGAGCAGGCCAGAAAGAGCTTCGAGCTGCTGGCCGGCAGGTCCACCCCGCCGGACTCGATTCGCTACGCCGCCGTCGCCGAGCTGCTGAAGAAGCACGCGGACGGCATGTACGTGATGTCCGAGCCGTATCCGCCCGTGGCCATGGTGCTGGACGGGCCCGGCCCGGCGGTGGCGTCGGGCCCGGCGTCGCTGGCGCGCCCGCCGGTGCTGGCCGCCGGCCTGCGGGCGTGCGCCAAGGACGCCATCAAGGCCGCCCGGGCGGTGATGGACGAGGCCAAGAAGCTGGAGCTGACCGAGCCGGAGGCCGCCAAGGTCAAGTACGCGCTGGCCGAAAAGCATTTCGACAAGGCCGACGCCATCGTGCCCGGCATCGCCCACAGCTATCGCGTGGAGATCGTGCGGCGGCGGATCGCCATGATCACCAAGAGCATGAACGTCGAGGCCGGCAAGTACGACGCCCTCAAGGCCGAGCTGGGCAAGCGCGACCTGACGCCGGCACAATACGGCGAGCTGATCGTTGGAATGGTGCGGGCGTTGAATCGCGTGCGCTCGGACCTGAACGCGATCCTGCAACTGGCCAGCCCGTTCGAGCGGGAGCTGGTGCTGGAGATCACGGACGCGACCCACCGGCTGCAAGGGGTCAACGCCCTGCGCGAGATCCTGATGCAGGAGCTTCATGGCAAGTAGGACAGCCATCCTGGCGACGGGTCTGTTGGTCGGCGGGCTGGCGCTGGCGGCCGGCATCGGCGGGCTGACGACGACGGATCGCATCCAGGACGCCCTTTCCGCCCTGGCGGAAAGCGACCCCGTTCGGGCCGAGGCCGTCGCCGCCGGGGTGGTCGGCTCCGAGCGGGACGGCGCCTGGCGGGCGTGGATCGTCGTGGCCGCCGCCCGGCAGCGGCAGGGGCGACATCGCCAGGCACTGGAGGCGTACCGGCAGTTTCTCGCCCTGTGCCGCGACCCGGCCGAGCGGACGTACGCGATGGATCGCATCCGACAATGCCGCATGGCCTTCGGCCCGCCGCCGCGACCCGTGCCGGCCTCGAAGCTGCTGTCGAGACAGCGGCGGGCCGAGTTGGCGGAGGTCGATTCCCTCCAATACACCGAATCCACCGAGCACTTCGTCATCCGGGCATACAACGCCTCGCTGGCCAAACTCGTGGGCAGCCAAGCCGAGGTCGCCCTGCGCCGGATCTGCCGCATCATCCTGTTCGGGCAGGATTATCCGCACGCCGTCAGCATCTACGTCTGGGCGGACGTGGCCGAGTACCGCAAGCACGCCGTCAGCGCCGCCGAGTGGTCGGGCGGGTCGTTCACGCTGCGGCAGGATGCATCCGGCCAGACCGTCCGCCGCATCGACCTGACCCAGCGCGACGACGACGGCAACTTCGACGTGGCCATGCTCGATCGGATCTTGCCCCACGAGATGTGTCACCTGGTGCTGGCGGAGCTGTTCGGCGACGCCCGCTGCCCGCTGGCCCTGAACGAGGGCCTGGCCATGATGGCCGAGGCCGAGGTGGACAACTCGCGCGTTCTCCTGGCCGGGGCCGCCGTGGCCGGAGACAGGAAAATCGCGATGGACAGGCTTCTGCTGATGGACCGGTACAAGGCCGAGAACGTGGCCGTTTTCTACGCCGAGGCGTTCAGTTTGACCTGCTTCCTCCACCGCCGCCTGACGCCGGAGCAGTTCCGGGAGATGCTGGCCCACATCAAGGGCGGCTGCCCCCTGGACGAGGCGGTCCAGCGGGCCCTGTACGTCCCTTATGACGAGGCGTTCCTGGAGCGGCTGGCGCGGTCCTGGGAGAACGAGGCCGTCCGGCAGTCGCAGTTCCTCAAGGCCCTGCACGAGGAAGAGGACACCGCCTCCTGAGCGTCGCCGGCGGCCGGGCGGGCCGCAACACAAAACCCCTTGCCCGCAAGCGCCGATAATGATAAATATGAACTGCTGGAGTACGCGCGCCGACCTAGCTCAACGGTAGAGCACGGCTTTCGTAAAGCCGGGGTTGAGGGTTCGAATCCCTTGGTCGGCTTTTCTCTTGCGCCCGGCCGGGGGAAGGATCAGGCGGCACGGGCGAAGTTGACAGTCCCAGCTCTGCTTCAGCGGGTGTCCACGAATTTCACGAGTTGCAACAAAGTCTTCGCATCTGTTCGTTCGCGCAATTCGCTCTAATTCGTGGTCTCACCGGATATGGGTAGATCCGCCGCAGCAAGCCGACCCCCGCATGACGCCCGCCGGGATCGCTTTGCGGTCACTTCACCACGGCGAAGTAGTGCTCGAAGAACCTCTCCGGATCGACCTCGGCGGCGACGGTGTGTGGCTTGTCGTCGCCGCGGCCGGAGAAGACCGTCCAGCCCATGGTCGGCTCGGCCAGGGAGACGGTGACCTTGCCCTGGCGGTACTGGCACAGGTCCGGCTGGAAGATGCACGCGGCCGCGAGCGGGTCGTGAAACGTGATCTGCTCCCGTCCGTGCTCGAACCAGACCTCGGCGAAGTCGCGCACGGGGGCGAGGGCGTTGGCGGCGAATCGCTTGCGGCACTCGTCGGCGGGCATGCGGCACCTGTTGGTGACGTCCAGGCCGTAGCTGACGTGCCGCGGCGGGCGCGCCTGGCAGCCCCCGCCGTAGACAATGGCCGTCGCGTGCGGATCGCCAATGGCGTTCCACTCCCCGCCCATCGAGCCGAAGAACCTGCCGCACATCAGCACCATCTGCTTCAGCAGGCCGGGGATCTCCGGATCGGTCGCGAACAGCAGGCCGGCGTTGGTCAGCGGCCCAACCGTCAGCAGCGTCACCTCGCCGGGATGGGCGCGGATGGTCTGGCGCAGGAACTCCACGGCCGTGTTGGCCGGAAAGTCGCGCCGGCGGTCCCAGCTTCCCAGGGCGGCGGCCTGGGGGGAAAGCTTCTGGCGCATCTCGATCAGCAGGGCCTCGGGGCAGCCGGCGTGGATGGGCACCTCCGGCTTGCCGGCGTTGCGGCAGATGGCCGAGGCCATCTCCGCCCGCTTTTCCGGCTCGCCGGTGACCGTCGTCACCCCCAGCAGCTCGCAGCGCTGCTGGCTTACCAGGTACGCCAGCGCCACCGCGTCGTCGATGTCGGAACCGATGTCGGTGTCGAAGAGGACCTTGATCTTCTCGCGGGCCACGGGGACTCCTTCGGCTTTTCAGGCGGTCTTGGCCGGCCGCGCGGCCGCCCGCTCGGGCTGCTTGCCGCGCTGCATGGCGATGATGCCGGTGCGGGCCAGCTCGCGTATGCCGTAGGGGCGGACCAGGTCGATGAACGCCTCCAGCTTCGTTTCCGGCCCGGAAAGCTCGACCGTCAGGCTCTGCCGGGCCACGTCCACCACCCGCCCGCGGAAGAGGTCGGTCAGATCAACGATCTCGGCCCGGCGCTCAGGCGACGCGGTGATCCGGACCAGCATCAGGTCGCGCTCCACGTACTCGACCTCCTTGAAATCGCGCACGCGGACGACGGTGACGATCTTCGTCAACTGCTTGCGGACCTGCTCCAGCGTGCGGTCGTCGCCGAGGACCGCGATGGTCATGCTCGAAAGCTGCGGGTCATCCGTGCGCCCGACCACCAGCGAGTCGATGTTGAACCCGCGTGCGGCGAACATGCCCGCCACGTGAGCCAGCACGCCCGACTGGTTCTGGACCAAAGCGGTGATCACGTGTTTCATGGTTTTCTCCTCGGCCGTCGCTTCGGCGACCGCAACGGACGCAATTGCAGGATCGGCCAGGGCGGCAACGCCAAATGCCCCGCCGCCGGCGGCCGGCGGGCCTCTTAGACGAGGCGCCCCAGGTCCATCTCGTGGAGGCCCTTGCCCGCGGCCACCATGGGATAGACGTTCTCTTCCGGCTCCACGGCCACGGACAGCACGACGGGCCCTTCGTGCCGAAGCATCTCGGCGATGGCGTCTTCGACCTCGCCCGGCTCGGTGATGCGCATGCCCTTGGCGCCCAGGGCCTCGGCCAGCTTTACCAGGTCCGGGCACGGATGCGAACTGGCCGAGTACCGCTTGCCGTAGAACATCTCCTGCCACTGCCGGATCATTCCCAGGTACTCGTTGTCGATGACGACGACCTTGACCGGCTGGTTGTAACTGACGGCCGTGACCAACTCGGTCATCGTCATGGCAAAGCTGCCGTCGCCGTCGATGTCGACGACGGTCTTTCCGGGGTTTCCGAACTGGGCGCCGATCGCCGCCGGCAGGCCGTAGCCCATCGTGCCCAGCCCGCCGGAGGTGATCAGTTGTCTCGGCCGGCGCCAGCCGTAAAACTGGGCCGTCCACATCTGATGCTGGCCCACGCCGGTGGCGATGATGGCGTCGTGATCGGTCAGCCGGCCGATCGCCTCGATCACCGCCTGCGGCTTGATCTTGCCCCCCGGCTTGTACCGAAGGGGATATTGCTTTTTCCACTCCGCCACCTGCGCCAGCCACTCGGCCCGGTCGTTGGGCCGGACCAGCGGCAGCATCTTCTCCAGGATGTCGCGGGCGTCGCCGACGACGGGGATGTCGACCTCGACGTTCTTGCCGATGGACGCCGGGTCGATGTCCACGTGGATGATCTTGGCCTTGGGGGCGAAGGTTTCGACGTTGCCGGTGACGCGGTCGTCGAAGCGCGCCCCCACGGCGATGAGGCAGTCGCTCTCCTGCACCGCGTAGTTGGCGGCGGCCGTTCCGTGCATGCCCAGCATTTGCAGCGCCAGCGGGTCGGTCTCGTCCATCGCCCCCATCGCCATCAGCGTGGTGGTAACGGGGATATTGCCCTTCTTCGCCAGCGTCCGCAGGGTCTCGGACGCCCCGGCGATGATCACGCCGCCGCCGACGTAGAGCACCGGCCGCCGGGCGGCGTTGATGGCCTCGGCCGCGGCCGTGATCTGCCGCATGTGCCCGGTGACGCGCGGCCTGTAGCCGGGCAGGTCCGGGCTCAGCTCCGGCTCGGCCGTCAGCTTGGCCATGGTGGCGTCCTTGGCGATGTCGACCAGCACCGCGCCCGGGCGGCTGGTACTGGCGATGTAAAAGGCTTCCTTGAGCACCCGGCCGATGTCCTCGGCCCGCTTGACCAGCATGTTGTGCTTGGTGATGGGGCGGGTGATGCCGGTGGTGTCGGCCTCCTGGAAGGCGTCGTTGCCGATCAGGTTGCTGGTGACCTGCCCGGTGATGGCCACCACCGGAACCGAGTCCATGTAAGCCGTGGCCAATCCGGTCACCAGGTTGGTCGCGCCGGGTCCGGAGGTGGCGATGCACACGCCGGTCTTGCCCGTGGAGCGGGCGTAGCCGTCGGCCATGTGGGCGGCGCCCTGCTCGTGCCGCGTCAGCACGAACTTGATCGGCGATTCGTACATCGCGTCGAAGATCGACAGCAACGCCCCGCCCGGAACGCCGAACAAGACCTCCACGCCTTCCTGTTTGAGTATCTCGTGGAAGAACTCCGAGCCGTTCAACCCGACGTAGCTCTTGCCGGCGGGCTTCGGCTTTTTCGTATGATTTGGCATTGTTCTATCCGTTTTAGGCGCCTGTGCGTGCCTGGCAGGCATTCGTCTAGTTCATCGTCCGCAAACAGCGTAACGCTTTAACGTTCGGGGGAAAAGGAATTAGAGGGGCGGCCGCCAGGCGCCCGCGGGCGACAAAGCGGCCTACCGTACAATGACCAGCAGTACCGGCAGGGCGGCGCCGTCAGTCCCCCCAAGCCCGGAAGCGGACCGAACCGTGTGCTTGCGGGATGTCGAAGCCATCGTTCTCATCGGCGCCACTTAAGCATCTTACTTTTCGGGCGCGGGCGTGTCAAGCCGCCAGATTGAGAAAAGCCAGCCCGCCCCGCGGCGGGGCGAACGCACGCGCCGGCCGGCTACCACGGGTTCGACGAGACGACGCGGCAGCGACCCTTCAGGTCGGCGGGGACGGCCGCCACCGCCTTGACCGCGCCGGCCTCGTCGTCGGTCAACACGAACAGCCCGCTGCCGCTGCCGGTCAGGTGCACCGGCAGGCCGGTCGCCTCCGCCAGAGCGGCGGAGATGCCTGCCAGTTGCGGGCAGAGGCGGGCGGCGGCCGGTTGCAGGTCGTTGAACAGCCCCCCCCGCCAGCGCGACGGCGGCCCGTCCAACCGCGGGGCCCCCGGCCGAGCTTCCCCGCCCGCGAGAAGCTCATCGCAGGCGGCGTACACCCGCCCCGTGGGGCAGGCGAACTCCGGCAGGCACAGCACCGCCCAGAACGGATGCACCCGGACGGCCTCGACGCGCTCGCCCCGCCCGCCGACCCTCACGGCCGGGCCGTTCAGAAACAGCGGCACGTCCGAGCCGACCCGCCCGGCCAGCTCCGCCAACTCCCGATCGGCCAGGCCCCCCCGCCAGAGTTGATTCAGCGCGCGCAGGGTCGCGGCCGCGTCGCTGCTGCCTCCGCCCAGGCCTGCGGCCGGGCGAATCCCCTTGGTCAGGGCGATGTCCGCCCCGCCCCGCCCGACCGCGGGGGCAAGCTCGGCCGCCGCCCTGGCGACCAGGTTTTCCCCGGCCGGGCCGCAGTCGAGACACGAGCACGTCAGCCGAACCCGCCCGTCGTCCCGCCGGGCGAAGACAAGCTCGTCGTACAGCGTGACCTTCACCGCGACCGAGTCGATCTCATGGAAGCCGTCCTCCCGCCGCCGGAGAACCCGCAGGTACAGGTTCAGCTTGGCCGGGGCCCGCCACAGCAGCGCCCCGCCGGGGGCTTCCTCCGTCATCGGCCTGGGACGGCAAAGCGGACTGTCACTCTGTTGAGCGGGCACTTGTTGCTCTCCGAGTCCCCACGGAACGCCAGATTCGCCAAGGAACGGGCCTCTCGGCGGGCGCCGGCGCCCGCGGGCGGCGCTACTTCTCCACGTACACCTCTTCGGCGAATCGCCGCTGGACGTTGGCCAGGGCCGCCTCGGCCGTGGGGACCCCGCCGGTCAGGTACTTCTGAAACTCGACCACCAGGATGTCCGCACACTGATTCCAGTTGACCTGATCGGGGAAGGAGTAGCCGCGGTCCAGCGACCCCCCCAGCTCGGCGATGCCCGGCGGCAGGTCCTTGCGCTGATACGTCTGCTTGGTGGCGGGCATCTTCCCGCTCATGCCCACCGCCGTCTGGAAGCCGTAGGTGTCGGTGCAGAACGCCTCGTAGCAGAAGTCCACCGTCTGGCGGATGATCGGCGAGCACTTGGGGATGATGCAGCCGTAGGTGGAGACCAGCGAGCCGCCCTGTTTGGCCCCGGGCGTGGGGGCGATGCCGATGACGGCGGGGCCGTGGTCCCGCACCGCCCACAGGCCGCGGCTTTGCCAGTGCGGATACATCGCCGCCCGCATCACCCGCAGGTCCTGCTCGATGGCCTCGTTTACCATGCAGTTGGACGAGATGTAGCCGGCGTCGTACCAGCGCTTGAGCGTCTCGAAGACGCGGACGGCCTCGGGGCTTTCCACGTCCAGCCGCCCGTTCGCGTCGGCGACCCCCCTGCCGCCCTTGAACGCGGCCAGCATGGGGATGTAGCAGTTCTGCCCGAAGAACACCGTCTGCGAGAAGTTCATCGCCAGCGGGGCCACCTTCGCGCCCTTGTGCTCCAGGCCCACCAGTTTCTCGCACGCCTGGGCGACCTCCGCCCAGCTCTGCGGGATCTTCTCGATGCCGCGCTGCCGGAAGAACTCCTTGTTGTAGTTCAGGGCCAGCACCTCGCCCATCCAGGGCAGCTCGTAGCGGCTGACGCCGCCGGTCTGGGGGTCTTTCCGCGAGCATCCGCCGAACAGCGCCGGCACGAAGCTGTCGAGCTGGGCTTCCGTGAGATACTCATCGACGTTGATGATGAGGCTGCGGCGGGCGGGATCCTCGCTGTTCCAGTTGTAGTTAATGAAGGGGTGAATCTCCTCGTCGGCCCAGGCCACGATCACGTCGTACTCGGTGTAGCCGGAGGCCCAGAACAGCAGCATGCTGTTCATGGTCCCCTCCGGCAGGGCGCTGGTCTGGATCTTGATCTTGCCGCCGTGGGCTTTTTCGTAGCGGGCGATGGTCTCGGCCCAGGGGAACTCGTCCATCTGCCAGGAGGCGATGCCCAGCCGGATGACGGTCCTCTCGCCGCCGGCGAAAGGCCCGGCGCCCTCGGGGGCCTTGCCGGTGAAGATCGCCCGGAGCTGCTCCAGCGGCGTCAGCCGCCAGACGTATTCGACAACGCTGGCGGCGACGATCAGCACGACCAGCAGAATGCACACTCGCCTCAGCACGTCCGCTTATCCCTTCAAGGCGCCGGCCGAAAGCCCGCGCACGAAGTACTTCTGCAACAGGATGAACACGATCACGATGGGCAGGAACGACAGCAGCACGGTGGCGAACAGCACGCCGCTGTTGAACAGGCCGAACTGGCCCTTCAGCAGGAAAATGCCCACCGGCAGCGTCCGCACCTTGTCCATGGAGGTGAAGGTCAACGCGAAGAGGAACTCGTTCCAGATGCCCAGGACGGTCAGGATGCCACAGGCGGCCAGGCCGTTGCGGCCGATGGGAACCATCACCTCCCAGAAGACCTGCCACGTGCTGGCCCCGTCGATCAGGGCGGCGTCGACCAGGTCCCGCGGAATGGAAACGAACACGTTCCGCATGATGAAGATGACCAGCAGCAGGCTACCGGCGACGTAGGCGATCAGCAGGCCCACGATCCGGTCGTACAGGCGCAGTTGGAACATCAGCTCGTAGCGGCCGATGAGGGTGACCTCGGCCGGGATCATGATCGTCAGCAGCAGCAGCGTGAACAGCAACTTGTTGCCGACGAACTTGAAGTGGGCAAAGCCATACGCCGCCAGAGCGCCGACCAGCAGCGACAGGAACGTCCCCGCCCCGGCCAGCCACAGCGTATTGAAGTAGTAGGTCGGCAGGCCGGAAAGTTTGGTGAAGATCTGCTTGTAGTTATCCAGCGTGACCCGCTCGGTGGTCTTGGTCGGCTGGGCTCCCGGCTCGGCCGGCGGTTTCTGCACCTCGTAGCTCTGCCACGGCCAGAGGTTGCCCTTCTGAATCTCCAGGTGGGGCTTGAACGATCCGATGACGATCCAGACGAACGGCAGGATGCTGAACAGCCCCACGACCAGCAGGATCGCCCACAAGGTGAAGGAAACGCTTTTTTTCTGGACCGCCATGCTCACTCCACCGGCCGGTTCAGCCGGCGCACGAACAGCGACATGATGAAGATGTACACCGCCAGGGCGTAGGCCAGGGCCGAGGCGTACCCGAGCTGAAACTTGCCGTAGCGAAACGCCAGGTTGTACAGCCTCATGACGAAGGTCAGCGTGGAATCCTGCGGGCCGCCGCCGGTCATGATGTACGGCTGGCCGAAGACCTTGAAGGACCCGATCATGCTCAGCAGCACCACCAGGTACGTCGTCGGCCGCAGCAGCGGCAGGGTCACGTGGACGAACCGCTTCCAGGAGCTGGCGCCGTCGACCTCGGCGGCCTCGTACACCTCGTCGGGGATGCGCTGGAGCCCCACCAGGTACAGGATGACGTTGATGCCCACGCCGTTCCACAGGCAGACGACGGCGATGGCGATCATGGCCCAGGCGGGGTTGCCGAGGACGCCTTCCTTCGGGGCCGTCAGCAGATCCAGGCTCGCGAAAGCGCTCGGCACGGCCGAGGCGAACCCGCCGGAGACCCGGGCGAACGTGCCCTCGAACCAGAAGATTCCCACAGCCGCGCACGCCGCCAGGGACAAGCCGCCGGAGATGAGAATTCTCCTGCCGCCCAGGGCGGCGGCGCCGAAGGTCCGGCTGGGCAGGGCGGACGCCCGCCCCAGCAGCGCCAGCACCAGCAGCACCAGGCCGGTGACGGCGAGATACGGCAGCAGGTACGTCAGGGCGTTGGCCGGCAGGAAGTTCAGAAAGTCGCACATGCCCACCAGCATCTTCTGGGCCATGCCGAAGGAGGCGTTGTAGAACAGCGTCCACATCACCGCGCTGACGGCCAGGCTGACCACCACCGGCGTGAAGATCATGGTCCGCAGGAAGACCGACCCTCGGCGGACGCGGTTCAGCAGCAGCGCCACCACCAGAGCCAGGATCACGTACGGCGGGGAAAAAATGGCGGTGAAGTACAGCGTGTTCCAGAACGGCTTGTGGTTCTGCGACTGGGTGAACAGCTTGGCGTAGTTGCCCAGGCCGACGAACTTGGCCGAGTCCGGCTCCAGGATGGAAAAGTCGAAGAAGGAAAGGTACAGCGAGCGGAAGAT
This sequence comes from uncultured Planctomycetaceae bacterium, assembly GCA_964401385.1. Taxonomy (GTDB): domain Bacteria; phylum Planctomycetota; class Phycisphaerae; order SM23-33; family SM23-33; genus CAYNYF01. Next base: position 8,690 of record CAYNYF010000062.1, on the reverse strand, counting down.
GGGGTAGGCCACCATCACCGCGAAGAACACCAGCGCCGGCAGGACGTACAGCATGCCCCGGCGGTTATACCGCCGCCGCCAGAGGGGCAGCGGTCCTACTCGCGATGTGTCGGCTTTGCCCATTGCCTCTCGCCGGTAAGGGCGATAAGTGTAACCGGCGCCCGCGCCGGCGACAAGCGCCTGGTCAGATCGCCGGCGAGGCGGGCCCGTTCATTGTGCGCGCGGGGAAGGTCGGACCAGGGCCGCGGCCAGGTACGCCGCCGCCCCCAGCGCCGTCAACGCCGTGAAGCCGATCTCCATCGCCAGCAGAGACGCCCCCACCGTCGCCACCACCGAGGCAAAGCCGTTGATCGCCCAGCACCAGGGAACCAGGGGCGGGCTGGCCAGCCCGAGGCAGCGCATGGCCGCCGGGAACATGTGCCCCATCGCCACCGCCAGCGGGGCCACGGCCGCGACCACCACCGCCGCCCGCGCCCACACCGCCCACGCCTGGGTCAGGTCCAGCAGCCCGCCGAGGGCGAAGGCGTACACCGCCACCAGGGCGGCGACGAGAAGGCCCGCCCGGCGCGTCACCCGCTCCGGCCGCCGCCAGCGCGTGCTCAAGAGGCTGCCGACGCCGGCGAACAGGAGGAAGCTGCCGATCACCGCCGCCGCCGAGTACAAGGGATGCGCCAGATACAGCGTCAGCCGTTGCAGGAAGCACATCTCCAGGAACATGAAGCCCGCCCCGATCAGCAGGAAGTAGGCGAAGGCCCTGGCCTTTCCCGGCGTCCGCCGCAGCCGCCCGGCCCGAAAGGCCAGCGGCAGGACGATCAGCACGACGGCGACGGGAACCGACTGCACCAGCGTCGCCAGCAGCAGCAGGTAGCCCGGCTCCATGTACGCCCGGCTGATGTTGCCGAGCTGCCGGAACATGCCCGGCAGGGCGCGCAGGCGGAGAAAATGGAAGAAGTACGGCCGGTCGTCCGTGATCGGGCGAACGTCGAAGACGTTCCCGGCGAGGAACTTCTCCTTCCGCGGGCCGAGGATGGCCGCCGCCCCCTCGTAATAGAACGCCCGCGGGCGGAGCTTCTCCGGCCCGGCGCCCGTCTCGGCGGGGCCGGCCCGCTGGGTGAGCTGGTGAAAGCGGTTGACCTCCGCGGCCTTGACGTCCGGCAGGAAGCACAGATCGAAGCCGCGGTCGTTGCAGAAGGCGCGGATGCCGGCCAGGCGATCGGGGCTGAGCGGCTCCCTTCCGATCAGGAGGGTGACGGTGTCGGCCCGGCTGCGGATCATGGCCAGATGGTCGGCCGGGGACGACGTTAGCTCGCCCACGGCCTCGGCCGCGGTCGCGAGCATGCGCAGGCCGTCCCTGGGGGGAACCTGCCCCTGGCAGGTCATGCAGATCATCCCCCCCGGCGAAAGCCGCCGGAGCATCTGCCGGAAGGCCTCGGCCGTGTACAGGTACGATTCCTCACCGGCGTAGACCCCGGCCGACGACGAGCCGCGGGCGGCGTGGGGAAACTGGATCAGGTCGAACTGCTCTCCCCCCGCCGCCAGGTACCCGCGGGCGTCCTGGTTGACGATTTCGACCCCCGGCGCCAGGTATACGCCGCCGCCGGCGCCTCGCAGCGGCCCGGTCATGATGGAGATGATCTGCGGGTTCATCTCCACCGCCACGATCCGCCGGCAGTGCCTCAGCAGGGCCAGGCCGATGTCCGCCCCGCCGCCGGCGCCGAGAATCAGGACGGCCGGGCGGCTGACGAGGTGGTACGGCAGGGCCGAGGTGGTCTCGTCCATGAAGGCGTAGCCGGCGGGCCGGTCGGCGGCATAGACGGCCGCGGCGTCGTCGCCGTCGACGGTCAGCAACAGGTGCGGCGGGATCGGCTCGTCGCCGCGCCAGCTCAGCCCCGGCGGGTCGGCGTGAAGCGACTGCCCGGTCAGGACGTCGATCCGCCCCAGCGGGCCCTCGCGCGTGTGGATGCACCGCACGTCCGGCTTGAGCAACTGCCAGGAGAGCGTCTTGTACTGGCTCATCCCCGGCACCCACGGCCACAGCCAGTGCATCCCGGCCAGGGCGATGCCGACCGCGACGGCCGCGGCGGCCGCGCTGACGCGCTTCCACGGCGTCAGCACCAGGGAGCCCACGTAGGCCAGGGCGGTCAGGGCGAAGATAACCTGCGGCGTGCTCAGCGGGCCCAGCAGCACCACCGCCAGCGCCGCCCCCGCCCCCGAGCCCACCAGATTGGCCGCGTAGTGCCCGCCGATCCGCTCCGGCTCGTCCAAAAGCGCCACCCCGACGGCCGTGCCCGCCAGCAGCAGCGGAGCCAGAAAGATCAGCTCGATCAGCAACAGCCCCGCCTGCCAGAAGTCCCAGGAGAGGAACTGCACGTTCAGCGGCACCGCCTCGGCGGCGCGGACGGCGACGGGAACGGCCAGGCAGAACAGCAACGTCACCACCCACAGCACTCCCCGCCCGCGCGGCAGGACGTACCGCCGCCCCAGCGTCAGAAGCGTGCCGCTGGCGCCGAAGCCCAGCAGCGCCGTGGAGATGATCAGGTAGGAGAAGTGATGCCAGAAGCGCAGGGCGAGCACCCGCATCCACATCAGCTCCAGCGCGATGGTCGCGGCCGAGATGAGTGCGACCGTCAATCGCGTGCGGAGCTTGGGCATGGGCTCACTTCTGCTTCTCGACGGCCCCGAGCATGGGCACGAACCGCACCGCCATGAGCGAGCGGCTGTGGAGGGTGCCGTCGGGGCGCTTTTCGATCAGCATCAGCGTCTGCACGGTGAAGGGCCCGCCGACGGGAATGACCATCCGCCCGCCGGGAGCGAGCTGGCGGAGCAGCGGCCTGGGGACGCTGCCGGCGGCGGCGGTGACGATGATGGCGTCGAAGGTCATTTTCGGCCAGCCGTAATAGCCGTCGCCGGCGCTGGCGGTGACCGCCGTGTAGCCCAGGCGCTTGAGCCGCTTTCCGGCCGAGGCCGCCAGCGGCTTGACGATCTCGATGCTGTACACGTGCGCCGTCAGGTGCGCCAGAACGGCCGCCTGGTAGCCCGAGCCGGTGCCGATTTCCAGCACGCGCGAAGTCGGCTTGAGCTTCAGCAGGCGCGTCATCTCGGCGACCATGTACGGCTGGGAGATGGTCTGGGCGTAGCCGATGGGCAAAGGCGTGTCCGCGTACGCCCGGGAAAGGTACCGCTCCAGGACGAACTCGTGCCGCGGCACCGCCGCCATCACCTTCAGAATCTTCTCGTCGCGCAGGCCGTAGCTGTCGCGAATCACCCGCACCATCTCGTCGCGCTCGCCCTGCCGTTCGGTGAACCGCGGCGGGGTCCACTTCGGCCCCGAGGTCGTCGAGGGGGTGGTCGCGGCCGCCGAAGTAGCCGGCGAGCCGGCGGCGCGGGCCTGCTCGCCCGCGGCGGCGGGGACCGGCCCGGCGGCGAGGTTGCCCGGATCGACCCCGCCCTTGCGGGGGGACCGCACGGCCAGGTAAACAACGATCGGCAGCACCGCCAGGAACACCAAGACCCAGTAGCGCGCCCGGCCGGCCTCTCCCGATATGCCCGATGCCCCGGGTCGCATGTTGCCCATTCTAAGCGGACGGCAATAATGTTTGAATAGTGGACTTGCCCGCCTCGCTGCCCATCTCCCTGCCCACCTCCCTGCCCACCTCCGGAAGGCAGGCGGGCGGAAGGCAGGCGGGCGTGTCCGCGATTTCCACACGACCCAACGAATGGGGACACGAATTACACGAATTGTCACGAATTGCACGAATTAAGCAGAACCGTTTACCAAAAGGAGGCCATTCGTGAAATTCGCCGTAATTAGTGTAATTCGTGGTCTCCCCCGCCGGCCGGAAAAAGAATTATTTGCCGGAAGCCGAATTGCATTGCGGCGAGATAAGGATAGAATGCCGCGCTTTGCGTTAATGGATCCGGAGCAGAGAGGGAGTCATCAGGATGGCTGAGGCAGTTAGCATCCATCTGGAGTCGCTGGAGCTTCCGACGTACGTCCTCGGGCCGGACAGCCCCTACCCCACGTACGGCTGGACCCGGCGGCGGGGCGCATACCCGTATTCGACCAAGCTCGACCTTTCGGCCGAACCGAGCCCGGTCAAGCATCGGGCGGTGGTCCTGGAGAACCGCTACCTGAAGGTCGTCGTCCTGCCCGACATGGGCGGGAGGGTTTTCCGCCTGTACGACAAGGTCGCCGGCGTGGAGGCGCTGATGGTCCCGCCGTCGATCAAGTTCCAGAACGTGTCCAACCGCGGGGCCTGGATCGCCGGCGGCATCGAGTTCAACTTCGGCCATCGGGGCCACACCGTCCACACCGTCAGCCCCGTCTCCTGGGCCATGCGGCAGGACGCCGACGGCGGCGCGTCGGTCTGGGTGGGCAGCGTCTGCCGCTTCACCGAGGCCCGCTGGGCGCTCCGCATCGGACTGAGGCCCGACCGGGCGGTCATGGACCTGGAGATTCACACCCTGGCCCCGGCGGACCTGCCGGGGATGATGTACTGGTGGACCAACGCCGGCGTCGAGGTGACCAAGGAAAGCCGCTTCTTCTACTACGGGCTGTACGCCAACGCCATGCACTCCCGCCATAGCTGGCCGGTCACCGACGGGATGGACTATACCTGGTACCACAACCGTCTCATCGGCTCGGACATGTTCGTGGTCAACCCCCAGCGGGACTACATGGCCTTCTACGACTACGGCCGGAAGCACGGCGTCGCCCAGACGGCCGACCGCTACCTGGCCCCCGGGCAGAAGTACTTCACCTGGGGCAATGACATGCGCGGGCACTACTGGGACGCCCTCTTCTCCGACAAGGACCAGACCTACTGCGAGGTCCAGCGCGGACGCCACCCCACCCAGGGCACCACCGAGCCGCTGCCGGCGATGACGCACGAGTCCTGGTCGGAGAGCTGGATGCCGATCCACCAGACCGACGGCTTCAGCGCGGTCGAGAACGACCTGGTGCTGTCGGTCGTGCCGGCGGAGCCGGCGACCGCGGTCATCCGACTGCTCAGCGCCGTGCCGCGGAAAAACCTGAACCTCCAGGCAGCCTGCGGCGAGGAAGTTCTCGGCTCCTGGCAAATCGCGGAAGCCGCCTTTGACAAGCTGTTCTCCCAGCGGCTGGCCCTGCCGGCAGGCAAGAGCTGCGACCGCGTCAAGGTGCTCGACGCCGGCGGCAACGTCCTGCTGGACTGGCAAGAGTTCCAGTTCGCCGACGAGGACTGGTTCAAGCAGGGCCACCACGAGGAATTCGACGCCCGCAGCGCCTCGCCCGAGGAGTTGTTCCTCGAGGCCGAGCGGACGCGGTTCGGAAGCTGGCCGCGGGGCCGACAGAATTGGGCGGGCCTTTACGAGAAGATTCTCCAGCGGGACAGCGGCCACACCGGCGCCCTCCGCGCCGTGGCCGAGCAGTGCCTCCACGCCGGCGAGTACCCCCAGGCCGAGGCCCACGTCCGCAAGGCGCTGGAGCGGAAGGAGTTCGACGCCGAATTGCTGCTGCTGCTGGGTTGGTTGCAGGTGTACCAGAACCGGCCGGACGAGGCCGTCGATTCCCTCGCCAAGGCCGCCCGCAACGAGGGATCGCGCCGGAACGCCCTGTTCGCCCTGGGCTGCGCCCACGTGCTCGCCCAGCGCTGGGCCGACGCCGCCGCCGCGGCCGATCGCCTCCTGGCCGAGCGCCCGCTGGATAAGTGGGGGCGAGCGCTCAAGGTCACCATCCTCCGCCACACCGGCCGGAAGCAGGAGGCCGTCGAGCTGCTCAAGCCGCTGCTGGCGGAAGACCCGCTCTGGGCCCGCCTGTACGCCGAGGCCCTGCTGCTGGAGGCGCCGGTGGACCTGGCCGACGGCGCCCGCAAGCTCTCCGACGACAGCGTCACCGCGGCCACGCCGTACCTGGAGCTGGGGCTGTGGGCAGACGCCGCGGCCATCCTCCAGCGCGACGAGTCGAACGAGCCCTTCAGCCCGGCCGTCCGGCTGGCGCACCTGGCGTACGCGCAGATGAAGCTGGGCGACGAGGCCGGCGCGGCGGCCACCGTACAGCAGATCCGCTCGGCGCCGATGGAATTCGCCAACCCCTGGACCGCGACGTCCATCACCGTGCTGTCGGCGCTGCTGGAGCGGCACGACGAGCCGGCCCTGCACAACATGCTCGGCAACGTCCTGGCCGGGTGCGGCCGCACCGACGAGGCCGGCGCCGCCTGGAAGCGTGCCGTCGCCGGCGGCCTGGAGAATACGGTCTGCTACCGCAACCTGGCCTTGCTGGCGGCCCACCAGGGAGACTATGACGCCGCCCTGGCCAGCTATCGAAAGGCCTGGGTCCTGGCCGACGGCAGCCTGCCGCTGTTCAGCGAGCTCGACCGCTTCCTGGCGGCCCGCGGCCTGCACGAGGAGCGGCTGGCGATGTACGAGAAGCTTCCGGCGAAGGCTGGGGGGCGATCGATGGTGGCCTTGCGGCGGGTGCTGCAATTGCTGGATTTGAGCCGATACGACGAGGCGCTGGAGGAGCTGACGACCCGAACGTTCCTCAGCGGCGAATACGAGAAGGAGATCCGCCAGCACTACAACGAGGCGTTGATTGGCAAGGCGCTGCCGGAGATCGAGGCCGGCCGGTTCGATCGGGCCGCCGAACTGCTGGCCAAGGGGCTGGAATACCCCCGCAACATCAACATCGGACGCAGCAGCTTCCGCCCGGAAGAGGCCATGATCCACTACTTCCTGGGCCTGGTCGCCGAGGCCGCCGGCAAGGACGACGAGGCCAAAAGCCACTGGCTGGAGGCGGGCACCGAGCTGCACTACGAGGGCTCGCACAACCAGGGCTATGAGATGCTGGCGTGGCTGGCCCTGGGCCGGACCCAGCGCGTGCGGTTGATGAGCCACGAGCTGGAGCAGATCGCCCGCGGCGAGAAGCAAGTGGACATACGGCTGCGGTGGCTCATCGGGCCGGGCACGGACAAACTGCTGTACGGCATGGCCCAACTGGCCAAGGGCCGCATCGACGAGGCCGTCGGCATGTGGGCGGAGGCCCTGAAAGCCAACCCGGACGGCCGGTGGCTGCGGCTGCACCTGAATATGCCGCGGCGCCTGCTGGAGCGGATAAGCCGAAAGCTTACCGGGGCTCAGGCGAAGTAGAAAACAGCGCCTACCGCCCCCGCTTGGCCGGCGCGTTTCGCCTGCGGCGAAGCAGCGCCCACGATGCGGCGGCAAGAAGGGCGATCGCGCCCGGCTCGGGGACCGTCAACTTGGCGATGAACGCATCCTCTTTCCCGGCATTCACCCCGGCCAGGTCCCCGTCGGTCGACCCGACGATGATGAGGTTCTCCTCGCCGTCCAGCGCGATCCCGTGCGCGTATTCCAGCGAGTCCGGCGTCCCGATTCGCTGGGTCCACAGAAGTTCACCGTCCGGGTCGAACTTGCTTACGAAGGCGTTGCTCGTCGTGACCGAACCCACGGGGTAGCCGTCCGTCCTTCCAGTAACGTACGCGTTCCCGGCGGCGTCCACGACCACGTCGCTGCCAATATCATTCCCGGCGGTGCCGACCTGGCTCAGCCACAACAGCTCGCCGTCGGCGTCGTACTTGGCCAGGAAGTAGTCCAGGTCCCCCTGATTTTCCCCATCCAGGGCGCCCCTGGTATAGCCGGCCACCAGGACGTTGCCCGCGCCGTCCGTAGCCACCCCGGACGCCTGATCCTGCACCGGCGTGCCTATCTGACGCGCCCAGAGCAGGTCGCCCGCCCCGTTGTACCTAGCCACAAAGGCGTCCAGCCCGCCCGCACTGGGGTGCACGACGCTCCCCCATCCGCAGATTACGGAATTCCCGCCCTCGTCCACTGTCAGATCACATGTTATCCCGCCGGGCAGGCCACGGGGCCAGATAAGCTGCCCGTCCGGGTCGTACTTTCGGAGGAACCCTTCGCCCTCGCCCGGGGGAAAAGGCGAACTGGTCCCGGCGGCGAAGACGTTGCCGGCACCGTCGGCGCCCACGCCGACGACCCCGTTGTACTTGAACGGAAGCTCGGGCCAACCGAACTGCCTTTCCCATTGCATGTCCCCGTTGTCTTCATATTTCCGCAGGAACGCCGTGGCATAGAGCTCCGCGCCAACAGGAAGCTGGTTCGCCAGGCCGCCGAGAAGGACGTTGCCGAAGCGGTCCAATGCGACGTTACCGTTGTAGTCGGGGTTGCCCGTCCCGAACTGGTCCAACCACAGAAGGTCACCTGCCGGGCTGAACTTGCCCAGCACCACGTCGTAGCTTCCCGCACTTTCGCCACCCAGGTCCCCGAGCGTCGAGCCTGAGAACCACGCATTGCCGTAGGCGTCCACGGCAACGGAGCCGAAGGAATCGTACCCAGACGTGCCCATCTGGCGTATCCAGTCGACGGGATACGGCTGTTCGCCAGCGGCCGGGAGCGCCACACACAGAATCACCAGCAGCCCCGCCGAGGCACGTGGCAGGTCGCCGAACATGGTTACCTCCCTTTCCCCTTGCGCAGCAATGGTCCTTTTCGGTCCCGTTTCCGGATGAGCCAAGAACACAGCGGCATCAGAGGCCCCGGCCCCCATGCCGGCATCAGAAACTGCAACCCATGTGTCTCTATTCTACTTGCCCCCGGAGATCTGTCAAGGACGTCGTCACCTGAGTTATCCCCAGTTCCATGGGTAGCCCCGGCAGGGGCGCCTTTGGCCCGGGCGTCAG
>CAYNYF010000061.1:0-26166 GCA_964401385.1 uncultured Planctomycetaceae bacterium | reverse complement strand
CGGCGGCTGCCTGGAGATTCCCCTTTCCGGCGGGGCGGCCAAGAAGATCGGCATCATCCGGGCCCACCTGGAAGAGGACGCCGGCAAAAACATTCACGACTTCCCCGCCCACACGGGCGTGGACCTCAACCGCGCCGGCGTGCCGCTGCTGGAGGTCGTCTCCGAGCCCCACCTCAACAGCGTCGAGGAGGTCCTCTCCTACGCCCGCTCCATGCAGCGGCTGGTCCGCTGGCTGGGCGTCTCCCGGGCCAACATGCAGATGGGCCACATGCGCTTCGAGCCCAACATCTCCATCTGGGTGGGCGAGGCCGAGAGGGTCTTCGATGCCTCCGCCGGCCACTTCACGCCCATCTTCGAGGTCAAGAACCTCAACAGCTTCCGCGCCCTGGAGCGGACCTGCCAGTGGGTGATCGATTACCACCTCGCCCGGATCGCCGAGCGGGGCGCCGCCTGGTCGCAGGCCGAGGTGGGCAAGCAGAACTGGGGCTGGCGCGACGACCTGAACGCCTGCGAGTTCCAGCGCGGCAAGGAGGAGGCGCACGACTACCGCTACTTCCCCGAGCCGGACCTGGTGCCGGTGGTGGTGGGCGACGATTGGCGGGAGAGGATCGCGGCCGAGATAGGCGAGCTGCCCATCGCCCGCAAGGGGCGATACCTCAGCGAGTACAAGCTGACGGACAAGGAGGCCGACGCCCTCACGCTGGACGCGCCCACCGGCGACCTGCTGGATTCCGCCGTCGCCGCCGGCGCCGATCCCAAGCGCTGCGTCAACCTGCTGCTGGGGCGGGCCGCGGCCATCGCCAACGAGCGCGGCTGCACCATCGCCGAGATCGGCATCACGGCCGAGCAGCTCGCCGAGCTGGCGCGAATGCTCTCCGAGGGCAAGGTCAGCGCCACCGCGGCCGACAAGGTCTTCCAGAAGATGGTCGCCGGCGGCCAGGCCCCCTCCCAAATCGCCGAGGCCGAGGGCCTGCTGGCCGTCTCCGACGCCGGCCGGATCGCCGAGTGGGTGGAGCAGGCCATCGCCGCTAACCCCCAGGCCGTCGCCGACGTCGCCGCCGGCGGCAAGAAGCAGAAGAAGGCCTTTGGCTTCCTGATGGGGCAGGTGATGCAACTTTCGCAAGGTGCGGCCGCTCCGGCCGAGGTGCAGAAGCTGCTGCGGGAAAAGCTCGGCCGGTGAGGCCGGCGGCAGGCCGGGCAACTCCAGCCCGCGGCCGGAAAGGCAAGGTTCGCATGACCGACGGGGACCACGACGGCGACAGCAGGGGCCATTGGATCGACCGGCTGTCGGAATTCCTGCCGGGGTTTCTCCAAGCGCATCCGATTCTGCGGAGATTCCACCAGAAGGCTTCGGCCGTGCTCCACGGGTCCGTGGCCATGGGCATTGACGATGCGTTCGCCGACCTGGACCTGTGGCTTCTCGTGCCGGAAGGGGACATGACGCAGTTGGACGCCGCCTCCGAGACGCGATTCTTCGGCTTCGAGCTGGACGGGAAGGAAGGGCATCTCAACGCGGAGTCGGTGGGGGCGTTCTCCGCCCGGGTGCGGGGCTGCGACATGGACGCGATTTTCCAGCTCCGCAGCGCGGAGGTACTGACCGATCCGGCGGGCGCGGCGGGCGAACTGGTGCGGCTGGCCCGCCGGCCCATGCGGCCGGAGGTCTCGCTGGCCTTCTTCCGCTATCACTACGTGGAGATGCGGGGCGAGCATCGCTCCTGGGACAACCCGATCGAGCGGTCCGAGCCGGTGGGGGCGCTGCTGGCCCTGTCCAAGACCATCGCCCATGCCCTTCGCGCCGCCGTCGTCCTCGACCGCCAGCCGTATCCCTACGACAAGTGGCTCCACCGCGCGGCCGGGGCAACGCCCACCGGCAAGCTGCTGCTGGGCGGCCTCGAGAAGATCCTGGATCTGTTGGCCGCCGATAAGCTCCGCGCCGGCGGCCCGGAGTCGGACCATCCGATCGGCGTGGAGTTGCGGGTCATGCGGCAGGTCCTGATCGACGCGGCCGAGGCCGCCGGCATCCGCCGGCCGTGGCTGCGGAAATGGTGGCTCCACATGGACGAGGCCCGCGAGGGCATCAGAGACATCCGCTGGTAGGTCCCGCGCCGGGAAGACGTTCGGCCCCCGGGCGGTTGCGGAATTGGCCATGAGGGCCTATACTGCTCACCGGCACCAAGATAGGAGCGCATACAATGGGCGCAAAGACATATGAAGGCAAACTGGTCGCCCCGAAGGGGCGGTTCGCGGTGATCGCCAGCCGGTTCAACGAGTTCATCACCTCCAAGCTGCTGGACGGGGCGATGGACGCCCTCCGGCGCCACGGCGTGGCCGAGGCCAACGTCGAGGTGGTGTGGACGCCGGGCAGTTGGGAAATTCCCGTGGTCTGCCGCCGGCTGGCCGAGTCGGGCAGGTACGTCGCCGTGGTCTGCGTGGGGGCGGTCATCCGCGGCGGGACGGTCCACTGGCAGTACATCGCCTCGGAGGCCGCCAAGGGCATCGCCGCGGCCGCGGCCGCCAGCGGCGTCCCCTGCCTCTTCGGCGTGCTGACCACCGACACGGTGGAGCAGGCCGTCGAGCGGGCCGGAACCAAGGCCGGCAACAAGGGCGCCGACGCCGCCATGGCCGCCATCGAAATGGCAAACCTCATGGCCCAGCTTCCCGCCGCCGACAGGGGCAAAGGCTAGCCGTGCCGGAGCACCACAGGGCAAGGCGCCTGGCGCTGCAGGGCCTGTGCTGCCTCGACGTGCAGGGCGAAGGCGCCATGGAGCTGGTCCTGGAGTTCCTCGACGACAGCCGCGAGAAGCCCGAAACCACCGCCGAGGCCAAGAGAGTCCTCCAGGCCGCCTTTGCCCGCCGGGCCGAGGCCGATGAGATGCTCTCCGGCCAGTCGCGGCACTGGGACGTCGGCCGGATGGCCCTGGTCGACCGCAACATCCTCCGCCTGGCAGTCTGGGAGCTGCTGACGGGCCGGGCGTCCAAAAAGATCGTGATCGACGAGGCCCTGCGGCTGGCCAAGCAGTTTGCCTCGGCCGAGTCGTCCCGCTTCGTCAACGGCGTCCTGGACGCCGCCGCTCAACGGATTCAGGAGAAGGCCTCCAGGGATGCAGGCGATGCGAACGGGCATGGACAAGCGGCCCCGGACGTGAGCGGACAGTAGGCAGGAGCCAGTAGCGAGATGGCGTTGTTCAGGAAAGCGATCAAGCGCCTGGCCACGGGGCTGGCCAAGACGCGCAAGAAGCTCATCGGCCCGCTGCGGTCGCTGCTTGCCGGGCGACAGATCAATGAAGAGGTGCTGGAGGAGCTGGAGGAGGAGCTCATCATGGCCGACATCGGCGTGGCGGCCGCGAGCAGGTTTCGCGAAGACCTCCAGGTCGCCTACAAGGAAAAGCGGATCCAGAAGGGCGAGGAGGTGATCGAGTTCCTCAAGGACCAGATGAAGAAGTACTGGCCGGAGGCCGATCGCGCCATCCACTTCGCCGCCGATCCGCCCACGGTTATTCTGGTGGCCGGCATCAACGGCTCGGGCAAGACCACCTCCATCGCCAAGCTGGCGTATCAGTTCAAGCAGGCCGGTAGGAAGGTCTGCCTGGCCGCGGCCGACACCTTCCGCGCCGCCGCCGTCGAGCAACTGGGCATCTGGGCCGACCGCATCGGCGTGGACATCATCCGCGGCGCCCACGGGGCCGACCCCGCCGCGGTGGCCTTCGATGCATGCGACGCGGCCATCGCCCGCGGCGCCGACGTGCTGCTGGTGGACACCGCCGGCCGGCTGCACACCCAGGACCACCTCATGCGCGAGCTGACCAAGATCCGCAACGTCGTCGCCAAGAGGATCCCCGGCGCCCCCCACGAGGTGCTGCTGGTGCTCGACGCCACCACCGGGCAGAACGCCATCAGCCAGGCGCGGATCTTCCTGGAGGCGGTGGACGTGACGGGGATCTTCCTGGCCAAGCTGGACGGCACCGCCAAGGGCGGCATCGTCGTCGCCATCCGCAACGAGCTGGGCCTGCCGGTCAAGTTCGTCGGCATCGGCCAACAGCCCACCGACGTGGAGCCCTTCGAGCCGGAAGCGTTCGTGGAGGCGCTGTTCAGTTGATTACCTGCGCCGGATAAGCAGGCCGACCGCTCCCAGCGCGAGAAGCCCCAACGTCGCCGGCTCGGGCACGACCATGATCTCCATCGACCAGGCGGGGTCGAGCGGTTCACCCAGCGGGGGTTCCCAGATCGTCACCCTGTACCTGCCCGGCTCCTCCGGGACGAAAACGTAGTCCCGGTCGTGGACCCACAGAATCCGCGACCAGTATGGAAGTTCCTGTCCGCCAGCGCCTACGAATGTCTCGTACTTCCAGACGACGTATCCCGTGAAGTCGGGGTAGTCCGAGCCGCCCGCGTCCAGATCGATCTCGTCGCCCAGGCCTGCGTCAAACGTACCGTCGCCGTCGGGGTCGTCGGCGGAGTGGGTGAACCACAGCCCCAGCCCCTCTCCGCCGGCCGTGTCGCCGCTGATGTCGTAGTTGAGGCCGCCGCGGGAGATCGAGCCGTAAAAGCGCACGTCCCCGTCGGCGCAGACGTAGGCCAAACCGGCGTTCTCATAAGCATTCCCCGTGCCCGTACCGGCCTCGATGTGGTAGTAGTTGATCGACTGCGTCAGTGCCACCGTGTTGGAGGGGAACGGCTCCAGGAAGTAGCTGTCGCGGTACATGTCATACGGCGGCGTGCCCAGGCCGTGGTAGATCAGAGCGTCGGCGTCGCTGTCCACGTCCAGCTCCACCTGCCCGGGTATCAGAATCACCTTCATCTGCTGGACCTCGGCCCCGCCGACGCCCTCGAAGGTCATGTTGGCGAAGAACGACCGGTCCTGGGCGTCGTTGCCCAGGATCGTGAACGTATGCGCGTACAGGCCGCTGCCGAGGTCGTCCGTCGTCCACTCCAGGGCGGGCTGGGCCGCCACGATTGAACAACTCAGGATCGTCAGAAGAAATGCAGAGCGCCTCATGCCTGTTCCCCTTTGCGTTTCCCTCATCACCGTAGGCCGAGTAGACCTTCGCCAAGCAATAGTGCGGGTCCTCCATTGAATCCCAGTACGCTAGCACCATACCCGCCGGAAGTTGGCGGGCATCCACACAACCACATGCACTTCGACACATTGGGCAAGACGTTCTCGGCTGCCCCGACAGTCGCGCATGCCGCGAGAACGGCACCAAGGAAAGCTGGAAATCGAATGGCACGGAGACAATCCAAAATCCGCTGGCGGAGGTCCACGTGCCGCCCTTTCCCCGAGCCCGTAATGTTTTCTCATTGCTCTAACATCATTCTCGCCCTGGACCTCGTGGTTGTCAATCGTTTGCATTAACATATTTCCGCACATCCTCCCGACCTCGTTCGGGCTCGCGCAGGTGCATCCGAAAACAAATTGCGAAAAACGTGTGCTCAGGTATCTTGGCACCTCGTGAGCGCTACGGGAAAGCCTCCGACCACGCGCCTTCAACGGGATCAGCGCCCAGCCCCGCCTGGGCCGCCCGGGGTTGGCTTCATCTCGAGCCCGCTGTACCTTGAGCACGATCCGGGGATGGGCCATCCGGAGCGGGCGGAACGGCTGGAGGCGATCTGGAAAGGGCTGGAGGAGGCCGGCCTGCGCGAGAAGCTCACCCCCATCGCCCCGGCGCCGGCGAGCGAGGCCGATTTGCAGCTCGTCCACGAGCCGTCCTACGTCGCCCTGGCCCGGCGCGAGATCGAGGCCGGGCGGACGATGCTCTCCACCGGCGACACGAACGTCTGCCCGCGGTCGTATGACATCGCGCTGCTCTCGGCCGGCGGGGTCGTCGCCGCGGTCGACGCCGTCTGCGCCGGCGAGGTCCGCTCGGCGTTCTGCGCGGTTCGCCCGCCGGGGCATCACGCCTCCCCCTCGGCCGGAATGGGCTTCTGCATCTTCAACAACGCGGCCGTCGCCTGCCGCCACGCCCAGAAGAGCCGCGGCGTTGAGCGCGTGCTCATCGCCGACTGGGACCTGCACCACGGCAACGGCACCCAGGAGGCCTTCTACGCCGATCCGTCGGTGTTCTACTTCTCCACGCACGAGTACGGCAATTACCCCATGGCGCTGACCGGGCTGGGCCTTCCCGGCCAGAGCGGCCAGGGGCCGGGGGCGGGCACGACGCTGAACTGCCCGCTGCCGGGCGGGGCGGGCGACCGGGAAATCCTGGACGCCTTCCGCACGCAGCTCGTCCCGGCCATGAAGAGGTTCTCCCCGCAGCTCGTGATCATCTCGGCCGGCTTCGACTGCCGGGCGGGCGATCCGCTGGGCCGGCTGGTCGTCACCGACGCCGGCTTTGCCGCCCTGACGGAGATCCTCATGGAGATTGCCGACGCCTCGGCCGGCGGACGGATCGTCTCGACGCTGGAAGGCGGCTACGACCTGACCGGCCTGGCCGCGGGCGTGGTCGCCCACGTCCGCGCGCTTCTCGGATAAGCGGAGGGCAACCATGTTTGAACAGTGGACCGGCCCGCGATTTCCACACGTCCCAAAGAAGTGAACCACGAATTGCGCGAATTCTGACGAATTGCACGAATTAGGCAGAGCTGGTGCGGGGAAAAGAGCCCATTCGTGAAATTCGCCGTAATTAGTGTAATTCGTGGTCTCCCACGCCGGCCGGGCGGACGCATCCTCGCTTGGTCACATTCTGCCTGCCCACCTCCGCTAGGCAGGCGGGCGAACATTCCCGTGACCAGCTTAGCGGTCATTGCCGGATCGGCGTTCTCAGAGGCTCTCCCCGTACAGCAGGGCGCGGGCGAAGCGGTTGGCCATCGTCTTGTTGGCGAAGACGATCGGCAGCAGCATCTTCAGCGAGGTGCCCGGCGCCCGGATGCGGTCGGCCAGTTTGTTGCGCCACTTCCGCTTGTACTCGGCGAGGGACTCCTGGAGCCGCTTGCCCCGCAGCGCCCGGTCGACCACGTCGACCGCCACCAACGCGCTGCGGATGGACGCGTCCAGCGTCTGCCCGCTCATGGCCGAGGCGAACCCGCCGGCCGTGCCGATCAGCAGCGAGCGCTTGGCCAGGTGGGTCTCCAGCTCCAGCGCCACCCCGCCCGGGGGCCGCCAGATGGCCGCGGTCGCCCTGGACAGGCTCAGCCGCGCCGGCAGCAGTCCGCCGCCCTGAAGCCTGGCCACCAGCCGGCCGATGGCCTCGACGAGCTGGCCTTCCGAGGCCGGCTTGGCCGGGGCCGTCGTCCTGCCGGGCGCGGCGGGGGCGGCGATGGAGAGGATTCGCACGTGAAGGACGCTCCCGGCGCCGAAGAACATTCCCAGCCGCTCGCGGCCGCCGGGCCAGGCCACCACGTGCAGGGCCTTGTCGAGCCTGGCCCGTCCGGCGGGGATGTCCAGCCCACAGACCGTGATCTGCCCGACCGGCACCGACCTGGCCGGCAATGCGAGCCGGGCGATCACCTCGGCCGGGCGATCCTGCGCGATCAGCAGCAGTGCCGCCTGGCAGGGGCGCTTGGCGCGGACGGCCACGGCGCCTTCCTGAAGCTCCACGGCGCTCGCTCCGGTCAGCTCGGCCCGGTCCACGCCGGCCCGCCGGGCGGCCTTGGCGAAGGCCGAGAGCAGGTTGGACCGCCGCAGAACGTAGCCGGCCGTGGCCCGCGAGCGATACGCCGCCTGCTGCGACAGGTCCGCCGAGTGGAACTGGACCTGACGGAACGGGGCCTCCATCCCGGACGACCGGACGGACCCCAGCGCCGCGGAGGCCTTAACCACGTCGGCGGGAATCCAGTCGGCCAGGGGCGATTCGGTGGCCGAGCCGGGCGCCGACAGCACGATCACCTTGCGGCCTTTCTTGGCCAGCGTGATGGCGGCGACGTACCCGGCCGGCGTCGCCCCGAGCACCGCGATGTCGTACGATTTCGGCATGGGCGATGACTATAGTCGCCGCCTGGCGCCCTGACAAGCCGGCGCCTGCGGCGCGGCGCCGCCGCGTGTTTTATGCTCACGTCCGGCCGATGCTTTGGCGAGAGGATCAATGGGGCCGCATTGACTCGGGCCGGGGGGATTCGGTCTAATAAAGGGCTGGGGTCGCGGAGGTGCGAGAAGCGCAAGATGCTGCGGATCCGCTGCGAGCAATGCGAGCTGGACATGGAAGTACCTTCCGGCAGCGTGGGCAAGAAGCTCAAGTGCCCCGGCTGCGGGAGAATCTTCGTCTGCCGACTTCCCAAGGCGATCGTGCCGGACGCGCCCGCCGTGGCGGCGCCGTCCGATGAGCTGGCGGTGCTGGAGGATGTCGTGGAAACGCCGCCGGATGCGGCGGCGGAGCTTGCGCGGGCGTCGGCCGGGACGAAGCAGGCCCCCGACGATGCCCTGGCGGAGCTGGACCGGTCGGGCCCGAGGAGGCGTGTCCGGCCGAACCGGCGACACTGGCACGTCATCGTCGCCGGCGTGCCGGCCGTGGCGCTCACCTACGATCAGCTTATCCAGATGGCCGCCGCGGGCCAAGTCAAGCCGAAGACGAAGATCTACTACTCCCCCAAGGACGTGACCATCCCGGCCCGGGATATTCCCGGGCTGTTTCCCGCCCTCGACGCCGAGCGCCGGCGGGCCGCCAGGCCCAGGCTCGTCCGACGGCTCTCAAAGGACGAACTGGCCGAGGCCAGCGCCCTGGCCGAGGCGCTGGGCACGTTGAACGATGGGGAGGCCGGCGAAGACGACGCCGCCAGCGAGGCCGATGAGCCGCCCGCGGCCGAGGCCCCGTCGGCCGACGTCGACGCACTGGCCGACGCCTTGGGCAAGCTGGAGGAAGAAAAGGGCGACGGCTGAGAAGCCCGCGCGGCGGAGGCGCTGGCGAGACTGCCGCCGGCCCCGCGTCCGGCCTGGGCGGGGCGGCCTACATCTCCTCGTGGTCCAGCAGGGCGAAGCCGCGCTTGGTCAGCACCTTCCTGGCCATGATCTCGTCGTCGACGTGGAAGACCAGCACCGGCTTTTCGTCTCTCTGTAGCAGCAGGGGATACGCGAAAGTGATGTTCAATTCGGCCGCGACCAGTATCTTGCAGACCTGCCGAAACGCCGCCGGCTCATCCAGGACCACGGCCAGGGCGTCGGCCTCGGTGAAGGCGACGCCGTGACGAGCAAGCATCGCCCGGGCCTTGCCCACGTCGGTGAAGACCATTCTAACCACCGCCCATTCGGTGGCGTCGACCACGCAGATCCCGGCCACCTGCACTTCTTCCTCGGCCAGCATGTCCAGCAGCTCGCTGAGCTGTCCGACGCGGTTGGGCAGGAACACGCTGAATTGACGTATGAACGGCGTCTCATGCCCGTGCTGGACTTGGGCCCCTGATGTGACCATGCCGGCATTATAGGCCGGCCCCGGCGGGGGCGAAACCTGCAAGCGGGCGGGGTTTTTTTTCTTGTCGGGCGCCGCACCGGGCGGTATAAGACCCTCGCCATGAAAGTCGGCACGAAGTTGCTGGTGGGATGCGTGTTGGCGCTGGCCTTGAGCGGCTGCGTGGAGCGAACGCTCACGGTCGCCTCCGACCCGGTCGGGGCGCTGGTGTACGTCTCCAGCGTCGAGGTGGGGCGGACGCCGGTGACCGTTCCGTTCACTTGGTATGGCGACTACGAAATCGCCCTCCGCCTCCAGGGCCACGAGACGCTCAAGACCCACTACAACATCAACCCGCCGATGTACGAGGTTCCCCCGCTGGACCTGCTCAGCGCCGTCGCCCCGTGGACGTACCACGACGACCGCACGGTCCATTTCACTTTGAATAAGCTCACCCAGCCGACCGACGAGGAGCTTCAGCGGCGTGCCGAAGAGCTTCGCGGGCGGAATCTAGAAGAAGGAAAATAGCCCCCGCCTGCGTGGGGTTTGCTCCTGGGCGTCGGGGCGAGGCCGAGCAAATCCTCTCACCGTTTCGGGCGCGTTGGGGAACCGCTTGGTCATGTCGGCTGCGCTGGCGGCCACCCAGCGGACGTTCCCGGCGATGATCGAAATCACCTTTCCGCTCTCGTCCAGCTCGTATTCCCAGCAGTGCTTTCCCCAGCCGCGATAATGCGCTCGAACCCGGTGGATCGGCTTGCCCTCGCCGGTCCGCCCGCGGCCCTCGTGTGAGATGCGGACGGAGCCGAACTCAACGACTTTGTGCGTGTTGGGAATGTCGTCGAAGACCATCTTGAACTGGGCGTCGGCGCCGCCCTCGGCCACCAGGCGAATGGCCAGCCGCAGCACGCCCTCGGGGATGTAGTTGCGCGGCTCCGGCGACTGCGCCTTCTTCCCGAAGTTTGGCTGTATCACCTCCACCGTGGCTTGATCCGCCTCGGAGGCCGGCTCTTGAAGGCGAATTCGCGTCAACTGGGTCGGCTGGCCGGGCCTTTGGACGCGGCTTTCGTAGTTGCCGTCCGTGGCGTCGGCGTTCAGTTTCCAGGCGGAATATATCTCGTGCTCGACGGCGCCGGACTGGCTGTGACGGAATTCGACCTCCCAGCCCCTGAAGCCGCCGCCGCTGCCTTCGCGGACGATGGCGCGCCAGCCGAGGACGGTCGTGCCCTGCTGGATGAGGTACCAGTCCGTCTGCCTGCGGTCCGGCCAGTAGAGCGACAGTTTGCTTGAGCGGATCTGTTTGAGGATAGCGGCGGCTTTGTCCACGCGGCGTTGGGCGATCTCTTGCAGCAGCCAGGCCGCCCCCGCCGCGGCCGCCAGCACCGCCGTCAGCAGCAGCGCCAGCAGCGCCTGTCGCGCCGCCGCCGATTGTCCGGAGGTCCGTCCCACGCATCCATCCTACGCCGCCCGCCGCGGGTGTGTAAAGTGCCTGGTCGGAGGCCCCTCCGGCCGGATCTGCCTTGACCGGCCCGGCGAGGCGGGCCACAATATGCATCCGATGTTCGCTCGTTCAAAGGATATCGCCGTCCGGGACGCGGAGGCCAGCAGGTGACCAAGCGCCGTCACGCCCTGAACCCGGACAAGCTCAAGGCCGACATCGCCGCCTTGGATGAGGACGCTCCCCCCCAGCTCTTCCGGGCCCGGCTGGACATCCGCCGGCGGTGGAGCGTGCTGCTGATGAGCCTGCTCAGCAGCGTGCTGCTGCTGGTGAGCTTTGCCCCGTACGACTGCTGGTATCTGGCCTACGTCGCGCTGGTGCCGTTCGGCCTGGCCGTCGCGGTCGGGCGCAGGACCGGCTGGGCGCTGCTGTGGGCGTACCTGGCCGGCGTGGTGTTCTGGGCGCTCGGGCTGTATTGGATCACCTGGATCACGCTGCTGGGGTACCTGCTGCTGATCATCTACCTGGGGGCGTACTGGCTCGTCGCCGGCGCGGTGCTGCGGGCGGCGTTTCGCCGGGGCTGGCCGATGTGGCTGGCGCTGCCGACAATCTGGGTGGCGCTGGAGTACGCCCGGGCCTTCGCCCTGAGCGGGTTTCCCTGGTTTTACCTGGCACACAGCCAGTACGACCGCACCCGGCTGATCCAGATCGCCGACCTGACCGGGCAGTATGGCGTTTCCTTTTTCGTGGCGATGGTCAACGGCGCCGTCATCGACGCCCTGATGCAGCCGCTTTTCGTCCGGAACCGGCGCGGCGCCCGGTGGACGCGGCTGATCGCCACGGCCGTGGGCGCAACCGCCGCGATGGCCGCGGTCCTGCTGGTTTACGGGACCTATCGCCTCAATCAGCAGACTACCCGCCCGGGGCCACGAATCGGCCTGGAGCAACTGGCCTTTCCCATCTCGCTGGTCCACGAGGGGGCCTCGAGCGAGAGAATCTTCAGCCAGCACCTGCACGAGGCCGAGCAGTTCAAGGGCGCCGGCCTGGATCTGGCGGTCTGGCCGGAGAGCATGCTGGGCCTGCGCGACATGAACCCCGCATACTGGCTGGGCCTGGACCCCGACGCGGTCCGGGCGGGCGGCTCGACGCCGCTGTACACCCCGGACGAGCGGGAGATCATTCTCACCTACCACCGCAGCCTGCACCGCCTTCAGGGCTTGATCCGGGACCTGAAATGCCCGCTGCTGGCCGGGGCGGGCATGCCCTCGCTCCGGGACGACGAGCTGCGATGTAATTCCGCCCTGCTGTTGGATCTGGACGAAAAAGGCCAGCTCCGTCTCCGCGACCGCTACGACAAGATGCATCTGGTTCCGTTCAGCGAGTACGTGCCGTTCCGGAAAGGCTGGCCCGCCCTGCACCGGCTCCTTCGACGTTTCGTCCCGGAGGTGATGCCGCAACTGGACCCGGGGACCAACCGGGTGCGCTTCGAGCTGGCCAAGCGCGGGGGACAGGGGTACTGGCGCTTCGCCGTGCCCATCTGTTACGAGGGAGTCTTTGCCAGGGTGTGTCGGCGGCTGGCGGTGCAGGACGGACAAAAGCGGATCGACCTGCTGATCAACCTCTCCAACGACGGCTGGTTCGTCTACCAGGGCCGGAAATATATCTTCGCCGGCGACGAGATCACACACGCCTCCACCGAGCTGGATCAGCACTTGGCGCAGTACCGCTTCCGGGCGGTGGAGAACCGCGTGCCGGTGGTGCGGGCGGTCAATACCGGCATCAGCGCCCACGTCGATTCCAACGGCCGGCTGGTCGGCTGCGTCCGGCGGGGGCGGCGCCGGAAAATGGTCGGGGGAAATCTAGTCGCCCAAACGGTTGTGGACGATAGGGTTTCTGTATACAGTCGTATAGGCGATGTCTTTGCGCTGGCTATTTGTGTGATCACCGCCGCGGGGGTCGTCGGTCTGGCGCTGACACGACCGCGGGCGAGAGACGATAAGGATCTCAAAGCATGAACCATTCCTCGGCTTGCTGGTGCTTATGGGCTTGCCTGTGTGCTCTGTCGGTGAGCGTTCTAACCGGCTGCAAGACCCCACAGGCGGACTTCGCTCAGGACTATCAGGACGCTCAAGCCAAGCTTCGCCGGATGGCCGAAGGGCCCGATCCGCAGGTGCGGACCAAGGCCCTGGAGGCCCTGGCGGCCAGCGAAGGCCGTGAGGGCGGAAAACTGCTGATGCGGGGCTTGCAGGACGAGCACGTGCCGGTCCGGTTTGCCGCCGCCATGGCCATCGGGGACGTGCGTTACGAACCCGCCAGGCCGCTGCTTCTGGCCATGGCTAAAGACAGCACCACCCCCCCCAAGCTCCTCTGCGCCGTCGTTTACGCCCTCCACCAGGTGGGGGAGACCAGCTACACCAAGGAGCTGGGCAGACTCCTGTTTTACCGCGATGACAAGTGGGTGCGGGCGACGGCGGCGATGGTCATGGGCCGGCTGGGAGAGCCGGCGGCGGAGGCCCCGCTGGAGAACCTCCGCCGCGACGACCGCGACCCGGTGGTGCAGTTGCAGGTGGTCGAGGCGTTGGCGGCGCTGGGGGATGCACGCTGCATCGCCCTGTTGCGGGCATTCACCAAGAGTCAGTTCATCGAGGATCAGATCATCGCGGTGCAGGGGCTCGGCCGGGTGCGCGGGGCGGGGGCGGTGTCCTTTCTTGGGAGGCTGATGAGGAATCGCCGGGAGGACCCGGCCGTGCGGATGGCCGCCGCCGGAAGCTTGGCGCGGCTGAACGACGCGAGCGGGTATGATCTAGCGTTGCAGGCGGCCGTCAAGCCGGAGCGAGTGCTGCGCGTCGCTCGCCGCGGAAAGGCCGGCATCCGCCCCGGCGAGATCTCCAATTTGCAGACGCTCGCGGTGCTTGCCCTGGGGCGCATGAACAACACCGACGCCATCTCCGAGCTTCACCCGCTGATGTCTTCGGCCGATGGGTCGGTCCGTGTTGCGGCGTGCCAGTCGATCCTGCTGCTGTTGGCGGACTACCGGCCCCCGCGGCACAGGCCGGCGGCCCCGGTGGCGCCGCCGGAGCTGCCGGAGACGCAGCCGGCTACGGAACCGACCACGCAGCCCGCGGCCGAGCCCGCCACAGAGCCGGCCACGCAGCCGGCCACTGAGCCAGCCACGCAGCCGGCGATCGTACCTGCGCTGGACGTGATCCAACCTGTGCTGGAGCCGGTCGACTGAGCCGGCCACCCAGCCTGCCCCGTAGCCTGCCACCGGGCCCGCGGCCGGATAAGATTCTGGCGCTGCGACCGGCGTCAAGGACTGACCGGCTCGGCGGGCCTGCCGCGGCCATGGGGCCGTGGCGGAGACCCCGCCCCGCGGTGCCCGGCTCGCCGGCGCCGGCAGGGGGCGGGCAAATCGGGAAGGCGGAAATTCTCTTGACTTGACCGGCGGCAGGGATAAGAATCGCCGCGGCTGCGGTGTGGGTTTGCGGCCGAGAACAGTTTAATACTTTATGCCTACTACCCCGGCGACGGAACAAAGGCTTTTCGGCGGCTGCGGGCTGTCGGCGGCGAATCCGCCGGAGGCGTCCGGCAGCCGCGGCGGAAGGCCCATCCGAGAAGTGTTGTAAGCTCCGGAAGGAGAAGCATCCTTGGGTACCTTGACGAAGATCTGTGTTGTGGTCCTGGTCGGGTTGGTGCTGTTGGCATGTCCGATCTTCATTCAACAAGCGGTCACCCCTGGCAACTGGAAGAAGGCGTTCGAAGCTGAGCAGGCCGCGCGCAAGCTCGCCGACGCCAAGACGCGACACGAGGAAATGGTCGCCGACGTCTGGCGGCAGGAGGCCGACAGCCAGAAGCGGGCGGCCGACACCATCGCCGGAAGGTTCCGTACGGACACGGACGCCAAGCTGGCGCGGATGGGCGACCTTCAGAGACAGATCGACGACAAACAGAGAACCATCGACGGCCTGACCGCCAACGAAACCGAACTCCAAAACGCGCTGAAGCAGGCGTTGGCGCTGAACGGCGCCCAGGGTCGGGAACTGAAGATGCAGCGCGCCGCCGACATTGCCCTGAACGACCAGCTCCGCAAGGCGCACGCCGACATCGAAAAACACCTTCTGGAACTCGGCCTGCTGACGCGGGCCAGGCAGGTGCTGGAAGAGCAGGTCGCCCAGAAGGACGACGAACTGAGGGACCTGCGGGCCCAGCTCAAGCGTCTCCAGGAGGCCGGGGTCGCGACCGTGGCGGCCCGACCCCAGGCGAAGCTGCCGAAGATCGAGGGGACGGTCACCGCCGTCAGCAAGGACATCGCCAGCCTGAACGTCGGCTCCGTCGACGGCGTCAAGAAGGGCATGCAGTTCATCCTCTACCGCGAAGATCAGTTTGTCGCCCACTTGCAGGTCGAGCTGGTCAACGCCTCGGCATGTTCGGGCATCCTCGTCGACTCCCAGCTCGACGCCAAGCAGGGCGACAAGGCCACCACCAGCCTGGAAGAGGAGTGAAAGGAGTTCTCGCATGAGCGCAATGTCTCCCCAGGTTCCGGTGGTGAGGGTCAAGCCCCAACCGGACGTGTATACGGTTCTGCTGATCCTGGCAATCCTCCTGCTCGGCGTGACCATCGGGATCGTGCTGCACGACCTGATGGCGACGTACGGCATGACGTTCCAGGAGATCTTCACGGGCAAAACCAAGGGACTGCCCTCGATGTAGGCAGTCGTTTGAGTTGCCGACATATTTCCGAGTTTTTCGGCCAAGGCGGGTTGCAGTGGTCAATCCGGTCGGGCTGGACGTAAACGACCGCCCGTCGCAAGGCCACCAGAGCGAGATACTTTGAGCCCGACCCGCCGTCCCTGGCGGGGCACGGGGTCCAGAGGTCCGGGAAGTTGTCCTCTTTGATCGCTTCGTAAGGATGGCTTGGCCATGATTTTCGATTCCATCCTCGGGATGTTCTCGACGGACATGGGTATCGACCTGGGCACGTGCAACACGCTGGTGTGCGTGCGCGGACAGGGCGTGGTGCTGAACGAGCCGTCGGTAGTGGCGGTCCGGCGGGGCACCAACAGGGTGCTTCAGAACGGCAACGCCGTGGGTCTGGCGGCGAAGGAGATGCTGGGCAAGACGCCCGGCTCCATCAGCGCCATCCGCCCGATGAAGGACGGCGTCATCGCCGATTTCGATATTACCGAGGCGATGCTGTCCTATTTCATCCGCAAGGTGCATCGCCGCCGCTTGCTGATGAAGCCGCGGGTGGTGATCTCCATCCCCTCCGGCATCACCGCCGTGGAGAAGCGCGCCGTTCTGAACTCGGCCGAACGCGCCGGCGGGCGACGCGTGTACCTGGTGGAGGAGCCCATGGCCGCGGCCATCGGCGCGGGGCTGCCCATCATGGACCCGACGGCCTCGCTGATCGTGGACATCGGCGGGGGCACCACGGAAGTCGCCATTATTTCCATCGGCGACATCAGCGTCTGCGAGTCGATCCGCATCGCCGGCGACGACATGGACGAAGCCATTGCCGCCCACATGAAGCGCACCTACAACCTGATGATCGGCGAGCAGACCTCCGAGCGGATCAAGCTCGAGATCGGCTCGGCCGCCCCGCTGGAGCAGGAAATAACCATGGAGGTCCGCGGGCGGGACATGATCTCCGGCCTGCCCAGAAAGACGCTGATCTCCTCCGAGGAGGTCCGCGAGGCCATGCGCGAGCCCGTGGGGGCGATCATCGATTGCGTGTTGCGGACGCTGGAAAAGGCCCAACCGGAGCTGGCGGCCGACCTGGTCGACAACGGCATCTGCCTGGCCGGAGGCGCCGCCCTGCTCCGCGGCATCGACACGGTCATCTCCAACGCCACCGGCCTGGACGTGCGCCTGGCCGACGATCCGCTCACCGTCGTCGCCCGGGGCACCGCCGTCTACCTGGAGAACATCGACCGGCTCAAGGAGACCCTGGAGTCCGACGAGGACCAAGTCTAAGCTCGTCAGAGGGATTGTTTGCGAAGTGTGACTGGGCGAGCGTCCGTGTGGACGGCCGGTGGGGGAGTTCACGCCTGCCCGGCGGCCCTGCCCGCCCCGGCCGGCAAAAAGGTCTTGTCAAGAGCCGCGGCCCTGATAGAATGTGACGACCTGCGTGCGCCGTCCGACGCGGAGGCGCATCGCATAAGATTCTTGAGTGTGTGGAGATAGAGTCTGTGGCAGTTAAGTTACGACTGAAGAGATTCGGCCGGCGGCATCGCAGCTTCTACCGCATTACCGCGGTCGACGCCCGTCGCCCGCGTGACGGGCGCGTGCTGGAGGAGCTGGGCTGGTACGATCCGGCCTCGAAGTCGCCCGATCAGCAGGCCTCGCTGAAGCGCGATCGGATCGAGCACTGGCTCGGCGTGGGGGCCGAGCCGACAAAGACGGTGCGCGACCTTCTCCTGCGGCATGGCATCGCCGTGAAGGGCTAGCCGGCGCCGGTCGTTGTGCGGCGCAGGCGTCCATAGGCTCCGAAAGGTTCCGCCGGCGGCGTTGTTGTGTCACGATGGCGATGCGGATCGATATCCTGACGTTGTTTCCGGAGATGTTCGCGCCGGTGCTGTCGTCCGGCATCGTCGGCCGGGCCGTCGCCGCCGGCGTGGTCGAGGTCCACGTGACCAACATCCGGGACTTCGCCACCGACCGGTATCGGAGCGTGGATGACGCCCCCTTCGGCGGCGGGCACGGCATGGTGATGATGTGCGGGCCGGTCTTCGACGCCGTCCAGCTCGTGCAGGGCGAGGCCGAAGCGCCGGGCCTGATTGTCCTGCTCAGCCCGCAGGGACGCCGGCTGGACCAGGAAGCGGCCGAGCAGCTCGCCCGCGAGCAGCGGCTGATCCTCGTGGCCGGGCACTACGAAGGCTTCGACGAGCGAATTCGAATCGCCCTGGCCGACGTGGAGATCAGCCTGGGCGACTTTGTGCTCTCCGGCGGTGAGATCCCCGCCATGGCCGTGCTGGACGCGGTGGTTCGCCTCCAGCGCGGGGCCGTGGGAACGCCCGAGAGCGTAACCGAAGATTCCTTCAGCATGGGTTTGCTGGAGTATCCGCAGTACACCCGACCGAGGGAGTTTCACGGAATGTGCGTGCCGGAGGTGCTGGTCAGCGGCGATCATGCCAAAATCGCCGCCTGGCGCGCGGAGCAGGCGGCCGAGCGGACCCGGCTCCGCCGACCGGACCTCTGGGAAAAGTATTTGCAGCAGAATGGGCAGCGGTCCCCCCGGCGACAGCCCTGCGGGGACCGATTGGGAGAAGATTCGTGAACCAGGAACTGCTCAGAAAAGCGGCCGCCAAGTCGCTGAAGAAGGACGAGGACATTCCAGACTTCCACGTCGGCGATACGGTCAACGTCTCGGTAAGGATCGTCGAAGGCGAGAAGGAACGGATTCAGGTCTTCCGCGGCACCGTCATCCGGCGTCGCCGGTCCGGTCGTCGGCAACGCTCCGCCGACGAGGACGGCAAGTCGCGGGTGCGACACGAAGGTGGGGGCGTCTCCGGGACGTTCACGGTGCGGCGGATCGTCGACGGCGAGGGCGTCGAGCGGACATTCCCGCTGCACGGCCCAAACCTGATGGGCGTGGAGGTGGTCCGCAGGGGTCGGACGCGGCGGTCCAAGCTGTACTACCTGCGGAACCGCGTCGGCAGGGCCACCCGGCTGCGCGAACTCGCGCCCAAGGGCGGCGCGGGCGCGGCCCGGGGGGCTGCCGACAAGAACGTCGAACCAGCCGGCGACGAAGCGCCGGCGGCGGACCAGCAAGACGAAGGGGGGTAAGCCGTGTGGCCGTTTCGGCGGGGTAGGTCGCCTGGCAGGTCGGACGGCCGTCTGGGACGCCGGGGGGAAACCCTCGCCGTTCGCTGCCTCAGGGGCAAGGGCTACAAGATTCTCGCTCGCAATTTCCGCTGTCCTTCCGGCGAGGCGGACATCATCGCGCTGGACCCATCTGCCGCCGCAAGCGGGTCCGGGACGATTGCCTTCGTGGAGGTCAAGACCCGAAGCAGCGACGCCTACGTCGATCCGGAATCGGCCATCGACGCCCGCAAGCGGCGGCAGCTCGCGCGGGTGGCCCGCGACTACTTGGCCGGTCGGGACGCGGCCGATTACGCCGTCCGGTTCGACGTCGTCGCGGTGGTGGTTCCCGACGGCGCCCGGCCGCAGGTCCGACATACGATTGCCGCGTTTGAGCCCGCCTGAGCCGGCCGGCGGGCGTCGTCCCACGGTGCTGGGAATGAAGCTGACCGACACACATTGTCATCTGACCGACGGCCGGCTTTCCGGGCGGCTGGAGGAGGTGCTCGCCCGGGCCGAAGCGGCCGGCGTGGTGGCGGCGGTGTGCGCCGCCGGCAGCATCGCCGACAGCGCCGCGGCGGCCGCGCTCGCGGAACGATACGAGCAGGTCTTCTGGATGGCCGGCGTGCACCCGCACGAGGCCAAAGACGCCGCCGGCGACTATCTCCGGCAGCTCGAACGGCTGGCCGGGCGCGCCGGGAACGTCGCGATCGGCGAGATCGGCCTGGACTACCATTACGATTTCTCACCGCCTCAGGTGCAGCGGCGGGTTTTTGCCGAGCAGCTCGAGCTGGCAAAAAGGCTGGATAAGCCCGTCGTCATCCACACGCGCGAGGCCCTGGACGACACGCTGGCGATCGTCGCCGAGGTTCGCCCGGCCGGGCGGCGCATCGTCTTTCACAGCTTCACCGGCGGGCCGGACGAGGTCGCCCGCGTGCTGGAGACGGGCTGTTACGTCAGCTTCAGCGGCATTGCGACGTTCAAGAAGTCCGGCGACGTTCGCGCGGCCGCGGCGCTGGTCCCGGACGATCGGATCCTCATTGAGACGGACGCGCCGTATCTTTCCCCCGAGCCGGTCCGGAAGATGAAGGTCAATGAGCCCGCCAACGTGCTTCACGTCCTCCGCTGCCTCGCGGCCGCCCGCAACGCCGCGGCTGAAGCGCTGGCCGAAACGACCACCGCCAATGCCGTGCGCTTTTTCGCACTCGACACGTCGGTCCCAGACGCCGTATCCTAATTGCCCGCGGCCGAGGCGAAGCGGGCCGAGTCTTCCCTCCGTTCGCGCGGTTCGCGGCTTGGCGGAAAGCGATATGGCAGAGCCGGCAGGTGAATTCCGAGAGATCGCCGCAGCCTTCCGGGACGATTACGGACGAATCCTGGAGCAAGTCGGGCGGGTGATCGTCGGGATGGAGGAGGTCGTCCACCAGGTGATGGGCTGCCTGCTGGCGGGGGGGCACGCGCTGCTGGAGGGCGTTCCCGGGCTGGGCAAGACGCTGCTGGTGCGCACGCTGGCCGACGCCATGGACCTGTCCTTCAGCCGCATCCAGTTCACGCCGGACCTGATGCCGGCCGACATCATCGGGACCAACATCGTGGAGACCGACGAGTCGGGGGCGAAGGGCTTCCGCTTTCAGCGCGGCCCGATCTTCGGCAACCTCATCCTGGCCGACGAGATCAACCGGGCCACGCCCAAGACCCAATCGGCCGTGCTGGAGGCAATGCAGGAGCAGACCGTCTCCGTTGCCCGCGTCCGGCACCGGCTGCCGAGCCCCTTTTTCGTCCTGGCCACGCAGAACCCGCTGGAGATGGAGGGCACCTACCCACTGCCGGAGGCCCAGATCGACCGCTTCCTTTTCAAGGTCCTGATCACGGGTCCGGACCTGGCCGGGCTGGTCTCCATTCTGGATCGCACCACCGGGCAGGAGGCCCCCTCGGCCGAGAAGGTCGTCACCGGCAGGCGGGTCGCGGAGATGCAGCAGGCAATTCGGCAGGTGGTGGTGGCGTCGCACGTGAAGGAATATATCGGCCGGGTGACCCTGGCGACCCACCCCGAAGGCGAGTCCGCCCCGGAGGAGGTGCGGAAGTTCGTCCGCTACGGCTCCTCCCCTCGCGGGGCGCAGGCGATCATCCTGGCGGCGAAGGTGCTGGCCCTGCGCGACGGGCGGGCCAACGTGGCCTTCGACGACGTGGTGCAGGTCGTTGGGCCGGCCCTGCGGCACCGGCTCATCCTGTCGTTTGAGGGCCAGGCCGAGGGCGTCGAGCCCGATGAGATCATCCGGCGCGTCCTCCAGGCCGTTCCCAAAGCCGTTGAGGTGTGAGGCTCCGCCGGAAGGTTGAAGACCCGCGGGCACCGCGAGGGACAAGGCCGAGCCGGCAAGCGCCGGCTCGCTCAGACCACGGCAGCTCATTCCGCGATGCGCCCGCCCGCGTCGCTCCCGGGGATTTTCCGCCGATTCGGCACCGCGAGAAACCGTTGCCTAGAATGTTATAGAGGTCGCCGAGGAAAGCCGGACGCCATCGAAGTGGTGCCCCCGACCCCCGTCGGGAAGCGGCCGGAGGCCTGCCGGGATGCGCAAGCTCGCCCGCTGGAAAGCGGAGGTCCAGAGGGAACCGGCGTTTTTGCCTCCGGCATGCGACACGCGGCCCTCGGCAGGTGGTTGGTCCCCTGCCGGGGGCCCGCGCTCTTATTTCATCAGTGTCCGCAGCAGGAAGAAGTACGCCGCCGCCAGAGCGCCTGTGACCGCGGCCGACGGCAGGATGTGGCGATAGACGGGGGCGAACCCGGTCTTGAAGTATCGGTTGCTCACGACGTGGCACAGGTGCAGGGGGCTGAGCATCATGCCCAGATGCCCGCTGGCGTAGGCCAGCACCGCGTACGGGCGGACGGACGGATGATCGGGCAGGGCCTCCACCAGGGCCATCACGATGGGAAAGCTGGTGCCCACGAACCCGATGGCCAGGCCGGTGACCATGCCCGCCACGAACGGCAGGATCACCACCACCAGTGCCGCCGGCACCTTCAACCCGGTCAGCTCCTGCCCGATCCGCGGGGCGATGCCCAGGTGCTTGAGCATGTACTGGAAGATCATCACGCCGGCCACCAGCACTGTCAGGGCGTAGGTCGAGCGGCGGGTGAGGACGCCAACGACCTTCCGGCCGGTCATCCGGCTCAGCCGCACCGTCCATATCAGGCTCACGAGCAAGCCCAGGGTGATGGGAATGAACCTTCGCATCGTCTCCAGCGCGGCTTGCCGCATGGGCGAGCCGGCCGGGCTTTCGAGCAGCCCTGCCGGCAGCACCTTCATGCCGGCCGAGGCCACGCCCCAGACGATCATGACCACCCAGATCGAAGAGGTCGCCCGCAGCAGCGCGGCGGGCGTGGCCTTCGTCGCCCGGGGGGCCGCCACGTGCAGGTCCGGGTGGATGCCGCGGAAGATCAGCAGCCCCCCGGCGATCATGAAGATCCCCAGCGGGATCTGAGAGGCCACGAAGGCGCCCAGGCCGCTGTGGGTGAGCGTGATCGCGAGGATCACGCCGGGATACAGCGGCCACCAGTGCTCCCAGATGTGCCGGAACCAGTAGTTGATGGCCGAGAGCGTCCCGCCGGCGATCTTGGTCTTTCCCGCGGCCGAGGCCACCATGGGGGCCGAGAACAGCGCCCCGCCCGGCATGGGCAGCAGACCGATCAGCGCCGGCAGCGCCGCCATGGCGATGGCCGGGCGACGAAGCAAGGAGCCCGCCAGCGAGACGATCTGCTCCAACTGCCCGGCGGCCCGCATCGTCTCGGAAAGCGACAGCAGCAGGATTGTGATCACGATGAGGGCGATGGTGATGGGCTGGATGGCGCCCTGGCCGGCGGCCGTCGCGGCCTCCAGGGGGGTCTGTCCGAACAGGGCGGCGATGACAAACGCACCGATGAGGATCGCCGCCCACAGCGGGACCTTCAACCGCGCCAGCACGAGTATCAGCGCAAAAACACCGACCGTATACAAAAGTGCGGTCATAAAAACCTTCTACCACGCCGCCGCGCGGAAAGTCAAACTTGCGGCCGGGCGTGCAATTGGTGGTCTTCCCCTAGAGCGGTCTAAACCCTCTTCGAATCCCCAAACGGGAGGCAGAACGGTCCAGCGAGCGCCCCGCCGGATTCAGCTTGCAGACCGTGATGTACCCGATGGCCAGCGGCAGCAGTGTGCCGAAGTCGCCCAGCGACCCGGCCAACTCACGAAGGTTGAACGCGCGGCTACCGATTTTCATCCGCTTTCGGCCAAATCACAGCCCCTTGGCACGCCAACGCCGATGGAACGCACATGCGCCCCAGAACAACAGGACTGTGAATGCCACGAGCATGATCGGGCTCAGCCACGCAGGGAAGTATGTCGGCTGGCCGAAGCCGCTGCGGATCATGTCCCCAGCATAGGACAGCGGCGAAATCGGCGCAATCCACCGCGCCCATCCGGGCATCTGGGCGATCGGCAGGAACACTCCGCTGACGAACAGCAGCGGCAGCCGCACCAGGTTCGACAGCAGCATGATGTTCGATGGGCTGCTTGCCGGTGGGGCGGCCAGCAGAACTCCCAGAGCCGCAAAGCTCAGTGCGCCCAGGACGATGCCGCCGGCCAATTCGGCCGCGCCGAAGATGGAAGCGTCCGTCAGCGCCAGCCCGAGCAGGATGGGCACCACCGACAGGCATGCCCCGAAGATCAGCCCGCTGACCACGTCGCCGGCCAGGATGGCCCGTACGGAAACGGGAGTGGAAATCAGCCGCTCGTAGGTCTTCGCCCGCCGCTCCCACGGCGTCACCAGCGGGCCGACCGCGCTGGCCGTGAACCACAAGGCCATCGCCACCATGCCCGGAACGATGCTCTCGGCCGGGATGGGCCGGCCCATCTTGAACGCCAGGAAGAAGAACACCGGAAACAACACGCCGAAGATCAACACCGGGGGCTTGAGGTAGTACAGCAGCGCGTTCTTCTTCACGATGACCAGGGCCCCGTGGGCCTGCCGCCGCCAGGTCTGGGCTAGTTCCGTATACGCTGTCATTGCTCGACCTCCTGGGCACGGTCGCCGGTGAAATACAGGAACACGTCCTCGAGGCTGGGCTTGTGGGTGCAGAGGTGGGCGATCTCCAGGCCCTTGGCCTCGGCCAGCCGGGCCACCTCCAAAGCCAGACGTCCGGGCTGCTCGCCGTACAAACGCACTCGGTCGCCCTCGTGGCTGACGCGCAGCGTCCCCGGCAACCGCTCCAGTTCCGGCGAGCCCACCTGACCGCCGGTCAGGGCGACCTCCAGGTACTGGCTGGAGCGCATGGCCGAGCGGAGTCGCTCCGGTGTGTCGATGGCGACGATGCGGCCCTGATCGATGATCGCCACTCGCGAGCACATCTTCTCGGCTTCGTCCATGTTGTGGGTGGTCAGGAAGACCGTCAGCCCGTCGTCGTCGTTCAGCTTGCGGACGATCTGCCGGATCAGCCTGGCGCTGGCGACGTCCAGCCCGCTGGTCGGCTCGTCTAGGAAGAGAATCTCCGGGGCGGTCACCAAGGCGGCACAAAGCATCAGCCGCTGACGCAGACCTTTTGACAGCGTCCGGGCCTTGTGAAGCTTCCTCTCGGCCAGGCCCAGGGCCTCCAACAGTCGCTCGCCTTCGGAGACCCGCTGACGGCGCGGTACGCCGTGCAGTTCGGCCATCAGCATGAGGTTCCGCCAGACGGTCAGGTCGAGGTAGACGTTGGCCTCTTCCGGCACGACGCCCAGGTGGGCCCGCGAGAGCAACGACTCGGTGCGAATGTCGTGATCTTGGATGGTGGCCGTGCCATCGCTGGGCTCGAGCACCCCGGTGAGCATGCGGACCGTGGTGGTCTTGCCCGCTCCGTTGGGGCCGAGGAAGCCGAACAGCTCGCCGGTCTGCACGTCGAAGTCCACCCCCGCCACCGCCGTCACGGGGCCGAACCGCTTGACCAACCCACGCACAGCAATGACCGGGTCCGCATGATCGTTCATTGGTTCGTCTCCTTGACCATTTGCAGCCAGATGCCAATGCCGGTGTTCGCCTCATCCGACCCCAAGCCGCCTTCGCCCACGACCTCAAAGGCGGGCAAGCCCGCTTCAACGGCCAGGCGGCGGAAGGTCTCGCCGCTACGGGCTTCGACGAATTTGCGAACGGCCTCCGGCCCCTTGGCCGCGACGGATTCTCGCCGCCTGCGGATGAACTCCCGTCTTGCCCACTGCGGATAGCCTCTCCCCAGGCCGCCGCCGATCATCGCCCGCCCGCCGAGCCTGAGCACTCGCCAGACCTCCCGCAGGCCCTGGGCGCGGTCCTGCCAGAAGTAGAACGAGCCCCGGCTGACCACAACGTCCACCGATTCATCGGGCAGCGGCATAGACTCAGCCGATCCTACAAGCGCCACGGCACGCGCGGAAAGCCCGCGCTCTCGGGCGGAGTCGAGGGCTCGCCGCAGCGCCTCTGCGTCCGGGTCCATCAACACCATGACGGCGTCATGCATCTTTTCCAGCAGGGCAAGCCCCACACCACCCGGGCCGCTGCCCAGGTCCACCCACACCCGGCCGCCAGATGAACCGCAGAAGCAGACGACGTCCTCCGCGACCGTTTCGTAGTGGTCGGGCAGGCTCCTGGATTCGGTCTGCTTCCTGTCAACCGGCACAGGCATTCCCTTTCATCCGTGGGCGCGTGCCCGCTATTTCGTCTTGCCGCCCGTACAGGGATGCTCCTTCACGTCGCCGTGGCACTTGCGGATCTGCTCGGGCGTGCAGTCCTCGGGCTTGCCCTTCAGGTTTTCCGGCTTCCGGCAGCCTTCCTTCTTCTCATTGCTGCGGCACATTTCCTGGCTCCCTTCGTGTCTGTGGAGACCCCGTGCTTGGCGTCCAGCAGCTTGTCTGTCTCCTTTCGCCACGCGGCGAGGGTGTCCTCGTTCAGGCGGTAGTGGACGTAGTAGCCGCGCTTCTCGTCGACCACGAGGCCGGCGTCCCGCATGACCCGCAGGTGCTGAGACACCGCGCCCTGCGTCACGTCCAGCCTCGCCGCCAGGCCATTCACGCACAGGGCCCGGCCCTTCAGGAGCTGCACGATCTGCACTCGCGTGCCGACCGACAACACCTTGAGCAGCCTTGCCAAGTGCTTTGGTTCGGTCAGCATTTTAGTCTCCGCTAATATACTATCGTAGCTGTCGTCCGATTGTCAACATCCCCTACAGGAAATTGACAAGGACTACGGCCGACGATCCGCGGGCGCGAC
This sequence comes from uncultured Planctomycetaceae bacterium, assembly GCA_964401385.1. GTDB lineage: Bacteria > Planctomycetota > Phycisphaerae > SM23-33 > SM23-33 > CAYNYF01. The sequence continues at coordinate 369 of CAYNYF010000061.1, read as the reverse complement.
GCGCCGGCACGGCATAGATAACCCAATAGGACGCTGTTCGATGTCCGTTGGGAGCGAATGCCCATGGGCGAGCGTGACGGTTCGGATGAAGCTGCCGCCAGCCCGAACCGCACGAACATCGTCATCGGAGAGATCACCGTGGCCGCTAAGAAGGGCTGGGAGTACCTCTGGGCGAGGCTCCAAACGGCGATACACCGCCGTTTGGAGACCTCTTCCGCTACGCCGACGCCGAGGACGCCACCGCCAAGGCCATCGTCAAAAGGCCCGTAGCCGCCTACGTGGAGAAGGTCTACGAGGAAGGCAACTTCGCCGCCCTGGGGATCGGGACATGATAACCGTTGCCTGCGTTGCTTCGTCTTTGGGCCTTCG
>CAYNYF010000060.1:9132-26728 GCA_964401385.1 uncultured Planctomycetaceae bacterium | reverse complement strand
CTCATGATCATCTGGCGTCTAAAATCGTGTTTTCAACAGAGCAGGACGCTACCCCCATCTTGCTGTTCTGCTAATTCGTGCAATTCGTGCAATTCGTGTAATTCGTGGACCCTTTCGGTGTCGCCCGGAGGCTGCCCCAAGCGAGCCCAACGGCTATGCCACGCCGTCGCCGGCGACTCTGGTGCCGTCGGGGCGGTGTTTCCAGCGGCGGTGGACCCAGAGGTACTGCTCCGGCGCGGCCCGGACGACCTGCTCCAGGGCGCGGGTGAACTCCTGGGTGATCCACCTCTGCGGGTCGGGCTTCTCCTGCCACTCGTAGGGGTGGATGATCCGCTGGATGCCGATCTCAAAGCTGAAGTTGTTGCTGAGCCGCTTGCCGTAGCCGACCGCGACCGGGACTTGGTGTCGCGCCGCCATCAGGGCGATGGAGCGGTAGGTGCTGGCCGGCCGGCCGAAGAAGTCCACGAACATGCCCTTCCGCCCCGCGTCCTGGTCGGCGATGAAGCCCAGCGCCCCGCGCCGCTCGAGCACGTCGGACATGCTGTAGGTGGCGCCTTTCTTGTACAGGATGCTCTGCCCGGTTTTCTCGCGAACGCCCATGACGTAGTCGTTGATGTAGGCGTTATCCAGGGGGCGGGCGACGGAGACGCTGGGAAAGCCCAGCATCGCCATCAGGTAGCCGACCATTTCCCAGTTGCCGAAGTGCCCGGTCAGCAGAATCATGCCCGTCTCCTGCTCCAGGAGCATGCGGACCAGCTCGCCCGTGTTTTGCAGGCGGACGTGCCTGGCCCAACGATTCAGCCGGATCAGCCGCGGGGTGAACAGCATGTCCACGGCCAGGAAGACCATGTGGTGCATGCTCTTGCGGGCGGCGCGGCGGATTCTCTCCTCCGGCCAGTCGGGAAAGCTCAGCCGCAGGTGGCCGCAGGCGATCCGGCGGTGGCGGCGGTCGAACCGCCAGAGCAGCTCGGCGATCCATCGGGCCGTGCGGTAATTCGTCCGCACGTCGAACATGTGCATGAACATGGCGAACACGCGCAGGCCCAGATACTGAAGATAGTCGACGAGCTTGTTGCGCGGTCGAGCCACTGGACTACCCGGGTTAGAGGTCGGCGGCGGGCCTGCTTGCCTGCCGGCCGGCGGCTGGCAGGCGGGCCGGCCCGGCCCCGCCTAAAGCCTTTCCTTCATCTGCGAGAGGACCTTACGGGTCTCGGCGACGGCGTCGGCGGTCGGCACCGCCGTCGGCTTGGCGTCCGCCCGCCGTTTGATCTCGACGTTTCCCTGCTTCAGCCCGCGGGCCCCGACGGTCACGCGCAGCGGGATGCCGATCAGGTCGGCGTCGTTGAACTTCACCCCCGCCCGGGCCTCGCGGTCGTCCAGCAGCACGTCCACGCCGGCGGCAGCCAGCTCGTCGTGGATGCGCTCGGCGGCGGCCACGACCGCGGGGTTGTCGCTGTTCAGGATCAGCACGATCACCTCGAACGGGGCGATGCTCACCGGTAGGATGCAGCCGTGCTCGTCGTGGCCCGTCTCGATGGCCATGGCCAGAATGCGATTGATGCCGATGCCGTAGCAGCCCATGAGGCACGGCTTTTCCGCGCCGCTCTCGTCCAGGAAGTTGGCCCCCAGCACCTTGCTGTACTTGGGGCCGAGCTTGAAGACGTGGCCGACCTCGACGCCGCTGGAGAACTTCAGCGGCTTGCCGCCGTGGGTGTCACCCTCGACGGCGTTGCGGACGTCGGCGAGAAGGACGTTCTCGCCGGCCAGCGGGAAGTCCCGCCCGGGCACGACGTTGCGCACGTGATAATCGGTCTTGTTCGCCCCGGCCACGCCTACGGCCATGGCCGCCACGGCGCGGTCGATGATAAGCTTGTGGACCTTCCCCGCCAGTCCCATCGGCCCGGCGAAGCCCACGCCCGCCCCGGTGACCTTCTCGATCATCTCCGGCTCGGCCAGGGCCAACCGCTCGGCGCCGACGGCGCGTGTCAGCTTGGCTTCGTTGCTCTCGTGATCGCCGCGGACCAGCGCCACCGCCGGCTTCCCGTCGGCCGAGTACACCAGCGTCTTGATCATCTCCCGCGGCTCGGTGCCGAGAAAGTTACAGACCGCCTCGATGCTGCCGAAACCGGGCGTGTGCACCTCTTCCGGGGGCCCGGGCTCGGCGCCGGCGTCGGCCTTGGGCGGCGGGTCCACCTCGGCCCGGTCGATGTTGGCGGCGTAGCTGCCATCGGCGGTGGCGACGATGGTGTCACCCACCCCGCAGGGGACCATGAACTCCTCGGTGTCGGTGCCGCCCATGCCGCCGGATTCGGCCTCGACGACGACGTATTCCAGCCCGCAGCGGGCGAAGATGCGGCGGTAGGCCGCGTACATCTTCCGGTACGACTCGTCCAGCCCGGCTGCGTCCACGTCGAAGCTGTAGGCGTCCTTCATCAGGAACTCGCGGCTGCGGATGACGCCGTACTGCGGGCGGAACTCATCGCGAAACTTGGTTTGGATCTGGTACAGGTTCAGCGGCAGTTGCCTGTACGAGCTGATCTCGCCGGCGACCAGCGCGGTGACGACCTCCTCGGCCGTGGGGGCCAGAACGTTTTCCCGGCCGTGATGGTCGGTGAACTGGCCCCAGATCTCTTGATACACCTCATCCCGGCCGGTCTGCCGCCACAACTCCACCGGCTGGACAATGGGCATGATGATTTCCTGGGCCCCGGCCGCGTTCATCTCCGCGCGGACGATCTCGATGATCTTCCGCATGCTCCGCCAGCCCAGCGGCAGGTAGCTGTACGTGCCGGAGGCCAGCTTGCGGATGAAGCCGGCGCGGATCATCAGCCGATGCGAGGCAATCTCCGCCTCGGCCGGAACTTCCTTCACCGTAGGAATCAACAACTGGCTGTAACGCATGCAACGCCTCTCGAACTGAACACCACGGGCCGCGCTGACAACTGCCCGCCTCTCGGACCGGCTCCGGTCAGCTTGCGCCTCTTGCCTTTGCGTTGCCGCTTATACCGGGCAAATCGAGCGTTTTCAACGTTCCGTCGCGGCGGTACAATCCCGAGCATGAAATCCCAGCGGCGGTTCATCAACCAGTTCATGCCCGGCGAGACGCTGGATCAGGTCTTCCTCGTCCGCGACAAGGACCTGCGGACCACCACCAGCGGGTCGCTGTACCTCTCCTGCACCCTGTGCGACAAGACCGGGAACATCCCGGCGCGGATGTGGCAGGTCTCCGAGGGCATCTACAACTCGGTGCCGGTGGCCGGCTTCCTTCAGGTCAAGGGGCGCACCGAGCAGTACCGGGGCACTTTGCAGCTCATCATGGACGCCTGCCGGCCGTACGCGGCCGAGAAGGTCACCATGGCCGATTTCCTGCCGGCCACCGAGTACGACGTGGAGGAGATGTGGGCGGAGCTGCTGGAGATCCTGCGGGCCGTCAAGGACAAGCACATCCGGTTGCTGATCAAGAAGCTGGCGGAGGACCGCGAGTTGGTGGCGAAGTTCAAGCGTGCCCCGGCCGCCATGCAGATGCACCATCCGTTCCTGGGCGGGCTGCTGGAGCACACGCTCAACGTCGCCCGGGCGGCAAGGGCGCTCCTGCCGCTGTATCCCAAGATCAACGCCGATCTGGTGCTGCCGGGCGTCTTCCTGCACGACATCGGCAAGACCGACGAGCTGGCGTATGACGTGAGCCTCGGCTACACCGACCGCGGGCAGCTCGTCGGACACGTGACCATGGGCGCGGTGATGGTCGAGAAGAAGATCGAGCAGATCGAGGAAGAGACCTCCGAGCAGTTCCCCCCCGCCCTGCGCGACCTGCTCCAGCACATCATCCTTTCCCATCACGGGGTGCACGAGTACGGCGCGCCCAAGCTGCCGTCCATCCCCGAGGCGTTCTTCATCCACTACCTCGACAACCTTGACGCCAAGATGTACATGACCATCTCGGCCATCGAGAACGACCCGGACCCCGACGCCGCCTTCACCTCCTACAACAGGGACCTCCAGACGCGGTTCTACAAGCACAGCGGCCAGCTATAGCCATCCCGTATGCAGCAGAGGTGCAGTACCGGTTTGGCGACCCAAGAAAATCTTTCTAAATTACCTATTTTCTAAGCTGGTCACGGGAATGTTTGCCCGCCTGCCTTCCGCAGGTGGGCAGGCAGAGTGTGACCAGGCGAGGATGGGCCCGCCCGGCCGGCGCGGGAGACCACGAATTACACTAATTGCGGCGAATTTCACGAATGGCCTCTTTTCCCTGAGGCAGCTCTGCCAAATTCGTGCAATTCGTCAGAATTCCCGCCTGCAAGATGGTGGGCAGGCGTGTCATTCGTGTTCTCATTCGTTGGGACGTGCGAAAACCGTGGGCAGACCCGCCTGCCTTCCGCCCGCCTGCCTTCCGCCCGCCTGCCTTCCCGAGGTGGGCAGGGAGGTGGGCAGGTCCACTGTTCAAACATTGTTGCGGTCCGCTTAGTACTACAACGCTACGAAGGTCTGCTATCCCGTCCGCCTGGACCATCCTTTGGCCCATGCCAGACGGGATGAACTTGCCCATGCGATGCTGTCGCTGGGCTCTGAGGGCTGCTCGGGCTGAAGCGACGGGAGCGAAAGGACCATAACCGTTTGCACATGAATGTCTTAGAGGCCGCCATATTGGCTTCGTAGCGTTGTAGTATTAGTACGAACTGCCGGTGATCTTTCGCGTGCCCTTGGTGGCCGCCCTGCCGCCGCGGATGCGGTAGCTGCCGGTCTTCTTGTTCACCTCCACCTCGATGCCGCCGGCGAACGTGCACCTCTGGGCCGTGCCGTCGGCGTTGAGGATCTCATGACCGGTCATTTCCGCAAAGGCCACGTCTTCGTGCAGTTTCAGCAGCACCTTCTTCCTGGCGATCTCGCGCGGCGGAACGGGCCGGCCGCGCAGCCAGAAGTACGGCGCCTGCCCGTACAGCAGCGCCTCGACGAACGTCCCGCCCGAAGGCAGGCACAGGGCGTCGTGAAAGACCAGGTGCCACAGCGGCGCCGGATGTCCGATGGCGGCCGTCTGGTACTGCCCGGTGGTGGTGGGAACGTCCGCCATGAGGTGCCCGATCCCCCAGCCGAAGTCCAGGTACGGAACGGAGTAGTCCCGCGGGTGCTCCACCGACAGCACCACCATCTGCCCGTCGGCGCCGTTGCGGACGATCTGGAAGACCTCGTTGTGCAGCCGGCGGCCCTCGCCGCGGGTCATCGGGTGCTCCTTCGACCAGCACTCCACCGCCCCGCGGCAGAAGCAGTCCAGATACGACGCCGTCGGGGCGGCCATCTCCCAGATGGACGGGGAGTTGTGGTAGATCGGGTACGACCGGCGCACGCCCTCATAGTAGTTCCGCCGGACGAAGCGGGGAATCTGCGTGTAGCAGAGATGGCCGCAAAGCCCTCCACACCAACGGTTTACGCGCACCGGCTGGCCGTCTTCCAGGACGATCGAGAGCTTCTCGTCGAACGACGGCGCGTGGGCGAAGAAGTCAATGTACTGATCGTGCAGGCCGAAGAGGTATCCGGCCTTCTTGACGCGCGCCGACATTTCCGAAAGGCCCGCCACGCCGCCGCACTCCAGGTTGGGCGGGATGGTGTCGGGGTGCATCGCGTCGTAACCCCAATATCCCCATCCGTCCACGTGAACGACGGCGTTCCGGATGCCGCTGGCCCTGCGGAACTTTTCCACGTAGCCGGCCGCGTCGGTGAATTTGGTGGCCGTGTACTCCATGGTCCGCTCGCGGCGGTGGCAGATGGGCACGCAGATGATCGGCGCCCCGATCAGGCGGCGGACGTTGGGGTTCTCGGCCGCCTTGTCCGCCATGGACCGGAACAGGCCGATCTTCTTGCAGTAGTCGCGGTAGCGCTTGGCCTGGGCGACGTAGCCCATCCCCTTGGCGAAGTGATACCGCGCCCGGCGGGTGTAGCGGAGCCGGCCGAGGCTGCCGAGCCAGTGGAAGAACACGCTGGCCGGAGACCCCTCCCGGTGGTCCACGGCCTGATACAAATCGTCGGGGGTCTCGGCGATGCCGATGTAGCCGGTCTTGCCGGTGTAGCCGCCCAGCCAGTGGGCGACGGCCTCGGAATAGCCCTCGCGGTGGTGAAAGCGGCCCTTCCAGTCGGCCGGGATGATACTGCCCTGGCCGAAGGGGAACGTGGCGTAGGCGTCCTTCCTGCGGGGAAGCAGGAAATGCCGCGGATATAGCACGTCGCGGGGCGCCCCGGCCCGTCCCGCTTTGGCGGGCGCGACCTCGAAGACCACGTCCGAGCCGTCCAGGGCGATGCGGACGGTCAGCCCCAGCCCGGGCAGCCGGGCCTCGGCCATCTGCGGCCGGGTCTTGCGCAGACTGATCGGCGAGCCGGCGAAGCTTTTCCATTCGTCCCCGGCTCGGCCGACCATCCACACGTCGTCGGGTTGCCCCCCGGCCATGCGCAGCGTCTCGCCGGTCGATTTGACCGTTACGTGGGCGGCCAGGTCGCGCCGGTCCACCTCGACGCGCAGAGAGCGGTTCTCCAGGACCAGCGGCTTCTTTGCGGGCATGTTGCATCCTCCAGATGCCAGAATAAGTATCGCCCTGCGGCGCGGGCGAACCCGCCGACCAACGCGGCCCCGCGGCGACTTCGGGCGTTTGCCAAACCAACTCCCGCCCGGCCGGCCGGACGCGCCGGGCAACCATACCCAGAGGCGCCGCCGCCTGCAAGCAATACCCCCCGCCCACTGCCCGGCGCCGCCGTGCCCGCCGCCATCTCCGCGGCCGCGGCCCTTGACCACTTGGCGGGGCGGGGCTAGAGTTGTCTCCGGCGGTCGCCTGGGCCGCGGCAGCACGGGCGAAAGCCTAATCCTCGCCCCTCCGGCGGCCGAAATACCTTGTGCCGGCGCCCGTAGCTCAACCGGATAGAGCAGCGGTCTTCTAAACCGCAGGTTCCAGGTTCGAGTCCTGGCGGGCGCGTTGGGACGGGCCCGGCGACGGCGCCGCGGCCGAGCCGGCGGCGCTCGCCCCGCGGCAGGTTGGCATGACAAAGCCCCAAACAGACATCACCGGCACGCCAGCGGCGACGGGCTACCTTGACCTTTCCGAGAAGGCGCTGCTGGGGCAGTGCGAAGTGAACGTCCACAGGTCCTCCGGCCCGGGCGGGCAGCATCGCAACAAGGTCTCCACGGCCATCCGGCTGCACCACCGCCCCACCGGCATCACCGTCCAGGGCTACGATTCCCGCTCGCAGCTCGACAACAAGCGGACGGCGCTGAAGCGGCTCCGGATCAAGATCGCCTGCCAGCTCCGCCGGCCGGTCGATCCCGAAAAGTACGCGCCGCCGGAGGCGCTGCGGTCGTGTCTGTTCACGCCGGGCAAAGGCCCGCCCGGGGCGGCCAAGCGGCTTCAGGTCGGCAGGAAGGACCGGAGGTTCTGGCCGGTGGCCCAGTGCCTGCTGGACCTGCTGGCGGCCCACCAGGGCCGGCTGGCGGCCGCGGCTGGGGCGCTGGGGATCACGACCAGCAACCTCACTTCGGTGCTGAAGGACGACCGCCACCTGTACGCCGCCGCCCAGGCCATTCGCAAGTCCCACGGCCTGGGCCCGCTGAAATAAGCCGCCAGCGCCCGCGGCGGCGACGGGCAGGCCGCCGCCCTGTTGCCAATCTCCGGGTTTGCTCCTATCCTTCCTCATGTGAACGAAAGGCCGCACATCGCGATCGTCGGCCCCGGTGTCGTGGGCACGACGCTGGGAATTCTCGCCGCTCGCGCCGGCTACCGGGTGGTGGGCATCGCCGGCCGTGACGAGGCCAGGGCTCGCGCCGCCGCCGAGGCGATCGGCCCCGGCGTCCGCGCCGGAAAGAGCGATCAGATCTCCCCCGCCGGCGGGCTCGTCCTGCTCACGATCTCCGACGACGCGATCGAGTGCGTCTGCCGCGAGCTGGCATCGGTCGGAGCCTTCGCGCGCGGGGCGATCGTCGCCCACTGCGCCGGGGCGATCTCCAGCGACGTGCTCGCCCCGGCCCGCGAGTGCTGCGCCGCGGCCGTCGGGTCGATGCACCCGCTGCAAACCTTTCCCAACGTCGCCGCCTCGCTTGAAAAATTCCCCGGGACCTACTGCTTCTGCGAGGGCGACGATGCAGCGGTGGCGGCCCTGATGGCCTTTGCCGAGGCCGTCGGCGGCAAGCCGGTCCGCATGCCGTCGTCCGGCAAGCTGCTGTATCACGCCGCGGCCGTGTTCGCGTCCAACTACCTGGCCGCCCTGCTGGACGCGTCGCTGACCGCGGCCGAGCACGCCGGCATCCGCCGGGCCGACGCCCTGGCCGCCCTGGCCCCGCTGGTGCGGGCGACCGCGCACAACGTGATGGCCGAGGGCCCGGCGCGGGCGCTGACCGGCCCCATCGCCCGCGGCGACGAGGAGCTGATCGCCAGGCAGCTCCGCGAAGTGGCAACCGCCGACGCCGACCTGGGCAAAATCTACAAGCTGCTGGGCGCCCGCGCCGTGGAACTGGCCGTGCGGAAGGGAACCATCGACGCCGCGGTCGCCGCTCGTTTGCGCACGCTGCTTGCCCCCAAGGGGTAATGGCAAGCCGCGCCGGCGGTGTGGCTGCGCGGCGCCAATCTGTCGCATTAAGACTTGTCCATACGATATCGGCCATAACTCCGCGGCAGCGCGTGGAAGCGCTTCTCCGCGGCGAAGGCTGCGACCGCCTGGGCGGGCAAGCTCCTGATGGTGCACTTTCGGCGCCGGCAGCTACCAGACCGGAGAAATGCGATGAAAGAAGCCGACAAGCTGAACTCAACCGGATGGAAATTCGTCGCGGCGGCGCTGCTCGCGGCCGCATGGGCAGCCGCCGCTGAGGGAGCTGAAGAGGCGCCCTCCAATCGCTGGGTCAGAATCGCCGAGGGCCAGACCGGGCAGCACAGCGGCGCAATCCTGCTGGCCGTCGAGGAAGGCAGGCGGATGTTCTACTTCGGCGGCGAATTCCGCGCCGAGATGGCCTACATGCAGGCCTTCGACCCGGCCGGCCGGCAGTGGAGCGAGTTTTCCACGGCCAGGCCGCCGGCCAAGCGCGGCATCCACGTGTATTACCAGGCCGCCTACGACCCGAAGGGCCGGAAGCTGTACTGCCTGTCCGAGGGGCTGCTGTACACCTTCGACCTGGACGGCGGAAAATGGAAGGCCCACGGCCCGGTCGCGGCCCTGGCGGAAACGAGCTGGCATGCACTGGCGATTGATCCCGAAGGCCGGAAGCTGGTGGTGGTCGGGGCCGACAAGAGTTCCGACAACCTCGGCTGGACGCGCACGGTGATCCTGAACCTGGAGGCCGGCAAGTGGAGCCGGCTGCCGCTTCCGGAGGAGAGCACTGTCGCCGAGCACCGCCGGCTGGTGGTCGCGGTCGAGGCGATCATCGACCTGGCCGGGCGAACGCGACTGGCGTGGTACCGCGACCCCAAGGGCGTCGGCGCCGCGGACGAGATCGGCCGCCTGCTTTCGCGCTGCCGCAGCGTCGGCAAGATGCCCGGCATGTCCCGCTTCGCCGGCCAGATCAAGAAGATCACCGACCTGGTGACGGCCCGGAAAACCCTCCAGGCCCTCTCGACCGAGCGGGCCTTGCAGCGAAACGTCGAGGAATTGGCCGAGCGGCAATACCCCGTGCCGCCGGCGCGGCGGAACTCGCCGCTGGCCTTCGACGAGACCAATAAAGTATTCCTGCTCTTCGGCGGCGACCACGAAGACTACCTGACCAACGACACCTGGGTGCTGGACCTGGCCAGGGGGTCCTGGCGGCGGGCGTCGCCGGAGCTGGCCCCCAGCCCCCGCGCCGGCCACGCCCTGGTTTCGCTGTCGGGGACGGGGAAGGTCGTCCTGTACGGCGGCTACGTCCAGTCCAACGACAACTGGTACGGCACCCGCCCGTGGAAGGCCGTCGAGCCGCGGCAGCTCTGGACGTACGACGTCAAGGCCGACCGGTGGGACCTGCTGGCCGCCTGGAGGGAGAAGAAGGGCGAGGATACCCTCCCGCCCGCGGCACCGGGCTTCTACGGCTACGCCCGGCAGCACTACAACCCGCCGGCGCTGGCGGCGACTTCCGACGGCTGGCTCGTCCTCGCGGCGCCCGGCTCCGGGCGGGGCAAGAGTTCCACCTGGATGCTGAAGCCGGACCCGGCCAAGCGCGATGCGTCCAGGCGCGAGAGACTCGGCAAGCGGCCGAACCAGCGGCTGTATCGCACGGAGCGATTCCTCGCCTCCTACTGCGAGGTGCCCGAGCGGCCCAAGGACACCGCTCTGGACGCCCTGCCGGCCAACCGCTGGGTCAAGCTGCCGCCGCCGCCACGGAACGTGGCCTACGGCTGCCGGCAGCGGGACTGGGGCACGGCCGTGTGGGACGGCGACAACGACCAGATCCTTCTCTGGGGCGGCGGGCACTGCGTCCGCTCGGCCAGCACCGTGATCCACTACTCGCCGGTCTCGGGGCGGATGGTCGAGGGCTACGACGCCGACGAGCCCTACAGCGCCAACGGCGGCGGGGGCTTCGGCTCGTCGGTGCTGAACCGCCCGTGGGTCGGCCCCCACGCCTACAACACGTACGCCTACGACCCCAAGGCAAAGCTGCTGGTCACCGCCAGCGGATTCCTTTACGACGCGGTGCGGATGGACTGGTTGAGGACCGGGCCAATGTCCCGGCCGTTCCGATACGCCTGGAGCGCCACGGTGATGGAAGGCACCCCGCGCGGGGCGGTGGTCTGGGCCCGCGCGGCCGGCGCCGAGCGCGTCAGCCTGTGGCTGTTCGAGATAGGCAAGGGCTGGACCGACCTGAAGCCGAGGGGAAAGCTCTACCTGCCCTACTGCGATTCGGAGGGCATGACCTACGACGCCAGGCGCGACCGCCTGCTGCTGGGCTGGGGCGGCGGCTACATGAAGGCGGGCGACGGCCGGCTGACCACCTTCGATTTCAAGACGGGGAAGCTCGAGAAGATCATGCCCGCTGGCGCCGAGCTGGGCAAAATCCACAACACCCGGGAGATGGTCTACGTCGACCACGCCGATTGGGTGGTCTTCGCCGAGCCGTACGTCGTGCCGGGCAAGAAGGCGGCCAAGCCTTACCTGCGAATCTACGACTGCGCCAAGAACGGGTACTTCCTGCTGGAGGCCGGCGGCGGCCCGCGCGAGCCCGTTCACAGCCAGGGATGGTGCTACGACGCCAGGCGGAAGCTCATCTACGTGATCACCTACCGCGGCGACGCCTACGCCCTGCGCCTGGACCCGGCCAGCGCCGAACTTCTACAAAAGCCGTAGCTTGGCCCATAGCCCCCGATCGCGCCCATAAAAGCAGGCGCAGCGGCGGGCGGTCCGTGCCCAAGCCGCTGCGCCTTGAGAACTGAGGACAGGCGCTACCGCACCTGGTAGACCTGCCCACGGAGGCTGATCAGCAATTCCTCGTCGGGCTGCTGGCTGGCCAGGACCTGGTTTTCCAGAACGGTGTTCCGCCCGACCAGCTCGAAGTATTCCTTGCTGAACCGCTGGATCTGAACGATTTTGGCGGCGTCCTTTTTCAGGTCGAGCTTGGCCGTGGCCGGCGTGACCCAGACGTTGCCCTTGCGCCGGTACAGGGCCTGGTTGCCGACCTGGCGAACGCTTTCGACGACCTTCTTCTCGCCGGCCTCGTAGCTCTTGGCGCTGTCGGCACCGTAGACATAGGACCCGCCGCCGGGAGCGGAGTTGGCCGGGGCCTTGAAGGCTAGGTTCAACACCTGCCGGTTCTTGGCCGCGACCTGCCCCCGAGCACCGGAGATGTCGCGTCTGAGGCGCCGCGCGTAAACCTCGCCGGCCGCGCGCAACCTCCCACTGTCGGCCAGAGCGGTCCGCTCATCGGCCAGGAAGCTGGTATACGGGGTCATGATGCCGTAGTCGCGGCTGAGGCGGACCAGCTCGTCGACGACCTCCTTGGACTCCCCGTGCAGTTGGATCTGATCCAGCAGGTAGCCGACGCGGCGGACGGCCCAGAGTTGCTCGACGAAGACGAAGCGGGAGTCCCGGCCGGAGGGATTGATCGTGACCGGGTATTCAAACGCCCGGTCGGCGCCGCGGTAGCTGCCGCGGATGAGAAGGTTGCTGTGGTAGGTGCCCTCGGCCTTCTTGAGCTTTTTCACGTCCTCGGCGCGGTAGCGCCCGACCAGCAGGATCTGGTCCCCGTCGAACAGGTCGCCCACGTCGCGCGGGTACATGTCGCGCAGGTTGAGGCCGTCGATCGTGACCTTCAGGTCCGTCATGACGGGGTTCTTGATCTTGGCGTACAGAGAGGAAATCTTCGCCTCGATGGGCTCCTTGGGCTTGACGTAGTCGCTGCGGCCGCGGTGGTCGCGGACCAGCCGGTCCAGCAGCCGGACGTTGACGTCGTAGCCGACGCCGAAGGCGAACAGCCTGGCGCCGGTGTCGTTGGCCGACTTCGTGTCGGCGAGGATGTCCTTTTCCTGGGTCTTGCCGACGGTGGGCAGACCGTCGGTCATGAAGATGACGTAGCCCGGGCGCTTCGAGCCGCGGAGCATTTTCATGGCCGTCGTCAGCGCCTCGTCGATGTTGGTGCCGCCGCCGGCATCGACGCGGTCCAGCCGGTCGAGGGCCTCGGAGATCCTGGACTCGGAGACCGCCTCCATGCCGCTGAAGAACGGCTCGACGGCGTCGTTGTAGGCGACGACGCTGAAGCGGTCCTCCGTGTTGAGGTTCTTGAGGACGTGCCGCACGGCCTGCTTGGCCTGGTCGAGCTTCTTGCCGGACATCGACCCGCTGTGGTCGAAGACGATCACCACGTCCTTGGGAACGGCGCCCTTCTCGGCCGCCCGCGGGTTGGGGCTGACCAGCATGAGGAAGTAGCCGTCCTTCTTGGGGTCGCCCTGATGCGTCAGCAGCGTCGCCCCGACGTCCTCGTTGGCGGCCTTGTAGAACACCTGAAAGTCCGTCGTCGGCAGCGCGCCCTTCTCGGCGTAGGTGGCGATGACGTGGCGGGCGTCCTTGCGCTCCACCTTCAGGTCGTGGGTGGGCGAGTACACGGCCGTGATGTCCGCCTTGGACTTGATGTCAACCTTGACCTCCACCGACTCGATCTTCCTGGCCGAGAATTTCTCCGTGTTCAGCGGATACCACACCTCCACCAGGTCGCGGTCCTTCTTGCACACGTCGGAGTAGTTGACCACGACCTTGCAGGGCTTGCCCGGCTGGAGGGGGAAGGCCCGCGTGCGGTACAGCCCGAAGCCGGCGTACTCCAGCAGGGCCGGATCCTTCTTCCGGCGGACGATCTCCTCGTAGATCCTGCGCGCCTCGTCGGCCTTCATCAGCTTGCCGCGGAACTCCTTGCCGTCGACGATCAGGGTCATGCCCTTGATGGCGGCGCCGGGAGGAATGGGAAAGAGGTACTCCACCTCGATCATTCCCTTGCCGTCGTTGACGAATTCCTGGTCGATGGTGACCGCGGCCACCTGGTCGCGGACGGTGAAGCTGACGTGATGGTACTTCACCGACCAGGACCCGCGCACCCGCAGGTCCGGTCGGACGGGCACGATCATGCCGTCGCCGAGGGCAAGCTGACCGGCCAGCAGCAGCACCGCCACGATCCAGCAAACAGTCGTTTTCCCCTGCATTTCCGTTCTCCTTAACCTTGCATCCGGAACTTGGTCATCCGATGAGTTTGACGCTCGAGAGGGCCTCCCGGTTCCCTCAAAAACGCCGGACGGCTTTCGGGCGCCCCCGCCCCGCCCCGGGGGCCGGCCCGTCAGAACAGCCTGCCCTGCCGCTGCGTCGTCCGGGCGATTTCGGCCAGAAAGCCGAACGCCCCGATCATCAGCTCGGGCACCGGCACCTTCTCCCGGGCGAGCATGGCCTTCAGTTGCAGGGCGTTGGCGGGCGCCTGGCCGCCGAAGTGATTGTTGGCGAAGACGTACGTGCGCTCGGTCTTGCCGGCAAGCTCGACGATCCGCCCGGCCCATTCGGCCAGCTCGGCGGGGGTGTAGAGGTAGTCATAGCGGGCGTTGCGGGCGGCGCGGCGCCCGGCCTCGGTGCGCTGGGCGGACCTGACCGAGGCGAACCACTGCTCCTTGTTCCGGCCGTGCAGCCGGACGTAGCCCATGGGGCCGGTCGGCTCCAGCACCGCCGGCAGGTTGCCCGGCAGCTCGGGCTGGTCGATGGCGGCGATGTTGAGCTTCCGGTCCCGGAGGAAGTCCACCGCCTCGACTGCCATCCAGCCGGCGTGGCGAACCTCCACGACCATCGGGTAGCGCCGGAAATCGCGGGCCAGTTGCTCCAGCCAGAACCGGGCCTGCTCGTCGAAGCGGAAACTCCACGGGAACTGCGCCAGCACCGCGGCGAGCCGGCCGGCCTGGAAGATCGGATCGATTCCGCGGCGAAACGTGTCGACCTCCGAACGGGTGTACGGCTGGCCCCGCTCGTGGGTGAACCGCCGGTGCAGCTTCAGGGCGAAGTCCACGTGCTCGGGCGTTCGCCGCAGCCAGCTTGCGGCCATGCCGGCGGCGGGCGGGCGGTAGAAGCTGGAATTGACCTCGAAGGTGTCGAAATACCCGGCCAGGTACGCCAGCCGGTCAAAGCCCCCGCGGTCCGGGTATACGATGCCGCACCAGTCGTCGTAGGACCAGCCGCTGGTCCCGATGTGGACGTTGTGTTTGCCAGGCTGCACGCGTTACCGGCCTGCCATCCCAGGCGCGGCGACCTTCACGGCCGCCACGGCCAGTTCCGTGCTGTCACCTGCCGACCAGCGAGCATCCGCCGTCAGATTGGCGCCGCCTCAATCGAATAGCCGGCCGTCCGGAAGAGTCTTGCGGGACGGTGCCCCACTGCCGGACCAGTCCCGCGGGGTCTTCGCGGCCGCCAGGCGGGCCGGGGCGGTCCTCCCGGCCGGCCGCTCCGCCGTCGCCGCCACCGCACCTTCCGGCAGCAGCAGCTTCTGGCCGGGCTTCAGCGAGCGGGCGTTCACGCCGGGGTTGAGGGCTTCGATCTCTTTCCAGCGCTTGTGCGTGTTGAACGCCGCCAGGGAGACGCCCCAGAAGCCGTTGTCGCCTTTCTTGACGACGTAATAGCGCCTGCCTGCGTCGGCATCGACCACGGTAGTCCCCTGAGCCGCGATCCCGGCCGCCGCCACAGTGGCCTTTTTCTCCGGACGGGACGGGATCTTGACCGTCATTCCCGCCGCCAGCGACTTGGGCGGGATGTTCGGATTGGCCGCCACCAGCAGCTTGTACAGCGCCGCGTCGCCGTACTCGGACTTGGCAATGCCCCAGTACGTATCGCCGCTCTTCACGCGGTAGGTCCGCTCTTGAGAGGTCGCCGGCGTCCAGGCTGCCACGGCCGGGGTGGACGGCGCCTCCGTCCTCGTCGGCGTCACCCGGCTGGGCGGAGGGGCGGTTTCCCACCAGGCCGGCGGTTCCTCGGCGGCAGCGGTCTCCGCCGGAGGTTCGGCGGGCGTTCCGGCGGCGACCCCAGATGAGTAGGTGAGGGGCACCTCCGCGGCCTCCGAGCCAGACGCGGCAGGGGCGGCCTCTTGGCCCGCCGCCTCGGCCGGTTCTTGGCGAGGCTGCTGCACCACGGTCATTCTCGGCTCGCCCTGCTCCGGCTGCTGGGCCGCCTGCTCGGGAGACTTCTCCGCGGGCTGCTGGTCGCCTTCGCCGCGAAAGACGAAGAACCACAGCCCCACAACCACCAGGACGAGAGCAATGACCAGACCGACCTTTACTTCCGTGTGCATGACAATGCCTCCTATCCGGTCCCAGGAGAGGTTTTGCCGCTGCATCCTTATATCCGGCCGCCAGGGGTTTGGCAATGAAAAATCATTCGCGCCGGGATATGACGTCGCGCGTGTCGCGGGCGATCATCAGCTCCTCGTCGGTGGGGATGACCCACACGCTCAGGGCCGACCCGTCGGTGGTGATCGGACCGGCCTTGCCGCCGACGGTGGCCCGGTTGCGGGCTTCATCGACCACGGCGCCCAGCCGGACCAGGCCGCGGCAGATCCGACTTCGGACGGGGGCGGCGTTCTCGCCGATGCCGCCGGTGAGCACCACCGCGTCACAGCCGGGCAGGATGGTGTAGTACGCCCCGACGTACTTGACCACCCGGTAGACGAACAGCTCGACGGCCAGCGCGGCCCGCCGGTTGCCTTTCTCGGCCGCGGCCAGCAGGTCGCGCATGTCGTTACTCAGACCCGAGACGCCCAGCAGCCCCGACTGCGTGTTCAGGGCCGCGTCCAGTTGCTCCAGGGACTGCCCGGCGTTGCGGGCCATGTGGAATATCACGGCCGGGTCGATGTCCCCCGACCGCGTGCCCATCACCAGCCCTTCCAGGGGCGTCAGCCCCATGGAGTGATCGACGGCCTTTCCGGCGGCGACGGCCGTCATGGAGCAGCCGTTGCCCAGATGGACGGTGATCAGGTTCACTTCGTCGAGGCCCTTCCCCAGCAGCTCGGCCGCCCGCAGCGTGACGTAGCGGTGGCTGGTACCGTGGAAGCCGTAGCGCCGCACGTGGTAGCGGCTGTACCACTGCTCGGGCACGGCGTAGCGGAAGGCGTGCGGCGGCAGGGCCGACAGAAAGGCGGTGTCAAAGACCGCCACCTGGGGCGTTTTCGGCATGGCGGACATGGCGGCGGCGACGCCGGCCAGGTTGGGCGGATTGTGCAGCGGGGCCAACTCGGCGTTGGCACGGATCAGCTTCAGCACCGGCTCGTCGATCACGGTACTCTCCCGGGCCTGCTCGCCGCCGTGGACCACGCGGTGGCCCACGCCGTCGATCTCGTCGACGCTCCCCAGCACGCCGGTGTCCGCGTCCACCAGCACCTCCAGGATGAGCTTCAGCCCGGCCGCGTGGTCCGGCGCCCGGACTTGCCGCTCGTGGGCTTCCCCCGCGGCCGAATGGTGCAGGACGGCGTCTGCCCGCCCGACCCTCTCCAGCAGGCCCTTGGCCAGAACGGACTCGTCCGCCATGTCGAACAATTGATACTTGATCGAACTGCTACCGCAATTAACCACAAAGACTTTCAAAGCGTACCTCCGCCGATGATCGGACAGTGCATCCGCAAGCCGATCGCGTGAGGCCTTTGCCTACGACAGGGCCCGCTCAATGTCAAGACCTCCCTGGCGGCAGCCGGCCGGCGCGGGCCGTGCCGGATCGCTCCCGGCCCGCGTCGTCTTCGCCAATTGGAGCGCGCGTGGCCGCGGCCAGGCGGGTTGACAGCCCCGGGCGGATGGCGTAGACTCCGCCAGGTCGGGTTTCCGACGGGCCGTTAGCTCAGTTGGATAGAGCGCCTGCTCGACACGCAGGAGGTCAGTGGTTCAAGTCCACTACGGCCCATGAAAAACGCCCGCTGGTGCGGGCGTTTTTCATAGAGCAGGTGAGCAGGAGAGGGGGCAGCAGTACAGAAGAGGCTGACGCCCGGTTGAACGGGCCGACGCTTGAGGCCGCCATGTCCGCTCACCTGCGGTCTCCTGCTCCACTGTTCAACTGCTCGGACGCCCTGCGTGCGTCCGGGCGTTTTTCATAGAGCAGGTGAGCAGGAGAGGCGGCAGCAGTACAGAAGAGGCTGACGCCCGGTTGAACGGGCCGACGCTTGAGGCCG